>NZ_VYIJ01000002.1 GCF_008709555.1 Thermoplasma sp.
GATACACACTTTAAAAATATTTCCATTGGAGGAATAGCGTGTATCTCATCGCTGAAGCTGTTGAGAATTACTGCTTCCCCCAAACTCCCAACAATATCTATAAGCAGAGAATACAGAATAATCAGCAGCGGAAACATAATCAACGTGGTGGGTGGAAAGCTAACGACCTACAGAACAATCGCACTAAAGATTGCACGTGAGGTACTTAAGTCCTTAGAGAAAGCTTCTGGAGAAACCCGGGTTGTCCTGAAATATCGGAGGGACTTAGCTCAGTACAAGGCAGATCTAGCTAAGAAGTACGACCTTGACGGAAATGATCAGATCAGCTTTGCCTATGACTCACTTTATGAAATGGCGGTACACGCAGATGACATACTCTGGAGGAGAGAAGGATACTTCATCTTCTCAAGAGATTCCGGCTTATCCCATCTCGATGCCTGTCTTGATACCATGAAAAAGGTTCTAGGCATATCTGATGAGGAGGCTGAAACGGAGAGGAGAAACTACATAAAGCTTCTTTACAGGTAAAAAGTAATGATCCGGTTTCCCATAATATCTATCTCATATCAGAACGACCCAGATTTCATTGGAAAAGGCTAAATACGTATTTATTCATATATATTATATGGCAGATGAGATATTGTTTCCATCCCAGGCATGGGTTGATGAATACTGCAAGAAGCTCTCTGAGTCGCCGGATTACAACAAGGCAGGAAAGGGCTGGAAGGATCCCATAATGTTCACCATATCAGATCCGGATAGTCTCAGCGAGCGGCCTGAGTTCAATTCCTTCACCCTGTACCTTAAGGATGGTAGATGTGAGAAATGCGAGATGGTCAGAGATGAAAACAGTTCTGCACCATTCGTTCTCACAGCCACGTACGCCAACTGGAAGAAGATCATCGACGGGAAAATAAATCCAACCCAAGCTATGCTGACCGGACAGCTGAAGGTCAAAGGGAACATGGCGCTCATTCTAAGGTATGCATCTGCGGCAATAGCAATGGTAAAGGTTGCACAGATGATACCAACAAGGTACATCTCGTGATATCATGAGCATAATTACACTTCCGAGAAAGATATACCAGCAAAGAGATATAATAGATTCCTTGAAGGAAACCCTGCAATTGAAGGAGCCAATTCTCCTTGTGAGTGACAGGAACATAATGAGGATCTTCGGCGATAGGATAAGGAATGCTCTGCAGGGATCTGATTACCGCACGATTGACGATGTAACGCCTGAACCAGAAATCTCTGCGATAGAATTAGCTTACAAGAACCTCTCAGGCTTTCAGCCACGGACGATAATAGCCCTTGGAGGCGGCAGCGTTATAGACTTCGCCAAGTCCCTCGACATAAAAATTTCCTATCCAGAGAGGAGCCTGGAAGAGGTGAATCCCTTTGAGCCGCTTGACCTAAGGGCAGAGATAATAGCCATACCCACAACATCAGGAACGGGCAGCGACGTCTCCTTCGGTATTGTCCTCGCCAATCAAGGGCGAAAACTCGCTCTGGGAAACTTCGACCTTGTCCCATACGTTTCAGTACTTGATTCCTCCCTGGTACCATCGGATCCAAAGATAATAAGGCCCACGGGAGTTGACGCACTGGTGCATTCCTTTGAGGCGCTGACCGCCAACACGTCTTCGATATTTACGGATGCCATGGCCGAAAAGGCCATAGAGACCATATTCAAAAACATCGAGGGATCCATGAATGGGAACGAGGATGCGAGAGAGAACATGCATCTTGCCGCAACCATGGCTGGCATAGCATTCACAAACAGTGGTACGGCGCTTGCACATGCACTGGGACATAGCTTCGGAGCCACGCATCATGTCGTTCATGGTACGTGCGTCGGTCTCTTCCTGCCCTACGTGATCGAATTCAACTCGTCGGACACCAATGCGAAGATGAAATATGATAGAATAGCGGAAAGACTTGGCTATAAGGACGCAATATCCGCACTTAAGGATCTTTATGGTAGGATCGGGCAGCCCACAACGGCAAAGGAACTCGGGATTCAAAGAGACGTTTACATGCGCAGTATCGATGAGATGGTCGAGAAGGCCCTAGCAGACAGCGAACTCGCCTTCAATCCGGTGATTGCGGGCGACGAGGATGTCAGATCCATATTCCTCAAAGCGTACGGTGATTGATTTGCGTGGTTTCTGGAACAGATTGCTGTTTGTAGATCTATCGCACCGAGAGATCTGGACGGATAGTCTTTCAGAGGATCTATGGGAAAGATACATAGGAGGCGTAGGCCTTGGCGCATACCTCTTCACAAAATATGGCGGCAACTTCGATCCATTCTCAGATAAGAATCCGATCATAATAACAACAGGGCCACTTGTTGGAACCGCTTTCCCTAACTCTGGGAGGCATGAGGTCGTGAGCAGAAGCCCACTGACAACATTCCTGGGCGAGTCAAATTCAGGGGGCAGGTTCGGCTTCGAACTGAAACGATCCGGACTGGATGGCATCATCCTAACAGGAATATCAGACGTACCAGTATCGATATTCATAGACGACGGAGAATTCAGGATAGAGGAGACGCCAGAACTCTGGGGTCTGGATATATACCAGACACAGGATGCGATAAGGAAACGGGGGAACTATTCTGTAATGTGCATAGGACCAGCTGGAGAAAAACGCGTGCTCTTCTCTTCAATAATGAACGATGAAGGCCGTGCAGCCGGAAGAACTGGGCTTGGCGCTGTGATGGGATCCAAGAGGGTCAAGGCCATTGCAGTCCATGGCAAGAAGATCGTTGAGGTGAACGACAGGATCGAATACAACAGAGCTGTTAAAGAGGCTTCGAAATCCATAATGGAATCGCCTGTTGTCTCAGGTTTCAGGAGCTATGGCAGCATGATCTGGATGGACGGCGGAATTGGCTTCAACGATATTCCTGCGAACTACTTCATGGATCGCAGCTTTCAGTTCGACGATCTGAGCAGCATAAAATTCCATGAGGAATATCAGGTATCGAGCTACAACTGCGCCGCATGCGTGATCGGCTGCGGCAGGACGGTAAGATACAACGGCCTGACGGTAGATGGCCCAGAGTACGAAACAGTTGCCGCTCTCGGCCCGCTTCTTGGCAACACGAGCTTTCAGAACATAGTCGAATGGAACCATGAGATCAACAGGTTAGGGATGGACACTATAAGCACCGGTGTGATCATATCAGCAATTAGGCACTTTCTGAAGGCAGGCCTCATAGACGATGCTGCCATAGGATCGTATTATTCTGACAACTTTAGCGGGATCAACCGCATGATACAGGATATAGCCATGAGGAATGGCCCTGGAAACGCCATAGCCGATGGCCTCTACAGGTACGCAACCTCACTGGGCATTGACAGGGATCTGATAGCAACCGTCAAGGGGCTTGAGATACCGCTTCACGATCCAAGGGCCTTTAAGGCGCAGGGCATCGTTTACGCAACATCGACGAGGGGGGCGGATCACATGCAGGGCGATATGTACCAGATCGATATAGGTGGTGATCACCCGGATATAGGCATAGTGGCCGGTGACAGGTTCAGCATCGACAGC
The DNA here is from genome assembly GCF_008709555.1 of Thermoplasma sp. GTDB lineage: Archaea > Thermoplasmatota > Thermoplasmata > Thermoplasmatales > Thermoplasmataceae > Thermoplasma. The sequence continues at coordinate 3,565 of NZ_VYIJ01000002.1, forward strand.
GATGAACGTGTTCGCACGATAATAAGGACCCAGGATTTCAGGCAGGTTTACAACTCGCTGATAATATGCTACTATGCACAGCCGGATCCGGATCTCATAGCAAGGGCATACAGCCTAGCTACCGGTTTCAGCGCATCTATCAGAGACCTGGTGGATCGTGGATCCGAAATAATAAACTTGAAGAGGAAGATCAACGAGGATCTCGGACTCCGCCCGGAGGAGGACTGGCTGCCAGTGCTTGTAAGGAAACCGATAGAAGGGGAACCGCAGGAATCTGGTACCACAGATGAGGAACTCATATCGGTGCTTCAAAGGTATTACAGGCTGAGAGGTTGGGGGAAATACAGGCCCCCGCAACGGTGAATTTGTTATTCAACGATATCCTCTTCCATCCGCATTATCTCAATCTTTTTATATCGTCCAGTTATGGAGCAGCGTGAAGATCAGCGACCTGGGTTACGATCGGGCGTTTCTGCAACTGTTCGATGGAAACGATTTCGAACTTTACGATCACCAGAGGATGGCCATAGAACAGCTTAGAAAGGGCAGAAACGTTGTAGTCAGCGTGCCAACGGCCGCAGGCAAGACGCTGATCGCCTATGCCGCAATCTACGAAACGTTCCAGAGGAACCTCAAGTCGATATACATAGTACCCCTGAGGTCCCTGGCCATGGAGAAGTTCTCAGAGCTTTCAAGACTCAGGGATCTTGGTCTAAAGGTGAAGATGTCGATTGGCGATTATGATGACAGCCCGGATTTCATAAGAAGGTATGATGCTGTCATTCTGACTTCGGAAAAGGCCGATTCGCTCCTCCATCATGATCCGTACATGCTCAACGATGTTGGCCTTCTGGTGATAGACGAGATCCACACCATCGGGGATGAAAGCCGCGGTCCAACCCTGGAAACCGTAACGTCAATTGCAAGATATGTCAATCCTGACGTCAGGATACTGGCACTCTCAGCAACCGTATCAAACGCGATGGAACTCGCCAACTGGCTGAACGCTTCGCTCATCAGAAGCGATTTCAGGCCTGTGCCCCTGAAGACAGGCATCCTCTACAGGGATCAGCTATACCTTGACGGAAAGAAAAGATCTGGTGTCAGCATAAACCAGATCATAAGGGAGACTGTGGACGATCAGGGGCAGGTGCTCATGTTTGTGAGTTCGAGAAAAAAGGCTGAGGATACTGCAAGGGATCTTGCGCAGATATTCGATAAAGCCTCGGATCTGAGAATTTCCTCGGATGAAACCAGTGTATACGACGATATGCTCAACGAGATCCTGCCAAAGGGTGTCGCCTTCCACCACGCCGGCCTGAGCAACGATCAGCGTTCGTTCATAGAAAAGGAGTTCAGGAACAGAAAGATAAAGGTTATCGTTGCGACGCCAACGCTGGCAGCAGGCGTCAACCTTCCTGCACGTCTCGTCATAGTTAGAGATATAACAAGATGGGGATCAGACGGGATATCATACCTCACGAACATGGAGATAAAGCAGATGATAGGACGTGCTGGGAGACCGGGATACGATAAGTATGGCATAGGCCTGATATACGTATCATCGTCATCCAGCTATGAGGCCGCAAAGGACTATCTGTCCACCGACCCAGAGCCGGTGGTCTCATACCTTGGAAACGATGCAAAGGTCAGGTTCAACACCCTCGCGACAATATCAATGGGCCTTGCAAGATCTCCGGCCGACATAATGAAGTTCTATGAGACCACCCTCTTCTTTTCACAGAACGGCAAGGATCTACTAGAGGAAAAAATATCCTCTTCGATCAGGTTCCTTGAAGGCAACGGTTTCATAAAGCAGTCGCCGGATCTCAGGACCACGCAGCTTGGTAAGATAACAAGCGACCTGTACATCGATCCGGAAAGCGCCCTTCGCATGATAGATTTTTTCGATGGCCCGTCAGACATAGATCATGCTCTTTACTACATATCGCTCTGCAGGGAGATCGTGCCTTTTAACATCAAGGACGATTATTCAGCCATGGAGTTCCTGGATGATATAGGGTTGATAGACGGGGACATAGACGCCGCAAAGACCGCCATGGTGTTGCGCGACTGGATATCTGAGGCTTCATATAAATTCCTCTACGAAAGGTATGGAATTGCCCCCGGGGATATGCAGGCCCGTATATCTATGGCTGACTGGCTTTCTTATTCTCTCGCAAAGCTCTCGTCTATCTACAAGCCTGAGACGCGAAGAATGCTTGAGATCCTCAACCTCAGGATAAAGGAGGGAATAAGGGAGGACATATTGCAGCTGGTTCTCATACCTGGCATAGGCCGTGTGAGGGCCAGGAGGCTTTACGATGCAGGCCTGAGATCCATAGAAGACGTGGCGTCCGCATCTCCGGACAGGGTAAAGGCCATATATGGATTCTCTGACACGCTGGCGAATGCCGTAATAAGGAGGGCGAGATCCATTGCCTCCAAAGAAGTTCGTTAGGGTTCGGAAACAGCTCGCTGAAAGAACAATCAGGGAATTAAAAAATGGCGGTCTGTATGACAGGGACTACGGTATCATCAGAGATGGCGACTTTGTCTTCATACCAGTGGTGGAAAATTACATCGGAGATCACGTGGTCCTTGATGCTGAACCAAACAGGATCTCATCCGCGGCATCCGGTTCATTTGATATCATAGGATCCATAGCGATCATGAAGAAACAAGATGAGACCCTCGCCAGAAACATATTGAATACGCACAGGAATATACGGAGTGTCTTCTATGATGAGGGTGTGGATGGGCCTGAAAGGATAAGAAAACTGAAACTCATAGCAGGAGATAACATCAGTGTGACGGAATACAGGGAAAATGGATGCACCTTCATCGTAGACGTGGCAAGGGCATACTTCTCCCCAAGGTTGGCAACAGAGAGGCGCAGATTGATCGAACAGGTATCTGACGGAGAATTCATCTTCGACATGTTCGCAGGCATCGGACCCATAAGCATCGAGATAGCCAGGTATCGGATGGTGAGGATAATCGCCGTGGACATGAACTGCGACGCAATAGACATGCTTCAGAGGAACATGGCGAGGAATCCTCTGCGTGGTACAATCGAACCGTTATGCGAGGATGCCAGGAACGCGGCTGTACGGGTATCAGATGCTGATCGTGTGATCATGAACCACCCCACAGCTTCATTCGAATTCATAGATTCTGCATTGAAGACCATCAGAGTTGGTGGCATAGTCAATTACTACGAGTTCCTGGATGATTCCACGGTTGATCGCAGGATATCTGACCTCGAATCACGTTCGCTGCAACTTCTGGAGATGCATCGCGTTCATTCCTATTCCAAGACCATTTCGCTTTATTCCATGACGCTTAGAAAGGCTCGAGGCAATGCGGATCATTGATCCAGGCGTTTTATTTTTCCATTAGAATACAGAAAACATATTTATAGGGGATATCACTGTCTTGACCGGAGGTGGAAAGTTTGGTCTTCAAGAGGATGGATTACGACGATGACTTCGACGATGAAGACGAAGATGAAGACGACGATGATTTTTAAGGTCAAATTGATCATCGCTGGGGAGTAATAAAATTATGATCATCCAGAATTTTGAGGACTCCCCATGCATATCGAGATGCATGAGGGATCGGAGTCAGCCTATGCGCGTTTTCATTACAGAGCTGTTTCGTCAGTGTTTCCTATTATTGAATGCATGAACCGTACCCGGAACGATGAACTATATATTTCATAGATCAATGTAGCGGTATGGATATAGTCGTCATCGGAGGGGGCGCGGCGGGTATGGCAGCTGCGTCCAAGGCCAAGAGGATAAATAAGGACGCAAATGTAACGGTCATTGAGTCAGGTTCATTCGTTTCATACGCTGAATGCGGCATACCCTATTTCCTTCAGGGTATAGTGGGCAGGGCTGAAGACCTGCTTCATTATCCTCTAGAGGAATTCACTGAAAAGAGGGGGATAAGGGTCATCATCGGAAGGGTCGTCAAGAAGATTGATACCGCATCGCTTTCGCTGATCCTTGACAACGGATCTGCTATAAAATTCGATCGCCTCATAATAGCCACGGGAGCTAGACCAAGGATACCAGATGGCATTGCATCTGGGGTGTTCGGCCTCAGAAGCCTGGAGAGCGCGATACGACTCAGGGATGTTATCGATGGGTCCAGAACCGTGACGATAATAGGCGCCGGTGTTTTGGGCGTGGAACTGGCATCCACGCTTACCGAGGCCGGGAAGAAGGTGAAGGTCATATCAAAGTACGATCGGGTGATGCCTCAGCTTGATCCAGACATAGGAAAGATACTGAACGAATACTTCTCATCCAGGGTTGAAGTGGAATTCTCCTCCACTCCCGTGGAGATAAGGAAGGAGGATGATGCCTTTGCCGTCAAAACAACGGTGGATGACCATGTATCCGATGTGGTTATAGCTGCGGTCGGCATAGTGCCAAACTCCAATATAGCCGTCGATGCTGGCATAAAGGTGGATCAGCGTGGAGCCATTCTGACTGATGATCATATGGAGACCTCCATTCCTGGCATATATGCTGCAGGAGATGTCGCCACCGTGAAGAACAGGATAACTGGAGAGGATGAGATGATGCCGCTTGCACAGATAGCGAACAAGGCAGGTAGAGTCGCAGGTTCCAACGCCGCAGGATCCGAGATGAAGTTTCCCGGTGCCCTTGGATCGACCCTTGTGAAGGTGTTCGATATGGAGGTCGGGTTCACTGGCCTCAACGAGAAGAGAGCATCTGCTCTTGGCATACCATATGGAAAGACCATGATAAGGGCAAAGAGCAGGGCAAACTACTATCCAGGAAAGGAGGACATATTCGTAAAAATACTGTACGACAGCAGGGACAGGAAGATCATTGGTGGTCAGGTCATGGGCAAGGACGGGGCAGCATGGAGGCTTAACACCCTGGCTACGGCAATATTCGCTGGTTTCACGGTCGAGGATCTATTTTACGACGATTTGGGTTACACACCACCATTCGGACCTGTATGGGATCCTCTGATAATTGCCGGAAGCGTGTCGATGAGAGAATAGGATGTCAAACTCATTTTCATATCTGGACGAAAGGATCATTGAGATGCTCCGCGACAGAGGGATAACGGATCCAACTGACCCGCAGGAGCAGATAATTCCGCTTGTTCTTGAGGGCAAGAACGTCCTTCTGCTTTCGCCAACCGGCAGCGGAAAGACAGAGGCAGCCGTCCTCCCGGTATTTCAGAGGATACTCAGGGAGAAGCCTCAGAAAGTTTTCGCGATCTACATAACGCCTCTGAGGGCGCTAAACCGCGATATACTTTCACGCCTGGTGGATTATGGACGGGAGCTCGGGATAGACGTCCAGGTAAGACACAGCGATATGACGGACGCGGACAAGCGGCACATGGCGGAGACGCCTCCTGACATACTGGTCACCACGCCGGAATCCCTCCAGATACTTCTCAATGGAAAGAACCTCCGGAGATTCGTTGCAAATGTGCGGGTAGTAATCGTTGACGAACTTCACGATGCCGCTGAGAATGAGCGTGGATCACAGCTGTCGTTGGCGTTGGAAAGGCTAAGGGACCTGGCGGGAAACTTCCAGCGCATAGGCCTGTCCGCAACGGTGGGAAACCCAGGCGATCTCGCCAAATTTCTCGTTCCGGACGGCAGCTGCGAGATCATATCAACCACCCTGAAGAAAAACATGTCCATAGAGGTCATGGTCCCAGATGAAGCGAGCGAGGCCGATGCCGAGATCATGGGATGTGACAGGCAATACGCAGGGGCAATACTGCGCGTCTGGGATCTCATAAACAGGTATTCCGGATCTCTGGTATTTGTGAACAGGAGGTTTGTTGCGGAAGATCTGGCATTCAGGCTGAAACTCAGGTTCGGAGACATACCGGTTCTTGTGCACCATGGATCGTTGTCCAGAGAGACCAGGGAATTCGCCGAAAAGTCGTTCAAAAATGGAGAGGTCAAGGCACTTATATGCACCTCGTCGCTTGAGCTGGGCATCGATGTCGGTACAGCAAACGCCGTCATACAGTTCAACTCCCCGAGGCAGATAAACAAGATGATACAGCGCATAGGCAGGAGCGAACACTGGATCGGAAAGACCTCAAAGGGTTACGTTGTCTGCACCGATGTCATAGAGATGGAGGAGGCCATAGCCATCGTGGACAGCATCGCAGATGGAAAGATCGAGAATGTGCAGATCATGAAGAACTCGCTTTCTACGTTGGCGAACCAGATCCTCTCGGAGATAAACGCTAAGGGAAAGGTAAACGTGAAGAGTTTTTTCGAGACGGTAAAGAGGTCATACGCATACGCCGATCTTTCCTGGGACGAATATTACTCCGTAGTTAACTTTCTCTCCAACACCAGGAAACTCTGGCTTGAAGATGACACAATGGGCAGGAGGCGCAACACGCTCAGGTACTATATAGAGAACATCTCAATGATCCCAAGTGAGAAGAACTACAAGGTTATAGACACCACGGGAAAGTTCATAGGTACACTGGACGAGCGTTACGTGGCATCAGAAATCGATGCCGGAAGCTACTTCGTCATGAGAGGGAATACGTGGCGCGTTGTCAGGATAGACCATGACCGAATACTGGTGGAATCATTCTTCACGCCAGCTGTAGCACCGAGATGGACGGGCGAAGACATACCTGTCCTTTACGACGTTGTGCAACGGGTATCCATGAATCGCAGATCACGAGAGATTCCTGATTACATAGACGAGGCCTCAGCAGTTAAACTCAGGGAATGGTACGAGAACGATATCGCCACCGTTGAAAGGGTCATAATAGAGAGTTTCAACGACGAAATAATAATACAGATACTTCTTGGCACCCGGGGCAACTTCGCGCTGGCCGAGATCCTATCCAATGTGCTTACATCAATAACCGGGGAGAGCGTGGAGATGGACTATTCTCCATATCATATATACCTCAGGACGTCAAGGAAGATCTATGCTGAGGACGTGATGCGTATGATAAAGGCCATCAATCTGGAGAACCTGAATTCCTATATAAGGGCCTCAGCCTCCAGATCTCGCTTCTTCAAATCCGTCTTCCTTTACGAGGCGAGGAAATTCGGGATAGTTAGCGAAGAGGCAGATCTTGAGAGGATAAGGATAGACAAGATAATGGACGCCTACTCTGGATCCGTTGTCTTCGAGGATTCCGTCAGAAAGCTTATAAATGACTACATGGACATCGCTGCGATAACATCATTTGTGGGTTCTCTTGACAGGATCCAGTTCGTACTCAAGGACAAGATATCAAAGGCATCAGACATATTCATATCGCACTACTCGGAGAGGGTTGCCCCTCTGCGGCCCACAAAGGTGATACTTGAATCCGTAAGGAACCGCATAATGAACGAGAGGGTGACCCTCTACTGCGTCAGCTGCGGCAACGTGAGGACATACCGCGTCAGGGATATAAAGGTACCAAAATGTGATGCGTGCGGATCGAGGCTGGTTGCTGCACTATCCGACTTCGAGAGATCGAAGATAGACGATCCGTCCTACAGGAAACGCATACTGAAGAATGCACATCTGGTCAAGGAGAAGGGCCTACAGGCCGTCATGGTCATGTCCGCGAGGGGTGTTGGGCCTGAAACGGCCTCCAGGATCCTTGAGGTGACCTACGCGGACGAGGATGATCTCATAAGGGCCATACTCACAGCCGAGATGGACTACGCGAGAAACCGCAGGTTCTGGGATTGAGACTGTTCACCTGTGCGGTGTGATGTTGGGATAGGTAAAATTCAGTGCAGCCAAGGCACCATTGTAGGACTGATTATATACCAGTACGTAGACGGTCTGCGGCACCTGCGATGTGACGGATATGAGGAACGATGATCCGCCCATGAGCATGAACGGGAAGGGGCTGCCCTCAGACACCACCGCGTTCTCAACGATGACGCTGTAATTCCTTCCAAGCGTTCCGAATGCATAGACGTTGACCATCTCGGTCGATACCGTGTTGCTGTTCAGCTTTATGTTAACAGTATCATTAACGGTGGCATTGCCAGTGAATGGATTGCTGTTGCGCATTGCGAAATCCTTCGTGAGATCTATGAAGTAAATATGAACAGCTACTGATTCGGATGCCGTGGATGTGAACACGGATATCGTGTAAGTGTAGAATCCGGGGCTGGATCCCGTGAAATTCATGGTTATGTTGAACAGATCGGTGGTGGATGGCGGTACAGACCGGTGCACGGATCTGACATGCCAGGCTATGTAGGGTGAAACTGAAAATCCAGGCGTTATTGTGGACGTTCCATGGTTTGAAACGTAGATCGGATACGAAACGTTTGTGGACACGTTTCCGCTGACGGAATACACAACGAACTGATTCTCTCCGTAGCTGATTGAAAACTGTGGTGGTAGAGTGTGAAACGGGATTGGAACGAGACCTATTAGAACTATGATGACGGCTGAGAGGGCGATCGCCTTGACGTATGAAGATGATCTCCCGACATTGTTGAGGGGTTCAGGGCCCTTCACGCCCAGTATGAGAACGAACACAAGCAGGATGAGCCACGATGGGTAGAGTATGGAGAGCCCGATGACAGCAACGACAGCTGTATATGACAGATACTGCGACCATCTGCCGAGCATGGCGGAGGATATGAGTCCACCGTCCAGAAAACCTATTGGCATGGCGTTGAAGGAAGATACGATGATACCCACCCATCCCGCATAGGCTGTGGGAAATAGAACGCCATCAGACGGAACGAAGCTTCTCATGGCTGCCTGGAATATGAGCGGGCTGCCTATCTGAAGTATGGGAGATTTCACCCCTGAAACCGGGACATGCTGCATTAAAGACAGATAACCCCCGACTATGACGAAGACGAGGGAAACCAGAAAACCAAAGACGATTGAAAAAAGAGACGATTCGACCATGGCCCTCTTGCTTGGATAAGCCACGTTTGGAGCATTTATGGATCCCATGGTACCCATGCCAATTGGGTCCGGCACGAAGATCGGGAATGAGTATTGCATGTTATTCCTCTTCATGCCGAGGTACCTGCCGGATTCTCTGGCCCCCAGGATTGCGAATACGGGTATGACGAAATACGCCATGGTTTCCAGCATTGCAACCATGGGTGGCGATGAAAAATAAGCTGAGACGTATGAGTATCCCACGTAGAAGAGCGTTATAACGGTTGCTATGGCCATGAGGATCTTAAGTATGGATCTCCTAGGTCTTTCTGGTTCATGAATGATTATTATTTCGTTGCTGGCCCTGGTGAAAGCCACGTACCCGATCCTCCTCAGATCGGAGACAAGCATGGAGAAATAGTCCTCCGGATAATAATCGATATCCTCAACCTCAACGACGAATTCTCCTTCGTCCTCCTTAACTCTTTTTACGCCATAGTATCGGCCGACTATCTGCTGTATCTGTTCGGGCTGCATGGATGTATTTTTACTTAATCTGAATATTACATTATTAAGATTTGCTCCACAGCCATCCGTCATTTATTCATTATAAACTCTGTCTGACGACATGAAGAAAAAAATATCTGCCAATCACAATATTGATGTCAAATGGTGCGGCATCAAAGCGAGAGGAATCAAAACCATGCAACTGGACAGCAGCTTCTCCTATAAAAAACAGTATACTTTGGTATTCAGAATAAAAATAAAGGCTGGATCGTAAGCGAAGACCGGCTGCAACCAACCAGCCCTCCATCATACGCCTTCAGCAGTACGTCCTTATGACCCCGCACAGATCATTCGCTGTGTTCGTTGATGAATGAAGCGACTGATTCGTTTCCTTCTGGTTCAACGTTGAACAATCTTCTTATCATATCTTTTGCGTGCTTGCCTGGCGATATGGCTGTATACTTGAATTTCCCTGAGATGCGGGTCTCGACAACGAGATCGATCCTTCTGGAGTGGGCTATCCTGGATATTTCCCCTATGTCGGCTTCATCGGCCTCTATTATTGGATATTCCACGCCGGATGATCCGATCTTCCGTGCGTTCTCTATCCTCGTCTCTATATCCCTGCGCTTCGCCTCCGCAAGACTCCGCTTGAGATCGGCGTATCCCTTTGAAATCTCTGAGACCGAATCGGCCAACTCGCCAATCGGTTTCTTTATCATCGTGGATATCCTGTATGCAGACTCGTAGGAATCCTGAAACAGATGGAGTGCGGGGACACCGGCGGAGAAGGTTATCCTGTATATGTTCTCCTGGATGGCCTCAACCTTCCTTATCTTCAGAACCCCTATGGATGATATATTCTTCAGATGCGTACCGCCGCAACCCTCCGCATCAACACCATGTATCTCGACAACCCTTATCTTGGGCGTGAGCGGTACGCCACCCTCGAACAGCCTGAAACCATACTTATCTATGGCACTGTACCAGTCGAGGTTTCTTACGCTGACCTCCCTGCCCTCCCTTATAAGCTCGAAGGCGCGTTCCTCAATCCTTCTTATGGTACCCTCGTCTATCCTTCTATAGTGCGTTATATCGAGTCTCGATTCCTCCACGTCCTTCTGAACGCCGTTCTGCCATACATGCTGGCCCAGAACCTCCCTCAGGACACCAAGCAGAAGGTGCGTCGACGTGTGGTGTATCATTAGTCTGGATCTCCTTTCCCAGTCAATGACTCCATGTACACGGACACCCTCAGGTATCTCGCCGTCAATGGTATGGACTATAGTTTTTCCATATTTGCGGACGGCCGTGACGTTTATCTTCTTTCCCTTGTATTCGAAGTAACCCAGATCCCACGGCTGGCCACCGCCCTCTGGATAGAATGCAGTCTTGTCCAGTATGATCTCATTTCCCTTGGAATAAACCACGAGTCCTGTGAATTCCCTCATGAATGGATCGTCGTAGTAGAGCGTTCTCGTCTCTATATCCGGATAATCGCTGTATTTTTTCCTTTCAACGGCACCCTTCTCATGCCTCTGTATCACGAGCGCATGGAAGTTCTCCGGTACATCAATGGCCATTCCCTTAGTTTCAAGATAACCCTTCACGGTCTCCGGGCTTATTCCGTGAGAGTCGTAGAGCAGTATAAGATCTTCAAGATCGATCTTTCCCTTGCTTGCCAAGAGCTTTTCTATGATCTGGGTGCCATGCCTCTCAACATCCCTATATTTTTCCTCTTCAATGGAAAGGATATCTGATACGAACTGTTCCGGGAACTCCTGGACTATATCCCTGAGATCCCCATGGTTCATCTTTATGAGGTCCATGAGGCTGCCAGTGTATCCCGTATTGTTTATGGCCCTGTAGGCCCTCCTTATCAACATTCTGGCCAGATAACCGACCTTAACGTTTGATGGTATGACATAAGCAGCAAACATGTGCATAAGCGATCTGGCATGGTCAATCATGAGGAATACATCCCTGACCTTCCTTACCCTCTCGAATCTCTCTCTGGCATCGGCATACTTCCTCTCCAGCTGGGATATGACGAAGGATTCCTCGTATGGTTCCTTCATCACCGAAATCTTGACAACATCCGTCAGAAATTCCTCGTCTATATCCGAAACCGAGGAATTCTTCATGACGTGATCGATTATATCCGGATAGATGGCCTGATACACCGTGGGTGTACCCTGAGAGAGCCATGTCAGGCGTTCCAGCCCGTAGCCCGTATCAACTATTCGCATATCCATCTTCGAATAACGGATGCCGTCTATCTCGTATGGCCCGTTTGGATCCTCCTTCATGTCCATGAATACAAGCGTGGCAACCTCAAGTCCCCTCACAAATACTTCGAGTGCGTTTCCGGCATTGCCTCCGCCGGACCATGGCTTTTCCTTGAAACTTATCAGTTTTCCGTCTATGCCCAGGCCCTCAGTAATAAAATCGTAGCAGTAATGTACCGTTTCCTCCTTCCAGTACACAGTCTTATCCTTGGTGTTGAAGGAGTCATGGCACAGCATCTCGAAGCTTGTGAGATGACGTCCGGTTATGCCCACAAGATCGACATCGTTCATCCTTATACTGGGCTGGGACATGACGATTGGGTTGCCGGGCGGTTTCACGATGCCCGAGGTAACATGGGGCTGAAAGTCATATATGGATGCGTTGACCAGAAGCACATCCTCCCTCCACCTCGGAACAACTGGATAAGGCTTCAGGACCTTGTGACCCCGCTTTTCGAAGAATTTGATGAAGGCATCCCTCATCTCATCCAGAGTATAGGATCTTGGTACAGGGCTGTTTCCTATGAACGTGTATTCATCGCATGGAGTGTCCCCGCAGGTGTTCCTCTGCCTGTCCTGCGTCCAAAAATAGGATCCACATTTGACGCACTGTTTCTTTTCAAAACCGCTGTTGAGAAAGAATTCCAGATCAAGCTCCCCAGTCTGTTTTTCCATTGGAGTATGATTTTAAAAGACTATTTTTAATTTTGCGGGCAGACATGCAATTCTGCATTAACCGATCTGATCAGCGAGGATGATCGATCTTCGATCACTCCACAAAGAATTCGTATACCATTGGAGACATGAGATCGGCAATCTGGGACAGTAACTGCTCGTCTTCCTTGCTGAATGCGGCTTTCTTATCGGAATCTATATCTATTTCGCCTATTGCCTTTCCATTGTATCGGACCGGTACGACTATCTCCGACTGCGTTGATGGGAAGCATGCAAGGTACTTTGGATTGCTCTTCACATCATATTCATTGATGATATCATTTTTCAGAACCGCCAGACTGCACAGCCCGTCACCGAGATTTATCTCAACGTGTTCCGTTTTCTCTCCAACGAACGCCTCGAGTTTCAGTTTCCCATGTTCGAGAACGTAGAAGCCAACCCAATCGTATTTCGGATTCTTTTCCTTCAGATACTGGCATGCCGTCTGCATTTGGTTTTTTGCAAAATCCTTGATATCCATAGAGCTGGAATTTCTTCCATTATATAAGATCTTTTCAGGAAGTGGATATACAAAAAAGCACAGAAAGTTAGTCTAAAATGTAAGATCCATGTTCAATCAAATGCGGGCCATGATACCATTCGATGTCAGTATTTCAGGGCCTTTATCTTCCTTTCGGCCGTATTCTCCACATCTATCCTGTCATCGATCTTCACGTATGTCTCTACCCTCTTGATACCCATCGATAGAATTGCCCTTTCTCCCCTCTTCACGGCTTCGAATATCTCATCAAGGGTGCCGGCCTCCAGGACAGTTCCCATGCTGTTCGGATAAAACTTAATACCGTATCTCTTGAATTCCTCCAAGGCTGCATTTATGTACCTTGAGGCCGAGGTACCTAGACCTATTGGTACATATGTTACTTCCGCTAAGATCATATTGACGAATTGCGTGTTTCGATAAAAAATTAGTGATGACGTCATATTTTCGTCAGACATTGCAAACAAAAAGAAGAAAAATATGGTTCCAATTACGATAAAATTTAAATATTAATTTCGGCTATTTTCAGTATGCGTCAGACGGTCTCGATCCTCCTCCTCATCTTCTCCGCGTTTGTTTCGGTTATGCTGGTCTCAACCGGAATAGCTGTGCAGGAACAGCAGATGACGTCTGTCGCCATTCTCAATTCTTTCAATATAAACAGCTTAGAGAAGCTGGATCAGGATTATTATCTCAAGGTCGAAGCTGTATTCGAAAACAGAGCATATACCGGCGCAGTGATAGCGCTCTACAATTCAGAGATAGTGGTCCCAGCACTGTCAGAGGCCACTGCCGATATCCTGATACCTGTGAATACGACAACTCTGATTTCAGCAGGATGGATGCTGAAACCGGTCAACGTTACCATAAGATTCAGTGAAAGGATACTATTTGCGGTGTTTGACAAGAAAGTATCGCTCACCGTACCTTGCCTATTTGAAAACGTGAGCGAAAAACAGCAAGGAAACTCCATTGAAATATCGTTCGTTCCAAGTTCATTTACGGCTGGAAACATCATGGATATAAGCATAAACGGGTTTGATTACGATCTCACGCTGACAAGTGGGACATCAGCGACGATTAAGATTCCTCTGACAAGCCCAAATGCATCAATAGGAGATTCAGGAAATTATCTGAAGATATCGAATCTCACCTACTATTTTTCCCAGATAGGTGATCTATGATATCCAGTATTTCAGCTATATTCTCTATTTCGTAATCTGCATAGCTTGAACTTATTTTTCGTCCGTGTTTCACCAGGACAGCTGTACATCTGATCTTCTTTGCAGGTATCAGGTCGTTTTCTATATCCCCGACAACTATGCACTCTTCGGCTGATATTCCCATCATCTTCAGTGCCTTCTCATAGGGCTCTGAATCTGGTTTCCCGTGGGATACATCGTCTATCGTGACAACGTGATCAACTGGAATACTGAACTTTTGTATAACCATCCTTCTTGTTGAAGTCACAACTGCTGTCTTTATCCCACGCGCCTTAAGTTTAGAGAGTGTTGGAATGACGTCCTGAAAGAACTTTGCTGATTCTATATTCCTGAGGAAATAATCCTCCTGGAGCATCTCCACATCAAGGGGATTATTTACAAACTTCTTCGCCAGGTCCACACCCGGATACCCTATCATCGGCCTGATCATGTCCTCTGGAACCTCTACTCCAAAACTCTGAAACGCCTTCTTCCATGCTGTAACTCTCAGATCCACAGAATCAAGAAGCGTACCGTCGAAATCAAAGATCACTCCTCTTACCTGCATTTCCATCCTCAGGGCATGAATTCCAGTCCTATATTCTTATATCTGTCCGTCAGGTATTCGTAGTTGTGCAATCCACAGGCCGGACAGTCTTTTCTGCGATCCACCAATATCCTATCAAGATCCATGTTCCAGATGTCCAAGTTGTATATCGATCCGTCAATTTCCTTTCCCGTCAGAATCTTCATCCCGATCGTGAAGGCGATGGAGGAGATCGCGGTAACAAGAGAACTCAGCACGCCGACCTCAGCGCATGTAGGCTGAGGAAAAGGCTCATTCGTGAAATAGCATCTGTAGCACGATGTTTTTTCCGGTATAATGGCCTTGACCTGGCCGTATGTCTCTATGGCAGAGGCCATGACCCAAGGACGTCCGACCTTGACGCATGCATCATTTATGATCAACCTGCTGGTTAGGTTGTCTGTGCCGTCCATTACGAGATCAACGGAGGAGACAAGATCTTCGGCGTTCGAGGCGTCAAACGTCTCATTGATGGCCTGGATCTCGACCTCCGAGTTAATTTTCTGAAGCCTCCTCCGTGCAGCTTCGGCTTTGGAATCACCAATATCGTCCTCTGAATACAGCGTCTGCCGGTAGAGGTTTGATGATGCCACATAGTCCCGATCCACGATGACGATCTTCTTGACTCCGCTGCGAACAAACAGATCCGCTATCAGGCTACCTACGCCGCCAAGGCCAACGATCATGACTCTTGCGTTTCTTATCCTCGATATATCGTCCCTGTCGAACTGCCTCAATACCATCTGCCTTGCATATTTGTAATCTTCAGGCATCATGCAGGATCATTACATCAAAACTTAAAAATATGCCAGATCAATTGAAAAATGCATCTCATTTCTCTGATCCTTATAAAGATCCCTGAATTTTTTATTCCTTTATTTTGTTCTCCTAAATGTTAACGATAAGAACAATGGATCAACAGCATACGTAATAGAAACTTGCATCCATGATTTCGGCCAGTTGTGATCACGCTATGCAAAAAAGATTTTCTATTGATATATGCCGATGATAAGCATTCAGGAGAATTCTTCTTCCAGTTCAAGTATGACCTGATTCAGTACGTCCTCAAATGTTCTTCCTGTATATTCCCTCAGGCCACCCATTTCAGTCCTGAGTTTTGCGGTGTATTCTGTTTCTGATTCCTTGGCAAATTCTATATTGCATATCAGCTCTTCCATACGGATCACCATCCCCTAAAACCTTTATGGCTTAAAGTTTTTTATCCCAGTCATTGCTGGGCAGGTTAAACTAGGTATACGGGAATATCCAAAATTGGGAATACCATGGTGATCGTTTTCCTCTATACCATAATTATTGTATTCAGATCCGATGAATTGGAAAGTTTTAAATAAGTTAGATTAATACTAATATTATATGGAGAACATAACAAAGAAGGAGAGGGACTGCCTTATCACTATAAAGGAGTCTTCGAATGGCCCATTTCCGGTACGGTTGAAGGATCTCTCAGCATCCATGAACATAAAACCGCCATCCGTGTTAGAAATACTAAACAGGCTCCAGGAGAAGGGTCTGATAAAGAAGGATCGTGGAATGATCGCGCTCACAGATAAGGGAGAGGAGACATATCGGAGGATCGTTATGGTCCATCGCACTCTTGAGGTTCTTTATAGCAGAAGCGGCATAGACGCAAATGATGCCTGCAGGAAGATAGGCAATTTCGACTTCCTCGTGGACTACGATGACGCAAGAAAGATCTCACAGTCCATAGGGAACCCCAAGGAATGTCCGCATGGAAAAAAAATAGAAGAAGAGTGAACCCAATCCATGCGGTGAGTCTTTATATCGTTTCAAGCAGTTTTTTCTATAAAATTTAGAGTTTTTAACCGATTTCAAGCTGTAGGATTTTCACTTCGATGATCAGCTGAACCTTATAAGCACTCTGCCTTCGGTCTTTCTATTCTTCATCATATCCATGGCTTCGTTTATATTCTCCAGGCCAACCTCCATGCCTATCACAGGATTTATCCTGTTTTCTGCCACCATATTAAGGGCTTCTGATACGTCCTTTCTTGTGGAGCTGATGCTTCCCCGGATGGTGTTTCCCTTCAATATTATCAGGCCAAGCGGAAGATCCACGGGATCTGGCTTCACGTTTCCGATGACTATCATCTTTCCGCCATTGTTAAGGCTCCTCAACGCCCTTTCGAATGTGTGTATGCCGACGCATTCAAGCACGATATCAGCGCCTCCCAGCTTCTTGACCTCCTCATTGAATTTTCCATTGCCGTCCACTATATAATCCGCGCCGATCTTCTCTATCATATCCCTCTTTGATTCCGAAGTTGTCTCAGCTATTACAGTTGCACCTGCCGCCTTGGCCATCTGCACGGCATTCGATCCAACCCCGCCGCCCGCGCCTGTGATCAAAACCTTCTGGCCCTCCTTTACCTTCGCCAGTCTGAACAGGGCATGGTATATCATACCGGTCACGCATGAAGCTATGGGGAGGTATCTGCTGTCTACGCCTGGCGGCGCCTTTACTAGGCTTATCTCAGGAACGTTAACGTATTCCCTGAAACCACCCTGAACCTCCTCCCCTATGGATTTCTTGTATGGGCACAGGTTCTCGTTTCCTGATCTGCAGTATTCACATTTTCCGCAGGGGACATATATGAGGCTCGCAACGCGGTCACCAACTTTGAAATCCTTTACATCCTTACCGGTCTTGACTATCGTGCCGCCTATCTCATGGCCCGGGATTATTGGTAACTGAATTCTGGGAAAGAAACCGGTGGCACTCAGGATATCGCGATAGCAAAGGCCGGCGTAATCCTGCTTTATAACGACTTCGTTATCTGCAGGCTCCGGAACGTCCCGATCCACAATTGAAAGGGGCTGATTGATCTTCTCCAATACGGCTGCCTTCATGATCGCATGATCGGAAGAACGTATAAAAGCGATGCTCTAGCTCTCATAAGGGGTTATCTCTAATCATTATCGAATATGGCAAAATAGAAAGAACGGTGAATTTCGTACAGAACATAGAGTGCGAAACAGATTGGAAAATAGATTATTCACACAGCATGATTTATCGCTGGAAAAATCAACAAACTTAAAATATTCAGGAAGTAATATGCCACCATGGAATCCAACAACGGTATCATACTCAGAGTCGCAGAGGCAAACTCAACAGATCCAGGAATGTCAAGGGTCAGGCTTGATGAATCATCGCGAAGGCTGCTTGACGCTGAGATCGGAGATGTTGTCGAAATAGAGAAGGTAAGAAAAACTGTGGGGAGGGTATACAGAGCGAGACCTGAGGATGAGAACAAGGGGATCGTCAGGATAGACAGTGTAATGAGGAATAACTGCGGCGCATCCATCGGTGATAAGGTAAAGGTCAGGAAGGTCAGGACTGAAATTGCGAAAAAAGTGACGCTTGCGCCCATAATAAGGAAGGATCAGAGGTTGAAATTTGGAGAGGGCATAGAGGAATACGTACAAAGGGCATTAATAAGGAGACCAATGCTTGAGCAGGACAACATAAGCGTTCCTGGCCTCACCCTTGCTGGTCAGACCGGTCTTCTCTTCAAGGTCGTCAAAACCCTGCCCAGCAAAGTGCCTGTGGAGATAGGCGAGGAGACGAAGATAGAGATAAGGGAGGAACCAGCCTCCGAGGTCCTTGAGGAGGTTTCAAGGATCAGTTATGAGGATATAGGTGGTCTTTCGGAGCAGCTCGGAAAGATAAGGGAGATGATCGAGCTCCCTCTGAAGCATCCAGAGCTGTTCGAGAGACTGGGGATAACACCGCCAAAGGGTGTGATACTCTACGGTCCTCCTGGAACCGGTAAGACGCTCATAGCCAGGGCCGTGGCCAATGAATCCGGCGCGAACTTCCTCTCGATAAACGGCCCAGAGATAATGAGCAAATACTACGGGCAGAGCGAGCAGAAGCTCAGGGAGATATTCTCCAAGGCCGAGGAAACGGCACCGTCGATAATATTCATCGACGAGATCGACTCCATCGCACCAAAGAGGGAGGAGGTGCAGGGAGAGGTAGAACGCAGGGTTGTGGCACAGCTCCTAACCCTCATGGATGGTATGAAGGAGAGGGGGCATGTGATAGTCATAGGTGCAACAAACCGCATTGACGCCATAGATCCCGCACTCAGGAGACCTGGCCGTTTCGACAGAGAGATAGAGATAGGCGTTCCTGACAGGAATGGAAGGAAGGAAATACTCATGATACACACCAGGAACATGCCGCTGGGTATGAGCGAGGAGGAGAAGAACAAGTTTCTGGAGGAGATGGCCGACTATACCTACGGATTCGTGGGGGCAGACCTTGCGGCACTGGTCAGAGAGAGCGCCATGAATGCCCTCAGGAGATATCTTCCTGAGATAGACCTGGACAAGCCCATACCCACCGAGATCCTGGAGAAGATGGTCGTCACGGAGGATGACTTCAAGAACGCGCTGAAATCCATAGAACCCAGCAGCCTACGAGAAGTCATGGTCGAGGTGCCCAATGTACATTGGGAAGATATCGGCGGCCTGGAGGATGTCAAGAGAGAGATAAAGGAGACAGTAGAGCTACCGCTCCTCAAGCCGGACGTGTTCAAGAGGCTTGGTATAAGGCCATCAAAAGGCTTCCTGCTGTACGGGCCACCGGGCGTTGGAAAGACACTTCTGGCAAAGGCGGTTGCAACTGAGAGCAATGCCAACTTCATATCCATTAAGGGCCCAGAGGTACTCAGCAAGTGGGTTGGAGAGAGTGAGAAGGCGATAAGGGAGATATTTAAGAAGGCGAAGCAGGTAGCACCCGCGATAGTCTTCCTCGACGAGATAGACTCCATAGCACCGAGGAGGGGCACTACCAGCGATTCCGGCGTGACCGAGAGGATAGTGAACCAGCTTCTCACCTCTCTTGACGGCATAGAGGTCATGAATGGAGTTGTGGTCATTGGCGCAACGAACAGACCAGACATAATGGACCCTGCCCTGCTCAGGGCCGGAAGGTTTGATAAGCTGATATATATACCGCCACCAGACAAAGAGGCCAGGCTGAGCATACTGAAGGTGCACACGAAGAACATGCCACTCGCTCCAGACGTGGACCTGAACGACATAGCGCAGAGGACAGAGGGATACGTGGGCGCAGATTTGGAGAATCTGTGCAGGGAAGCGGGCATGAACGCCTACAGGGAGAACCCAGACGCAACCTCAGTATCGCAGAAGAACTTCCTAGACGCGCTGAAGACCATAAGGCCATCGGTAGACGAGGAGGTCATAAAATTCTACAGGACGCTGTCCGAGACCATGAGCAAATCGGTGTCGGAGAGGAGAAAGCAGCTGCAGGATCAGGGACTGTATCTCTGATCCTTTAAACCCCCTAGAAATAAAAAATAAATACAAATTAATGTTGTATTTATGATGGATTTCTATTCACGCGTCAATCAGAAACCGGTAATGTCCAGTTCTGGAGAGATAATAGGTTATGTCAAGGGCTTTCTGGCGGACGAAAAATGGAATCTGACCACGATGGTGACGAAACCATCCAATGGCAGGGGAAGGCTGAATATACCCACCGACGACGATGGTAATTACCTCATTCCCATGGCAAACGTGAACGTCGGCAACGATGCTATAGTCGTGATGAACATAGAGAGCATCAGGAGGTTGCCGAAGCAAGACCAACAGTCTGGCTTGCAATAGTCCCATCAGTAACCGTGTCCACAAGCTTTACGTATTTTATGAACGGATCACCGTTGTTGGGGAGACTGCTTATGGTTATCACGGTAAGGGCCGAAAGGTAATCAGGACCGTTCACGGTTATCTTCCAGTACTGTGTCTGTATCGTGCCTTGTGTCAGCGGTACAACCGTTATATTTCCATCTGATGATTGGAATTCGAGAGTCACCTTTGCCAGCGAGACGTTCTGGTTGACGCCGCCAATGTATATCGTGTAGACACCATCATTCGAAGACTGCTGCGTCTGGTTTGTTATGGTCATCGAGGCCTGAGGTGTTGGCGCAGATATCAGTGATACATAACCGCCAAGCAGGGAGTAGAGTGTTGCTGCAAGGACTATCGTTATTGCTATTAGCAGTATTGTGGCTATTATGGGTGATACAGCCTTATCCTGCCTGCTGAATTTCATGATACATTCATACATACATATGGATATTAAAATTGATGCGTTTGAAATGCTATTTCGCAGGAAAGTTTTTTCTTTTTGGCAATATGCCCAGCCGTTTACAATGGGAGAAATTGATATCCCATGAAAGTTCATGAGTCATTAACGTGAAATGCATTGTCATATCCTGTAGACCATGCCGGACCTCCTAATTGAGAAGGTTATGAATGCGGTGTGCGTCAGGTCGTCGCTGGCTGGCCTCGTCGCTCCATCCCTTACAAGTATCTTCCGCTTCATAAGCTCCACGGTCTCGAGATGATACATGCCTGCAGCAGAGAGCGATATCACGGTCTTTTCACTCTGGTCGAAGTTCGGAAGATAGAACGTTGCCGTACCACCTAGCCTAGTCAGGGATGCAATTTTCTGCATGTAGTTCCATGGATCCGGTATGTCAACTATCACTGCATCATAACGTTTCTCGCTTTTGAAATCCGAAATGTCCGATCTGTTGAAGTTGACATTGCCCACATCATAGAATTCGGACAGATTATCAACGGCCTTCTTCAGGTTATCTTCTTCCTTTTCCACCACCGTTAGCATGCCTTTTCCATTCAGGGCGTACAGTATATAGGAGGACATATTCCCAGATCCCACGCCTATCTCCAGTACCTGCATCCCGGGCCTTATGCCAGTTCTTGATATTATATATGCCGCATCAATCTCTGAGATTATCTGAGTATTCCTCCTTATAACCTTGCCGAAATAAACCGGCGAAAAATCAGAGACGATGAAGTTCTTCCCCGAGACTATGACCTCATCGCCGGGCTCTATGACCGTGGATGCATCCACGTGATGCTTCTTCCCCCTCAGAATGACGCTGTTCGTTTTTTCATCGTATTTCCCGTATTCTTCTTCAGATAGCAATATCACTGCTGAAGATTATTTCAATGCATATATCGCTTTTGCAGCGATGCGAATCTGAAAAAGATAAATCAGAGACTGAAATCTCCCAAATATTCCAGTCTCTCCTTAAATTTAACTCTCATTACGACTGTGGATATGATTATTATCGCTATGAGTACAAATGAAGCGTAGACTGCATCCACGTAGAAAAGATTGAAGTAAATACTCGCTACTATTGCCGCCAGCAGAGTTGCGGTGGATGCCGATGGTATCACCAGATATTTCATTGTGTTCATTGGCCCCATGTGAGTGTGCTTCTTCATATAGCTGTATAACGATGTGTTCGTTAGTATGTGCACTATGTATGTTATCGGACTTTCAAGTATCAGCAGAAATATCGATGAAGATAGAAGAGCATCCAGGGGCGACATCCTGGCTATGAATTCAAACCCTGCTCCGACACCTATGACTATGGCTATCGATATAACCGCAAGGGTTATCATGGACATCGTCGGAGTACCGTTGTTTCTGTTGATCTCAGACAGGAAAGAGGGCAGAGCACCTTCCCTGGACATTGAGAATAGGACTCTGGTTGCGTTTGTACCAAGAGATACCGTTGCCGTGAAAAATGAGTTGAGCACGATTATTATGAGCACCCAGAAGATTATTTTACTTGCGAATCCAAAGTCTGAGCCGTATATGCTGAGCAATGGGTAGGCGTTGTTGCCAACACCAAATGTTGCTATGTTCTGAATGCCCCAGGTTATGACCTGGGCATATGATGCTAGAATTATCGTGACGCCAAGTATTGCTATTGTAGCAACTATTGCCAGTGGAACATTTCTCTTCGGTTTCTTAGTCTCTTCGGCTATCGGAATGGATCCTCCAATACCGACGAAAGCACCTATGGCATAGATCATCATGGCAAAGATTGCGAATGGATCATTTCCAAGGGGTGTAGGCGTGAATGGAGTGGCATTCACCCTTCCTGGATGCATTATTATGAGGGCCAGGGATGTTGCTATCAAAAAGCTTACCTCGATGAACATTGTGTATGTGACGAAGCGCAGCGATGGCTTGATTCCAAGGTATATCAGCAAACTTACAAGTCCTATGAAGATGACGGCGATTGGCATCCATATGATATTAGGGTCCGGGATCGATATTCCAAGAGATGGTAAAACTGCATAGCCGAAGCCAAGAAAACCAAGAATGCCAAAACCGGTGAAACTGAGAATTTCGTATGTTATGTATGAGAGCGCTGTGACGAAGCCTGCTGAAGTACCCAGGCCTCTCGAAACGAAGGTATAATAGCCACCAGCACTGGATAAACGCCTGGAAAAAGCATACATTGAATAGCTCATCAGAGCATATATTATCAGAGAAAGCAAAAGTATCAAGGGAATTGCATACGCACCGTACTCATGGGTGACGAAGGTGGAGGTTATTAGCGATGCGGTTCCCGCGATATATAGTACGATGGTACCGGCAGGGGCGTTCAGTGCTACGGCTTGGGATATCGCGTGTCTCAGGCCCAGCTGGTTAACTACCAAATGCTTAAACTTACTCGAACCTGTTTCCACTTTTGAAGTTATTACTCTGTGATATTTAATTTTCTCTCTCAAAAGCCCGCCAACGTGGCTTTTACATATGACGTAGTCTGACAAATTTAAAAAAAATAATTTAGATACCGATGTTTTCTCTCTTAATGCAGTATGAAATATGATCTTGCTACTTATTATTGTCAGAATTTTTCATCTATCATAGCGCATATCATATGTATCGCCGTTATATGCGCTTCCTGAACGATAGACGTTAGATCTGAGTCAACGTTTAGCGTCTCATCGGCCACGTTCTTGACCTGGCCTCCAGATTTGCCAGTGAATGCTATGGTATGACAACCTAGGGCCTTTGCTGCCTTTATGCCTTCTATGACATTTTTTGAGTTTCCAGAAGTGCTTATTCCCACCACGATATCTCCTGGCCTGGCCAAAGCCTCGACCTGCCTTGAAAAAACAACATCATAAGAATAATCGTTGGAGATGGCTGTTAGCGACGAGGTATTAGTCGTAAGCGCTATGGCAGCAAGGGGTTTCCTCTCCTTCATAAAATGGCCGGTGAGCTCAGCAACGAAATGCTGGGCGTCTGCAGCTGAACCCCCGTTTCCAAATACTATAAGCTTGTTCCCGGACATCAGAGCGCCTGTTATTTCCTCAGCTATGTTCGTGATTTTCTTCGTATCGAGGTTCAGCCTGACACGTGCCCCTTCTTCAAGATACTGCTTTGCATCCATGGAGGATCATACGCTGTCAGGGATATATCATTTCTGATCATCGCATGATATAGTTTATCATTCCATAGGTAAAAGGCTTATATATCGTTTTATAATGAGTAAATGTGAATGTACTGTTCAAGCGCCTGATAATAATTGCAGTGGCAGTAGCGATCGTAGTACCTGCCGTCTACTACGCAATATCATTGAATAATGCAAATCAGAAACAGTCCGATCCTCTTTACTACGCCCCATATGATTCAAGCATGATCGGATATGTTAATTATAACGGGACGCACCTGTACGTATTCGCTCAGAACCGCAGTTTCGGAATTATATTGGACACCTCCTCTCTGACGAACCTCAACTTCAGCAAAATAGCTTCACTCACAGGAAATACAAATCTCAGTAGTTCTGGAAAGGGATCTAGCTTCAATATCACAGCAAAAACCAATCTCAGCCTCTATGCAAGCTACAGAAACTACAACATATATGTTATAAAAAATATCAGCTTCTCCTTCGCTGGAGTCTCTCTGGGTAATCAGAGCGTCTATCTGTATGAGGACAATGGTTTCGTTGTAATTGGAAATATAAACGGCATATTTGATTCCATAAATGCAACCATAAATGGAAGGAATGCTGTCAGCTATTCCGGTTACATAAATACCAGTGCCAACGTTTCCATAGCCATGTTCAACCTCACAAACAGATTTGTCAGATCTATCTACGTTAATATGACTGGATACAATATGACAGGGCGGCTTGTTTTCACTAATTACACCTACGAGTCATACTTCATATCAGTTATGTCAAACATAAAGGGCTTCAGCATAACCAGCGTGAATGACCTCAGCATCACTTTCAGAATGAATGATATAGATATTACCTCAGCATATCAGTTGATCGGTGCAGTCAATGACCAGTAAATTTGCAGTTGCCTTCTCATACTATTTCAAAAACTACTACAGATCAAGGAGCTTCTATCTGATGCTTGCACTAATAGTTCTCATAACTGCGATAATGTCTTATTTTTCCTTTAGGTATCAGGGTAAGATTGACAACTTTCTTTCAAGATTCGACAGCGCCGCGATAAATGCCAGCCTGAAGTCCAGGGCCCTAGACTACATATGGTCTTTCGTGCTCGTTGATATACCGGTTTACGCGGCAGTATTCTTCGGATCGCCATCCATATCAAGCGAGATAGAGGATAGGACGGCATTCCACATATTTTCCCTGCCAGTTGGAAGAGTAACGATACTCACCGCAAAATATGCTGCAGCCTATGCCGTGACAGTACTGATTTCCATCATATACCTCATCATTGAGGCTGTAATAACAAGGACTATCTACGGAACACTGGATTTAAAGGCATTCCTCATATCTTTCCTGATAACACTTATATTCATAGCTTCAGTCCTTGCATTCACATTCTTCATAAGCAGCATATTCAACAGGAATATCTACGCGTACATAACTGTGCTTATAATCTATTTCCTCGTGTTCAATGCGGTTGATGTCATAACCAGCCTTCTTTACAGCACAACCTCACCATTTCTCCTCAATAACGCTGCGAACATAATAATGGAGGTCTTCGTAAACATAAACCTCTTCACATTCTCGCCGACCATTTCGCTTTCGCCCGCCGGCACGTCTCAGATTCTGCTTGCAGTTGCAGTTATGATCGTATATCTTGCTGCTTCTCTCGCAGCAGCAGCCATCCTATTCGAGAACAAGGAGGCGAAATGATGGAAATATCCATCAATGCCATATCAAAGAGGTACGGAGATCTGGTCGCCCTCGACCATGTATCATTCAACGTTAAAGGCAATGGGTGTATTGTTCTTCTGGGCCCAAACGGGGCTGGAAAGACCACTCTCATGAAGATAATGACGAACATAATTAGACCCTCTGAAGGGAATGTCAGGATAAACGGTATAAACGTAAGAGAGAACCCAGGAAAAGCCCTTGAAGGTGTCGGATCCCTAATAGAGCAGCCTGAATTCTATCCCTATATCACCGGCTACGAGGCGCTCATGTTCACCTGCATGATCAGAGGAATATCCAGGGAGAAATGCGTCTCTGAGGTAGAACGCGTGTCCGCCATGACGCACTGCCGTGACTATCTCAGCAGGAGGACAAAGGAGTATTCGCGTGGGATGAAACAGAGGGTTGGACTCGCCGCTGCGCTCATCGGTGATCCAGAAATAATAATACTGGATGAGCCGACATTCGGCCTGGACCCGAACGGAATGATGGAGATCAGGGACATAATAATGAAGCTGAAAAGGGAGAAGCTGATAGTGCTAAGCACTCATCTGATATATGAGGCAGAGATGCTGGCGGATCAGATAGGCATCATAGATCATGGTCATCTGATGCACTTTGGCCCAGTCGAGAAGCAGCGTTATCTTGAAGTCAGAGGCCGAATATCAGAATCACCGATACACATAGATGGTGTGGATATCGTAAGAAGGGATGACTCCAGATTAGTGATCAGGAAGGATGATGGAATCGAAAACTGGTCAATAATAAAGGCTCTGGAAGCTTCAGGATCTTCGATCGAGACCTTCGATTACTACAGCATAATTGAGGACCTATACAGGAACAACGTTTCGCAGAACGATGCAGAGATGTGAAGAATTCTCCATAACATACATAAACCTTATTTCCTGATTCTTGTTATTGTCATGATGGATGTTTACTTCAACTTCTCCGCAGATGACCATGTCAGGGAAATAGCGAAAACCGTGCTTAACGGGTTCGACCTGTACTGGTATCCAGATTATCATGACGCGGAGGCTCAGGTCATAAAGGACAAATACGTCCTGGGCAAGAGAACTAGGATGATACAGACCATAAGCGCCGGTGTCGATCATATAGATATAACTGGCATTCCGGATGATGTGGTGATCTGCAGCAATGCCGGTGCATACTCCATATCCGTTGCGGAACATGCCTTTGCCCTACTTCTGGCCCACGCAAAGAATATCATAGAGAACAATGAACTCATGAAGGCAGGAATCTTCAGGCAATCTCCTACAACTCTCCTTTATGGAAAGTCATTTGGAATCATTGGATATGGAGGTATTGGCAGAAGGGTAGCATATCTGGCCAAGGCATTCGGTATGAAGGTTCTAACATACACAAGATCAAAGGTGGATGAAAATGTGGACGAGACCATAGATACAATGGCAGACCTGTTCAGGAGATCCGACTTCATACTTATATCTGTGCCCTTGACCGATAAAACCAGAGGAATCATCAACCGCCAGCTTCTGCCAAACGCTAAAAGGAACGCAACCATCATCAATGTTGCACGCGCAGATGTGGTTTCAAAGCCAGACATGGTAGAATTCCTCAGGGAAAGGCCAGATGTATGGTATCTAACGGATGTGTGGTGGGATGAACCGCATATAACGGATACGGATCTGAAGAATCTCATACTATCGCCACACGTTGCAGGAGGAATGTCCGGTGAGATAATGGACATTGCATTCCAGCTTGCATTTGAGAACGTCAGGAATTTCTTTGAAGGACATCCGAAAAATATCGTTAGAAAGGATGAATACAGGATAAAAAGCGAGAGGTTCCTGGGGATATAGATGATGAGAAGATCGATTTATGCTGTCAGATTAGATACGGTGAGATATGAGAGAAAACTCAGCTTAATAGCGGCCGTTGACAGCGTTGAATCTTCCCACTCCATAATAAATAGCATGATGGATATAGCCGAAGAAACTGGCTATCCATATGAGATTTTGATATCGACTAGGTTGCCGGATGAAGAGAGATACTATTACGATGAGATAAGGGTAATCTCGAGGAACACAAAGAGAAGGAGCGATGGTCTGGCAAAAGCCATTAAATCTGCGACGGGAAATTACACCTTCATCTTCGATCCGTCGATAAACTATTCACTCTCCTACGCAGACCTCATATATGGATATATAAACATAGGAACCAGTGAGGTCCTTGTCTCTAACGTGATCGGTTTCCAGACAGATGTTGCGATAAACGTGGGAAACTGGAGACCTCTTGTCTGCGGTGAGGATATAGATCTGATGGCCAGGGCCTTGGACTCCTACGGGGTCATATCGTACCCATTGGGCAGTCTGACAGGTTTCGACATTGGAGAGCTCATTTACGGCAAAAAAAGAAGCAGGATAGAGAAAGCCATAGCCATGCGCGATCTCGTCATAGCTGCAAATCTGAAGCACAGCGATATAGCAGAGATGATGGAGGCCATGGATATGGATATTGCCACGTATGAATGGATGATGTCAGGAAAAATACTCTCTTACCTTTCCAGGATAAGGCCATACGAAAAAAATGTAAACAATTACGTTTTCGTCATGGACAGGATAATAGAATCCTACATCTCACAGGATTACAGGAGGATAGATACCATCAGCGATACCCCGAAGATAACACTCTCCCCCAGGACAAGGAGGTATCTTTCAGCCGTCAGTGATCTCTGGACTGCACAGGATACGGATAACAAATATCCCAAAGAGAGTATTTAGATTTTTTCGACATTTCACGTATATGGTGTCAGACTTAATATAGATGAATTTTTACCACATACCAGAAAAGTTTAAAAGAGGAAATACCGATAACGCATATCACCATGGAATATCAGCGAACCAGAAGTGTCATCGAGCAGCAGGTTTCACTGAGGGACGTTCTGTCAGACAAGACCCTCATAATCATAACTCATGACGAAGAGCTGCCAAAGAACCTCCCGCCGTTTGGCGAAGTAAAAATATACACCGTTGAGGCCATTGAGAGGGACAGAAAGAAGTTCGCACAGACCCTGAGCGATGATACGTTCTATATGATATGCGATGGTGGATACGCTTCAAAGGACATAATATCAAGTCTTTACGATATAGACAGCTACGATATAATACTGGAAAAGAGGAGACTGGGTCTTCTACTGAAAATATTCAAGCATGTTCTCGCAGAGGATGAGAGGGTTGCTGAGACCTCACTGGACGTTATATTCATGAATTCAGCCGTCATGGATTACATCCTCTCAAGGAATTACAGGATATCCAGAGAGGTTCTTCTCAGGATAATCTCAGGAAACAGGTTCCGCGTGAAGTACGTGGACACTAACATGTGGCAGAATCTGAAAAATTTCGTGTATATAGGCATATATGAGCTCATCAGGAGTTCCCTGCCAAAATATCTGATCGTCGGAGTAACGGGTATCCTATTGAACGAATTTATGCTTAAGATGCTCTCCTATCATCTGCCTCTTACGTTTGCCGATGCCTTTGCCATCGAAACGAGCATAACCTCAAACTTCCTCATGAATGAGTACTGGACCTTCAATAACCGGGACGTTACCAGAGGCGTGAAGGGGTTCTTCCGTAGGATGGGGTTCCATAACCTGACGTCGCTGATAGGTCTCGGCATAAACCTGGGCATATTCACTGCTCTCGTCGATACAGGGATGGAGATGCTTGCAGCAAACCTGATTGGCATAGCAGTGGCATTTCTATCCAGATACTTGATGTCGTCCAGGATCGTCTGGCATGGGCCGACGAAGGTAAAAGAATGAGCAGTATCTAGAGACATAATTGATGATTTTTCAGTTCGAATCTTGAGGATCTACTTTTAAATCTCTGTTTTTAATTCTGAATTTATGTCCATGATGTCGATCTGGCTGAAGCTGAGCAGCCTTTTGATGGGCGTAGCTATCTTCGCCATTGGATTCGGCATAATTTACGGTATCCTGTACTATATTGGTATGGACGTGGGCGCGCTTGCCCTCCTGATAATTCTCCTTCCGATATTCATAATAATGGATGTATTACAATGGCTTTTTGGCCCTTACATAATAGGCACTGTTTACAAAACACATAAACTGCAGCCTACAGATGCGGAATACACAATGCTATCCTCCATTGTTGCGGACGTGGCAAGGAACAACAATGTTAGAACTCCTGAGATATACATAGCGGAGGTCGATATTCCAAATGCATTCGCCTATGGATCGCCTCTAGCAGGAAGGCGAATCGCCGTAACAAGAGGATTGTTGAGGATACTTGATCCAGAGGAGATAAAAGCAGTAATTGGTCATGAGATGGGACACCTCAGACACAAGGATGTGGAAATGCTCCTTGCTATCGGACTCATACCTACGATCATATTCTATTTTGGCTATACCCTGATCTTCTCTGGAGAGAGGAGCAGAAATGCGGGTGGAATACTGGTCCTTGCCCTAGTTGCAATGGCAGCGAGTTTTCTCTTCAGATTCCTCATACTCGCCTTCAACAGGATGCGTGAAAGCTACGCCGATGTGAACTCTGCACTGACCGTGGATGGCGGTGCTGAGAAACTCCAAACCGCGCTCGCAAAGATCGTGGCAGCCACCGGAAGAACAGGTCATTATTTCAGGCGGAGACGAAATAGCCCATCAAGCAGCATGACTGAGATGCTCTTCTTCAGCAATCCAAATGAGTCTGTTAATGAAGACTACAGGAAACTAATAGAGGAATGGAAAAATGCAAGGGTATCTGTCTTTGCTGACTTCTTCTCGGATCATCCGCACCCCGCCAAGAGGATACAGAGGCTTGAGAAGCTGAAGATGCAGGAAAGCGGGCTTAAGATCGAATGAGAATTTAAAGTGAGCTGCTCCTCTCTGAAGCTTCGGAGCTTCCTGCTTCATCTACCAAACTCGATCCAAATACAACCAGATCGCAGTTTCCCTTCATTGGAAACCTTATTTCGATCCACGTCTTGAAGCAGGGTTACGGAGGTTCCTATCTCGACAGGCGTTGATTCTGATCCACCAATCCTACTTAGGTATCACACTGCTTGGTTATCATGGAAGAAATGCAAAGGAAAGCAGAAAAGCTATCAATAGATCTCTCCATTGGAGTAAGCCCGTGTATATCATCGTTGAAGCTGTTGAGACTTACAGCCTTCTCCGAACACCTAACCTTTCATTGAAAACCATAAAACATGGAATGGGTTTTAGGAGTATCCCTGATGAATCCTCCTTTGCAATGATTTCTCTCTGGTGAATATTAATTTGACTAAAAAATCTAATAGATGATTTATTATCCCTACAATATGCTGCAAGAGAGGTCATGGAACCTTGCCCTTTCAGTGACGCTCATCGTCTATGCATACATGGCATGGCTATCCATAGGCTATTACGAAATATCAGCCCTAGTACTGGTATGGATTCTCATAACTCTTGCTGGCCTCATCGCAATAAATGCAGCAACGCACTTCATCCCTGCAGTAAGATCCACACTCATATATTCAGCATTATTCGTCTCAATACTTCTCATGCTCACCATCTCCGTAAAATACGTTGCAAACTACTATCTAGAAGACGAGATACTCATACAGAACAACGCAGCGTATCTCTTCATCCATGGGCAGGACCCATACATAAGGTCAAACATGTTGAAGATGTTTTATTCTTCGCAGGTACCGCTGTTCAATACGCCTATGCTCCAGGGTGGCTATGTGTATTATCTGATCTACCCTGGTCTGTCCGTGCTACTCTTTGTCCCACCGATCGTTTTTCATTTCAATCCTGATTACGTTATAGCCGTTTTCAATTTTATCTCAATAGTTCTTCTGATATATTATTACAGAAAGAGAAAGCTAAAGTTGCAGACACCTCTAATAATAACCGCCATATTGGTTTCAGCATTCTATCTCGGCTTCACCGTTGCTGGTGTTTCCGCAATAATTTGGGTGACGCTGCTAGCCATGGCATACGTCTTCAGGGATCGTCCTTACGTATCTGGGATATTCCTCGGCCTGTCCGTTGCATACAAGCAGGATCCAGTTATCGTGATTCCATTCTTCCTGTATTTCATATACAAAGAGTACGGTGGCGTCCATGAGATCAAGTTCATAGCCGCAATGGTATCCTCCTTCATGATAGTCAACCTGCCCTTCATTCTAATGGGACCTCTGGCATGGATGTCCTCCATACTTGACGTGGCAAATCAGAGCATAATAGGCGTTGGTGTCGGGCCCTCCATAATCTCCTTTGCCGGTTTCTATCATGTGAGCCCGCTTTATTTCTCATTGTTAATACTAATAATTGAACTGTTCCTGCTTTTCCTGTACGTTAGATATTACAATGCATTGAAGTATGCCTTTTTCGCCTTTCCTGTTCTTATAATGCTGTTCAATTTCCGGGTTCTGATAAGCTATCTCATGTACTGGCCATTCCTTATAATGATCGTCCTCCCAGACATAAATATACAGGAGAACATGCTGAAGCCCCTTCGCATCAGGAGATCTCATTTCATAGCGCTATCGCTTGTTCTGATAGTTGTGACCGGCGGCTTCGTGATACCCATGCACACAAGTTCCGCTTCGATAACGATAAACTCCATAAATGGAGGCTCAGATGCCATATCCATACCAGGAGTGATAGACGGGATAAACATCACAATGTCCTATTACCCAGGCAATGGCTATCCGGCGTCCGTGCCCATCTATTTCAGGATACTGACCAATTCTCCAATGGAGAACTACAGTGTAAACGGTCTTTTATGGCATACGAACACTTATCTGCACCCCGGATCAAATAATATAAGCATATATCCGGACAACTCCTTCGATCTACTTCCAAGCAATACATCGTTTATACTGATAGCATATTACGGCCAGATGCAGGCCTCATACAGGAGCCATGGACTCTATGACAGGCCGAAATATCCTGTTCCGGATCCCATGTTCGCCTATCCTCAGTACTCAAGATCGGAACCATTCCCCAGGTGGTATCTCAGCGGAAATGGATCCAATCTCGTTTATATCGCTGATGGCTTCAACATTAGTTCCTCTGGATGGTCCAATATGACATCCAGCATACTTGTGGATTCATCGGCACTGCAGAACCTGACGATAGAATACAATATCAGTGGGAAAGGCATATACGGTTACACGATATCATTTTCCGAATTCAACTACACAGTCTCTTCGGAGCCATTCGCAGTGAACATGAATTACACGCACCTTGTGGTGAGCAGGAATCAAAATATGATCGAATTCGCAGCCGCATATCAATGGGCTTTGGCTAATCACTGGCCGACGACCGAAGTGGACATGGCCTTCTTCACCGGGCCCGGATCTGAGATGAGCGTTCAATATGTTGGTGCCTCGTATGATTAATGAGGATCTATGGTCGACAGTGAGGCGTTTCGAATACCTCGGGTTCACAGTTATAGCATATATGATAGCCTACTACCTCTGGACGTTTTACGGTTACCTGGATCTATTTGTGGATCTGGTCCAGTGGACGATCTCAATTGTTGGTGCTTTTGTGGCAATATACGCCATGACCGGACATTCGATGAGGATACAGAGGAGGACGACCTATCTCTTGGCCGGCGGAAATACAGCTCTCATATTGACAATAATCATAAAATTCGGGCTTCTGAATACGGTGTTCGATCCAGTTATACTCTTTCTCGGCTTCGTCGACTATTTTCTGCTGCGAGATGTGTTCAGTTCCGGCCTGGGCAATCCCATGCGTTTCGCCTATGTATTTGCGGCAGTGATGGTGTCCATGTTATCCATAATCTCTGTCGTCATGCGCCCCGGCCTTGTCACGATGGTGGTCGCAGTATTGCTTTTTTCCGCGGGGATACTCTCCTATTTCAGGTTCCATAACCTTATCCATCCTGCACTGATAGCGTCTGTAGTCCTCTTCGCATTATCCATACTTCCAATTTATCCAAAGTTGGGAACGGATGAGCTGGCTCTGGATTACTATGCCGCGATAGTGATACTCCATGGATCGAGTCCATACATGCCACAGGTAATGAAGAATGCGTTTTCCTTCCTCCATTTTCCGCTATCCATGACCACACCCCTATCTACCGGTGGATACGTTGAAAATTTCTCATATCCCGTGTTTGCAGCGCTGATGTTCATCCCATCAGCTATCATGCATTTTGATCCTAGCCTCACCATCCTTGCATTCACCGTGGGCATATACATAATCACCGCCATCTACTTTCTCCGGAAGAGAATGATAGTATCATCGGTGCTTTCCATAGCCATACTTGCCGTGAACGTGAACATGATCAGTTTTGCCGATGGGTCGGTTCCTGACGCTGCATGGGCCTTTTTCCTGCTGATATCAATGATGATCATCGACAGGCCTAGATCATCCGCTGTCATGTATGGAATCGCAATATCCTTAAAGCAGATACCATGGATAGTATTTCCTTTCCTGATATATTTCATATATCGCGAAAAGGGTACCAGAGCGGCGATCGAATACCTTGCAATTTCCATAGGTATCCTTGTTCTGACAAATGCCTATTTCCTGATAATGGAGCCACATCTATTCATATCCTCCATACTTTCCCCAGAGATATCACACCTCATCGGGGTCGGGCAGGGCCTGAGCATAATAAGCATTGCTGGGTTCTATCAGCTTTCGCCAATCTACTTCACGATATTGTTCCTATTTTCCCTCACCTTCATCTTCCTCCTTTATGTGAGACACTATCAGGATCTGAAGTACACCTTCCTGATATTCCCGCTCATCATATTCTTCTTTAATTACCGGGATCTCTACAATTACCTGCTGTTCTGGCCATTCATCGCCTTCGCCTTTCTGCCGCATCTGAAGGCTGGTGAAATGACGAGGAGGATGAAGATAGGTATAAGGAAAATTGCGGTATATTCCATCATATTCCTAGCTGTTGCCGGCATTCTATCAGTTCCGCTGCACAGCCAGAGCTCGTTTTCTATAACATCCGTATCGAACATTGAACAACGGTCCTATTACGTAGTACAGATGAACGTCAACGTCTCCTATTCTGGTGATCAATTGCAACAGATCCAGTTCAGGTTTCTCCCCTATGGATATCTTGGAAACCTCAACGGACTCATGTGGAACGTGAAGTCATATGATTCTGGGCCGAACTGGATCAACTTCACAATAGAACCATCTTTCCAGCAGTCAATGCTCAACGTCAATTATTCCTACAAGCTGGTTGCCTACTACGGAGATCAGCAAACATTCTATTTTCTAGATCTTCCCTCCATTCTATCCGGGTCTGTTCACCAATGATGGCCTGATAGAGAATACGAAATGAGAATTTCCTGCACCCGTGTTCTGTTCTATGTAGCCGTTATTGAAATAAAGGCTTATATATCAGTTGGTATTTGATATATTATGTACTCACCAGTCAGGTTTTTCACCAATGAAATGTTGAAAAATGTTTCGAATACCGTGAAGGAGATGTCATCGTTCATCTATCCACCCATAACCATGTATCAGGACGGAAACGATCTTGTCGTAGAAGCCGAGATGCCTGGCTTTGATAAGAAGGACATAAGGGTGACCGTGGAGAAGAACGTACTGACGATAAGAGCAGAACGCAAGAGAGAGTATAAGGCGGTGTACATAGATCAGCGGGTCGACAAGGTATTCAAGGTTGTACGGCTTCCGGTTGACGTCGATCAGGCCAGCATATCGGCTAAATACCAGGACGGTGTCCTCATATTACGCATGAGGGCAAAGGACATCAAGACAGTCGAAATAGAATGATTTTATTTTTATGAAT
Organism: Thermoplasma sp.; assembly: GCF_008709555.1. Classification (GTDB taxonomy): domain Archaea; phylum Thermoplasmatota; class Thermoplasmata; order Thermoplasmatales; family Thermoplasmataceae; genus Thermoplasma. Next base: position 39,097 of record NZ_VYIJ01000002.1, read on the forward strand.
CATTTTCTTATTAAAACGTAAAGGAAGACAGCAATATCGACAAGTATCAGCGGAATGAATATCAGGGGTCTTGTCTTCTCTTCTATGAAAAGGGATAGAAGAGCGAAACCAAGAAAGATGGAGGCTGGCACCTTGTAGTCCCTCTGTGGTCTCTGGCTCTCCTCCTCGCTCTCAAGCTTTCTCTTCATCAGCGGTACAATCTGCACCGCCTTCTCAACCGATCTAAGAGTATCCGAGAGAAAATTTGTTATCTGCTGTTTGTAGAGTGTCTGTATGAGCCCCTCGTCGTAGAGAAGCTTTTGGAGTACCCTTATGAACTTGAAATCAGGATCAAGCTCTTGGCATACGCCTTCGAGGAGTGAAGACATCCTCATGTAGAGCACAAGAGCCCTGGGGAGGCGGAACGGAAACTGGAAGATAACATCGTTAGCCACATCTAGAAGCTCCCTGATCTCGAGATCCTCGGCCGATCTGCCATAGAAGTTTGAGATGGCAAGCTCTATACCCTTCCTGACGACACCCCTGTTTGCACCGGGAGACAGGGCATTAAGAGCTATGAGCGCATCGATTATCTCATCCGGATCCCTGTTCAGTAGACCATCGTAGAGAGATAGAAGCCTGAAGCGCATATCGTCGTTTATGTGCCCTATCATGCCAAAATCGTAAAGGATTATGGATCCGTCCTCGCGTACGGAAACGTTTCCGGGATGCGGATCCGCGTGGAATATATCGTTTTTGAGGAGCATACGCATGAATATGGTATCGTACCTGAGCGCGAGCTCCTTCGTGTCAAGGCCTGCCGCTTTTAGTTTGTGAATGTCGTCTATCTTTATTCCTTCAACGTACTCCATCACCAGAACTTCCTTCCCAGACAGTTCTTCTATTATGCCGGGTACGATGACACGGTCTTCCTCCTTCAGATTGGCTGCGATCGCGCGCATGTTCGATGCTTCTTTCCTGTAATCGATCTCGTCAAATATCCTCCTGTTGAAATCCGATATCACATTCTCAATGCTCAGATAGAGGAAATTGTCTATTCTGCCTCTTGCGATCCTAAGAAGATGCTTTATAATTATGAGATCGTTCTTGACCCTCTCTTCTATATTGTAGCGGTTCACCTTTACGGCCACTCTCTTACCGTGGTAAACAGCCTCGTACACCTGGCCAAGTGAAGCCCCGGATATGGCTTCTTCGTTGAAGCTATCGAAAACCTCGTCGATCTTACCTATGTTGCGTTCTATAATCTGCCTCGCCAGGGGAAAAGGGTCCGGATCAACTCTGTCCTGAAGCAGCCTGAATGATTTCAGGTATTCCTTCGGAAGGAGATCTGGCCTTGCAGAAAGAATCTGACCAAGCTTAATGAATGTGGGGCCAAGTTCTATGAATCTTCTAACCGCGATCTCGCCATGCCTCTCTATCTCATAGTTCCACTCATGATCCTCCCTTTCGATCCTTCGGTCTTTGAGATAGCGTCGGAAGACTGGATAGAGCTTCCTGAGAACCAGTATCTCATCACCAAGGATGTTCATAACACACCAGAAGATCAGATGGTATCGCAGGGAATTTTCGACACCTGATCGATTATGGATTCAAGTCTATGAAAACCTTTGAGTTCAGATTGCCGCTGCCCATCCACGAACATTATTATTCTTGGTATGCTGTTCACATTGAGGAGATCAACGATCTCTGGGTTTTCATCAACGTTGATCTTGTAAAAGTAGCATGCATTGAGCTTCTGGCATGCCTCCTCCAGGTATGGAGCCATTATCTTGCAAGGGTGGCACCATTCTGCCCATAGCTCAATGATGAAGTTTTTCTTCTCATCAAGGAGGCGGCTGAAATCATTGAATGTGATATCTTTAACGCAGGCCATATACTTCATCAATGCTTTTAGCCTTATATATTTTTCAGGTCTGTGGTCAACTTTAGAAAAGATCTGGTTCATGAACCGCGATCACTTACTTCAGTCCGCAGACCGTTCTCTTTCTTAGATGCCTGATCACAGATCATCGACTTGCATTTCCTGATCGTTCCACTGGTGATTATGGTTCTGCTGTCTCCGTATGCGTTTATAAACCGTATCACCCTATCTTTGTTGAACTGCGTGGCTAAGTAGATGGCGTATTCACCCTCATGGAACCTTATCTTGCAGCGAAAGTTCCTGAATAGGTCTCTGGATAAATCATCCTGCTTGGATGACCGGACAAGTATGTATCGCTTCCTTATGATTGATCCCTTCATTTTATGCACCATGTATCGCGAACTTGTGATTCACCTTTTCCATGTCCGATTGAACATAGGGTGATCCTATCGTCATTTGTTATGTAGAGGATAGGAAATTCCATCCTTATGCTTATGCATAACATCCGCAATTTGCGTGAAAGCACAGTTCGCTTGATTTTCTCACCATTATAAAGTCACCTTAAATATTTCCATCCCTGAGAATGACGCTGGGACTCTTGATTCTTGGCACATTTTTATCCATTAACATGTAATTTGAAATATGTTTAAATTCTAAATATCGATATCGGTTCCGATATGATGTTTGGAAACTTCGGAGCCTTCAGAAAGAGAGGATCGCTGAGGTACTGGATTCTCTATCTGATATACAATAAGCCTATGACGGGCGCGGAGATAATGGACGAAATTGAAAAACACAGTTTCGGGCTCTGGAGACCGTCGCCGGGATCCATATATCCGGCCCTCGATTCCCTGGTTTCCGAAGGGCTCATAACAAGAAGAGAAGACGGAAGATATGAGCTTTCGGATAAAGGCAAGGAAGATCTGGGCATCGATGGTGCTTCCCAGACCGATCGCCTGAAGACTCCGGAGAGCATTCTCAACGAGATCTACAGCTACACGCAGTATCTTGAGGATATCGTAAGAGGAGACGGCATCCTGTCTTCATCAGACATGGATAGACTGCGTAGCATCATTAGGAAACTGCAGGAGATTGAAAAAATAGGAGGTGATTCAAATGACGATAATCAAGACTGAGGATCTTACGAAGATCTATCCTGGAGGCACTAAGGCCGTAGAGGACCTAAATATAGAGATAGAGGAAGCAGAGATTTACGGCCTTCTGGGAAAGAATGGCGCAGGTAAGACAACTACAATAAAGATGCTCACCACGGCCATTGACCCGACGTCGGGAAATGCTGTGATCGATGGCTACGACCTCAGGAAGGATAAGGATAAAATTAGGAGGATAATAGGAGTCGTACCACAGGATCTTACCACAGATGCAGACCTGAAGGGTATAGAGAATCTCAGGATGATAGCGGCTTTCTATAATATACCGAGGCCTGAGGCGGAACAGAGGATAAAGGATCTGCTTGAAATAGTGGATCTTTCAGACTGGGGCAACAGATATGTTTCCCAGTACTCTGGAGGGATGAGGAAGAGGCTGGAGCTCATATGCGGGCTGGTTAATTCACCAAAGATACTGTTCCTGGACGAACCCACACTTGGACTTGATGTTAACACAAGATCTAAGATGTGGAAGTACATAAAGGATATACAGAAGGAGCTTGGTGTGACGATAATACTCACATCGCATTACCTGGAGGAGGTTGATCAGCTCGCCGACAGGATATCCATAATTGATCACGGCAAGATACTGATCACCGGTACACCTGAGAGCCTCAAGGCCAGCCTTAAGGGCGACATAGTAACGATGGAGTTCCAGTCAAAGGAAGATGCGGATCTTGCTAGATCATATCCAGGTGCACTGGAAGCCACCATCACCGGAAGCTCAAGGGTGAGAATGAAGGTGGAAAATTCGGATACCGAGCTCCCAAGGATACTTGCCTACCTCATGGAGAAGAATGTTTCGCCCATCACAATAAATGTGAAAAAACCCTCGCTGGATGAGGTTTTCCTGGAGTACACCGGATCGTCCATCGATGAGGATATAGATCCGGAGCAGTTCAGAAGGATGATGCAGAATGTGAGGAGGTTGAGATAGATGTCTGGACTTGGACCGCTGACGATACGTGAGATCAAGAAATGGTACAGAAACCCTGTTTACCTGATAGTTGGCCTTCTTCAGCCGGTATTCTGGATAATACTTTTCGGCAGCGCCTTTGACATAGCAAAATTCGGTGGCCCATTCGTGTCCTCGTTCTTCGACGGCGCAAAGGATTACATAACGTACATGATCGGGGGAATACTGACGATAACCGGCCTTTTCACAGGCATGTTCTCAGGTATAAACATAATATGGGATAGAAGACTGGGAATCTTGCAGAGATTTCTAGTTTCACCAATAAAAAGAAGTTCCATAGTGTTCTCAAGGATCATAGCTTCGGTCGTTAGGATAATTGTACAGGTCATAATCTTGGTGGCCATCGCCCTGGTGATACCGGACGGACTAAAGATATCGCCGTCGTTCACAGCAGTGGACGCGCTCCTGATGGTAGCGGCCGTACTGATGATCTCCTTCATCTTCTCCTCTATATTCTCAATAATAGCCATAAGGATGACGAGGATGGAGACGATAATGGGCATAACCAACCTTGTGAACCTGCCACTCATGTTCGCAAGCTATGCATTGTTTCCACCTGATCTGATGGTATCATGGCTGAGTACAGTGGCAAAGTACAACCCGGTCTCCTGGTCTGCTGAATCGATAAGATTGCTGATAATATATGGCAATCTGACAGGATCACAGATGTCCACGTTCGCATCGTACATGATATACCTGCTCATACTTACCGTGGTCATGATACTGCTGGTATACTTCGTCTCTGAGAGCGGGATAAAGGAATGATCGGCTTCCTTTTATCTTGGATCTGGAGGGAGAATGCATAGCACCATGAATATGAATTTCAAAATCACAAAATTAATCACACTGTGTGCATAGGGTGTAACCAATGGATGTCAAGGGTAAACTTGATCAGGGCATATTGAGCATCGAGAGTGACAACAGAATAGTGTTTACCGTGGATCTAGCTGGCAGATTCATCTTCTACACCGACGGCGATGCGACTTACAGGAGATCGCTTGAAAACAGATTTCTGAGGATAAAGCATGTTGGAAGCAGGAGGGTCGTGGAACAGATCTCCGAAGACGACGGGCGAAGAATCGCCGAGACTGCCTATTCATTCCTTCGATCCGCATACGATGATCTTCCGCAGGATCTTAAGGACGCAGCATCAGGATTTCTTGACATGAACTATGAGAAGCTCGTTATTGATTCGGCCAAGATGAGGGAAATATATGGCGGTGAGGTTCCTATAGTACCCCCAGATCAGTATTTTCCAATATACGTGCAGGCTGAGACCGGATGTTCATGGAACCGGTGCACCTTCTGTCGCCTTTACAGAGATAGAAGTTACGGAGTTCGGAGTATCGATGATTTTGCGGAACATATTCACCGGATCAAAGACTTCTTTGGCAACGGTATTGCAGCCAGAAAAAGCGTTTTTGTTGGAGATGCAAATGCTGTCAACATAGATCAGAAGACGCTGCTGCAGATGCTGGACATGATCAGATCCGAGTTTAACCTCCCGATCTTTTCATTTGTGGATGCCATAACAACACAGAAAAGAAAGAGCGAGATACAGTTCCAGGAGATGCGTGATCACGGGCTGAAAAGGGTCTACATAGGTCTGGAGTCAGGAGATCCTGGTGTTCTGAGGATATTCAACAAGCTGATGAACGTCTCAGAGGCCATAAATCTCGTGAACAAGATCAAGGGTTCGGGAATAAACGTTGGCATAATTCTGATGGCTGGTGCCGGTGGGAAGAAATATTCAAAGTCTCATGTTGAGAACACCGCTTCAGTTATATCACAGATGGATCTGGGAAAGGGCGATATCATATACATATCGCCAATGTATGAATATGAGGATACGGAGTATTACGGATTAACAAAGGATCTCGGTATCATGACGGCAGAGGAGAAGGAAGCGCAGATACAGGAACTAAGATCCAGGATAAGGGAGGAGTTCCAGGACTTCAATGGCAGGCAGCTGGATGCTCCGATCGCGCCATACGATCTGATGGAGGCAGTGTATTGAACGAGAACAGGATCAGAACAATCACAGAGGAGGACTATCTGAAGATCATGCAGGAACTGGTCTTGTACAGAGGATACGCCACTCTAGCGGACATATCAAGGAGCCTGAACGTCAGGAGGCAGAGCGTTAGAGATGAGATCAACCACCTGATCTCCCTGAAAATGGTCGAAAAGATCGAGAGAGGCAAATACAGGCTGACGCAGAGCGGGGACCGCGAGGCGAATAAATTTCTGCGAAAACATAGGACCGCCGAGATTCTTCTCGCGAGATGCATAGGTATTCCTTGGGAAAGGGTCGACGAAGAGGCCATGGGTATAGAGCACGGTATGACTGAGGAGATAATCCAGAGAACCATTGAGAGTTTCGGCATAAGGACATGCCCCCATGGGAACCCCATACCGGATCAGAATGGCGAAGTAGAGCAAACCAACGACGTCAGGATATCGTCTCTGCCCGATCGTTCATATGCACGCATCAGCAGGATCGTCTACGAAACGGACAGTATACTGCATTTCCTGGCGACAAATGGCCTTCTGCCCGGTAAGGATATAATGGTGGAATCGGCGAAGGACGTGATCAGAGTAACAATGGCTGGAAGGCGGATCGAGATCCCGCCAGACATAGGCATGGCCATAAGAGTTTTTCCCGTCAAGGAACCGGAAAACGAATGATATTAAGCAATTCCATTAAGTATCTTTTGGCTAATGAGCTATTCCTCAGCGGAGCTTCGGAGATTCATTTTCCATGAATGACTTCTATTTGTATGGGTATATGCCTTAAAAGAGTGGATTCGAACGGCATGAATCCGAGATTTGAAAAATATATTGATGCAAGACAGGAATCTTTCGATTGGAGGAAACTGCGCATTTGATCGCTGGAGTAGTTGAATTTTTACAGATTCTCCCAGCACCATAATCTTTCCATAGAAGAACAAAAATTATTCTTGAATCAGCGAGTGAGCCATCTGTCCTGTTTGTAGAACGTGAAGAGTGCGTATATGGTTGATACGAACATCATCAGCAATCCTATCGAACCGTATAAGAAAACCTTGGCCTTCTCGCCCCTCATTGTTGTAGATATTGAGATGCCGAATATTACGGCAGATGCGCTGCTCAGGAAATCGATGAACGATCTCGCCACAAAGAGCAGTGGAAGACCTGGGTCCCTGGTGATCCTGTGCATCAAATACGGGTCCACCTTCATAGATGGGATCAGCCCGTAAAACAATAGATGTATGTGTGGTAAGATATCAACAAGCGTCATGATACCTATAACTGCGGTGAATATTGGAAGTAGATACATATAGATCAGGTTGAATGTGTACAATGGCCCAGCTTTCTTTGCGGAACCACTGGCAATGTCCTTGAAGAAATATGTCCAGCCAACTCTACCCCATCTGATCTGCTGTTTGAAAAACTTTTTGAAGCTACTGTACTGGTATGTCCTGGCATATACATCGTAGTCCTTAACGGCCCTGTATCCGGATCTTATTATGTATGATGTTATCTGCCGGTCATCACCAAGGACACTCCTCTTGCCCATCACCATGTTGTCCTGAAATTCCTTCGACGTGAGGAATGGCCTCACCAGATCGGTCCTGTAAAGTGCACAGCGGCCATCCAGAACCATGACGGAGCTCTTCCTGGACATTGACTTGAATATGACCTCCCTGACACGCTCAACAAATTCTGACGTGTACGATACAGGGTGCCCATTCCTGAATATGCTGATATTCGTTCCGACACCTCCAACATCAGCTTCGAGGTATTTCAGCATATCGTCCACAGCTCCGCGGTCAAGAACGGTGTCGCTATCCAAAAACATAACAAGAGGCGTCTCCACGATGTGCATTGAGTAAGAGATTATCCCTCTCTTGCCCCTGTGAGGGCTGACCTTGATAAATGAGCATCCATGTTTTTCTGCTATGGATCTGTATGGTTCATCGCAGTCGTCACCGAACACGTACACCGCAGATCCCTGCTGAGTTGCCGCAATAACCGATTCCTCGAAAACTGCAGCATCCTCCCTGTATACTGGCATAACTATGGTAACGTCCTTTGCTGTGAAGTTCTCTCTTCTATCATCGTTATGGCTTCTTCTGTAGGTGAGCGAGTTATAACTGTTGATTATATAGTAAAGCGAAGACATCAGGCCGAATGCAAGTGTTATAATCTCAAGTATTCTTATCGTAATATCGTTATTGTGATCGCGGATAAAAACGTAATCACCAAATGAAAAACATTGTCATCATAACGAAACATAACACAGAACGTATGAAATACCTATGGACTCGAGCTGAATCGGATTCTGTAAGGACATCATCAGCGTATCGGATGACAGGATAATCCTATAGCTACCCACTGTTGCATTTCCTGATGCCGGCGCCATACCTGAGTTGACCATGATATACTTCTCGAGCGATTTTGTGAATGGACCTGTGATTGTGTAGTTCATACCATCCATCTCAATGGATCTGACTGTAGCCTCCGTTCCGTTGTATGGAACGCTGCCATTCACATTGAAATAGATAAAATCATGGTACATAGCCGTGCCAGAGACATACATCGACGAGGAGGACGATTCCGAGAAGTTCTCGCCGCTCATGCGCACCAGAGAGAGTGAAAACGAAGAATTTGATGTGCGTATGAACAACGGGCCATAGAAGACGCTCCCATCCGTCACAAAGCTGCCGTAATCGTTCACGCTCATCTGCATAAGAAAGTTAGAGGACGGATATGCAGAGATTATTCCCGACTGTGTGAAATTCAAGGTATAATTATCATATACTGTTTTCCCTCCAGCGGCCAAAACTACGGATAATTTGGCGTTGAAGTTTCCATAACTGAGGTTCAGGAATGAGAGGTATGTGTCGAAAGTGTTCCCGAACCCTCCAGATATTCCTGCAGGAAAGCTCTGCACGAAGCTGTATCCCTGTATGGCCTTGGCTGAGAGCTCATTCTCTGCTGAAATCGCATTCTGATAGAAAGCCTGCTGCGATCTCTGCTCCTGAAGGGGGACATACCAGGAAGCATATGCGGTCAATAAAGTAACGACTATCACAAAGATCAGCACTGTTCCTATTATCTCTGCGACAGCGTTATCCTCTCGTTTCACGTATATTCAACTTATGATGGTAGATAACCGTTTCCACGATTAAATTCGGTTTCTTCGCCTGAATAATGCCAGCAACTGCGAACTCCAGATGAAAGGTCCTGTGGGTAAGTCCTTTTCTTGAAAGGCATGCAGGATGCCACCACCGAATAACCATTCCATGGCTTGTTGGAAAAGGTTCTGCAGAACGATCCAGGGCCATGATGTGTGAAGGAACAAAAAAAGCAAATGTAGAGACCAAGATGATCTAGCAGAGAATGATGCCAGATATCGTAAATATTTGAATATAATATTTATCTCTTCTTTTGCATAAGGTAACTCCGTTGCTGCTGCTGGCTTATCTCCTAGGAATAGTGGTCGGCCTCTCTCTGACGGCTCCACCAGGCCCCGTGAATTCGATAATATCATCCGAGAGCATGAAGTCAAAGATGCATGGCATGAGCGTAGGCGCTGGAGCGATGACTGCAGATGCCATATTCTTCCTGATAGTTTATATGTTCGGTGCGTTCATACCAGCCTTCATCATTCATGTCCTCTATCTGACGGGTGCGGCGCTGCTTTTTTACATTTCGTATTCAGTCCTGAGATCCAGAGCATCTACCAGAACGAGGAGGGGCAACTTCATGGTTGGATTGAGTATTGGCATAACAAACCCGTTCCAGATTCTCTGGTGGATAACGGTTGGTCTGTTCTTCATAAGATCCTTTCATGTTGCATCCATAGCTGGACTATTCACAGGCATAATTATCTGGATTGTATCATTCCCCTTCGTTATGAACAGATATGCGCGGAGATTCGAACCATACATAAGGGCATTCTCCTTTATTGTGCTGGTTTCCTTCGCGGTGTACCTTCTAGTTTCAGGCATGGTGTATTTGATACATTGAATACTTGATTCGGACGATAAGGATCTCAATCAATGACTGGACTTTCAAATGCATCTTATGATCTATAAGGTATAAAAAATCATGGAGCGCATGAACTCAAATTTAAATCCTCGATGGGCATATTATACTATGAAGATACTTGTGGCCTATGATGGATCTGATGGTGCACAGAAAGCTCTGAGTTTCTCTATCAATTTCAGAGGAGATTGCCAGAAGATAATAGCTCTATATGTATCGAGGGACATAATTTCCGAGAGCGGCAGACTGACCTACATTCCGGATTCAATTCTGGAGCGCAGGGATACAGAAGACGAATCCATTCTTGCAAGGGCCAGAAGTATCCTGGTATCTTCAAACATCGAATTTAAGGTTGTCAAGAAGAACTCTGATGGTGTTGATGTTTCCAAGGTGATAGTTGATACGGCAAAAGAGATGGAATGCGATATTATAGTCACAGGTACAAGGAAGCTGAGGGGACTCTCAAAGTACCTTCTTGGTTCCGTGAGTTCAGGAATAATCGCCATATCTCATGTTCCGGTGATCGTGGTTCCACCCTGAACCATAGGATTCATCAGCATTTTTCTATCAAACCGTAAGGGCATCTTAAATGGAATGGTATTCTCTTAATTTCAATTATCATTTTAAAACTAACCTATAAAGCAGACCAAATATTTTCCAGCATCCTCATAATTAATTGCAAGCAGAACCCATATAAATCAGCTTCTGCATGAAATCTTTATATTGGGTAGATTGATATTAGGGCGATGTCAAGCAATTCTGATAGTAAGCTGAAGGCCAATTCTGTTGGTTTCATGCCACTTCTGGGCCAGTCAATAGCCATGATATCGCCGCTGGGCGCTGTTGCAGCAACTATGACCGGATCCGCATCTATTGCACTCGGTTCTCTACCACTCGCATATCTCATAGCCATATTTGCAGTTCTTTTCTGGATAAATACACCTTACCAGTATTCCAAGAAGATCGCGTCTGCAGGAGGCTTCTACACATACAATACTGAAGGTGCAGGAACATATTATGGTTCAGTTTCAGGATATATACTGTTCTTCTCCTATTACATGACCTATACGAATGCCATACTGTTCATAACTGGCGTATTCATTCCTGGCCTCTTCAGTATATTCTTCGGCATAACGCTGAGTCCTTACATATGGATACCCCTGCTCATCGTTTTCGGCCTCATAATCCTGCTGCCAGCATACTTGGGGGTAGAGGGGTCAACGAAGTACAGCTTCGCGTCCTCCATAATACAGATAGCCCTGCTCATCATACTCTCCATAGCGATCATCGTAATCAAGGGTCCAGCAAACACTCTGGAACCGTTCACACCGAAGCCAGCGGGTGGGTTCGGACCTGTCTTCGTGGGTATGATACTTGCGATATTCTCGATGTCCGGATCATCAGCCGTTGTTGCGCTGGGCGAGGAAGCAAAGCAACCAAAGAAGAACATAAGGAATGCCCTGCTGATAAGCTTCCTGATAACCGGAGCAGTGTTCGTTCTCACATCCTACGCGCTCACCATAGGCTGGGGCATAAACAACATGTCCAGTTTCGCTGCCAGCGGTCCTGGACTCGCTTATGGTAACGGCATACCGGGAATAATCGTTGCACTGAAGTACCTGGGCATGCCGATGGCAATAGCCATGATGATATTCGCCGTGAACAGCCTTTACACCGGATCACTTGCGCCTCTGAACAGCGCTGGAAGGATGCTCTATGCGATGGCCAGGGACGGCATAGCTCCAAAGGTATTCAGCAGGGTTCACGGGAAGAGGAAAACACCCCATGTGGCCCTTGTTTTTATAGCTGTTTCCGGTATAGTTGTGTCCCTACTAGCTGGTATAATCATGACGCCATTCTTCGGTTTCCTTTATCTGGTAACAGCATCAGCTGTTGCACTTTTCATAGGCCACATAATGACAGACGTATCCCTGCCCATAGCGTTCAAGAAGTACAGGGAATTCAGCATTGCAAAGCACGCCATACTTCCGGCCATATCGATAGTACTCCTCCTTATCGGCATATACTACAGCTTCTTCCCACCGTCATATCCGACAAACATAGCGATAATATCCGCCGTGGTGTTCATGATAGCCGTGACCATAGCACTGAACGTGTATCTCAAGAGGAGAGGCATAACGACCAATGTGCGCTTGGACGGATCGGCCTCAACGGATTAGACAACAATTTTTTTATAGATTACACATTCCTTTTTATGGCTGATTTCGAGAAACAGAAGATGAATGCCGCAGTGAAGGCTGCTGAATATGTGCGCAGCGGCATGTTAGTTGGCCTTGGTACGGGCAGCACATCATATTATCTCATTAAAGAGATTGGAAGACGCGTCAGGGAAGAGGGCTTAAAGATAAGGGCTGTGTGCACCTCCAGAAAAACAGAGGATCTCGCCAGGGAGAACGGCATTGAGATACTGCAGAATACGGATGATCAGATAGATCTTACCATCGACGGGGCAGATCAGGTGGGAATGTACGGCACACTGATAAAGGGTGGTGGAGGTGCCCTTCTGCGTGAAAAGATCGTTGCGTACAACAGCAAAGAGATGTACGTCATAGTCGATAGCAGAAAGATAGAATCGACGCACTTTGGAAGCTTCCCGCTGCCTGTTGAGATCGTGCCATTCATGCATCTCCGAACCGTCCAGAACCTGAGGAAGATATGCGAACAGACAGATATAAGGCGTACGGAGAATGGTGAGATATTCGTAACAGACAACGGAAACTACATTGCAGATATGCGGATGGGAAAGATCAATGATCCACTGGATCTTGAGGAATCATTGAAAAACATACCCGGTGTGGTAGAGGTTGGCCTCTTCAATGGCATAGCGAAGAGAATATTTGAAGGCACCGATGACGGCTGCAACATCTACAGGATCACTGATCACGGAATCGAGAGGGAAGAGGTCTATTTCGACCACTGACCCCCGTTCACTTTGCCAGATCTATCTTTATTCTGACTGGCTCGCCGTTTATCTCCCATAGCTTCATACCGTCGACCTTGTCCGTGATTATGCTGTCGCTCTGCGTCTCATTCTTTATGTATTCGGAATGCCTGTTCAGCGCTTCAAGAAAATCGTCTGACAGATCAAGGTATGTTATTATCCTGTCCGTGTAGTTGAGGTTCATCTCCTTTCTCATCACCTGTATCCTCCTGACCAGTTCCCTGGCCAGTCCTTCAAGATAATCTTCACGGTCTATGTTCCTGTTTATGAAAACATCTATCCCGTATTTTTCGGTCTGTGAAAATGCGTAATCAGGATCCGGGACCCTGCTTATCTCGACCATCTCCGGATCAAGCTTAAATCCTTCTATCTCAACAGACCCATTTTCGGAAAGCTGACTCTGCAAATCACGCCCGTCCATGGATCTTATCTTCTCCCGTACAGCGTTAACCTTGGATCTGAGCACAGGTGCAGCCTTTTCCATCCTAAGATCCGCTGAGAGCCTTATTGGTTCATGTTCCTTGTCTATGATGCGTATTTCCTTGGCGTTTAGCTCCGACTTAACCACACCGAGAACCGCGTTATCTATATCGCCGGCTATGAGTATCTCCCTGAGAGGCTGTCTTCCCTTTATTGAATTCTCCTGCCTGAGCCTGCGCACCGTCTCTATCACCGAATAGGCTCGATCCATATCGTTCTCAAGCTTCTCATCAAGCAGACTTCCTTCGAATTCTGGGAACGAATCCAAATGCACGCTCTCTCTTCCACCGCCTAGGTTAAGATACAGGAAATCCGAGAAGAACGGGGTGATCGGAGCCATTACGCCGGCGAAGGTCTTCAGGGCGTAATAAAGCGTTGAATACGCGCTCTGCTTATCCTCGTCGAAACCCTCAGCCCAGAACCGCCTTCTTGACAGACGGAGATAGAAGTTGGATAGATCGTCCACGAACTCCATGGATGCCCGCACCACCTCGTGGAAATCAAGCGATTCGTAGGCTTCTCTGGAAGCCTTCACGAAGCTGTTTGTCTTTGAAACCATGTATCGATCGAGTGGGTTTCCGGAAAGGTGAAGGCCGTTGTACTGGAAGTTGTCTATGTTCGCGTTGTATGCGAAGAAGGAATACACATTGAGGACCGTCATCAGAGTTTTCCTCGAGACCTCGTCTATGACCTTCTTGTCAAGGTTCTTCGATTTCCATGGCGCACCATACAGGAAGAAAAGGCGGAGAGAGTCTGGCGGGACCTGGTTGAGAAAATCAAGGGCATAAACTGAATTTCCCTTGCTCTTGCTCATCTTTCTGCCCTGCTCATCCAGTATGAAGTTTATGGATAGTGCGCTCTCATAGGCGTTCTTATTGAACATTATTGCAGCTATGACATGCAGAACATAGAACCAGCCCCTGGTCTGGTCTATGGCCTCCGTTATGAATGAGACCGGAACATCAGTCGCCGGATCGAAGTTCCTCTCGAACGGGTAATGCGAGGCCGCATAAGTGGCGCTCCCGGAATCGAACCATGTATCGATAACATACGGCTCCCTCACCATCTCCTCGCCGCAGGTCGGGCATTTGAATTTAACCTCGTCTATGTAAGGCCTGTGTAGATCATCTGGAACCTTTCCTCCAAGATCCTCGATCTCTTTCCTGCTTCCCACAAATACCGTGTGCCCATTCCTGCATCTCCAGGCTGGTAACGGGGTGCCCCAGAACCTATCCCTGCTCAGGTTCCAGTCCTTGGCCTCGCCCAGGAAGTTGCCGAACCTTCCATGTTTGAGGTAATCGGGCTTCCAGTTTATCCTCTCATTGTATTCAACGAGCTTATCCCTTATCCTCGATACGGCTATGAACCATGCATCCAGCGGGTAATACAGGAGAGGCGTATCGCACCTGTAGCAGAATGGATAACTATGCTCATACTTCTCGCTCTTTATCAGCAACTGATTTTTCTTGAGATAAGCTATTATATCGTCATTTGCGTCGCGGACGAACCTGCCATTCCATGGTATCCCCGGATCAGCAAATCTGCCGTTCTTATCAACCGGATTGAGTATATCGACACCCTCCGCCTTGCCTATCTGATAATCGTCTGCACCGAATGCAGGTGCCGCATGAACTATACCGGATCCATCCTCTGATGTAACGAAGGATCCAGCCACGACCCTCAGCGTTCCTGCTGGGGCATCTAAGAACGGCATAAGCTGAACATACCTCTTTCCCAGAAGATCCTGGCCCTTAACTCTGCGTATCTCCCTGTAATCCTTGAATATGTATCCTGCCCTTGAGCTTGCAACATAATACCTTGATCCCTGCACCTCGATGAGCGAGTATTCCATCTCCGGGTTGACCACAAGGAATTCATTTGAAGGGAGCGTCCATGGGGTTGTAGTCCATGCGACAAAGTACGTATTATCCTCATCCGCGGATCTGAAGCGAACGTATACAGATGGATCCTTAACGTCCTTGTATCCCTGGGCCACCTCGTGGGAACTCAGACTTGTCTCGCACCTTGGGCAGTATGGAACCACGGTATAGTCCTTGTAGAGAAGCCCGTTCTCGTACATGGTCTTAAGCGCGAACCACTCGCTCTCCATGTAATCGTTTCTGAGCGTGATGTAGTCGCCACTATGGTCTATCGAGAAACCTATCAGATCGTCAACCTGCTTCCATTCATCTATATATCTGAATATACTCTCCCTGCAGTATTGATTGAACTTCTCCACTCCGAAATTTATTATCTCAGACTTTGTGTGAAAACCAAAATGCTTTTCGGCCTCAAGCTCCACAGGCAATCCGTGGCAGTCCCATCCTCCAACCCTCCGGTATATTCTGTGGTCTGTCATCGTGTTGAACCGCAGCACTATGTCCTTTATCGTTCTTGTCATGGCATGACCTATGTGCGGCCTCCCATTGGCAGTCGGCGGGCCTTCCAGAAAAACAAACTTCTTGCTTCCCCCCTTCGTTAGGATCTTGCCAAGGATATCCTTATCCTTCCAGTACTTCAGTATCTCAGAATCGATCTCCTTCAGCGTCATTCCAGGATCAATCTGCCTAAATCTTAAGGACTGCATTCTTTACCTTAATAAACAACCTTATATATGCTTTTACCGATTTGTCCTCATTATTCCAGAGGTATCATGGTACTGAAGGAGCGATGTTCCCCATGGATACCTCCGCCGCATATCGGTATAGGCGAAGGTGCCTCATCAGGAAAAAATTTGTAAAGCTTCTATCAATCATTCATGGATGAAATTCCTCGCCTACTTTGGACATCTGAATATAGACGTTCTTATGTCCGTGGATACGATTCCGCGGGAGGGATCGGTAAACGTAAGGGATCTGAAGCAGCGCTTCGGAGGCACGGCTGGCAACTTTGCGATGATAGCACGCAGGATCGGTGTACCATTCGATGTGTATTCCGTCATTGGCATGAGGACTCACAGGGACTACTATGCCATGATCGAAGGCATGGGTATAGCCACGGAACATATAGAGAGATTTGATGATGAGAACGGCCCAATATGCTACATAGCCACGGATGGTAAGAGGCAGGTCGCCTTCATGCATCAGGGACCCATGGAGAAGTGGAGGCCTAATCTGGCTGAGGATTATGAGTACGTGCATTTCAGCACTGGTCCGAATTATCTGGATCTAGCGAGAAACACACATGCCAAAATCGTGTTCGACCCATCGCAGGAGATCGGTAAGTATTCCAGCGAGGAACTGAGGGAATTCTACGATCTTTCGTACATCTCCATATTCAACGACCATGAATACAGGTTATTCAGGGAGAAGACCGGTATAGCTACGGCAAAGAACATAACAATAGTAACCAGCGGTGAAAAGGGTTCGACGTTATTCATGGACGGCAGGAAGCAGGATTTTCCAGCAATACCATCGAGCGGCGATACAGTAGGTGCTGGAGATTCCTTCAGGGCGGGAATATACCTTGCGCTGTTCAGCCACAGGAGCCTTGAAAAGGGCATGATATATGGCACGGTGATAGCTCATCACGTAATAGACGATGGCATCGAGGGTTTCACCATGGATTCAGACGAACTGGAGAAGGAAGCCGAGAACTACAGGAGAATGTTCATGAAACGGTCCTGAATTCTACACATAAGCGCGATCATAGGTTTCGCAGAGAAAACAATTTTATCAGGATTAGCGTTTTACCAAAGATGATATACGAATTTGAGGGCAGGATACCTGAGATAGATCCGAGTGCATACGTCAGCGATAGCGCAACCGTAATAGGCAAGGTGAAGATCGGCAAGGAGGTCTGGATTGGACCGGGTGCAGTTCTGCGTGGAGACTACGGAGAGATAGAGGTTGGCGATTATTCTGCGATTGAGGATAACTGCGTCATACATGCCAGGCCCGGTGAGAAGACGATAATAGGACAGCACGTCACGATTGGGCATCTATCGGTCATACACACAGGCAGGATAAGAGACTGGGCAGTCATTGGCATGGGTTCCACCGTATCCGACTTCGCCGTCGTTGGTGTCTGGGCAGCCATAGGTGAAGGGGCCGTTGTCAAGAACAGGCAGGAGATACCGGATGAGGCCGTTGCAGTAGGCATCCCAGCGAAGGTCATAGGAAAGATCGATGAGGATTATAAGAAACTCTGGACGGACTACAAGCACAACTATAACACGTTCAGTTCAAGATACAAGACCAATCTGAAACCCATTAAGAGTTAACCAGAACCATCGACAAGTTTTATTATAAATATTTGATAGGTAAGCATGGAGTTACCAATAGAAGATGTAAGGGTAAGAAAGGTTCTCGATTCAAGGGGAAATTTCACCGTTGAGGCTGACGTGATTGTGCCTGACGGCTTTGGAAGAACGTCTGCTCCGGCAGGTGCAAGCACTGGTGAAACGGAGGTAATAGCATTTTCAAAATCCGGAATTGATGCATCTATACAGTTCTTTGAATCAAAGGTCAAGAGATCGATCATAGGATTCAATGCTCTGGATCAGGCTGGTTTTGATAAACTGCTGACGGACATAGATGGATCCGGCAATTTTTCAAACCTTGGAGGCAACTTGGCTACAGCGCTCTCCATGTCCGTGGCAAAGGCCGTTGCACAGAGCCTTGGAATACCTCTCTACAGGTACGTTGGCGGTATCAGGAGTACGATACCGAGGCCCATGGGAAACGTTATAGGCGGTGGGAAGCATGCCAGAAATGGAACGTCGATACAGGAGTTCCTTGTATCGGCCCATGCTGATAATTTTCTGGACTCAGCTTACATAAACGTCCTTGTGCACAGGAGAATTGGCGACATGCTGTCCGAAAAGTTCAAGGACATAAGCATAGGTGTGGGTGATGAAAGGGCCTGGAGTGTCAATCTGACGGATGAGGAGGCATTCGAAATACTCAACGAAGCGGTCAAGGATATATCATCGGAGAAGAAGGTTAAGATATACACTGGCGTGGATTTTGCGGCAGATTCTCTGTATGAAAATGGAAAATACGTTTACAAGCACACGACGAGGAGCAGGGATGAACAGATTGATTATGCCATCTCGGTATCCAAGGATTTTGGCGTTTACTATATAGAAGACCCAATGTACGATACGGACTTCGATGGCTTCGCAGAGATAACGGCTAAGGTTGGAGACAGGAGCCTGATCGTCGGCGACGATCTATACACAACCAATCCTGAGAGGATAAAAAAGGGCGTGGAGAAGAGATCCACCAACGCCGTTCTGATAAAGGTTAACCAGATCGGTACGCTCAGCGCCGCAAGAGAGGCCGTAGCTGTGGCTACTTTCGCAGGGATGAAGAACATAGTCAGCCACAGATCCGGAGAAACGACCGACGACTTTCTTGCCCATCTCTCCGTCGCCTTCGGTTCGACATTCGTGAAGACCGGAGTTATAGGCGGAGAGAGAGTCGCCAAACTCAACGAGATATCGAGGATCGAAGAATGCTTAACATCATAGGTGTTGGCCTTCGAGGAACAGGAAGCATAACTTTCGATGAGTTCGACGCACTGCGTACGAGTGACCTTGTCTATATCGACCAGTACACGTCAATAGGCCAGCCGGGACTTGTGAGAAAGATCAGCGCGATGATAGACAGGGATATCGTACCGCTCACAAGGGAGGAGATTGAGAACGGATCGATCCTGCCGGAGGCTGAAACTAAGACTGTCAGCCTCATCGTGGTGGGTGATCCCCTGATGGCCACCACACACAATGAGATCAGGTACGAGGCCATGAGTAGGGGCATACCGGTCAGGATCTTCGAGAACGCTTCCATACTCAATGCTGCCATAGGTAAGGCTGGGATCATGGTCTACAAGACCGCACCGCCGGTATCGCTTCCAAAGGTGTCTGATAAATTCTTTCCGGTCAGCGTAATAGAGAAGATAAAGAGGAACATGGACATGGGTCTGCATACGCCTGTGCTGATCGACCTTGAGGATCAGGAAAACATACCTTTGCACGACGCATTGAATTCCCTCCTGCAGATGGAGAAGAAGAAGGGATACGATGGGATCATAGATGAGATATGTGTCCTCTCACGTATATCCTTCCCGGATGAGAGGATAATCTTCGGAAAGATTGCGGATTTGCTCCGGGAAGACGTTAGATCACCCTATATGTTGATCGTGCTGTCCAAGCTTGATGACAACGAGAGAAGGTTCATAACCTCATTTTCAGAACGCACTATCAGGGGATAACGAGGAATTTCATCTCTATGAAAAATGTTTAGAGGAAAAATTTTAATTAATAAAGTTATAACGTGGCATGGTGTATCGAAAAGTCAGCATATCAACCAAGGTCTTTGAAAGCACAAACGCGATAATCGCATGGGTGTCCGGAAGGCCGGTACTGCTTTCAAAGTATGACGGGAGATACTACGCCATGGATGCCGTCTGTGGGCACATGGGCTGTGCTATACTTGACAGAGTAGAGGGCAGGGAGGCGGTATGCCCGGCGCACAAGGCGAGATACGACATAACGAGCGGCAAGAAAACCGCGGATGCGATCATAAGACCAGAGGTCAAATGCGAATATGATAATTCCAGCGAAACGCTCAGAACATATCCAGTCAGAGAAAACAACGGCTTCCTTGAGGTTGACATGCCGTGATGCATTCACATGCATGACCTCACACAAGTTAATAATCGATGAAACGATCTTTGTACCATGTACTCAAAGATGGAGGGTAACTTCATAGTTGCCCGCTTCGATAAGAATACATCATTTTTTGATGATCTGGAGGAGGTGTGCAGGAAGTATAATGTGAAGGCAGGCACCGTGGTCTGGGCAATAGGAATGCTGAAGAATTTTGAGGTTGGCTACTGGAATGGCCAGGACTACGAAAAAGAGACGTTCAGGGAGCGCCTTGAGGTGGTATCCCTGCACGGTACGATAGCTGAGAACGAGCCCAGGTATCACATACACGCATCAGGAGCAAGATCGAACCATATGATCGTTGGCGGCCACCTATTTTCCGCCATCGTCGATCCGCTCATAGAGATACAGATAATGAATGTCACCGGATCGAAGATGACCAGGGTTCAGGATCCATCCGATAAACTCTACAAACTGACTATTGAATGAAAATATAATAAAATATTTTTCAGTATTTTGCAACCTGATCCATCTCAGGCCTGTTCCTCACGATGTTCGATCTTGCAGCCGCCAACCTGGCAACAGGTATCCTGTGAGGCGATGCCGACACATAGTCTAGTCCAATCTCATCACAGAACTCTATTGTGTCCGGATCTCCTCCCTGCTCGCCGCAGATGCCCACCTCCAGATCCGGCTTCGTTTTCTTTCCCCTCTCAACTGCCATTTTCATTAGCTCGCCAACGCCATCCCTGTCAACGGATGAGAACGGATCGCTCTCCAGTATTCCATTCTCGAGGTAGAAGAACATGAACTTGCCCTCGGCATCATCCCTGCTGTACCCGAATGTCATCTGAGTCAGATCGTTCGTACCGAAGGAGAAGAAATCTGCATACTGCGCAATCTTATCAGCAGTGACGCATGCCCTGGGTATCTCTATCATCGTCCCGAACTTGTACTTAACCTTCTCATGGTTCTTTACCGATCTGGCCGTCTCCTCAAGCCTTGCCCTTATCTTCTTCAGTTCGTTATGGTGACCGACGAGCGGTATCATTATCTCCGGATAGATCACACGGCCCTCGTCTATGACCCTTGCGGCTGCTTCGATTATGGCCCTTACCTGCATGTCATATATTTCCGGATAGACAAGACCGACACGGCATCCCCTGAAGCCAAGCATCGGATTGAATTCCTCCAGATCCCTGACCGTCTTGAGAAGCCGTTCCAGGTACGGAAGATCGTCCCTGTTCCCATTGCCGCTGTTAATGTCGTATATCTGCCTTATTATGTCCTCCTTATTTGGAAGAAATTCATGCAGCGGCGGATCAAGCAGTCTTATTATCACCGGATAACCCTCCATGGTGCGGAAGAACTCAACAAAGTCGTGTATCTGCATGGGTAGAAGCTGATCCAGGTATTTCTTTCGTTCTTCAGCTGTTTCGCTCATTATCATGGATCGCATTATCCCTATCCTGTCGTTGCCCAGGAACATCCTCTCTGTCCTTGCAAGGCCGATGCCCTCTGCACCGTTCTCTCTTGCAATCTTCGCTTCCTCCGGCGTGTTTGCATTGGCTCTGATCCCGAGTCTCCTGTATCTGTCCGCGATCTCCAGCAACCTTTTAGAATACTCGTCGATTGTTGGCTTCTCAACGGGCAGCTCTCCCTCGTAGAAGTAGCCTGACGTGCCGTCGATCGTTACCACGTCTCCCTCCCTCAGCTTCTTCCCGCCGATGGTCAGCGTCTTTTCGTTCGCATTCACCGACATGGACTCAACGCCAACGACAGCCGGCTTCCCCATGGCCCTGGCCACAACGGCGGCATGCGAGGTCATACCGCCCTTCTGTGTAAGGAAGCCTTCGCATACGGCCATGCCGCGCACGTCATCCGCTGTTGTCTCAGGTCTTACGAGTATCATCTTCTTGGTCTTCCCTATCTCAAGCGCACGTTCCGATGAAAATACGATCATGCCTGATGCAGCACCGGGAGAGGCTGCGAGGCCCTTTCCTAGTGGTGTTTCCCTCCCGGTCGTCTTGACCTGTGGATGCATGGTCCTGTCGAACGTGGATGGTGTTATCCGCATCAGTGCTTCTTCCTCGGATATTATGCCCTCATCGATCATGTCGATAGCTATCCTAATGGCCGCCCTTGCACTCCTCTTTCCGGTCCTGGTCTGCAGCAGGTAGAGCTTTCCACGTTCAACGGTGA
Organism: Thermoplasma sp.; assembly: GCF_008709555.1. Classification (GTDB taxonomy): domain Archaea; phylum Thermoplasmatota; class Thermoplasmata; order Thermoplasmatales; family Thermoplasmataceae; genus Thermoplasma. The sequence continues at coordinate 61,393 of NZ_VYIJ01000002.1, forward strand.
ATTCTATGTCCTGCATATCACGGTAATGGTGCTCCAGGATGTCGCATGTCTTCATAAGATCAGCATAAACCTGCGGCATCTCGTTCTTCATATCGTCGATGTACTTTGGCGTCCTGATGCCGGCAACCACATCCTCGCCCTGTGCGTTGGTGAGGTACTCTGCAAACACCTTTTTCTCACCGGTATTGGGATCTCTTGTGAACGCAACTCCAGTGGCGGAATCGTCGCCCATATTTCCGAATACCATAGCCACTATGCTTACCGCTGTACCCATATCGTCTCGGATTCCATTCATCTTTCTGTAGGCCACTGCCCGCTTGCTGTTCCATGAATTGAATACGGACTTTATGGATTCAACCAGCTGCGTCTGCGGATCCTGCGGGAAGACTTTACCATGCTTCCTGTATATGACGGCGTACTGATCGATTAGTCCCTGCAGATCCTGAACCGTGAATCTATCCTCATCGTAGCCCCTTGTCTTCTTGACGTACTCTATCTTCTCCCTGAACTCCTCGTGCGGGAGGCCGTAGACGATCTCGCCGAACATCTGAATGAGCCTTCTGTAGGCATCCATTGCGAAACGCCTGTTATCGGTCATGAAGGCGAGACCCTCAACGGTGCTGTCGTTGAGGCCAACGTTTAGAACAGTATCCATCATACCCGGCATGCTGACAGGTGCACCAGAACGAACTGAGACAAGCAGGGGGTTCTTCTCGTCTCCAAACACCCTTCCAACCCTGTTTTCCAGGTCGTGAAGTGCCTGCATGACCTGATCCATCATACCCTCAGGGAAGCCACCGTTCTTCAGAAAGGCAATGCATGCCTTCGTCGTTATTGTAAACCCCGGAGGCACGTTCAGCCCTATCTTTGTCATCTCAGCGAGGCCGGCACCCTTACCACCGAGGAGGTCAACCATTTCTTTTCCTCCTTCATCAAATCTATAGACAAATTTCTCTCTTTGCGCCACGCCTTCCTATTGAATGATATAAAAAGTTTTTTGCGGAAAATTTTTTGTTGAATTTTTCTCTTATACGAAAATCATTATTAAAAGAACGTTATTCGAAAGGGACGTACAAACTTTATATAACAGGTGCAATAAAGTTTATATATGGATAGACATTCGATAACGACAAGTTTTGGAAACCTGTCATACCTTGAACGGCCAGGCTCTTACCCGCTCGTATTTCTCCACGGTCTCGGTGGTTCGGGCAACAACTGGCTGAGGTTGGATAGGTTTCTGGATAGAAAATTCAGAATGATCTGCTTCGATCTGCTGGGCCATGGAAGGAGCGATAAGCCGAGGATCGAATACACCTTGGAGGTTCAGGCATCGGCGATAATGGATGCGTTAACCAAACTCGGAATAGAAAGGTTCACGCTTATTGGAAATTCCTATGGAGGATGGATATCGCTTTATATTACCCTGAAGAAGAAGCTCCCTGATTACCTAGTTCTTGTTGACAGTGCAGGACTCAATCCGACCATAGCCGAAAGGGGCAAAGAAGATCTGGACGAATTTGTTAAAAAGGTTATGTCCGTTGAGGACGGAAACGACGAATACGTCATAAGGAACATATCGGTCAACAATTCAAGGGATGAATGGAAGATGAAGGATGAGGATCTGAGATCAATAAGAGCGAAGACGATAATAATCTGGGGTACTGCAGACAACATACTTAGCATCGAATACGGGAGAAGGTTCCATGATCTCATACCTAACAGTCTCCTCTTTGAAATACCCTATGCTAAGCACACACCACAGATAACGCATCCACAAATTGTATCCAGGATAATAAATGAGAACGTCAGAATCTGATGTTCTCCACCACAGGAAACGAATAGGTTCCTGGATCCTCTTCATACCTCCTCTCACGCCCCTCCTCATACTCCGATGGATCTATTGTGATTTCGAAAATTGTTTCATGTGATATGGTCTTCCTAATCCTGAAACCAGTTCCATCCCTGTAAGGGACAACCGCGATCGAATTTCCTTCAAAGGGATCGGAACTGGAATTCACAGACACGACTGGCACTCTGTTTTCCAGTGACCTCGCTGATATATAGAGATGCCACTCCTCCACAAAGTTTGACCTTATGAGAGACGGGTTCAGGATTAAATTGCAGCCTTCCCTCATTAGAACCTTTGAATAGTACGGAAAATCTATGTCGTAGCACACTGGAATTCCTATTTTAAGATCGTCACCTGAAAACACGCGTATCGAAGATCCTGCTTTGTATCTTATTGGTTCGTCCGCGAAGAGCGATATCTTGTCCTGATGCCCAACCATCTTTCCGTAGTGGAAAAGATACGATCTGTTATAGAGCGAGGATCCCTCACGGACGCTGAAGGATCCTGGTATGAAGAAGGGTATGTTATCAATATCGATGCTGTCAAGAAGCGACAGGACCTCTTCCTCTGTGTATTCCCCAGTCACCCATTTTTCAGGGAATAGGAGGACATCTGATGATATGTCCGATATCAGCATCCTCATCGTGTCCAAAGCCTCGATCTTCTCGGTTCTCCTTGCCTGGACGCCCGTTATCTTTATCATTCCGGTTTCCATGCCTCAACCTCATATCATGGAGGAGAGCTGCTCAAGAAGCATCCTCGTCATCATCGGTTTCGGCGCATTTTCCAGGAATCTCGATCCATCCTTCCAGACAAAACGATAGTTGTTCCTGACCCTCCCGAATGGATCATGATCGTAGGTGTTGACAACAGCCAGATCGATCTTTCCGTCGAAATGCGCCATGGCATCCTCGTTAAGATCGTCGGTCAGGCGGAATGCAACAAGCTTTCCCCTGAATTTCTCCCTTACCCTGTATATCAGTTTCTCCCTCGGCTCCAGCGTTATCTTCAGAGTCTCGTCGCTGCTGTACTTCCTCTGGGATCTTTCCGCTACCCTGAAGTCTGGAAGCGCTGCGCTAACTATGACTGCATCGTATCCTTTATTGATCTCCTCCATGGTCTTATCTTCGAATTCGTCCATACTGCGTGCTTCGACATACCCAACATAACCCGGAAGATCGAACTGCGTGTTTCCCACATAGGTGATGGTGGATGCACCAAGCCTGTAGGCATTCCTGGCAAGCCACACGCCGGTGAAACCGCTCCCTGCGTTTGTTATTGAACGTACAGGGTCTATTGGCTCCTCTCCACGGCCTGATACTATCAGTATCCTCTTTCCATAGAGATCCCTGTGAACAGCCCTGCACAAGGAGTCAATTATTGCCGCGTTGCCGCTGAGCTTTGCCTTCTCGTCATCGTATATGGGATCAACAAAGGTAACGCCAAGGGACTTGAGCTTCGCAATATTCTCCTGGTTTATGGGGTTCTCCATCATGCTGCGATGCATGGCTGGAGCTACCACGGTCTTAACGCCATGGCCAAAGGCAAAGGAGAAGAAGAGTGATGGAACGCTGTCTGTTATGCCATTTGCCATCTTTCCCAGCGTGTTGTACGAGGCCGGTGCTATAAGAAGTATCTTCCTTTCCGGATTTTCTGAGAAGAGCGATATGTGTTCAATGCGGCCTGTAATCTCAGTTACCACGTCCTTCTCAGAGGCCCATTTCATCACCTCGGGACTGACCATGACGGCCGAACTCTGACTCATGCCAACAATGACCTCGGCGCCCTCACGCCTCAGATCCCTCACCAGGTCAGGAATCCTGTAAATAGATATGCTTCCAGATGTGGCGACTATCACCGTATAACCCTCCAGCATTCTGGAGTAAGAATTCTCATCATAGGGCAGCATGCATGTACATCATTCGATCATAGAAATACTATTGTCATACCATCAGTTTTCGGGATTATTCTTCAAATTTCTGTATAACCTATTTAATTTCTTTAATATTATAATTAAGACATTAATCATTTAATATTGGCAAATACGTAAAAATTCCGTTATGAAAATTGAAAAGGTTTTTAATTAATAATAATATTAGTAGTTGTGGAAGCTAATAACGGAAAGATGGAGAGGATTCAGGAGATGCTCCGCATGTTCGGACTCTCTTCCTATGAGGCTCAGGGTTTTGCAGCGCTCGTTTACCACGGTGTCGCCAATGCTGACACCATAGCCAGCACGGCCAACATTCCCAGGACGTCCGCTTACAAGGTGATGGAATCGCTTGTAAGAAAGGGGCTGGCAAAGGCCACAGAGGGCAGACCGAGGATGTTCAAACCGGCAAAGATGGAAGAGATAAGGGACTACTATGAGGAGAAACTGCAACAGCTCTTCAGGGATCTCAAGGAACTTGAGGATAATGCGCCGTCGAGAGGTGAACCGCAGCTGATATACACTATAAATGGTTCACAGAAGGTGATGGAGAAAATAGAGGAGATGATAAACCTCACGGAACATGAGATCATAATATCCACGCCAAAGATAATAGAGATCAGAAAGCTGATGAAGAAACCCATTGAAAATGCCATAAAGAGGGGGGCCAGGGTTGTATTCGTTATACCTCCAAACAAGAGGGTTCCTGCAAACGTTATAGTTTACAGGAGGGATGGCCTCATAGCCACGGATATAGTCAGCGATCAGAACAGGGCGTTGATAGCCGGCCCAGATCTGGAAACATGCGGGTACAGTGACAACCCTATGCTCAGCATGCACGTTTATCAGTTCATAAACATACTCATAAATAAGCCCGAAATCCAGGGATAGCCTTGATAGATGAAGACCTGAGATCCCTGGCGAAAAAATACGTGATAGGAGGCCACATATCCGTTGCTGGTGGGCTTCATAATGGCCCGGCGAGAGCGAGCGAATTTGGCTTTCCGACCTTCCAGTTCTTTTCCAAGAATCAGATGCGCTGGTCATCCCCACCGATGAAGGAGGAGGAAGCCATTGCATTCAAATCCGAAGTGTATAAATACGCCATTAAAAGTACGATGGTCCACGCCTCATACCTTATAAATCTCGCGTCTGCTGATCCAGAACTCTTCAGAAAGTCCAGCGATGCATTTTACGATGAGATATCCAGATCGGATATGCTTGGTTCCACGTTCCTCACTGTTCATCCAGGGTCTAACCCTGACAGGAAGGGTGGGATCGATAGAATCAGGAACGCCCTCTCCTCCGTTGGCAATCATGATGTTATGATATTAATAGAAAACACGGCTGGGCAGGGGAACGTTATTGGGACGGGACTTGAAGAGGTTTCGAGGATCATAGATGTATCGGATAAGCGGATTGGTGTGTGCATTGACACCTGCCACGCGTGGGCTTCCAGTTATGATCTCAAGGATTCCTATGAGGAGTTCATCATATCGCTCGATAGCACCATAGGCCTTGACAGAGTATTTGCGTTTCACCTGAACGATGCAAAACGTGAGAGGGGGAGCAGGATCGACCGTCACGAACTGATAGGAAAGGGAACGATCGACGGCGGGCTGATAAATCTCATAAGAGATGAACGCCTAAGGGAAAAACCAAAGATCATGGAAACGCCATTTGGCGAAGCCAGATTCGAGGAAAATCTAAGGTATATTCAATCCAAGATCGGTGAATAAGTGGAAGTCAGACCTTTCAGACCACTCATATACAGGAAGGAAATAGACGGCATGATCTCTCCACCATTCGATGCCATCACACCAAAGCAGGAGATAGAATTAAAGAGAAACCCATACAATATAACGTACCTGACTCTGCCAAAGGGTAAGGACGGTGTCTCCCATGCGAAGGTGATAATGGAGAACTGGATAGAAAACGGAGTTCTGATCAGGGCGGAGAGAGAGTGTATAATCGTGCTCAGGCAGACCTTCTGCGCGGATAAGAGGCAGATAAACAGATACGGAATAATCGCCAAGGTCCGCGTATTTCCAGAAAACGGCGATGTGATACCACACGAGATGACCTTCGAGGAGTTCGTGAGGGACAGAGAGTTGCTGATGGAGGGCATAGGCAGCCAGCTAGAACCAATATTCCTCGTCACAATCAGGAACGAACTCCCGCAGTATCTGAAGACCATAACCGACGGCCTCAGGGAGGATAACAGGTATTACGGGCCGGAGAACGTGGAGAATCACGTCTACTATATCTACGATCACAAAGAGATACAGAAGATAACCAATATGCTCAGAAACGATGTGGCCATGGTTGCCGATGGACATCACAGGCTTCAAGCTACAAAGAATATAGCGGCCAGGCAGTCAGGAACAGCAAAGGAATTCTGGAGCTACGCCATGTCCTATGTGACTTCGATACATGACGAGGGTATTATGATAGGTGGGGTACACAGGGTTGTATCCAATAGGTTCAAATTTGATGTGGATGCCGCATCGAAGTACTTTCACATAGACCAGTGCGATAGGATAGCCGGTAGCGATCCTGTGGTTTACGATGGGCACTTCTACTGCATAAGACCGCGTGAAAACATATACGACAACCCGATCGATGCCATCAATGATTTCCTGTTTTCCAAGACTACCGGTATGTCAATACTGGATCTGGAGAGGGATGTGATATACACGCATGACTATTCAGAGGTCGTGAATCTGGTGAACTCAGGAAGTTTCTCATTCGGCGTTATAATGCCAGATTGGGACAAGGATCATCTGATAAAATTACTTCTATCCAGAAAGATCCTTCCGCAGAAATCCACATACTTCTATCCCAAGATCCCTTCTGGCATCTCCATAGACAGCATATCAGAATTTTCGCTGAGCTGAATTTTTGCCAATATTGGAGTTAACAAACCTTCACCTGAAGCGGTATCAGATCTGTCCGATTAAAATGGCAGGTATCGGTGCAGACTCAGGAATAGAAATCTTTTTGTGTATCTGAACTATTCAACTGCGACGTATGGTGATGTTGCCGGCTCACCCGAAAATGATGTTGTGCTGGCCGTTTTATGTACGCCACTGTAGCTCAGTTGGTAGAGCAGCTGATTCGTAATCAGCAGGTCGGGGGATCGATGCCCTCCAGTGGCTTATCTTTTGAATTGATGGTGAAGATGAGATGAAGTTATATTACGATGGCTGATATCTGACTGTATGGATATCACTAGACTTCACGAAGCGGGTGAAAAAATCAAGGAAATGCTTAAAAAGACTGGTTATTACAGCGAACCAAATACTTACCAACCAGATCTGTCTGATGGAAAGATATCATTTTCTTATGCATATCCAATAAAGGCTTTCGAGAAATTTCTTGGCTACTACGACAGCGAAAACAGAGTAGCCTTCAACCCCTCAATCTCCATGCGCACTGACTTCTCCTTTTGCCTGGCCGCCTGCAGATACAGGAAGGACGAAGACAAGGATACCATTGTGCTTGACGGAGAGTCAGACGAAAAATACTATAGGAAGGCGAAATTTGCCCTCGATAAATTCCGCCATGAGTACTCCATCAAGGGTTCCTTCGATTTCTACATCAGGAGATACCGAAGATATCAGAGAGCCAAGGGTCTGAGCGAATCCTCGGCTGTAGCAGCAGCAGTTTCGAGGGCACTGGTCTCTACCGTTTTCGGTGATGATGCGGCAGCGGATGATGTTTTCGTTTCGAGATATGCAAGGCTGGTTTCTGGATCTGGTACAAGGGCAGCTCATGATGGGATATCCATGTGGCTCTCGTATCCTGGCATGGATATCAAAGACTGCGCCGCATTCAAGGTCGGAGAAAACCAAAAAAGAATTCATTATGGTGTCTTTCCGAAATACAGCGATATACCGACTGACAGCGCACACAGAGTGGCCATGAATTCGATATTCTACGATAGATGGGTTGAGGAGAAATTCAATAATGTACTGAGACTTATCCCCGAAAGGTTCGACATAGACGATCTCCTCAAAATAGGAGAAAGCGATATGCTGAGGCTGAATTCTGTCCTGATGTCAGAAGGGTTAGTAATCCAGACCGCAGAGAGTATAAGAATCATTCATGAGATCCTCAAATTCAAATCTAAGAATGATGGTCTGTATTTCACCGCTGATACAGGCCCCTCAATAGCAATCTTCTCTTCCGATAGATCTATAATAGATGAATTCAGGGAGAATGTGGAGGATGAATACCTAGATGGAACTTACAATTTTGATGAATATAAATCAAAAATGAGCGAATTCAGCAGAGAAGTACAGGATTATTTCATGCACATATCCACTAGGTAGAATTTCCGCAGTGATCTACTCCTCAGCTAAGCTTTGGAACTTTTTCCTTTCAGCGAAGAGACCTCCGCTTGTATTGGCATATGTAATACACCGCAGATACGATCTCCACAGGCCAGAATTCGGAACGCACCGACCCTACTCAGCTGTTTCGTTTATACTGTTTGGTTATTACAATATATAAACTTATACCGGACTTCTTCATTATCTTTTCCATAGTGGGAAACCCATGTATCTCAAGTCCGAAGGAGAGTCTTACTGCTCCCCCCAACCCCTAACTTTTCTATAAATTTGCACGTATTCCTTCGCATGTCATTTAAGCTGATGTCTACACCTGTCATTCACCCGCGATCAGTGAAGCGATTACATTTTATGAAGAAGCACTATTATCCACCATGTCATCTTTAGCCTGTAATACCCTTGCAATATCACGCATCACATTCGAAGAAGAAAGTAAACATTCTGATATAGCGGAATATGTGGTGAACCAGAATTGTCTCACAGAACCTATAAACTGACTGAAGCAGCGGATCATTATCTCGTGCAATTCGAATGCGATGTCCGCTCCATTAGCTCAGCTCCGTACAACGGTGGTTGCGGTCTAAGAAGACGCTACATCAACAGGCATGTGAATAATAACTATGCATCAGACGTTAAAGTCGAAGTTGAAGAATTCCTGATGTTGAAAGGTATCCCGGATTCTGGTACTGTAGTAACGCTCACGGCTGCAGACATATCAAAGTACGTTCGAATGTCGAAAAGAGTTGGGGATTGGTATATTGATCTTTTCCTTACTGCAGGGCTGGACAATGCGCTCTCAATCGGGAACAGGTATGGAAAGCCAGGTACAATAAACATAGCTGTGATCACGGATATGCCGTTGAACCAGTCTGCAATGGTAAATCTTATACAGTCAATAGTTGAGTCCAAGGCGCAATTCATGAATGACCATGATGTCCGTGACATCAGGACAGATAGGAGAGCACCTGGCACCTCAACAGACACAGTTTCGATCTTCGTCACCACAGCTGAGGAAAAACTGGAGTATGCTGGCAGACTCACCGATGCAGGATACTATACTTCTATGATGGTCTACAACGCCCTGGCCTTATCCCACAAAAGCAATAGGGATCGGTCTTAATATAGACATGAGGCAATTGAATTTTGTCCATCGCGATGATCCCGTAATCAATCTTTAAATAGCATGCATTCATCGTTAAATTATGGTCATCGTTCGCTATTATGCCACGTTGAGGCCAATTACAAAGAAAAAAGAAGAGACCTTCAACGGAATCAAAAAGGTATCAGATCTTCTTGAGAAGCTCAAGGCAGAGTATGGTAATGAATTCGTCAAGCAGATGTATGATGGTGATAACCTGTTCAAGAACGTGATCATACTCATCAACGGCAATAATATAACATCTCTGAACGGACTGGAGACCGAATTAAAGGACGAAGACAAGATCGATCTGTTTCCACCGGTTGCCGGTGGTTGATAAAAGATCCTGCTGATCAACGTGAACTATTTTTCTTTGCATTTATCGATGCCGTGAGTATTATGCCTGTATTTCCGTCTATGTAGATCCGCTCACCCTCCTGTATCCTGCGGACCAGCCTGGCCTTTGTAACCACCGTTTTCCCCTTTATCGATGACATCAATGACGGCCTTATGTCGGATGTAAATATGTATCCCTTGAAATCTCCGTTTGGAGTTTTTCCATCGTCTGCAACCAGTATATCGCCATTACCCGTATAAGTTGCCGTTCCAGACAGGCTTTCTCCAAAGGAATAGCCGCGACCAATGAATTTACCGACAACGGCCACCTTAACGTCGTTTGTCCCTCCGAATGTGAAGTATGGGTCGCCGCTGGTCATGACGAGTTTGCTTCCGTCTGAGAATCGGCCTGAGCCTACTATATAATCCATGATCTCTGAGAAGCTGAGATTCTCAGCGTTACCTTCCATATGAAGCGGTGATACCCCAAAGTAAATATTGAGTTTTCTTGCCAGGCTGTCGCTTACCGTGGCGGCATAAACCATCGCTTTGGGCCTCAGTGAAGAGATCATTCTTACCGTGGATCCCGTATGCGTCAATGCAACGATGCCGTCGCTTTTTATATCATCGGAGAGTATCTTTGCCGCCCTGGCCACAGAATAGGCTATCGTATTTCCCTTGAAGTAATATGAGGAATCGAATGAGACTCTTTCCTCAACATAATCTGAGACCTCCTTGAGCGTCCGAACTGCCTGAACCGGATATTTTCCTATTGCACTTTCCTCAGATAGCATTAGTGCGTCGGCATTGTCTATTATCGCGTTGGTTATGTCAGAGATCTCAGCCCTCGTCGGTGAGCTGTTATTAACCATGGACTCCAGCACCTGCGTGGCCACTATGGTGAAATCTCCATCCTCATGGGCTGTTTTAATTATGTGTTTCTGCGCCAGCACCACCTCCTTCAGTGGCAGCTCAACACCGAGATCGCCACGGGCTACCATTATACCGTCAGATGACTTCACAATATCCACTATGTTATCGAGACCGCTCTTTGTCTCTATCTTTGATATTATATATTGATCGCCACCGCTGTCCATCACAAAGTCCCGAAGGCTGTCGACGTTGTCGGCCCTCTGGACAAATGAAAGTGCAAAGAAATCCACGCCGTCTGCGATGCCCTCCTTTATGAAGGTCCGATCTCTGTCCGTTATGGTTCCAAGTTCTATGAAGCGCCCCGGTATGTTGACCCTGCTCCTGTCCCTGAGCACGCCATCGTTAAGCGCTTTTATTGTGAACGGATCCGTGGATTCAACCTCAAAGGTCACCTCGCCATCGCTCATCAGTATCCTGTCGCCCACCTGTACCGTGGATAGTGCATTCATGTTGTTCAGTACGATGTCCCTGCCCATGATATATTCCTTCCCGGAAGCTATCTTCAGAGATCCCCCGGGAAACTCCCCGGTTCTGAGTTCCGGGCCTTTAAGGTCTATCATTATTCCAACATCCTTATTCAGTGATCTGACCATCTTCGTTATGCTGCTCACATCCCTTATATCCGCATGAGCGGAATTTATCCTCACTAGCGAAAGGCCATTCTCTATCATGCCCTTCATCACATCTTGGGAACTGCTGGCTGGCCCGATGGTTGCAACTATCTTCGTCTTCATTCTGATACACCTCCATCAGAACAGATATTATTTGCATGAAGCACTACAGCTGATTGGTTCATTGCGATATTCTGGCAATCACACCTGGAGACATATCTTGAATTGCGGCAATATGGATCTTTATCTGATATGGATAATTTCCAGGGTATATGGTATACTCCTGGTACTTGTCTTTCCTGAAACGAATCCTTGGACATCATCTAAGGTTATGCGAACATCGCAATAAATCCTTTTGATCCTTCAGAATTTTTTAGCTCTCTACTGGAGTTTCCCCATCTATCATACATTACGCAGAAATCATCTCTTTCCTTTCTGCATTCCGGATCGTTTTGCCTTGCAGGCTCTATCCAACGAATATTTTTCCGGTCAATGTTCCAGATCAAGAAGATCAGTAAATAATGAAGCGGGATTTAACGCGTCCCCTATGGCAGGGAAACGTCCCGAAAACTCCCGTACAATGCTTCGAAATGCGCAATTAATCAGAAATTAATTAATAGGAACTCACGTTTCCGCATCTATGACTGAACAGAAAGCCATAGTGACGGATGCTCCCAGAGGAGGAGTGAAATATACCAGCATCGATCTTGCCGAACCTGAACACTATGATGCAAAACTCTCACCTGTTTACATAGGCATATGCGGTACGGATCGCGGTGAAGTGGCCGGTGCACTTTCCTTTACATACAACCCTGAAGGGCAGAATTTTCTCGTGCTTGGCCACGAAGCTCTTCTCCGAGTGGACGATGTAAAGGATAATGACTACATAAAGAAGGGGGATCTTGTCGTGCCTCTCGTCAGGAGGCCAGGCAAATGCGTCAACTGCAGGATAGGAAGGCAGGACAACTGCTCAATCGGCGATCCGGATAAACATGAAGCCGGTATAACCGGCCTACACGGATTCATGCGCGATGTCATATACGACGATATCGAGTACCTGGTGAAGGTTGAGGATCCCGATCTGGGTAAGACAGCCGTCCTTACCGAACCACTCAAGAATGTTATGAAGGCCTTCGAGGTCTTCGATGTAGTTTCAAAGAGATCCATATTCTTCGGGGAGGATTCCACGCTCATCGGAAAGAGAATGGTTATAATCGGAAGCGGAAGCGAGGCTTTCCTGTATTCGTTTGCAGGTATCGACCGTGGCTTTGATGTCACAATGGTCAACAGGCACGACGAAACTGAGAACAAGCTGAAGATCATGGACGAGTTCGGAGTCAAGTTCGCCAACTATCTGAAGGACATGCCAGAAAAGATAGACCTGCTCGTGGATACAAGCGGCGATCCCACGACAGTGTTCAAGTTTCTAAGGAAGGTCAACAACAATGGCGTCGTTATACTCTTCGGCACAAATGGCAAGGCACCGGGATATCCCGTTGATGGCGAGGATATAGATTACATTGTGGAGAGGAACATAACCATAGCCGGATCCGTGGACGCAGCAAAGATACACTATGTACAGGCTCTTCAGTCCCTCAGCAACTGGAACAGGAGGCACCCAGATGCCATGAAGGACCTCATCACATATGAAGCGAAGCCCACTGAGACAAACATATTCTTCCAGAAGCCCCATGGTGAGATAAAAACGGTGATAAAGTGGCAGTGAAGATGCTCACCGGAGAGGAGATAGCTGAAGAAAAGGCGAAGGTACTGCGCGAAAGGATCCAGGAACTGGATCTCCAGCCCTCTCTGAAGCTCATACAGATAGGCAACGATGAGGCTGCATCGATATACGCACGAGCAAAGATCAGGAGAGGGAAGAATGTGGGCATAAAGGTGGACCTGGAGAAATACGAGGATATATCGGTGGAGGATCTCGTCAAAAGGATAAAGGAGATAGCCGATGATCCTGACATAAACGGCCTCATGATAGAGAACCCGCTTCCAAAGGGCTTCGACTATTACGAAATAGTCAAAAATATACCGTACTATAAAGATGTGGACGCGCTCTCACCCTACAATCAGGGTCTCATCGCGCTTAACCGTGAATTTCTTGTACCTGCGACACCCCGTGCTGTGATCGATATACTTGACCATTACGGATACCACGAGAACACGGTGACCGTGATAAACAGGTCTCCGGTGGTCGGCAGGCCTCTTTCTATGATGCTCCTCAACAGGAACTACACTGTATCTGTCTGCCACAGCAAGACCCCGGACATAGCATCCATGGCCAGATCCTCAAAGATCGTTGTCGTTGCCGTTGGCAGACCTGGCTTCCTGAAGAGAGACATGGTCACCCCCGGATCCGTTGTGATCGATGTGGGCATAAATTACGTCAGCGATAAGGTTGTCGGGGACACTGATTTCAATGATATATCAAACTACGTTGAGGCCATAACACCAGTACCAGGCGGAGTTGGACCAATAACTGCAACGAACATACTTGAAAACGTGGTTAGAGCAGCTGAATTTCAGAAAAAGAATATGGGAGTATGAAACGGATGAATGGGCTGCAAATCAGAATGAGTATGCGAAAAGTACGGAGATCAATGATTAATATAATGAAGTAACGATAGCCTCAGGACGGTATTCTCATTTCTGAAACGGTGGGGTTTCTCTAGTACAGGCGAATGAAATTCCAGCAGATGACAACGAAGTTTTATAATTAATTTGTAATACGTTTATCCGTATGCCTGATTATATGCAAGAAATTGAAAGAATTTCCAATTTCCTGAGAAAGGTTCTCGGTGGAAAAAATGCCGTCATTGGCATCAGTGGCGGAATTGACAGTTCAGTCACGCTTGCCCTTTTAACAAGGTCGATAGAGAAGGAGAAGATAATAGCGGTGTTTATGCCAGACAGGAACACGCCTCAGGCCGACTACGATGACGTGAAGCAGTTGACGGAAAAGCTCGGCGTCACGTACAGGCAGGTAAGGATAGATCCAATGGTTGATTCCTTCGTGAACACCCTTGCCGCGAGCGATCGGGCGGCAATAGGAAACATAAAATCGAGAATGAGGATGATAGTACTGTACTATTTTGCCAACACAAACAACGGCATGGTTGTTGGAACAACAAACAGGACCGAACTTCTCCTCGGCTATTTCACAAAGTATGGGGATGGCGGATGCGATGTTGAGCCCATTGAGCACCTGTATAAGAGGGATATTTACGAGCTTGCGAGGATCCTGGACATACCCGAATCCATCATCGCGAAGAAGCCCACTGCCGGCCTATGGGAAGGGCAGACTGACGAGGGCGAGATCGGAATGACCTATGCGCAGATGGACGATATACTCGCCGATATATTCGACAGAGGAACATTCACGGATAAGCTTGAGTACAAGAAGATTATGGAGATGCACAGCAGATCGGACCACAAGAGGACGCTTCCATACTCGTTGAAAAAATGATTGCAGATGACGGCCATCTTTCCCTTTGGATACTATCTGGATGTGAGCCTAATACTGGTTCTTGGAGCCATGGCTCTACCCATATCCAGGAAGATGTCCGTTGTTGAGATCCCGATACTGGTTTTCCTTGGGATAATCATAGGCCCCATGCTCCACCTGATAAGTCCCACTTTCTCCGTATACCTCTTCTCTTCCTTTGCGGGTGTGGGCATTGGTATGATGGGACTTGTCATAATACTTTACAGTGAGAGCCACAACATGAACCTGAAGGTACTCAGAAGCGAGTTCTACCGCATAGCATCCCTTGATACTGTGGGCGTCATAATAACTGCCGTAGTCGCAGGTCTGGTTTTCACAGTCCTTACGGGCGCCCCCATAATAGTGGGCTTTCTCTTCGGCGCCATAGTTTCGCCTACGGATCCCGTGACATTGATCCCGCTGTTCAGACGCGTCAAGGTCAGCGAGGATATATCAGAGATACTTGTGGGGGAGAGCCTCTTCAACGATCCTGTGGGCATAATACTTGTATCCATCGGTATCGCCCTTATGGCCCCTAATTCCTCGTACGTTTCTTTGTTCTCAGCCATGACAAGGGTCATCTCATTCTATCCTTCAGTTTTGGTGTATTTCTTGATACAAGTCGCGGTGCCTTCCATCGTCGGCATAGCCATAGGGTTCAGCGTTATATACCTAGACAGGAAGATAAAGTTCGAGAACTATCTCACCGCCATGCTTCTTGGCCTGGTCATATTCGAGTTCACTGTGTTTGAGAGCATATCAATAACGCCCTTTCCAGCGATAATAGCCACAGGAACCATAGTTGGAAACT
Source organism: Thermoplasma sp. (assembly GCF_008709555.1). Taxonomy (GTDB): domain Archaea; phylum Thermoplasmatota; class Thermoplasmata; order Thermoplasmatales; family Thermoplasmataceae; genus Thermoplasma. The sequence goes on from NZ_VYIJ01000002.1 coordinate 76,849, forward strand.
TCTCGGACAAGAACATATTCTGGTCCAGGGAACAGAATTTCCAGGAAAGCCTCTCATTCCTCAGCGCAGCCATAATATTCATACTCATCGGATCATCCTTCACGCTATCCGAAATAATATCTTACGTGCTACTTGGTGTTGCTCTGACCATTCTTCTTGTGTTCCTGGTCAGGCCGCTCGCAGTATTTCCAAGTCTTCTTATAGCTGACGCCAGAAAACCGCACATGGGGGGATACTACAAGGTGGCAGCGTTCATCTCCCTCGTCGGGCCAAGGGGAGTTGTTCCCGTCGTCCTCTCGACGCTGCCATACGTTGTTGGTAAAGAGTACAACATCCCGATCCTGGTGACATGGGGGCCGCTTATAAGCGTATCCGCCCTCTTTGTGGTGCTATTTTCCATAGTGCTGCAGACCTTATATACGCCGATAATACGCAACATATTTCTGCCCGATTCCGGGAATACTACGGAAAAATGATCTGACTTTATGCGAAACACCTTGTCAACCGCATAAAGTTTAAAATCCGCATCATGGGATTTCATTCCGTGCAGTCCCAGTATCGCACCCAGGAGGGTATCCATTATGATATCGAATCAAACAGCTATATGCGTGTTACCGAACCGGATATAAATCAGAATCTTAGGGATGCGATAAGGATGGTAATAAATGAGATAACTTCATTTTCAGGCGAGATCTCCCAGTGGACGCTGCGTGAGATAACTGCCAGATACAGGAACCTCTACAGGATAAGAGATCCATTCGTGCTGGATTACTACATAAACAGGTATCTCTCCGGGCTCAGGAGTGTGTATCCACTTTATATAAATGACGGCATCGAGAGGATAATAGCCAACGGGTACGATCGTCCCGTTATAGTTCAGGCCGGAGGCAGGTATTATGAAACGAACATAACGCTCAAGCGCGAGGATCTGGACTCCATAGCGATAAGGATCTCCCAGATGATGGGAAAGAAGATATCAAGCGGAAGCCCGATAGCATACGGTACGTTCCAGAACTTTCGCGCTCTTGTTACATTCGGCGATGATGTTACCCCAATGGGGTCATCCGTGTATCTCGAGAGAAGACGTGTCGCGGCTGAGCCAGAGGCCATGACCAGTATGAGGGATCCAATCGTGTCCGCATACCTTGCAATCGCGCTGGAGAACATGAGATCGATCATGATCATAGGGCCGGACAGCCCCATGAAGATAGCTATAATATACCATCTTATGGGCATGATCAGATCTGAGAAGAAGATAGCCTACATAGGCGATAACGGCAGAATGGAGGCGCCTAGGAACATAGTCTACATGATGCCGAGGGAAAAAACCGTTTTCAGCAGCGAGATAGGCCGCACGGATCTGATCAACACGGCGCTGCGACAGAGACCCGACTTTGTTGTGGTGAATGGTTTAACGGCGCAGGAACTCCCCTCTGCGGTGCAGGCCATAACCACAGGGCATCCGACAATATCAGCCATGGAGATAGACAGCATAGAGAATTTCTCATCGCTATTCTCTGATCCCTCATCTGGCCTCTCCAGGGATATGACAGGCCTCTTCGACATCGTGATACAATTATCTGACAACGGTGAATACGTCAGGAAAATATACGAGTACGACAGGGTAGAGGGATCCGACGTGCTTTACAACGTCCCTTTTACTGCCGACAAGCAGAGGAAGCTCGTATTCAGTGGATACAGCGGCATATTCCGCAGGATGGCGAGAGTTGTCGGAGAGGATGATTTCAGGATCATGTTCGAAAGAAAGGTTAAAGAATTTTCTGGAGGTGGCTGACGAAATGAAAGGGTCCACGGGTATCAGAACGAGGGTGGATGGAGCCATCTCGAAGATCATACCGAAATCTACCGTCAAGAGGTACGAGGATCTGATGGTCAGGGCAAGGATGAACGCCGGGGCTATGACATATCTCATATCAGCATACGAATACGCGTTCTCCGGTGCAATACTAGTTGTGTTCGTGGCTCTGATAGCCTACCTATTCTATCACCCGCTGTGGATAATCGTATCATCAGCATCGTTCCTGGTCTACGCTCTAGCCATTTACTATATATTTACGCTGCCAGAGATGAAGGTGAAGGCGATAAGGTCAAGCGTTGAGCATGTAATGCCGGACGCTCTCGCGGTTGCCTACGGACTCTCGCTTTCAGGCGTACCGGCAGACACCATGATAAGCGAGCTGTCAGGTATAAAGGAGCTGGGGGAATTCGCCAAGGAATCGCAGAGGGTGAACTCTTTCATGTATGCGATGGGCTACGACTTCCTCAGCGCTCTGGAACGCAGCGAAAAGGTCAGCGCTTCTCCCGATTTTTCCAGGTTTGTGGCCGGCATAAGGCTCTCAATAATTCTTAATTCCGATCTTACCGCCTTCCTCAGGGACAGACTGGATTACTATAGGAGGATCCAGGAGAACAGGTCGAAGCTATCTCTTGATTCGCTCGGCCTGGCTGCTGAGAGCTATGTTGCCGTTGTCATCGCGTTTCCTATACTCCTATACCTCACGGGATCAATTATATCCATAAAGAACAGCTCAGTTCTCTTCTTTGCCCTATCGATGGTGATACTGTTCTCGGCTGCAGCCGTCATGGGTTATTTCACAGACAGGATAAGGAGGGATGTATGAACAGGTGGATGTACTCGGCACTGATAGCGATGATAGGCCTCATAATAGGGGGTGTAATAAAGAACTTCGTACTAATAGCGATATTCCTCATATCAGCAGCTCTGATCTTCATAGGAACCGGATACACTGAGGCTGCAAGAGAGGCTGAGGCCAAGAACATGCAGGTACCATCCCTCGTAAGGGATATTTCAGGCTATTCCAGCTATGGCCTTTCGCTCTATTCGGTTCTCCGAATGATAAAGAATGAGGATCTGGGTCCCATAAGGGAGGAGGTGGATAAGGCGCTGACCATGATGAGAAATGGGAACACCATAGAGGAGGTATCGCAGTACCTGGAGAGAAACTCCTCGCCCGATCTGGCTCTGGTCTCTGCGGTGCTCAAGAATGCTGACAACACGGGAAGAGCTGGAGAGACGCTGCAGTTCCTTTCAACGTACATGAACGAGAGGTCGACAAGGCAGAAGAACGTAATGCAGACCTCTGAGAATTATGTTGGCCTCGTCATAGGTTCATTCCTGATATTCGTTCTCGTCATGGTCATCGTGGATTTCTACTTTCTTCGCGCAAACGGACACGGCATGGTGCTGCTATCCTCGATCGTCATGATGGCACAGTCATATGTCACCGGTTTCTATCTAGGGCTTGTCAGGTACGACAGCTTCGTGTCTGGTACGTTTTACGCCGGAATTCTCAGTCTCGTTACTGGTCTTCTTCTCGTTGCGGCGGGGTCTCTATGAGCATATATGAGGTAAAGAATAAATATCCTGACGATGCGGTCATACTGGCGCTTAGATATCTCGGCACTGCGCATGAGATCACGTTGGATGAATTTGCGGTGCAGAACGGTATAGATGCCATCACAAAGTCGCAGATAGAGAGATTTGTTGACGATTATGTCAACAGGATGGGAAAGATACAGCCGCTTGTTGATGATCCAGATATAGAGGACATAACGATTTTACCTGAGAACTACGTGTATATTTACCACAGGACGCTTGGAAGCGTGCGTACTGATATCTTCTTCACAGAATACGAGGCGGGAAGGTTTGCCAGGCACCTTGCACAGAGATCGGGAAAGACGCTGTCTGTATATAACCCGATCGTGGATATATCGCAGGGAAACTTAAGAATAAACCTCGTTCACCACGATGTTTCCAAGCCAACCATTTCCATAAGGAAGCTAAGATCGAATCCGTTCAATCCAGCAAACCTGATCGGAAACGGCACGGTCTCCCCGGAGATTATGGCATACCTGTGGGAAGCCATACAGGCAAGGCTGAACATACTCATAACTGGTTCCACGGCAAGCGGGAAAACGACTTTCCTCAATGCCATTGCGATGTTCATAGATCCGCTTATCAACGTTGTGCTGGTTGAAGACACCCATGAACTCTACCTGGAAGGGAAAAATATACTGCTAATGCAGCCCAAGCCCAATGTCAATGGGCTGTCCATGCAAGACCTTCTGGATGTGATATCCTACAGGAACCCCGAATACCTCATCGCTGGTGAGATCAGGGGTAGTGATATCGGTGCATTCTTCAACTATCTTGCTTCTGGGAGGAAGGGGATAACGACCGTGCATTCTGGAGGTCCGGCTAGCCTTATAAGAAGGCTCAGGTCGCCACCTAACTCCATACCGGATTCAAGCCTGATGAACGTGGACATCATTGTGGAGATGAAAAACGACCTCAGGAGGCATGTGGGCAAGGTTTCAGAGGTACGCATGGAGGATGGGATCCTGATCAACAACGTATATGAGTACAGCAACGGGGGCTACGAGGAATCTGGAGTTAGCTATGCTGTGAAAAAGATCGCCGGTCTGAGAAGCATGCCTGAGGCCCACGTCGAAGAGAGTATCAGGAAGAAGCGGGACTTTCTTGCCGGCCTTGACGCAAGGATCGGATCCACCGATTTCTTGATCTCCCTATCAGAATTCAAGGCAGACTGACCGACTGCAAAGGGAGAGAACCCTGCAGTGTTGATGGGTCACTTCCTCGACACGATCTTTATGACGTCTGAATCCTTCAGAACGTAATCCCTGCCAAGTATCATCTTCGTCCTGCCGTTTATAGCCCTTATGAACCCCTCACCGATATCAGTATGCACTTTGAATGCCAGATCGAGCGCTGTTGAGCCCTGAATCATAACGTATGCGTCAGGAAGAATGTTACCGGCCTTATCTGTCCACTTATTCTCATCGTATACTGGGTATACAACGATATAGTGGAGTATTTCCTTTACGACCTTCTCTATCAGATCATGGATCCTTATAACATGCGGCGTCCTGAACCACCTGTCGATCATGGCCAAGGCTTCCCTCTGCTTCTGATTCCCACCGATCACGTTGAATCCGGTAAGTACAGAATCTATCAGACCTGCGTTGCGGGCCCTCTTCACGGCCAGTTCGTATTCTGCAGAAACTATGTGTATATCTGGTATGGATCCTGTTATCCTCTCGATTGCGCCCGCATCGATCCTGTCGCCCTTGTTTCCAGCATAAACGATGGGCTTTGCGTGCTTCAGTATTGAGGACGCAAGGTTGTAGGCATCGTCTATGGTCCATATGCTCAGCCTTGCAGGAAAGAATTCGGTTTCCAGTATCTCAGCTATCTTCTTCTCGGATATTCCAAACAGGGCAAGCTTTCTCCTGAGTGCAACCTCGCGCCTTTCGCCTGCCGCCTCGCTGCGCCTGCTGAAGTGATCCCAGTCTGAATAGATCCTGTCAGCAAACCACTTCTTGATCTCATTTGTTACGAGTTCTATGCTCTTCCTTATCTCATCCACAGATCCGGAGGAAACGTCCACTATGAGCACTATGGCATCAACATCCCTGACTGCGTCAAGGAATTCGTTGCCCATTCCCCTGCCCTCGCTGGCGCCCTCTATTAGGCCAGGGACGTCTATGACCTGCACGGGCACGTACCTTATGCCGTTCTCGCAGTAACCCTCCCTTGGATTGCAGTGGGCCCCTATCTCGGTATCCGGACACTTCACCGTGAAGAATGTCATGCCTAGGTTCGGTTTGACTGTGGTGAATGGAAAATCCCCGATCTCGGCCTCATTCTGCGTGGCCGCTGAGAAAAACGTTGATTTTCCGACATTTGGTTCACCGACGAGGCCGATCTTCACCGACATATCAGGCTGATTCCTTCTTTAAAAATAAAGGTTTTTCAGAAGTATATATAAAAAGGTGTTCAGTTCGTGGCCGGAAACGCTGTTTTTCTTTCCGACCTGCTCTTGAAACCAAGAGCTGCCAGATAGTACATCGTCTTGGCAAATCCGGCAAAGTTGTCGAATTCAACCTTTGCGAACTTTTCCGTTGCCTTGCCCTTTGTCTCGCCAAGCTCCTTGAATATGCCTTCAATGCCGGAGAATACGCGCTCGTTCATGTTTCTCACAACCCACTGTACTATTGGATTCCTCATCTCGCTGGTCAGGTAGGGGAACAGTTCCTTCGTCACCCTTATGGAATGTTTCCATGAGATGTACAGTATGTCCCAGTACTTCTTCGGTATCGTATCTATCCATGGGAATTCGTTGCCCTTGAGCCTACTTGCCGTCATCGGTATTACCGGAAGCGGGAATATCCACGCCTTTAGATCCAGGTCGATCATGCGTTCAACAAGCTTTATGCTCTCCTCTATGTCTTCGTCCGTCTCATCAGGGTATCCTATGGTCATCGTGTAGCACGGATGTATATGGTTGTCCACCATGATACCCGTAGCGTCCACTATGACATCGCCCCAGTCATGCGGGGTCCATGGGAACGGCTTTCCTCTCATGTACTTGGATATTATGCGCTCGCTTCCGCTTTCAAGACCGACAACTGGTGCCTCTGCGGTATATTTATCGTATTCAGCTATCTCCGCTATTGCCTCCACGGTCTTCGGACTTGACTTAGCCCCGGGTGCCGAGATGTGCGGAAAGTATATGTGTGTGGCACCCATCCTCTTTACAGTGGTAAACAGATTGACAAGAGCCTCATGATTCACCTGGAGCTTCTTTGACCCGTAGAGCATTATGTCGTCCGTGAGCAGTTCTATGCTTCTTATGCCATGGTCTATGTTGAGCTGCACCTCCTTCACTATGTCCTCTATGGGTATGGATCTGAAGGTTTCAGGCGTTATGGAGCAGAACTGGCATCCCCTGGGGCACCCACGGGTTATCTGGACCTCCCCGAACCTCGATGGCTTTATTATTGTCGGGATCTCCTCCACCTTTGGCATGCGGCCGTACGTGACCTTCGGTATCTGCTCGTTTTTCTCAATCTTCCTGACAAGCTCAGGAAAATCTATCTCCGCTTCCCCGTCCAGCACCGCGTCAACCCAGTCAGGCATATCCATTGCAACCTGCCAGGCCCCAGGGCCGCCCACAATGACCTTAAACCCATACCTTGTCCTGAGCTTTCTTACCTTTTCACCCAGCTCCCTGAAGAACTTTGCAGTCCAGCTGTCTCCACCGCCAAATATCATGGTTAACTTTGTCGAAACAGGGCTGAGCGCGTAGGGGTCGTGCACGTTTATGCCCAGGACCTTTGTACCGGAATCAACGGTTTTCTCGAGATGCTCCGGTGGAGATACAACAACGGAGATGCCCTTCGATGCCAGTATTGCCTCCACCTTTCTTAGACCATACGGTGCGACAACAGCTTCTCCGCTTTCGTATGCCTTTATGGGCGGTGTGAAGAAGCGATCCATGAAGAAGCGTGGTACTAGCCTTGCAGGAAGACACGCAACATATCCCAGTGGTGATGATCCATTGTAATCTGTGAACGTACCCCTATCAGATGTCAATACTACTTCCCAGGACATAAGTTAACAATACATCAAAATATTTAAACCTTGCTAATTTTATTCAACAAATGAAAATATAGTTGACTCATGCTAATAGATGCCGGTTAAAGTTTACTTATAAATTTTTTATAGTTATATTTAACAATGATTTAAATGTATTGTCAAAAAACATGTCAATTTTCCGCAGACTATTCGCAATATGGAAGATGCCAATATCATGAACAAAAGATCGGGATCAAAGGGTCTAAAATGAACTGAATGGAGATCATTAAATCTTCAGGTCAGCGAATACATTTACAATATATAGCTGATCAGAAGAAGCTGTCAAGGGTGCTGTTCTTGGGTGTCTCCTTTTCCTTTGGTTTTTTCTCATCCGTCGATGGTTCAAAGCTGTCCAATCTTGCTGTCTTATGTTCCTGGCCGAGGTCTGAACGGAACACGTCTATGACTCTGCCAAGCGTCTCAGAAAGCCTCCTCGCATAGTAATCCCAGTCCGGTTTAGCGCTGAGCTCCCTGCCGTATATGTACGGTTCAACCTCCTGCGGTGTGCGCTTGGCGTTGGTGACTATCCATGACACCTTCATTCCAGGAACGAATGTCTCCCCCATCTCTATGAGCTTTTTCGCAGCCCTTATGTTGGCAAGCGATTCCTGATTGGCCCTGTAGCTGTCGAATTCCTTAACGGTTCTGGATATGACAAGGCTCTCAATGTCGATGGATGGATCGCCTGACCTGACCTTCCGTATGAGATCGTCGGCGTATCTTATCGCACCATCTATATCCCTGTTCAGTATGAAGTCTATGACCTTCGACAATGCCTGGCTCTGCAGGTCGAAGGAATCTGTCCTGCGGACCTCGTATCCCTTTATTATTATTTCGCCCTTCATGTCTTCCGGATAAACGCATCTTCCAGCATACCTCTTTTTGGCTCCATGGGAAAAGAACGGGTCAAGAACCATTTGGAAGTCCAGAGTTAGGCCCTGCTCCTTCGAGAGCCTCTCACTGAGATCCTTGCCCCTCTTGATTGCTTCCTCCGTAGATTTGCCGCCAGATGCAACAAATACGCTGTCTGTATCTCCATATATCACGGTGTTTCCGGCAGCCTGAAGCGTTGATATTATACCTTTTATGGTCTCTCTGGCAAAGGCTGTTATGGCACTTCCGATCTTGTGGTCGGTGAATCTGTAAAAGGAGGAGGCCAGAACTCCGTAGAACGTGTTCATGAGGACCTTTATTGCGTTCTGTATGCCATCATAGAATTCCCGCTCTTCACGGGACTTGGCTGCCTTCATCTTCCGCTTCACATCATCCCTATCGGCCATGAGGTCCTGGAGTATCCTTGGAATGAGGCCCTTCCTCTTCTCCGGCGAGAGGAAGCGTACCCCGGTTGGTGATTCGATATCGCCGTTGGGATCTATGGTCGTGAAACAGACGTTGTACTTTATGATCATGGATGGGTACATGCTCTTGAAATCCAGAACTATAACGTTGGAGTAAAGCCCAGCACCTATGGTGTGCACGTATCCACCCTGGATCTCCTCGGTCTTGATCTCGTGCTGGTTCATTGGAACTCCAATGTTTTCCCTGTCAGCCGCTCTGATGAGTATGGAATCGACGTAATTGCTTGTACCTACATTTGCCACATCGTCAAGAGGTAGCTTCGTCACAGACGACATGTACATCAGCCTGTTCAGCACCATCATCTTCTCGAAGATACGCAGGGTCAGGTCTGCATCCTTTATGCAGTATGCTATAACCTCATCGCGCCTGTTCTTCCATTCCTCCTCTATCTTCAGGCGGTCTATGTTATCCTTGCCTTCCCCCAGAAGCATGTTTGCAACGTAATCCAGGGATTCATGCTTCGGATGGAGTATCCTCTTTACGCTCCACCACGTATCGCTTATAAGGCGTCCATGTACACGCCAGAACTGGTTCATTATCCTTCTTGGGATCGAACCGTCTCTCCCTATCTCCATCTTTATTCCGTATCTGTCCATCCTCTTCTTTATAACAGGTATATCATAGCCATCTATGTTGTAGCCAGTTATGACGTCCGGGTCCTCTGCCCTTATGAGATCCACGAAACCATGAAGTATGTTTTGTTCGTCTCCGGAGATCGAACCAGTGACGGTTTTACCCTGAAAGCTTATCGAATAGCCTATCACCAGTATCTTTCCGTAATCCTCTATGTTCTCCCTGTTGATCTCGTTCTCAACATCAAAACTAAGAACCTTCAGGTTGGGATTGAAATCACTCACGTTCTCGATCTTATCCACGCGTATGACCATATCAGTAGTGAAAGACGTCTCTCTGTCTGATATATCCTCCCCAGTTATCCTGACACATGATCCAAGGTCAAAATCGTATATGAACCTGTGGTGGAACGGTATGTCCGCAGCAAGAACCTCGAATGGACATCTCCCTCTGTAATCCGGAACCTTCCACGGGGATCTTATGTATATCCTCTTGACATTCTCGAATTTCCCCCTTATCCAGAGCTTCTTATCCTCCATCTTGACGAATTCAGGATCATTCTGAATGGCCCTTAGATATGCCTCATCCGGATCCACAACATCAAAGTAAGGCCTGAAACCGAAGTATAGTGCCGTTACAGAATACCCATCCCTGGTTCTACCGAAGAGTTCAACAGCCACATCGCTCTGCCTGTAAGACGCAGAGACGATCCTGATCTCTATCTCCATACGAACACACCATGCGTTACATATTTATAGATATGATGGGGACAGGATTCCAGATCTGGAAACGAAATCCTGATGGGTAAAGGAGGTTAACTCAGGAGGATGCACTTCAGTTAATGCCTTCTGCACCACGGGTGTGGATGAAACAATCCAATGTGCAGCCATATGTACCTGCGAATCTTTTTCCCCAAAGTATTTTGTGCTGCTCCTCAGCTGAAGCTCTGGATCTTCATTTAACGTGAATGGTCCGCCTGCACGTGGTTATGGTCTAAAGGCGAAATATATCCACGGGCATCGATTGTGCACCAGCTCTATAATTTGATCAACGAACGTATGAATGATATTTTTAAATTTCCAAAGGGAGAAGTCAGTGTATCTCAAGTCCGAATGAAAGCTTTACAGCTTCCTCCCAAACCCATAACTTTTTTAAGAGATGGAACAATGCGAAAACGTGGGCAGAGGAAGAGTGAGATCTATTGCCGTATACGTTATAATTCTAGGTACAATAATGGTGGCCTTGCTGGCACTATTATACGCCATAAGCCTCTTCCACATAGTGCCCCTGAAGTTTTCCCATGTCCTCTACGCAATTGTCATAGGTGTGATCATATATGCGATAGTGAAGGTCACTGTGAAGTACTTCGAGCGATTCTTTGCCACTCACAAGGAATACAGACATCTCAAATATGTGACATTTATAATAAGCCTGGTTGGTTATTTTATAATAGCGCTGGCAGTACTCGCTGCGCTAGGCATAGATGTTTCCTCGGTTATACTTGGTTCCGCCTTTGTAAGCGTGGTCATAGGCCTTGCCGCACAGACCGTCCTTTCAAATGTGTTCGGCGGGCTTTTCATATCGGTTGTCAGGCCTTTCAACGTTGGCGATCAAGTGATAATAAACACATGGCAGTACGGAGCTTCCCTACCATCCTATCCTCCAAAGTACTTCTCCAGGGACTTTATGGAGGCATCGATGTACAGGGGTGTCATTCTCGACATCTCGATGAACTACACGACGCTTGGGCTTGAATCAGGCGATACCGTCAGGATACCGAACGGCATAATGGTTCAGGCAGCGATCACGATAAGAAAGGGCATGGTGACAGTTCAGGCCAGATACGAGGTACCAAAATCGGTACCGTTCGATAGCGTTGCGCAGAAGCTCAGAGAAGATATACTGTCAGAGCACAACGCAAAGAATCTTGCCATATTCATAGATGAGAGCACCCTAAACACATACATCATGCTCATAAGAGGAGATTTTCCCGGTGAGGATGCTGATCCCATCAGGAGCTCGATAATCCGGAAGGCCATGGCGATCGTGGAACCGATGAAGGCCCATTAAAGAATACAAATCAGCGATGGCCGTGTATAGCACCCGTATCGCTGAAGAATGCTGAGATATATGCAGAACCTGTCTTTTCGAAGTACACGTTGAGACATTTCCCATCATAACCCATCTCGGAACATGGATGCTGTCTGAATTCCGGATAATCCTTGGATTTATAGTCCTGTTCAAACTTCATCGACATTGTTATGGAATAGAATGGCAGTCCGTTAGAATAGGCGCAGATGGCCAGAGGAAGAGTTCCGACTTTATGTATCAACGTGAGATCGGAGAGGACAGAATCTGAACCCACCACAACGGCATCGCTCATTGAAAGTGCAAGGCACATCTCGGCATCTGTCACCAGGTAAACGTCCTTTCCTGACTCGTAAAGCGTTTTCGCCATGATCCGACCTTCCAGCATGGGACGGCTCTCAAGCACATAGACCCGCTTGATGCTGTCAGAAGATGATATGAATTCACGGACGTTATGGCTGTTGCTCATGGTGGTGATGGCTTCCGCGTCGATCCCATTCAGCGCATTTTCTATGGACTTACGCTCCTGCGTCAGCATAATATCTCGAAAATTGTCAGGGGACATATCCGGATCGGAGATCGCGATCCTGGCCGCATTCCTGACAAGGGCCATTCCAACGAAGCTTTCCAGTATAGTTTCGTAATATCTCCTCTCTGGATGCCTGTGCAGAAATGAAAAAACCCTCATCGAAAGTTCGACCGATCCCGAGGTGTTGTCGTCTATAATGCTCCTGAATTCCTCTTGATCCGATCGTGCCATATTACTCCCTGCGATCATATTAGGGTCAGTATTGCATCAGACCTATGGAATATCCAAATGCCAGTGTATCTCCAGGATTCACGAGCCTTAGACCTATACCATTGTTGAAGGCATCAACGGCGGACATCATGGGCTCAACAGCCACGGATATGCCTGCGGAGTATTTACCATTGTAGATCACGAAAAATGGCATAGCCTGTCTCGAAATCTTCAATCTGGCATATCCCGTATCAAGAACTATATCGGAATCTGCGAAGAACTGATTATCGTATTCTTTTTTATAGCTATCATCGTCGAATGTTATCCTGTCCATCTTTCCGGTTGGGAAAGGTCCATCATACTCCATAAGCCAGGCCGTTTCAGGTTCAACTATCCTCCATCTGTCCTTGAAGAGAAAATATGGATGAAATCCGGCTGCTACAGGAGACCGCCGATCACCCACATTGCTGACAGAGATTTGACAGCTGTACGATTTCGACGTTATGCTGTGCGATATTCTGACCTTTAGATCTGAAGGATAACCGACCCCTGCCTGGATATTCGCTTCCATAGTTAAAGAATCGTCCTTACTGGTCGTTACGGCTAATCTCTGGCCGAGGACAAGACCATGAATGCTGTTTTTTCCCTCATTTCTTGGAAGAGAGTAATTCCTGCCATCCAGCACATATTCTGCGTTTCTCACCCTGTTTGCATACGGAAAAAGAAACGCCGATCCGTAATGTGTCGGAGAATCATCATAAGAGGGAAGTAATATATCGACGCCATCCAACTGAAGCGAAACCAGATGAGAACCGATTTCAGACAGCAATGCCCTGCTTCCATCCGACGTTATTTCGATTGTCATAAATAAGTCAAAGCTATACCGGATATAATACTTCGCGATTACGGATTATTTAGATTTTAGGGCGATAAAACAAGATCGTCTGAACCGTACTGAATAACAGACGAATTAAATAAAACAGATCTGCCACGCGCTTCAGCGTGACAGGGTGATCTCTATAGATGAAACGTTAGAACTGCCTCTCTCGCCCTGGAGGGTCTCAGTGTCTAGTTTTATCTCCTCGTATTTTGCGTCTGGAATGAATTTGTGCCTTGTGATCTCTGCAACATCCACTGCCTTGCTGATCGTCTTTCCACGTGCCTTTATTATTATCTTATTGGCGTTGTTGTTAAACTGGGTGACCACTGCAAGCACGTAGTTCATTGTCGGTTTCTTTCCTACAAAGATTATGTTCTCCTCTGCCATTTTTGATCACTACTGATACGGATTTCTGCTTAATATATAACAGTATCGCAAATGAAAATTACCGGATGATCATGGACAATAACCATCATAGAAAAAACTGTTGATAAGCGCTTCGCAGATGCATTGGTGCCGGGATATCCCTGCCATGCACTCATTTGATGGAGTTAGCGAAAGAAAATACATAATCAATATATTTCATTACTGCTATCTTTTATCATGAGCAGAAAGACTGCCCTAATAATCGGGGCAAGTGAGACGTTTGGCTATTTCACGGCCAAAGATCTTCTGCAGAACGGCTTCAGGGTAACTATCAACGCCAGAAACAAGGAGAAACTGTCAAAAATCAAGAATGAACTCGAATCAAAGGGCGAAATCGATTATATTGCGGGTGATGTATCAGCCGAATCCACTATCAAATCCATAAGAGACCATTACAATGATTCAGGTATAGACGCGCTAATAATGGGTTTAGGAGGCTACGCATCGGACAGCATTAGGGATCCAACAAATATCAATGCGATGTTTGAGGATAACGTTATTCTTCCCTTCAACACGCTTTCGAAACTCCTCGATCTGATGGCGAACCCATCTTCAGTTGTCTTCATGAGCAGTGTGTACTCCAGCCTGATGGTCTCTGAGAATTCTTTCTCCTACTCTGGGAGCAAGGCAGCGCTGAACAGGATGGTTGCCTCAGCAGCGAAATCTCTGCTTAAAAACAGAATAAGAATAAACGCCGTGATCACGACTTCAATGGAGGAAAAACCACATTCTGAAACGGATGTTCATTTCAATCCGGGCAAACAATCGATCGATCCGGATCTCGTGGCTATGGCCGTTGTATTCCTCGCCGGTGAGAGATCAATGGGGATAACCGGATCGGTCATAACCGTTGACCAGGGATTTTCCCTGAGATGATGCGCCTGGATTATGTCATGCCCTGGCAGGCCTGGCGAGGAGGAAATATGAAACAGATCCGGATGCAAGAAGCAGAATGGAGACAGTTATCGTACCAATTAGCACATGTCCGCCCACTATCAGCATCGATCCAAGAAACACCGGTATGACTGCCACGCCAGCATTCGTAGCTACGCTGAACATTGCCGTTGAAAAACCTGCTTCTTCAGGGCGCGGGGAATAATACGTAACGGATGTCATGGCCATCGACCAGTATGCGTTTCCGAAGAATCCGAAGAAGAAGTATGAGATCCCTATAATGGGAAGCGATTTTGAAAACTCGAGTGATACGGCCATCAGCACTCCAAAAACAAGAGTAAGTGATCCTGTGGAGATCAGTCCATATCTCAGGTTCTGGTTTCTGCCGAAGAGAGAGGGAAGTATCATAGCACCGAGTGCGGATCCCAGGAAGGTCAGGCCGCCGAACAATCCTCCCACCTCGAGGGCAGTGGATTCGGTGAAGCCATGGAGCAGAAGCACGCTTGACGCTATGCTTCCGAACATGACTGAAATGGCCGATATTGTCAATCCCACGTACCAATTCTTTATCATTCCCACCCTGAATACGCCCTTGAAGCTGCGCGAAGCATAGTAGTTAGGGAATTTTCCTGCAGACAGTAAAAGAAGGATCATCAACACGAATACGGCAATCGCTGGAAGCTCCAGGGTGATATTCAAAGGAACCGCAATGAGTATGTAAGGCGTAATAAGGGATCCAACGGCCATTCCAAGGAAGAGAGATCCAACACTCATGCCTATGATCGTGTGGCTTCTCCCTGCACCAAACACCTCGGCAATGCTTCCTACAGGAGCCATTGCGAGCGGATAACCCACTGCAGCCAAAATGGAAAACGCCAGGAAAGGCAGATAGCTGTGGAAGAATGGCCTCAAGGAAAGGCCAATAAACGTGAGTATGGCGGAGGCAATTATTGAATTCTTGACCCGTCCTCTGAATGAAAGATATCCTGCAAGCAGTCCGAATGCTACCATCGTATATCCATATGCAGAAACTATCAGGATCAGATCTGACGGTGATGATCTGGTCACAGATACGAGTTCAGGTATTATGGGGGCGATCATGAACCAGCCAAAACCTATGAAGAACAGCAGCGCAATATAGAGGCTGAATATCCCATTAACCTTCAAGTCTTTCACCCGCAGATGCGTTTGATATGTCTGACAATAACAAGCTCAATGATTTCATGCTATCTACGATCGGTATTTGAATCTTTTCAGCGGTCGCCATGATATGCGCATTTTTTTGACGAAGCATGGTGGGCTGTTTGGCAGGATGTGCAGCGATAGATCAGAATGAACCCTTATACAGGATTTTCACCGATTGCTGCTTCATGGAGGCAAAAAGATCCTCATCGACCTCACCGGAAAATTCGATATAGAAGTAGTATTTCCATACACTGTCTCTCAGCGGCCTGGAGTATATCATATTCATATTGATGCCTCTGTTTGCCAGAACCCCGATTAGACTGTGAAGCGAACCCGGTCTATCTGGAATTATGCACAGCATTACATGTCTTGACCCATCCTTCCTGTATTCCCTGCCTATGAGTACAAACCTTGTTATATTAGGCGTCGCAGGATCTATTCGATCCATATTGGATAGACCATATTCAATTGCGGCTTTCTTGGAACATAACGCTGCACCTGCCTCGTCCATGGATGCAAGCCTTGCAGCCTCTGATGTACTGTTTGTCCTTACGACTTCAAGATCTCCCATACTCTCCAGATAATCTTTCGCCTCTGCTATGGCGTGTGGATGAGAATACACCCTCCTGATCCTTCCTCTGTCACATTTTGATGCTAGAAATATCTCTATAGGGATCTCGACGGAGGCCATCACGTAAATATCCTCATATCTGAAGAGACCGTCCAATGTCTCATTGACAGGCCCCTCAATGCTGTTTTCCACGGGAACTACACCATAACCTTCGTTCATGGAAACCCTTTTGAATATGGCGCTTATCGATCTTTCGGGCTTAAGATCGGATCCGAATCTCTCCGCGGCTTCATGCGAGAAACTCCCTGGTGGACCGAGATAAAATACGACTGAGATCTTCATCATGCGAGGGGCGGGATTTGAACCCGCGAACCCCTTCGGGACAGGATCTTAAGTCCTGCACTGTTGGCCTGGCTTAGTTACCCTCGCGTTTCTGCGATGCAACCACGAGATAATAATCTTTCCAGTTTCGATGAAACGAGATCTTTCAGGCGATTCTCAAATCACACGTCGAGATTGCCTGTTATCATACTCAGGAATATTAATATCCAATAACCATATGAGGTTGCATGGCATTTCCTGGTGGTAATTTTCCAACAGATGGAGAACTTGTCGAGTTTGAGACAGAGGAGGAACCAAAGTGGATCACGGTGAAGCTGAAGGATGGATCCGTGCTCCAGATAAAGATGGAAATAGTGTCTATTCTCAGAAATGGAAATGATCCTAACACCGGGATACCGAATTACATGATACAGGCAACGAACATCATAAGATTGGTGAAGGTTCCAAAAGAACTCATAGTGAAACCGAAGAAGGGTAACGAACAGGGTGGCCAGCTATACAGATGATGCCTTAATTTCATCATGAAATAACGATAATAATAAATCTAAAGATCGCCATTTCCTAAGTCAATAAAGAAGATGGTTTTACTGTTCCATCCTCGGTGCGAGCAGGAACAGCCCCTTTATCTTGGCGTCTGGGTTCTGATCCAGGTAAAACTCCACAGAAAGTGGATAATCATCCCTGAAACTCAATTTCAGAGAATCTGTTGAAGACACTGCCTTTATGAATTTCAGCAGATATTCGAGCGGATATGAGCTCTTGATGGTGGTATTGCAAGACATATCCGTTATCATGTCCTTTGGCAGGATCATCTCTGATTCCTCTGATTCGGAGTGCGAATAGGCTTTGAAACCCTCAGGAGACAGCGTGAATCTTATGGAATCTGATATATCTTCGGCAGCCCTCAGACCCCTCTCGAAATCTGACTTTCTCACGACAGCATAGTACTCAGACGTTATGTTGGGTATTTTTGGAGTTACGATCGTTGATGGATCGAGAAGAGAAATGCTCTTATTGATCGTACCAAGCTCAAACTTGAGCTTCTCACCATCCTTGGTTATGCCCACATTCTCTGAGGAACTGGCCAGCCTTATCACTGACTTGAGCCTGTCTATGTCCAGTGCTATCTCCTCCTGCCCGTCCGTGTGAAACTCAACGAACGCTTCCTTTGGCACCTCCAGCCTTATCATGGCAACATGTGCAGGATCCACTGCGGTCACATTCATACCGCTGTCATCAACCCTGAACTTTGCCTCTGATACTATTGTACTGAGTAAATCCGTTATCTCCTTGAGATTTTTAACCGAAAGGTTCAGCCTAATCATATCACAACACCATTCAGCGTCTGTTCCGCTTATTCTCAATATATTCTCGCCAGGCACCAGGAACACATGCCCCATGTGTAGGCGTCTTCACAGATCTATACGGATGATCAACCGCAAAAACAGATAATGCTACGAGATATAAATTTTTGTTTCAGCATGGGGGCACGGCCGCTGAAGACTCTATGTTTCAGTATCGGCCTTTCTTTCTGGATCCGTGCGTATGATCGCATATATCATGGCGACGATCACGATCGCTATTGCCAGAAACTGGAGAGAGAGCCGTGACATAACGGTTATGAAGTAGAAGGCAGCAGTCCCCAGTATGGAACCATAGAGTATTGAATATGCAAAAGAGTTCGATCTGTCTATGGATCTGTTGCCATTCCGGTATGAGGCCACGATGATGGATATCATCGACACAACAAAACCTGCTATAAGATAGGTATTTATGGGAATGCTGAAGGTGGCCAGCGGTAGGCTGAATTCATAACCATAGACGATGAGGGTATAGAGAGCCTCATACTCCATAAGCTCAACGTATATATATAAAGTGAAGAACGGATATCCGGTCTGGTTGAACACTATCAATGCGGCGATCATGTCCAGAAACGTGAGCGTGGAGAAAGCCATCAGCGTTATGACTGAATAGAGTTTTTTCGCAAATAAACCCTCAAGCAGCGTCACTATGCCTATGACAAGGGTGACGGACACCATAAATGGTTTATCTATCGGTGTACCCAGGATCAGGTATCTGTGAGGTATGCTCCCCGTTGAAGCGGCCAGCCATATGATGACCGATGACACAGCAATCAGCAGTGCCACAGGGTAGACGAGACTTCGGTACATCCGTCCGATAAATCTTCTGATGATTGGAAGGAAGGCAAACAGGAATAGAATGAACGGATCAGCGTATGAATAGATGCGTGGCAGCACGTATATAGCCATGAATATCGGGGGCAGCATTACACCGGTATTGATCACAATCCCAGTGATCGAATCCATATTTGCGTTTCCCATTCACTCACCTATATTGTTCATCTTGGCATAGAGGTATGAGGAGACGAGCTTTCTGTATGCATCGCGAGAGCCAACGATTTCTGTTCTGAAACCAAGGCTTCTAAGTATCTCCCTCTTCCTGTCAACGATGCTACGCTGCTTGTGGAAGAGCGTGGCTCTGAGCGTACGGTTCTCTTCACCTGTCACAACGAAATCATACGGATTTACCACGAAGAACATTGCCTTATATGATCCGATAATATCTCTGACGGATACTGGATCTTCGCCGTATTCGAATGAGCTTATGACGAATATCATGGTTGTCTTCTTGATCTTCCTCCTTAGGAAATCAATAGAATACCGCATTGAAAAGGACCCTGAAGGCCTGATGTCAGATATGACCTTCTGCAGATTTTCGATGGGGGTAGCAGTACGTTCCGGTGGAATGAAGATGTTTATGTCAGAGGATGATATGAAATAACCCACACCATCCTGGTTCTTCCTGATCTTATATGACGTCTTTATAACATCAGCCATTATGGAGTCAAACATTCTCTTCCCATCGTGGCCCTGATTCATTCCGTTTCCATAGTCTATCAGGAAGATCACGTCCATTATGCGCTCCTCCTCCATCTGTTTGACATAAAGATCGTCGCCCTTTGTTCGTCCGATCATTGACCATGCCACGTACCTTATCTCATCACCGGGAACGTATTCCCTCAGGGTCAGAAAATCATATCCCTGGCCGGCCTTCTTGTTGTAGTGTATTCCAGTATAATACAGCATATTGCTTATCCTCTCGCTCCTTGCAGCCATTATCTCGCTCAGAGCTGGCGCAACCTTCAGATCTATGGTTCTTGATACCTCGGCCCTCTCAATGGCAAACCTCATTCCGTCCTCGGTGTATACCGATACTGGGCCAAGCCTGTATCTGCCTATTGTGTTCGGTGTCACGATGAATTTCCTGACCACCCTCTCAAATGGTTTCAGGGCAAGAAAGCCCTCGAAATCACCGGCCATCCTGAATGTGTCCGATGAATAAACGTAATAATGAAACGATAGCGGTGAATTGTTCTGATTCAGGAATGCGATGGTGAACTCCTTTGGAGAGAATTTCCTGGCCTTCTCGTTCTCAGCCGATATCTCTACTTCAACGTTCCTGACCTTTCTTGCAGTTGTCAGATTGAAGATAAGGATATCTGATGAGAACACGAAGAAAAGTATTATGGAGAATATGATGTAGTATTTGTATCCCAGAAGTATCGATTCGAATATGTTGTATATGGACGCACTCAGTATCAGATAGCCAGCCTTTCTGATCATTTCGGAACCGGAACCTCTGAGAGAACACGGTCTATTATCCTCTTCACTATAAGCTTCGGATCATCTGTTTCGTCCATTATTGCCTCTGGCTTCAGTATCAGCCTGTGGTTCAGGATCTCGAATGCCATGAATGTTATATCCTCTGGTATAACGTAACTTCTGCCGCTTATCAGGGCATTGGCCCTTGCGGCCTTCATGTACTTCGCGGTTGTTCTTGGGCTGGCACCCAGGTAGACAAGATCGTTCTCACGCGTACGCCTCATCAGATCGACAAGGTACTGCTTTATCTCATCTGCAATGTAAACGTTGTCAACCTGCGACCTGAATTCTATTATCTCGTCAGGCATAAGAACAAGCGATGGATCCTCGTACTTGCCGATGGAATTCAATATACTGAGTTCGTCCTCTCTGCTCGGATACTCAAGGTAGTACCTGAACAGGAAACGGTCCATCAGCGCCTCTGCAAGCGGAAATGTCCCTTCCTGTTCTATCGGGTTCTGAGTCGCTATGACAAAGAATGGCTTTGGCAGGCTGTGCGTTTCTCCGCCTATGGTCACCTGGGTCTCCTCCATTGCTTCGAGCAGAGCCGACTGAACCTTTGGAGGTGTCCTGTTTATCTCATCCGCCAGCACAACATTGGCAAATATGGGACCCTCCTTGAACTCCATCTTCCTAGATTCTATATTGAACATTATGGTTCCGGTGACATCAGACGGAAGCATGTCAGGTGTGAACTGTATCCTCCTGAACTTCATCTTCGTATGCCTGGCAAACTCATTGGCCAGCATGGTCTTTGCGAGCCCTGGAACTCCCTCCATCAGCAGATGATTGCCTGTCAGAAGCGCTATGAACATGAAGCGCACTATCCTTCTGGATCCTATGACTCGCTTACCTATGCTCTCCTCTATACTTATCACGGTATTTCTCAGATTCTCAAGATCCTCTATAACTTCCATAATCCTCACCCAGGATCAGCTTATCCAGCTTCATCTTGCTGAGCTGATCATATATCCTGGCTATTTCGGAAAAGATGCGATCCCTCTCTTCCTTTGCCCTCTTTCTCCTCCTTCTGCTTGGGGAATTGAGCCTGTTGGTGTATTTTCTGTACAGCTTCATATAATACCTGTATTCTTCTACAAGGCCCTTCACCGACTCAAAGTCCTTTTCCACCTTCGACAGGTAGTAGTCTATATCGTTATCCCTGACGTGCGGATATTCCTGGTTTATATAGTTGGCAGGAACATCAAAAAGCTCCTTCTTCTGGTTGTCCGTTGGGTAATCATCCGGTACTGCACGTTTTGCATAGTGCCTTACAACAAAAACCATGATGAATAGCATCAGAGCTGGTATGAGAAAACGGAATATGACCAGGGGATAGGCTATTATGTTCGAGAACATGGTACTAAGTATTGACACTTCCATCATCACCACTGAAATAAAGCTTCGTTATGTCCATATAGTTATATATGCCGGTCAGGCGATCAACTATTTCGCCGTTATCCTCTATTGCGGAATCTGAATATTTGGCCTTTTCATAGTATTTGAGATAGAACTCAACTATCTTCACGAAGCAGGCGACCTTTGGCTCAGATGACGTAAGATCGATGTCTGATATGCGGTCAATGATGAATTTACCGTCCACGACGGCTTCCTCTGGTAGATCTATTCCGAGCCCCTTCAGGGTGCTAACAATGAACGATCTCTCGCCAGCCTGCGAGGTGGACTGAATACCAAAATATCGCACGTAATCATTCTTCACGTTGCTGTATCCAGATATTATGGCATCCTTCACCTTGCCCTCTGTTATGCTTTTCCTCGCAGAAACTATGGCGGGCACATCACCCACAGTCTTCACTTTTATGACCGTTTTCACTTCCTCTTTCTGCTTCTTTCTTCCGAAGCTGAACAACGTTTTTTTCTCTTTCTTTACTGGTTCGCTCTGGAAATCTATCTTTGCCTGCCTGTCCTCATCACCCATCTACATCACCTCGAGGTTCGTACGGTATTCCTGTATCGAACCACTGATCTGATATCTGAGATACTCGGATTCGAGCGAGAATGGGAATTTCAACTGGACCTGTATTTCAGAGGTCGAATTTATATACGTATCATTCAACGTCATGTAATCAGATGAAACCGGGATCACCTGAATCGGAATTTGGCTTGTATTGATCAGCATAGTTGTATTATTGGTAGAAATATTAAGACCTATAAAGGTTATATTATGTATGTATCCTGGCACAAAGCCGTTAGAGTTATATGATATATTGAATTCCTCCCAGAATTCTCCTCCGGGTAAGCTGAGCGGATAAACTCTCTCTGATGTGAAATTCTTAAAGAAATTCGTAACATTGAATACAATAACCCTCATGGTATGTGCAGCGTTGAGTACAACTGAAGTTGAATTGGCTGGATTAAGATCAGCACCGGTAAGGTAAGCTCTAAAGGAATAAGTACCAGGGGCCAGCAGATAAGCCTTCTCTGAGGTTACTGTGATATTGCTGTAAGAGATATTAATTGAGGATCCTGGATCAGAGGACAGCGAAAAATACCATGGAGTTACCGACTCATTTTCCACGGCGATTATGTAAGGTATGAGATCGTCAGGAACGCTGGTGTTGCTGGAAAGCTTGAGGCTAAAAGAATATGGCATGAATGATGAATTGCTGTACTTGAATGTGTAGTTGGATCTCGGGAGAGTATAGTTGACGAAAAGCCTGCTGCCATTATCTGCCATCTTAGGGCTTATACCAAACGCATTTCCATTGAGGCTTATGGTGGATTCTGGTATCCTCTGATCTGTAAGATTGAAGATCCTTGAATAGTTGTATAGATCGAATGACAGCGTGTACAGTGTTCTTGCCTCAAGCTGAACCGTAGCTGAAGTGTTTCCAGTTGCGTTAACCGTCAGGTTACCCCTGTACTTCAGAAAATAGAATCTCATGTAATAGTGGCCTGTGTAGTTCAGCGTGATTATATCAGTTCCATTGCTGCTGGTGTTACCCAAGTATCTATATTCCGCGGAATCGAAAACCATGAACATCTCGAACTCGGAGGAGTTTACACTCGAATCCCCGTAGAGGAATTTGAGATCCAGATGTATGACCTTATTTGCATATATGGAGCTGCCATTACTCGATGGGTAATACGCGATAGGAACAGAAAACTCCGTGTTCTGCGACAAACCTGGGCCGATGGATGATACGGGTTCAAGCATTCCTGTGATATCAGCACTGGACGTGATGTCCTCACTGAGGTTGAGCTGCTTGTATCCAGGATCGTTAACGCTGAAAGTATAGTTTCCTCCGATCAGTGATAGGCTTCCTGATCCGTTGAAAGAGAAGTTGCCGACAGGTATTCCGGCAGAGTATACGGATACATTATACGGGATAAGACCGGTGGAATTGCTTATCTTCAAAGTCACAGTATAGGATGAACCTGGCCTAGGTACGAAGTGCAGGTCATGATGGGTGGTTTCTGATCTTACCTGAACTGAGAAATTGTATGGATAGAAGCCTACAGCATCTGCGCTGAAGTTATAATAACCCGCATATAGCAATGTTATGTTATAGTAACCCTGATCGTTTGTTCTGGTCATTACGTAAAAACCTGTGCCCTGAATGGATATCAAGAATTTGATATAGGCGCTGGTGAGAGGTATCCTGTGACCGCTGGAATTGTAATATGCCTGCCCAACAAGGAGATAAGTACCAGGGGAACTTCCGTTTATGTAAGTCTGGTTTTCGGGAAGTCTGGATGTTGCTCTATTACCGCCCAGCATCGGATCGGCAACCGGCAGCGTTATGTTGACATCAGATTGGTTTGACACCGCCAGCAAACTGACGTTACCATATCCGTATCCCTCGGCAATGGCGATGAGAATAACAGGCCCGGCACTAACGTTTATGGTGTAGAAACCGCTCCTGTTTGAAGTTGCTACATATCCGTCATACATAACGGTGGCATTGCTCACCGTCTTTCCTACCTCATTCTTGACGTATCCAGATATCACTATGGATCTCGCTCCAGAAGATATAAGGGTGATGTTCTGCATCAAGCTATGACCATCTATGTTTATCATATTCGGAGATGCGTTGTCTCCAAAACCAGGCTTGTAAACACCTATTACGTAAGTTCCATTGTAAAGGCTGGCATTATAGCTGCCATCAATTCCCGACTCGACCACAACCGATGCGCCGTGGACGAATGTTATTTCGACGTTTGGTACTGCACTGCTGTTGTATAGGGTGAATCCGTGAACTATGTACTTCGCAGATGGACTGAAGCTCAGATTCAACCACACAGTACCTGATGTTATGAAGTCGAAATAATGGTAAACAGTATTGTATCCATACACGTAGAAAGCTATGTTGGCCTTGCCAGTCTTAAGGATACCGATTCTGTAATACCCGCTGGCCGAAACATTGTAATAAGTCGAATAGGGGCCGGCTGCAACCGTCAGCTCTGTATCGGATATTCTCGCAGAACTGGATCGATTGTAAAGATAGCCCTGAACCCATATTGTTGCGTTTCCAGATGGAATAAAATAGGATGAATTCAGGCCTACAGCGTATCTGTTCAAGGTCTGATTTACGAATACCACCTGCTCCTTTGGCATCTTATTTAACTTGATATGGATAGGATTGCCCGTTGGATAGCCAACGTTTGCGAATGTAAATATTGACGAGAAAATAATAATACCCAATACGGCCAGAGCTATATATTTAGGAGACAATATTGATTTACCGCAATACCATATTTAAATTTTCGTACGATGAAAACCTTCAACGTATCTGTTCCATTTAAATAATCCGAATAAAAGGAGATGATCCTGAACGCTGAAGTGAACATTTGAGGTACAATTTAGAGATAAAGGGAAGCAACGAACATCAACAAAGTATCAAAATGTTAAATAGAAGCCATTAAGTACGTCGCACTGTTGCATGATCTCATGAAGTGGATCACAAGGGAAAGAGCGATGGTAGACAGGATCGCATGTCCATGACTCGTAAAGAATTTCATAGATAGGGATGCTGAGTTTATCTTCGCCCCGGCATCGAAAGTCATGGAAATGGCAAAAGAACTCAACGCAATACCCTTTGACGTGGATGGTGCAGAACTGACGCATTACCATGATGGTACGATGGAGTACGTGAGCTTCGACGCAATCATTAAAAAATACAATCTTACCGATCCGGCACTTCTGAAGCTTGCTGAGATAGTAAGAGGAGCTGATTCGGAGATGGAAAATCCACCACCGGAGAGTTATGGCCTAAAGGCCCTGGCTAGAGGCTTCAGGTTGATCTCCAAGGATGATTTCGAAAACATGAAGCTGCAGTTTCCAGCATACGATGCACTCTACGCCTACTGTAAGGATAAGGTGCATACGATGAAGAGATGATCTGGGATTGCTTCTTTATGTTGATTTATCTGACCTTGACCGCGATACCTTTCTTCAATTCAATCATCGCTCTGGCAGGCATCTTCGCTATTCCGACACCGCGTATCTCTCCATTGTGCACCAGAACAACCTCATCCTCCTGCCTTATGTCTTCCGTGGCATCCACGACACCCATCGCATAAACATTTGACGTTGGCTTGAAGTCGTCGATTTCTACGAGAAACTTGCCGTTTTTCACGAACATATCAGCTGAAGCCTTATTTATTGTGAATTTGCCAAGATTCTCGTTGTAAACAAAGAGGATCTTACCGTCCTTAACGATCATGTCTTGATTATAGTTTCTCCTTATGGTGTATCCGGATACGAGAGGCGATATCCACTCACCGAACTGGTATCTCATCACCGAATCGTACTTTGCAATTTTCTGATTTATTCCCTTTCCACCGCTGACCTCCCTCTGTATAACTTCTCTGAGCCTCTGGAGGTTGGATGACCTGAATTCTATGACCTCATGCGGATAGGGTATTGCATCGACTATGAAATCAAGATCCTCTGGTATGAACGCTATAACCTTCCTGTACCTGTTACGATCCATATAACTGCGCATCATGCGCTTCATCATCACCTTCTCATCCTCATACCATAGCCCGATGACAGGGATATCGTAAAACCTGGCAGGATAGGTCTCTTCCAGGTCCCTCGGTACTATGCCTATGGGGGAAGTCACGATCACCTCATGGATGAATTTCCTCAGATCACCGAGCGATCCGATCACCTTCTGATGGCTCTTCGACCTTGAATAAGGTTTCCTTGCAGAGCACGGAAGTATGAGGGCTATATCAAGATCCGGCTTCGTGTACGATTCCGATATGTAATTCCTGTATCTTATCAGATCAGGCCTGTATAAGTCTTCTATTGTATTTGCCTTTATGTACGGTGTTCTGGCGGGAAACACCCCCTCGAAGTCCTGATAGTATGAGTAATCAGCGATCCTGATGATCTCAGCGGCCTTGCTGGATATAACCGTCTTCTCTATGATGTCCCTGAGTGTTCCGTTTGATATCGATCTCTGGATATCACGCATCATCTCGGATAAGAACATTGAATTTTCTGACGACACATCATGATCCGTCTTCTCTACACCGAATGGGGTGAAGCGGTATCCCATACTGCCCTCCATCTGCAGAAGGCTTTCGTCAAAAAACGATACACCCAGATACACAAGAGCCGGAATGGAGTAGGGATCGCTTATCCCTGAAATGAATATCAGTTTTGAAAAACCGTATCTTGAATGTATGCCCATTATTGTCCTTACAAGGTCCTTTGGTTTCCTTACTAGCTCGGATCCATTCGGCACGATCACGAGCTTATCGGTTTCCAGTATCTCCTGTTTTATCTTCGATGGATACAAAATTTGTCTCGGGATCCTATCCCCCATTATCTCTATGTCAGTATCGGTATAATTTATACCATGACCTTGTCCGATTATGGCCGGATATACTTTATCGTCAAGCCTGCCATATCTGGAATATCCGAAGAGAGCCAGATCTTCAATCATTTATTCACGATATTTTGACGGCATTATTTAAAGTTCGTATGCGGGATTAGATAGCCCTCCGAATTGGAAAATTCAACTGAGAATGTTCAAGAAAACGCGGGGAGTGGGATTCGAACCCACGCTCTCATAAGAGAAACAGCTTAGCAGGCTGCCGCCTTACCTCTGGGCCATCCCCGCCCTGGATTCACTGGCTGAACCTTTCCTGCAGGTCGTTGGCGATCTGTTCCAGCATCTCTTCGAAATCCTCGTTTTCGAAGGTGAAAACCTCACCGCTCGGCAGTATTATCTTTGCATAATATATATCGCCATCCTTGGAGACCTCAACCTGAGCCAGTTCCTCTGTCATACCTATCAAGCCTTAAATGATTTGCCTGTATTATACTTTTACGCAGAGTTGTTTCAGGCACTGCTGCCACAGGATCGTGTTTATATCCGGATCTGAATACCCGATCGAATGGAGTCCAGAGCCTATCTCATTCCATGCAATGAGGCGGATGCAGCCATAAGAGGCCTGATGAGATCTGGCATTATAAGGAAGGATCTGAAGATCAGAAAGATAGACGGCTTCATAGCTGTCCCGGTTAAGGATGAGGATCAGTCCATCAGGTTCGAAACGGCAAACCTTGATTTTGAAGAGAGGAGGCAGGAGAACGTAAAGGATATGATGCGCAACGCGCTAGTCAAAGAATACCGATATAATGGCCCAATTCCTGATAGGTGGGTGAGGTACGGCAACGCAGTTTTTCTTGACAAACATGTCGACGAGCGCGTTTTCCGAGTCATGAAGCGTTTTCTCGGGGTGGAATCCATATATGTTTACCGTGGGATATCTGGCCCTGAGAGGATCCCAGTCGTAGAGTTCCTCTACGGGAAGAGAGGAGATGTTGTACACACTGAAAATGGAATAAGGTTCAGGTTCGATCCGGAGAGGATAATGTTCTCGCCAGGCAACACAAACGAGAGAACAAGAATGCGTTCCATAAGCTTCAAAGGAGAAACAGTCCTTGACATGTTCAGTGGTATCGGCTATTTCACATTACCGATTGCTAAATATGGAGATCCAGCCAGAGTATTTGCGTGCGACATAAATCCAGACGCAATACACTATCTTAGGCAGAATGCTGTTATTAACGGGGTAGGTGATCTGATCCTTCCCATACTTGGAGATTCAAGGGTTACATGTCCTGAAGGCCCGTTCGATTCCATCATCATGGGAAATTTCAAATCTCTGATGTATCTGCCAGCTGCGCTGAGAAGATCCAGAGAGAACACTAGGATAGTTCTTCATCACCTGGTATCGCAGGAGAATCTGGGACGATACAGGTATGATATAATGTCCTACACCTCTTCTCTTGGGTACCTGACCGTGATAGAGGATTCGCACATCGTAAAATCATATGCCCCCAAGATGTTCCATGTATCAACGACCCTCAGGATACTGAGAATCACCGGTTAAAATATAATGGCAAGCCTTTTATACCTTGCTCCACAATACATTTCGCTGGTAGGATAAAAAATTGAGATCCCCGGCGATTTAAATTCCTCCGAGGGAATTAATGGCCAGGAATGAGATCATAGAGCTATAGATTCATTTTGGGACTATGCGAACGACGTTACTGCCCCTGACAACAACGGTACCAAGTTTTCTTGAGACGTTCTCGCTGTTCTCATCCACATCATCCAGTACCATATTCATGTACTCGTCAAATCCTGTGAGAACACCCTCAAGAACCCTGTTATCCTTAAGAAGCAGAGAAACTCTCTTGTTCACACTTTCCTCAAGCATCTTCATTGGCATCATCAAGACCATTTCACCCCTCAATTGTATTCATCATCATCAAAGTTATCCTCACGGCTCATTATGACCTGTATCAGACCACGGAGGACCTCCTTAACATCATCCAGCTCCTTCCTCATATTCTTGACTTCCCTGTTGAGCGCCTCAACATCCTTAGCCTTATCATTACCTGCATATTTCATCATCAAAACCCCCTTAATTCTGCCTGTGGGCCTCACTATGACTGCCGCCATGGGTTATCCTGTTTTCGTAATTGAATATATCTACTTGGCCATAGTCATCCGCAATCTTACGAATCTCAGTGCGCTGGCAGTTTTCACAGTACAATGTTATATTCTTCTTCACAAGTGGCTGCCTGCATCTGGAGCATACGGCACTTATCACACCGTAGTGGTTGCCATTTATGGATATTTCCGGCATATCCCCGGTCCTCACGACATATCCCCTGATCAGATCGCCAACAGCCACAAAATCTGACTGCGGTCTCCTGGACATGCCGAATGAAAGCTGCATCTCCTCATCTACCTCTCTGAGCCCGGTTCCTCTCTGAAATACCCCTACAACCCTGACGATGTACCTGTGAGAGTCGTTTTTTATAACCTGCCCATAAACGACGTCTCCCTTCTTCAAGAAGAACTCCCTCTTCCCAGTGTCTACGGATATCGTAAGATTGACGTCGTCCCTTAAGATATTGCCGAACTTGGTGGCCACGATTTCGCCGTTTTTCTCCTCTGTGTTCTTTCCTGGCAGGTACTCCTCAGTTGTGGCAATTACGTCTCCTGGAAAAGCAACCTTTTTTTCTCCTTCCATATGTATTCCTTTGTATACTTTGGCCTGTACGGCTATATCGACATATGATCATACATATTTAAGTTTTTTTCCAGTGAAAACGGAAGAGGAAGCGCAAACTGGACAGCATGCCTTCGTATATCATGCAATCCATGTTGAGGATTCAATTGCTATCATGTCTATTCTTTCCTCCTATCGTCACAATAGCGTACCTTTTCAGAACTCAATAAAAGTTAAATCATTTTTTAGCATATCCTGAATATTATGGTAAGCAGAATAAAAGTTGTCAACGACCCCGGTGAACTGGTATCCATTTTCCACGCTGCCGACAGCGATATTAAAAGAAAGCTTCTGCTCGATCTGTCTACCGGATGGATAACGCTTCCCGTCATAGAGCAGAAGTATGGTAAGGAAGGCAGAAAGGCTCTTCTCTATCTGGATAAGATTAAGATGATAGAGACGCAGTGGATAACTGGTCAGAATGGTCCAGAGAAGGCCTATCACACATATTACACAAATGTCCAGATCAACATAATGGGGTCTCTCAGTGAACTGGCCGATATAATATACGCTGCAACATTATCAGATCAACAGCTGGGCGAATATGAGGATAAGATAAAGGCCATGATGAAGAACGGAGAGGGCGTGTTCCTTGGCGACGTTTCTGATACCCTGGGCATATCTCAAACGCTGATAAGGGGTATCGTCAGGAGGTCCAGCATTCTGGAGATAAGGGGATACAAGATCGAGCTGGTGTCTGGTGCCGAATGATAACGGTACTTCGCATAAATCACAGACCATATAGGGACAAAAGGATAACTACACACGTAGCTCTCACCGCACGTGCATTCGGGGCTTCATCGATACTTGTCGATGAGAGGGACGAAACTCTTGAGAACACAATCAACGAGGTCGTTAATAATTTTGGCGGCAGCTTTTCAATAATGACCGGATGCAACTGGATCCATGAATTCAGGAATTTCCCAGGCATAAGAGTTCATCTCACAATGTATGGTCGCAGGCTGAACGATGTCATCGGAGAAATAAGGAACAGTGCGAAGGACGTAATGGTCCTTGTCGGATCAGAGAAGGTTCCTATTGAAGCTTACGAGATGGCAGACTACAACGTATCTGTGACGAATCAGCCCATAAGCGAGGTCTCAGCTCTCGCAATCTTCCTGGACAGGTACTTTCAGGGTGGTGAATTCGACCTGGAATTCAGGGGGAGACTCAACGTCCAGCCAGCCGAAAGGGGAAAAGTCGTAAAGGTGATACCGAATGAGAGAGAGTGCCTCGATCTGCTGCATAAGTATGGTGCAGATGACCGGCTGTTGGCTCATGTCCAGGCCGTGAAGGATCTTGCGGTAAAGATAGCTGAGAGAACCAATGCCGATATGAGGGTGGTTATAGCAGGATCTCTACTGCATGATATAGGGAGAACAAGGACAAACGGTATAGATCATGCTGTCGTTGGCGCAGGTATTCTCAGATCCGAGAATGTGCATGAGAGCGTGGTTTCGGTTGTGGAGAGACATATCGGTGCTGGCATAACAAAGGAAGAGGCTGCCAAACTTGGCCTGCCTGAGAAGGACTATGTTCCGGAGACTCTTGAAGAGATGATAGTGGCCCAGGCTGATAATCTCTTTGCCGGAAGCAGACGATTGAAGCTTTATGAGGTTACCGACATATACAGAAAACGTGGGTTAGATTCTGCAGCAGAGAGAATAAGCGATCTCCACAGGAAGATCAGTGCAATAGTGGGGGTAGACCTGGACGAGATACGATAGAGGGCATGGTTGAAGAATGGTTAATTACGCGTTCAAGTTTGGCTATCTGGGATCCTGTTTCACTGGTTTTCAGAGGGGTAATGGAGATCACAGTATCGAGGATACGATCATTTCCGTCCTGGAAAAGAATGGTTTCGATCATTATATCAGAACGGCGGCCAGGACAGACAGATCCGTGTCAGCGGTATCCAATGTCTTCAGCCTTGATACCAGAAGACCACCTGATGCTGTGGCCAACCTGATAAATTCCAGGGCTGAAAACATATACGTGCATTCCTACGCAGAGTTTCCTGCAGATTTCAATCCTAGGCACTGCACGTTCAAGACGTACAGGTATTATATGATGGGCGACATAGACTGCAAGTCGATCGATATAAACTTGAGGAAATTCCTGGGAACGCATGACTTTCGAAGGTTTGCAAGGGTGGACAACAGAAATACCATCAGAACCATCATGGAAGCGTCCTGCAGGAGGGATGATCAATTCGTCTATATTGAGTTCACCGCCAAAAGTTTCCTTTGGAACCAGATAAGGACCATGGTGGCATTTCTGATGGACAACATCGGATCTGAATCGGATCCATTTTCCACAGCGGACCGTTATCCGAAAGTGGCGAGGGCGGAGAATCTGATACTGTGGGACATACACTATGATGGTATCGAGTTCAAGAGCGTGAAGAAGCCCCCAAAGAGCATGGTATCAATTTATGAGAACGCTGTTATGCAGTCGGTACTTCTAAACAATATTGCCCACAGGTTTGGTATCATCTGAGGATATTCCTACTTGGCTGGCGTGTCACGCTATAATTTTATAAATACTGTACATCTTCACATCCAGATGGACTACAAGCCCAGAGCCTACAGCATAATATTCGCGAGATCACTCTATGCGCTCAACTGGTTTGACATTGCTCCAGCGCTGAAATATATCTCAGTTGATCTGAACATAAACGTTATAGAAATAGGGCTGGTTACGACGTCATTTTACATAGGCCTGGCCCTCTTCCAGCTGGTCGGGGGATCGCTTGCGCACCGCATAGGAAACCTTGTAGTTTCAATAACAGGTCTGACCATCCTTGGTGTTTCCGGTATACTTTCAGGCCTGTCCAGAAACTTCATAGAGCTTGCGACCTTCAGATTCACAGCAGGCGCAGGTTCCGCCCTCTTCTTCTCACCAGCTCTCGGTATAATTTCAGACATCGTGCCCGTAGACAGATATGGTTCGTACGTCAGCATATACAATGGCGCCTTCAGTTTCGGTGCCGGAACCGGTATATTCGCCTTCGGCTACCTTGACACGGTGTCTGGATGGCGCCTTTCACTGGTGATAGGCGGTTTGCTGCTGCTTATTGCTGATGCGGCCATGTTCCTCATGATAAGGAAGGAGAATACAAGGGTCAGAAGACCGATGAGTGAGCTCATAGCCGCCGCAAAGAAAGCCGCCATATGGATATTGCCGGTTTTAACGGTCGGAAGTGCAATATCAGAGACCATAATGGGCCAGCTGTTCGTCTATTATCTGGAGGAATACAGGCATTTTTCAGCCATAACCGCATCCGCTGCCGGATCGTTCTTTCTCTTTGTTGGCCTGCCAGGTGGGTTCATTTCGGCCTACATAATCAGGAGGTACAGCAAGAGGGTACAGGTCACTTCGCTCCTAGCCGTTATGGGTATCATATTCTTCCTGGTACCGTTCGAAGGGAATATTGTGGAGATCCTGATCACACTCTTTGCTTTCAGTGTGCTCTCCATCTATGGTTTCTCGTACCTGTACATGGAGGCAAGCATCATAAACAGGTCGGCGGTTTCGTTCTCGCTATCCATTGTCAATTTCGTCCAGATGATGATAAGTTCGGCAATCCCCTACCTGTACACATATGCTATATACAGCATATCGGTCAACGTTGGCTGGTATCTCCTCGGCATAATCTCTCTGGTACCTGCACTCTTTCTCATGGGCATGAAGCTGCAATGAGAAGAACGGCGGGAAATTACGAAGAAAGTGTCTCCAATACCAGGATCAATGTCCAAAAACAGCTGAAAATCATGAAGATAGGACGTCCTCAAGAACGTCCCTGTCCATGAGTATATGGGATATCAGGCAGAATTCATCCGGCCTGTGCGCGTTCTCCTCTATGGTTGTGAACCATACCACAGCCGGCATATCCAGCCTGCGGAAGAAGGCTGCACAGGTACCACCGCCAATACCGATCGCCCTTGGAGTCTTCCCCCTCTTCCTCTTTATGGAATCCATCAGCCTTTTAACAACCTCTGAGTCTTCGGGCGTCTTTTTTGGAGCCTGTTCCTTCTGGACCAGATCGTATGTAATCCTGGCAGGGCTCTGCTTGTGGAATTCTGCTATCGCATCGTCCACAGTTTTCAGTACATCATCAAGGTTGTACTGTGGGAGAACCCTGCAGTCGAAATAGAATGTGTCTGTTCCTGGTATCGTATTCACGTTGTCCACATTTTTCTCGTGCTTCGTCGGTTCGAAGGTGGAGTAGGGTACATTGAAGAGGTCATCCCTCGCCGTATATTTCTCATGGAGTCTCCTGTCAAGATCCAGGAGGAACTTTGAGCCCTCCCTGAAGGCATTTATGGCGTTAACCGGCATGCTTGCATGCCACTGTTTACCCTTGACGCTGAATTTTATCCACAGTATGCTCTTCTCCGCTATCTCTATCGTCATCCCATCCTCACTACCGGCATCGGGGACTATTATAAGGTCAGACTTCTTGAATATGTTCTTCTCCAAAAGATACTGAATCCCGTATTTGCTCCCCATCTCCTCATCCGCCACGAAGGCCACGCCGAATGGGATCTTTGGCTTAAGGCCCTTCATCTTCATGTCCTTCAGTATGAGAAGAGCGGTGAATACAGCCTGGCCATCGTCTTCAGTACCCCTGCCGTACATTCGATCCCCATCGACCGTCACATCGAATGGCGGCTTAGTCCAGAGTGTCTGGTCTCCAACAGGTACGGTATCTATGTGAGCAACCAGCCAGAGCACCCTATCGCCCTTTCCGGTCTTGAGAACGATATTCGATCTTATCTTTCCATATTCGTCTGTCGTATCGTATCTCTGATAATCGGAATAACCCAATTCCTTCAGTATTCTCTCGATCTCGTCTGCCCTGTCCTTCTCGCCCTCTCCACCTGAAGCTGGTGATATCGCAGGTATCCTTATTATCCTCCTTGCAACCTCAACTATGAAGTCTCTATCGGACATTGAAATAAGATCCATGATGGAGTATCACCCATACACGTTAAAATTTTCCCAGGTAGTAAAGAACATCCTCGCATTTTATGGATCGTGGCCTCAGCATAAACTGACGAAGAAGTCTTCAACCGGCAAAATTTTAACCCTCGTTTGTGTTGCCACTGCAATGTTCAGAAAGCCTGAGTATGCCTATATATACAGAGGTGTAAGTGCCATGGTCGCTTTCACAATACTCACTGATCTGTTCCAGGCGCTGATTCACACATATTTAACATTCACCGCGATCAATTTCATAGCACTTTACCTCAACACCTTTGCGCTTGGCATACTCTTTGCTCTCCTCATAACTTACGGCTTTCTGGAGGGATCCAGATCCGTGGAGGCCTCTGCCATCCTGCTTCTGGCCTACTTCGTACTTGATTATACAAGGTCACTTATACCCTTAAATGCCGATCCGTACAGCAGGGCGATCTACGGCCTAATTCTACTTATACTTCCGATACTGTCCAGGACTCTGGCCCTATTCTACTACAGAAATGTGCTGACCAGATTCCTCACGACACTATTTTTCATCATCGGATCGGCATCGGCTTTGCTGGCCTATCATGGTCTGATATATGTACATCATCCAATGAGGCATGCAGAGGAACTGTTGCTGATACTCTATCTTATCGTGGCCTTCATATCATCCGTGACCATCTACCATTATTCGAAGAGGCAGGTTCTTCTGTATGAGAAGCAGGTCGCGAGATACTGAGGTTCAGATCACCATATCAATGAGAGGAGTCTTCTGATATCGTTCCCCAGCGGTATCTCCCCTTGCCTTCCCTTACCTCCGATTATGTAAGAACGTGCGGAGTTGATGTGTATCATACCATTCTCCATAGAATCACCAACAGAGATTGTCTCATCCATCGAAATGTGGAGCGCGGATTGAAGTGATTTCACAGCAAGGTTCTTTCTCTCTGGGATCACCTGTATCTTCCCCCATGGCTGGATGAAACCATCTTCGTCCGTTGCGATTACGTTCGATATGTTGTAATCTATCCTCATTTTCTCGGTGAGGATATCGCAAAGCCAGGATATTCCACCGGAGACAACAGCCGTGATCACACCAGCATCCTTCAGCCTATTGATCACGGTCGATGCACCGTCCCTTATCCTTATCCCACGGAGTATGGACATCACATCATCCTTCCTGAGGCGAGGATGCATTTTCAACCAGGCCGTGACATCGCTTTGGAAGAATTCCTCATAGGAAATGAAGCCGTTCCTGTAAAGCCTGAAATTCCTGTGGTTATCAGTATGGAATCTTCTGTGAACGTACTCCCAGCTGCTTGGTTCTTCCGTAAGCGTACCATCCATATCGAAAATGGCCAGTCTTATCATTATTGCATCATTCCCTGAGATCCAGAGACCACAGCTAACGTGTTTCGGATTAGATATTTACGCCGATTATTTAATCCTAACAAACGGTATCGCATGACCCTAAATCATATGAGAAATATGACTCCGGAGACGATCTAGGTTGTGGTGCCCGGATTTCTCAGTATGATTTTGAAAACACCGCTAGCCGCCCCTCTTTTCCACACACTACGCATTTGCCGGTTTCGTTCGAACCTACCATGAATCCCAGAGCGGATTTCTCGGTCTCACTCTCTATCCTGTCAGAGCACTCCTTGGAACCGCACCAGAATGCGGTTATTAGCCCCTCGTTGGTAAAGTCCTCAAGCTTAGAGGCCCTGAACACATGATCCCTGAACACCTTCTGCGCGTCATCCATCATCTTCTCTCTTATCCTTATAAGCGCATCCGGTACCTCATAGATCACCTTCGATCTCTCTATGGTCACCTTACCCGGTATGTTTCTCATCGATAATGTCAGAGTGCGGTTCTTAACCTCCCTCTCGCCAACCTCTATCCTCAACGGCACACCCCTCATTTCCCAGTCATTGAATTTGTAGCCGGGGGTATAGTTTTCCCTATCGTCAACCTTAACCCTTATGTTTATCGTGCTGAGCGTGTTCTCAACATCCCTCGCATATTCCAGGACACCACTGCCCGGGATCGGGATTATTATTACCTGGATGGGTGCCACGTCCGGTGGAAGGACCAGGCCCTTATCATCACCGTGTATGCCTATTATGGCTGCCAGCAGTCTCTCGCTCATGCCATATGTCGTTTGATGCACGTAGTCAAAGCTTCCGTCCTCCTTCAGATATTTTATATCGTAATTCTTTGAGAAGTTTGTCCCATACTGGTGTATAGTTCCGATCTGGAGGGACCTGCCAGACGGTAGGACCGTATCAAATGCAATTGTGTACTTCGCTCCTGGGAATTTATCCCAATCTGGCCTCTGATCATAGAAGTATGGAAGGCACAGCTGGCTGGATATCTCACGCCATATCTCCTTGTATTGATCCATCTGCGCCTCGGCGTCCTCGTATGTTGCATGCGCAGTGTGGGCTTCGAAAAAGTGTATCTCCCTTATTCTTATGAAGGATCTGGTATGCTTCGTCTCATACCTGTAAACGCTTACTATCTGGTAGATCTTCAGGGGAAGATCAGCATGCGATCTCACCCAGAGCGAGAACATTGGATACATGGCGGATTCGCTGGTTGGCCTCAGGGCAAGCTCCTCCTCAAGATTCTCTTTCCCGCCCTTGGTGACCCAGTAGATCTCATTCTCAAAGCCCCTTATATGTTCGAATTCAACCTCCAGCATGCTCCTTCCAATGAGGATCGGGAAGTTTACCTCCTGGAAGTTCTTCTTGTCCACCGCCTTCCGCACTATTGAATCTATAAGGCTCATTATCTTCCATCCATAGGGCAGCCAAACGTTCATGCCCTTGACAGGATATCTCTTATCGCTGAGCTCAGCAAGCGTGATTATCTCATTGTACCATTCACTGAAATTCTCCTTCTTGTTCTCCATTTTACTTAGAATTTAAGAACGATATTTAAATTTCTTCGTGGCGTTGCAGGCCGATCCGATACACTGTAACCGTATCACGTTGAATGATATCCACCGTGAACTGCATCCACTTGTGAACCACTCCTCAGCCTGAGCGGAGCTTTCTTTCAGCGTAGAATCATCTTCCTGTAGGGGTATATACCGTAGAGGCTATGGATCTCCGCAGGTATCGATTGTGCACCAGCCCTACTGCGATGGATTTAGGAGTGTTGAATATGGACTTTTCCATTGGAGGAAGTGCATGTATCCCATCGCTGAAGCTATTTAGAATTACAGCTTTCCCCAGACCTTCAACACTTCCTTTAAAATCTGAATTCATGAAATATGGATGCCAGGACGAACTTACGGAAAATCACAAAATTTATGCCCCACGATAAGATTTGGCAGCGCTTGTAGATAATATCATATCCTGTTGCAGAGGTTGCCGAGTCAGGTCAAAGGCGGCAGACTCAAGATCTGCCTCCGTAGGGATTCGCCGGTTCGAATCCGGCCCTCTGCACTCTGGAGGGGCCATGAGATCGGAACTTACAATAGATGACGAAGATTGCGATGCTTTTTTGCTTGCAATATCCCCTGATAACTACGGTGGGATAAACGCAGAGTGTGTGGACGGTAAAATAAGGATAACCATCGAAGAGAAAAAATATGGTACAGTATTCTCACTTCTTGATGATATGATCAGAAGCTACGAGGTATTTGAAAAGATCCGAAATATGATACGGAGTCTCACTGCTCCACGTTGAGCTGGAGTTTTTCTGTGAGCTCCTTGTATCTGTTCCTTATGGTAACTTCTGTGACGCCTGCGACTTCAGCAACCGCTCTCTGAGTCCTTCGCTCGCCTGTCATCAGGGATGCTATGTATATGGCTGCAGCTGCCACGCCAGTTGGCCCCTTGCCAGATGTCAGCCCAGCATTTTCGGCTGCCCTAAGTATCTCTAGAGCCTTGTTTCTTGTCTCCATGGACAGCTTCAGCTTTGAACAGAACCTGCTGATATAATCCTCGGCCTTGGACGGCATGATGTTCAACTTCAGGTATCTGCTCATTATTCTGTATGTCCTGCCGATCTCCTTCTTCTTGACTCTTGTTACGGAGGCAATCTCTCCAAGTGTTCTCGGTACATTCGTTATCCTGCATGCAGCATACAGCGCGCCGGCGACCACGCCCTCTATACTTCTTCCCCTGATCATATTCTGTTTGACGGCTTTCCGGTATATCACTGCAGCTGTTTCCTTGACGTCGTCAGGTATGCTCAGGTTTGAAGCCATCCTCTCCAGTTCCTGGAGCGCCTGAGACAGGTTTCTCTCTGCGGCATTTGAGACCTTTATTCTCTTCTGCCACTTCCTGAGACGGTAGAGCTGTGCCCTGTTCCTAGTCGGTATGGATCTTCCATAAGAATCCTTGTTTTTCCATGATATATCTGTAGACAGACCTTTATCGTGTATCGTGTATGTCATTGGGGATCCAGCCCTGGCCCTGCTCTCATTCTGTTCGGAATCGAATGCTCTCCATTCTGGGCCCTGATCGATATAAGCGTCCTCAATAACTGCCCCGCACTCTCCACAGACAAGTTCACCATGCTCGTAATCTCTATTAAGGTTCGTTGAACCGCATTCGGGGCATCTCTCAATCTCTTCAACCTTTTTCTTCTTCGTATTTTCAACCATTTCTGATCACCTCAGTTAACATAAACAACATCCGCCTGCACGCCCTGGCTATCCAGACTCACAAGCCCATAGGGTTCATCAACCGGCCCCATTATCTTCACTATCACGCCAATCTTCTTTCCACTGGCGTCATATACCTTCGTCTTCATATCTATGGGGCGGTCCAGCTGTATGACCATATCTCTTCCTTTGACATTCATTACCTTATACGCGTGCATTCAGAGTAACATATCACTTCGTAGTATTTAAACATTACGAAATGTATTTAAGTTTTTTATTTCCTTTATTAAAGCTTTGATGTCAAATTTCGTCCACCTTTGGCTGCGAATGGAAACAAAATGAAACCATTATCGATTTATAATCCTTTTAACCACTATGCCAGCTGATCCGGTACGGAGAGACCTCCTGAATATTAACACTGGAAAAACTATGGGGACCTGGTCGAGACGATAATCATTTATCGGCGGTAATGCTACAGGTAAGAATGCTGTTAAGGATACCGACCGTGCTCAGATCGCAGGAGCTCATAGATAAGGCCTTTTCGAGGGCCAGCAGGATAGAGGAACCATACTATCCAGACAAGGCAGAACGCATAAAGAAGGAGGTACAGGACAGAATATCCACCATAGAGAGCATAAGTCGTGCTTTCCTTGACAGGCTAGTGAAGAAATTCCCATCTATAAA
Organism: Thermoplasma sp.; assembly: GCF_008709555.1. Classification (GTDB taxonomy): domain Archaea; phylum Thermoplasmatota; class Thermoplasmata; order Thermoplasmatales; family Thermoplasmataceae; genus Thermoplasma. The sequence goes on from NZ_VYIJ01000002.1 coordinate 116,906, forward strand.
CAACCTGCATCCATTTTACAGCAGCCTCATAGACTTGATGTTCGACATAGACCAGTACAAGATATCGCTGTCGAAGATAGATCGGACGTCGCAGATGATAGAACAGATCAGCGGTGAACATATAAGGAGGATCAAGGCCGCGAAGACGGTTGAGGATGCAAACAGAATAATGCGATCATATTACGGCAGATTCGCATCCCTGATACATGAGATAGACCAGGATCTTCTGTTTCTCGGCAGATGCAGAGACTACATGAAGAAGATCCCTGATATAGATGTGAATCTCAGAACTTACATAATAGCTGGCATGCCAAATGTGGGAAAGAGCTCGCTGCTGGCTGCACTGACGACAAAGAAACCTCAGATCGCTCCATACCCCTTTACAACGAAGTCGGTCATCATAGGGATAGCTGAACATGGATATGAGAGAATACAGTTCATAGATACTCCTGGAATTCTTGACAGGGATTTCAACGAGATGAACCAGATAGAGAAAAACGCTGTCCTTGCCTTAAGACACATAAATGGCACTGTGATCTTCCTTTTCGACTACAGCGATCAAGCCTTGTACTCTCCGGAAATGCAGGAACATCTCTACCAGCAGATAAGGGATCATATAAACCCAAATATTATAAGGGTACAGACGAAGATGGATATAAGCAGAGAAAGAAGAGAGGAGATAGCCATCTCTGTCAACTCTGATGGCGGCCTAGATCCGCTCAGGCTTTTAATATTCGGGAGGACTGATGGCAATGTACGAGGATGAGATCCGCAGGATAGCACTCATTAATGCGTACCAGCATGAGGGAAAAGCTGACATCAAATCCGTGATGGGGAAGGTCATGGCCGAGATCCCAGACATGAGGCGTGACCCAAGATCGACCAGGGAACTCGTCGCCAGGATCGTGGATGAGGTCAACTCAATGAATCCATCTGAGATCAGGGAAATTGTCGAAACGAGATATCAATCGAATATAAAGAAGGAAAAGAAGCCAGAGGATCATCGCCTGCCGGATCTCGAGGGCGTGGAAGGACGCGTTGTGATGAGAATGGCTCCCTCACCATCAGGTCCACTGCACGTGGGACATACCAGGATGGCAATACTCAACGATGAATACGTGAAGCGATATGGTGGAGACCTCATTCTCAGGATCGAGGATACCAATCCAAAGAACATTGACCCCGATGCCTATCACATGATACCAGAGGATCTGGAATGGCTGGGCGTCAATGTTACCAAGATGGTGATACAGAGCGATCGTTTTGATCTTTATTACAATGAAGCAAGAAAATTGATGCAGGACGGTCACATGTATGTCTGCACCTGCCCGCGGGAAGAGTTCAAGAAAAAAAGATTGGAATCCATCCCGTGCAAGGACCGCGATAATCCACCAGAGAAGAATCTTGAACTTTTCGAGAAGATGCTGGATGGAACCATAAAGGAAGGGGGGGCGGTTGCCGTTGTGAAGACCGATCTTAGGCATCCAAACCCATCGGTGAGAGACTGGATAGCATTCAGGATAATAGAGGCAAGGCATCCTAAGGTTGGAGACAGGTACCGTGTTTACCCCATGATGAGCTTCAGCGTGGCCGTGGATGACCACTACCTTGGTCTCACCCATGTCTTGAGGGGAAAGGATCAGCTGACAAACACGGACAAACAGAGGTACATATTTGAATACAACGGCTGGAAGAAGCCTTACTATTATCATTACGGCATGATAAAGTTTCCTGGGATCAAGTTAAAAACATCGGTCATGAAGAAGGGCATACAGAGCGGTCAGTACGATGGCTGGTCCGATATAAGGCTTGGAACTGTCAGGGCCTTTGCCAGGAGAGGTTATAGACCGGAGACATTCCGAAGGTACTGGATAAACTCCGGGCTCAGGGAGATAGATGCGGTATTCTCAATAGAGATATTCGATTCCATAAACAGGGAGATCGTGGATCCAACGGCCTACAGATTCTCATTCGTGAAGGATCCTGTCAGGATAGAGATAAGGAATATGCCAGAGATAAAGGCAAAGCTTCCCCTACATCCGACCCATCCAGAGTATGGTTTTAGGGAGTACGATGTCAACGGTCACGTGTACATATCTGGACAGGATTTCTCAGCCATATCGGATGGAGAGAGAATAAGGCTGAAGGACCTCTGTTACATCAGGAAGAATGGAGATAACATCGTATACGATGGAATTGACATGACCGAAAGGACAAGGATAATAAACTGGTGTCCGGAAGGGTCCAGAGAATTCTCCGTCCTGAAACCAGACGGCTCCAAGGACAACGGCCTTATTGAACCAAAGTCCTCCGGTTACCGCGGAATAGCGCAGCTGGAAAGGTATGGATATGTGAACTTCGCCGAAAAAGACGATGTGGCATACTTCACACATGCATAATTCGAAGATTACTGGCCTGAAATAACATCGTGAATGAAACAAATCATTATTTTCTTCCTTCAGCATTTCATATATGCATCAGGTCTGGAAACGATTTCAGTATTATTATATCGCCTATGGATTTCACATAGCCATACGGTATTGATACCGAATCGCCATTCTTCACCAGTTTTTCATTCGTGTTCGTGATGAAGATGCCGTGGATCTGATTCTTGTCAAAATCAAGCACTATATCATCTACCCTGCCAACCCATATACCTTTTATTGTATAAACGTCCTTCCCTATCAACGTGGTCACTTCAAATTCTCTTTCGGCCTCAATCACCACAGCCACCATCTTTGAATAGATTTTACCTTCTCTATCATAAAGATAACGATAAAATTCGTATTAAATTTTGTGATCAGACTTCATTATGCCTTCAGTGAGCTACTCCCCAGCTGAAGCCATCGAAAATTACCGCTTCCCCCAAATTCCCAACACCTCTATAAAATATATTCAGTGTTGATAGTTTTCTTTTTGCATCTCCCTGTGATTTGCACATATGCTTATGAAATTCCTGAATATGTCCCTGCCAAACTGCGTGTGTTCGACTTCAGGATGAAACTGAGTTGCGTATATTGGTCTGTTCCTGTGGTAGAACCCCTGAACCCGGCAAGTTGCAGACGACGCTGTGAGAACAAAGTCATCAGGAAGATTGATTATCTCGTCGTTATGGTTTTCCCAGACGGTCATCTCCGCGGGGAGGCCGCTGAAGATGTTCTCACTGCGTATCACTGAAACCCTAGTCTTTCCGAATTCTGGATGCTTCGCCTTCACAACGGATGCCCCGAAATGGAGTGCAATGAACTGAGCACCGACACATATTCCCAGGATGGGATAGCTGTGATCATCGATGTACTTTCCAACGCTGCCAAGCTTGTCTATCTCCTCATCTATATTGGGCGCGCCTCCGCTCAGTACGAGGCCATCGAGGCCATCCAGCTCGGATGAATCTATATCATTTGGTACTATCTTTGTATCAACGCCAAGCTCACGAAGCACTCGCCATTCCCTGTGGGTCCACTGTCCTCCGTTATCAACAACGTATATCTTCAACATGTCCCTATTCCGATATTGATATATTGAGCGCTTTGCTTATCTCCTTGTATCTGTTCCTTATTGTGACTTCCGTAACCCCGGATATCCTTGCGATCTCCTTCTGCGTTCTCGGCTTTCCAACCTTCACCGAAGCTATATATATGGCTGCAGCCGCTATGCCCGTAGGTCCCTTCCCGGAGGATATACCCATGGACATGGCCTGCCTGACTATGTCTTCACTGATAACTATTGCCTGTTTGTCCAGATCCAGCTTGTTACAGAACTGTGAGATATATGAGAATGGCGTCGTTGGCTTCAGGTTGAGGTCAAGCTCCTTTGCCAGGTGCCTGTAAGCCTTTCCTATTTTCTTCTTATTTACCTCAGAGGCTTTCGATATCTCATCCAGCGTGCGCGGGATGTTGACCTTTCTGCACGCGGCGTATATGGATGCGCATACTATACTTTCAATGCTCCTTCCCCTGATCAGGTTCTTCTCAACGGCCTTCCTATAAATCAGAGCCGCAGTCTCCTTGATATCCTTCGGAATACCCAATTTAGCTCCGATATCGTTCAGGAGCTGAAGGGCCAGCGAGAGATTTCTCTCAGCTGCATTGGAAACACGTATCCTCTGGTGCCATTTCCTGACTCTGTATATCTGTGCCCGATTCTTGTGCGGGATTCTCTTACCGTAATAGTCCTTGTTGGACCACGATATCTCCGTGGCCAGACCCTTATCATGGCTTAAATAGGTCATGGGCGATCCGGTCCTTGCCCTCCTCTCGTCCTGATCAGAGTCAAATGCCCTCCACTCCGGTCCCTGATCGATATAGGCGTCCTCAATGACAGCGCCACAGTCCGCACAGATGAGCTCGCCATGTTCATAATCCCTTATCAGGTGTTCAGAATTGCATTCAGGACACCGCTTTGGTGTTTCCCCTTCAACAGTCATCTTATCACTATAAAGCCTCTACATCATTTGATGTATTTAAACATTTTTTATTTTTAATTACTCCTTAATAATATACACTCATAGCATTTAAGTGCAATATTCCCAGATTCTGTGAACAAGTAACCCGAAGATTAATTTAGCAATCATTTTATACCAAAAGTTATAAATATAATAGAGTGCGTTTAACAGATAAATATTTTAATTTTTTGCAAGTCCATTTGAGCAAATTATTTCACTCCTAATGTATTATTATTTGAACAATCATTTAATTTCTTGCCAGGTATGGCATCTACGATTTACGTAATCCACAGACAATTATCGAACATCGGTGCATGTTTTGGGAGAATGTTTTACTCAATGACCGAAAGGATCGTTTTCCGGGAACGCCGGCCGTATTGAAAACGACACGCAAATGAAGGTGGCCGAAGAAGGCGATATGTACGCCTGAGATAATTTAATATGACGCTTGCAATAAACGGCTATGCCCAGAACCTATATAGGTACCCTCAGGGGACTCGAAGACGGCACACGCGTTGTCATATACGGTTGGATGCAGGAAGCCAGGATAATGAAGAACATATCATTTCTCATATTGAGGGACAGTACCGGTACCATACAGGCAACGTTCAAGAATAATGAGGCAACACTGGATATCATAAAGAGGATCAGCAGGGAGAGCATAGTAAGGGTCGAAGGAACAGTAAACAAGAAGAGCATAAGCAAAGCGGGAATCGAAATAAGCGGTTCCTCGGTATCGGTAGTGAATGAGGCAGAAGCGCCTTTACCGCTTCCCGTCGTAGATCCGGTTCAGGCAGATCTCGAGACGAGGCTCAACAGTAGATTCATGGATCTGAGAAAGAGAAACATCGCCGCTATCTTCCGCATAGAAAGTTCTCTTCTCTGGGGAATAAGGAGTTATCTGCATGATCAGAAATTCATTGAGGTTCACACACCAAAGATCGTGGCCGCAGCAACTGAGGGTGGGTCTGACCTCTTCCCAGTACGCTATTTCGAAAAGGATGCCTACTTGAACCAGAGTCCTCAGCTGTACAAGGAGGTTCTGATGTCCGCTGGTTTTGATCGTGTCTTCGAGGTTGGGCCGGCCTTTCGGGCAGAGGAGCATAATACCACTAGACACTTGAATGAATTCACCTCCATAGATATCGAGATGAGTTTCGCTGACCATAACGATGCCATGACCATGCTGGAAAATGCCATCAGGTCCGGCATAGAAATTGCGGTTAGGGACAATGCAGATGATTTTGAAGCCCTTGGGGTATCCGTTAGCGTACCTGAAACCCCATTTCCAAGGATAACATATGAACAGTGCATAGATGTGATCGGGAAAGAGGGCATCGATTTCACCTTCGGTGAGGACTTTTCTCCAGAACATCTCAGGATAATAGGATCGAGGTTCAGCGGTTTCTATTTCATAACGGAATGGCCTGCATCCGTGAGACCATTCTACACGATGCCAAAAACAGAAGATCCACGACTGACAAATTCATTCGACCTGCAATATCATGAGATCGAAGTCACGTCTGGGGCACAGAGAGTACATGATCCTAAAATGCTCATAGAAAGGTTCAATGAAAAAAAATTGAATGTTAATTCATTTCAGTTTTACGTTGATGCATTTAGATACGGCATGCCCCCACACGCTGGCTGGGGCCTTGGCCTTGAACGACTCACCATGATTCTTCTTGGACTCAACAATATAAGGGAAACCACCTTATTTCCTAGGGATAGAACCCGTATTGTTCCTTGATCTCCTATCCCTTCTTCCTTCGTCAAAGACTAACCTATCCATGTCGTCGGACGAACCAATTTCGTCCTTCAATATGTCGTCGAGTTTTTTCGAGCCCATTGCTCAACATGATTATTACACAATTTTGATATATAAACTTTTTTATCCTGTAGCACGATAATTTGTCTTGAGTCTCGATACCAATGGGCCAGATGAGGGGGAATATTACATTGAATTTTCCTGAACACGCGATTCTCAGATCATGATCCCATTCAAAGACAGAATGGCGGATAGCCAAAGAATGCAGAGGGCGATACAAATGAAATGGATACTCATGACATATGCGAAGAGATTTATCCATTTGCCGCATCATTCATCCATGGAGATCAGAAAGGTCGGTATAATAGGCGCCGGGACCATGGGTGCATCCATAGCTGAACTGTTCGCCTACAACGGGTTCGATGTGGTAATGAAGGATCAGAACATGGATCTGGCAAGATCAGGTTATTCCAGGATTCAGAAGATACTCAGCGACATGAAGCGGATAAACGATGAGAGGCCTGAGAAGGAGATCTCGAGAATTGAGGGCTACGGCCTCAAATTAACGGAGGAACAGAAGGAAAAGATAAGGACAGCCAACAGATCAAATGTGGATGTAGATATCATACTGAAGAGGGTTAAGATAACTGACCAGTACTCTGATCTTTCTGGATGCGACCTCATAATCGAAGCTGCATTTGAGAACCAGGAGGTTAAGAACGGGATATTCTCTGATATCTCAGACCTCTCAGAGAAGGCCATAGTGGCGTCAAATACTTCGTCGTTGAGCATAACGGAAATGGCTGGACACCTGAAGAGGCCTGAACAGGCCCTGATACTTCACTTCTTCAACCCTCCATATCTTCTTCCGCTGGTGGAGGTTGTTCCGTCGGTCTACACATCTGATGAGGTCAGAGATCTTGCATTTTCCCTCATATCTCATATGAAGAACCACCGCGAGAACATGGTACCTGTCCTGGTAAAGGAGCGCGAAGGATTCATCGTGAACAGACTCCTCATCCCCCTGATAAACTCAGCGTCAGAACTTCTCGACGCCGGAATAGCGTCAGCAAAGGATATAGACATCGCAATGAAGAAGGGTGCAGGTTTTCCAATGGGGCCTCTTGAACTTGCAGATATGATAGGCATAGATGTGGTTGTAGACGTCATGGAGGTCCTTGAAAAGGCCTTCGGTGAGATGTATAAGCCTTCCGTTATCCTGAGGAGGATGAGGGAGGCAAAACAGCTGGGAAGAAAAACCAAAATTGGTTTCTATAAATATTGAAAAATTATTTCATAGGGGTAATGTCAGTCCTCTGTTTGTTGAGCACCACGACGGTGGGCTCAACTATGTACTTGGACTTTGAGATCCGTGTGATAGAAATTAGGGCAGACTTTCTATTGTTGTTGGCAAACATCTTCCGAATCTCATACACAAGACTCTTATTGACGAACAGCTCGACATATATCGGTACACCCCTGTTGTACCATATGGCGATTATCGAACCCTTTGAGACTCGCTCAACATCCTCCCTCTCAACTTCAACGTCTATTCGTTGCCCTATTTCTATTTTCAACTTGCTTACCCAATTTCTAATAAAAAAGACCATTATATAAGCTTTTCCTGTATTAAAGGTTAAAATCGTTTAATTTCAATAATAACTAGTTACAGCCATTAAGAAACACAGCTCATGAGTTTATGTAGCAATTACGTCACATTATTCTGGATCTCATGAGACCTTTTCCACCAGGGTTATGCCGAGAATCTTTTCCAGCTTTCTAGCAGTTTTCAGATCCGGCATCAACTCTCCGCGTTCAATGCTCGCGATCACGTTCTTTCTCTCAAATATCTTTGCAGCAAGGTCCGCCTGAGACATGGCAAGCTTCTCCCTGGCATTCTTGACGAGTTCAGCATAATCTTCGACAATATCAAGATCCTCGTCGTTAACCTTCCTGACTTGTTTCCTGGCTGGTGAAGAGACTGTTCTTGGCTGGGGCTTCTCAGGAAGCTGCACCCTTATGGCCGGATCCACCGGCTTGAACTTGTTATGATCTATCACAGGTGTACCGAATTTGGCACAGTCATCGCATACATTGAGAATGGCACCGTCTATCATGATCTTTGTTGTTTTCGCCACCTTCTTACCACACATCTCGCATTCCATAATGATTCAAGCATGCCATCTGTATAATTAATCTTTTACCACGTCAAATGATGATGGCGATCCCATAGTACATGGCATCATCGATGAATTTAGTTGAATCACGAATTTATTTATATTCAGTACATATGCTAAGCCACAATGGCTGACGGCACCTGGAAAAGATCCTCTCAGCCCGTGTTCCTATACGGTTCAAAGATCATACTGAAGATTGGAAGCAGGGTATACACCAAGACTGCAAAGAACAGGAAGGTGTACGGAGAGGACATAATAAGATTCGATCATGCAAACTACCGCGAGTGGAAACCGGATCGCAGCAAACTGGCAGCGGCAATATTGAAAGGACTTCATCATATGCCAATCACAGAATCCAGCAGCGTGCTCTATCTGGGTGCATCGACCGGGACAACCGTCAGCCATGTATCGGATCTTGTTCCGAATGGTAGGGTCTACGCCGTGGAAGTTGCCTACGAACCGTTCTCAAAACTGCTGGATCTTTCGGAACAAAGGGAAAATATATATCCCATACTTGAGGATGCAAATCTTCCAGAACGTTACCGTTTCTTCATAGATCACGTTGATGTGATGTATCAGGACATATCCCAGAGAAACCAGATCGCAATCTTCAACAGGAATATGGATGAATTCCATGCAAGATCCGCATTCCTGGTACTGAAAACAAGATCGATAGCGTCCACGGAGGACTCAAGATCGATTTTAAAGAAGACTGTAGACCAGTTATCAACTTATAACATCCGGGAGATCATAGATCTATCACCGTACGACACGGATCATTATCTGATCCTCATAGACAGCAATAAAATCCGGTGATTATGATCATCGGTATGGAATTCCTGCAAAGGCGATACACACGCATACTGTCTGAGGAAGTCCCATCACTGTTCATCGTATACCCGATCATCGATAATATATATTGATGTTCTATAGGGGATCATGAGACTGACGGTGAATGGTTGGTACACGAATATGCGGTTTTCAGCCGCACACTTCATTCCTTCCCACATCAAATGCTCCCGCCTGCATGGCCATGATTACGGGATAATAGTTAATGTGGAGGGGGATATGGTGGATGGAATGCTCATCGACTTCATCGAGTTGAAGAACGCGATAAGATCGGTCATAAATGAAATGGATCATAAGCTCCTTGTGCCTGCCAAGGCAAATATAGCAAAGTATATCGAAGAACGTGACGAATACGAAATAAGTTACAACGATAAGAGGATGATAATTCCTGGAGAATTTGTATACCTCTGTGATGTCCACAACACCACAAGCGAAGAGCTATCGGCATACATAGCCAGGAAGGTGGGGGAGAAACTCCGCCTGAAGAAGAACATAAGGAAGATTGAGATATCTGTGGAAGAGGGGCCAGGCCAGGGCGTATTCTCCGATACCGGTTCTCTCTGAGGATATCTGGAGAGGGAATGAATATGGAAAAGAAGAAGGCTGTCGTACTGCTCTCTGGGGGGCTTGATTCAAGCACGGTTCTGGCATACGCGCTATCCAAGGGCTATGAGGTTCATGCCATTTCCTTCGACTACGGACAGAGGCATTCCAGAGAGATGAAAAGTTCAGAAGAGATCGCGAGGTACTACGGAGTTGAAAGGAAGATAGTCCACGTGGATCTGAGATCCATAGGCAGGAGTGCACTCACAGATGATATAGATGTCCCTTCAAGGGATCTGGAATCCATACCGGAGGAGATACCGGTGACGTATGTGCCAGCCAGAAATACAATATTCCTCTCCATAGCCGCAGCATATGCGGAATCGCTTGATTCAACTGAGATATTCATCGGTGCAAATGCCATAGATTACAGCGGTTACCCTGACTGCAGACCAGAATATTTCAATGCAATGGAGAGAGCGCTCACGCTGGGCACAGAGATAGGATTGAAGAGAGGTATTCACATAAACGTGCCACTGCAGTATCTCACAAAGGCAGATATAATAAGGTTGGGCATCCGCCTTGGCGTTCCATACGACAAGACATGGTCATGCTACAGAGGCGGAGAGAAGGCCTGCGGAGAATGCGATTCATGCCTTCTGAGACTGAAGGGTTTCATGGAAGCTGGATCAGAAGATCCCATCGAGTATGAAAAATATCCTGAATTCTACAAAAAATATCTTGAAAAAAAGAAAATATAGTGTGATCAGTGGGCGTGCTTCGTTATCCACTCATCCACTTTCTTGGAGCTTGCCTCAACTGATGCAACGCTCTTCTTCCAGAGTTCAAGCTCATCCGGCCTGAAATCTATATCGTATATCTGCTCCACACCATTCTCGCCTATCTTTATCGGGACGCCTATGAACTTGTCCCTTATTCCATAGTGGTCGGCGTGTTTACCGGTTATGTAGGCCGCGCATGGAATTACCCGCTTCTTGTCCATGATGACCGATTCAACCATTGCTGTTATCGATATACCTGGGGCGTAGAATGCACTGCCTGTCTTCAGGTAGTTCACAATCTCCCCACCACCGAACCTTGTCCTCTTCACTATCTCCTCGATCTTCTCTTTGGAGAGTAGGTTCTCTATGGGTATGCCAGCAACGCTGGAGTATCTTATGAATGGCACCATATCATCGCCGTGGCCACCTATGACGAAGGCATTCACATCCTCGACCGATACGTTCAGTTCCTTGGCGAGGAACGTCCTGAACCTTGAGCTGTCAAGCGAACCGCCCAGGCCCATTATCTTTGATGGATCTATGCCGGTGAACTTTTGGAGTGCATAGGCCATTATATCCGCAGGGTTTGACACCACAACTATTATGGAATCCGGCGAGTATTTCCTTATGTTCCTCGATACATCCGATATTATCTCAACGTTCTTGTCGAAGAGATCGTCCCTGCTCATGCCTGGCTTTCTTGCAAGGCCTGCAGTGACCACTATGACATCGCTGTCTTCCATATTCTTGTATTTTGTCTCATCGCTGGTGCTGAAACCAATAACATCAAGATCGTACCTCCAGTGTGGTGCACCCTCCTGAATATCAAGGGCCTTTCCCTCAGGAATTCCATCCACAACATCGAAAAGATACACATCGCCGAGCTGCTTCGCGGCCAGAAACTGTGCAACCGTTGCACCGACATTGCCGGCGCCTATAACGGAGATCTTCTTTCTTACCATATATGAGTATCCCTTCGTTATTAAAAAATTGTTCTAATTTTTATGCATAAATCTCTATGAAAAAACTGGAAAAATTAACCATTCGCAAATAAGTTAATATATAGAAAAAAGTTAGACATAACATAATCTTGGAGGCGTCGATGTAACTTGGCTACTGATCCGATTATGTATATCTTCGAACAGTTTTTCGATCAGCGATTTGGGAAGTCAATGGTCATAAAGGGTAAGCCAGGATCTGGCAAGACGACCTTCATTCTTGATTTTCTGACCTCAATCCGGGATCATCATCCAGTTTATTATATATCTTCAAGGTCAACGGAATCTCCCATAGCCGATGCCTACCCATGGATTAAAGAACGCTTCAGCGGCGAGGGCGAGATCAGAAAGGTCAAGACGGATTATCTGAACCGATTCGAGAAGATGGTTGAGGAGGGAAAGTTCGGAGATTTCCTCCATGATGGTTTGATAATAGATACTAAGAAGATCGTTCCAATAATACATTCATTGTACGAATTTGTCGACGCTCATACTGGAGAGAGGCCCATCATAGCACTGGACTCCATAGATGCAATTGCAGAAGAATACAGTATACCAGAGGATTTTCTCTTCCTGATGCTCAAGAACGATCTGGTTGAGGGATCCGGAGCCAATCTGGTATCAATTCTTGAGGCAAAGCAGAACGAGAGGCTGGAATACTTTGCCGATGGGGTGGTCAGCCTCGACTACAATATAAAGAACGATATGCTGATCAGATCTTTGACTCTGGAGAAGATGCGTGGCATCTCCATAGGGCCATATCCAAGCTACATGTTCTCGCTCGCAGGCGGAAAATTCAACAGCGTCATGAGGAGCAGCCTGGTATTTCCGGATGCGAAGTATGAACCATCAAGGATAACAGATCCGGCTGAATTTCAGGTCTCATTGGGTGATCCTGAATACGGGAAGTTGACACCTGAGGGTACCGATACGGTACCGGGCGGATCCATCGTCATACTCCATCTGAAGGACAAGGGACCTGCGGTGAACGATTTTGTATCACTCTTCAAGACCAACCTGATAATAAACAATATAATTCAAGGACGAGGCGTCATCGATGTCACTGCCAGTGGATACGAAACATACACCGTTCTTCTAAAATCGCTGGCTGGAAAGTATCTCAACAACTACATAACCACGTCGAAGTCAGATATGATCAACCCATACGTCATATCACTCAAGGGCGTGAGGCTCAAGGACGATATAAACAGGGAGATAATAGAGGTCAAGCTGGCACAGTCAAAGGGTCCTTATGTATATTTCCTCTCATCCGACTACCTTTATCTTGTCTACGGCCCAGAATTTCTGAACCAGATCATAGAGGTCATCGACGATATCAGGACCACCGGTGTGATATTCATCGTCGCAGATGACACAACCTATGACAAGATGTTCTCGGCATCTCATATATCGCTGGATCTTTTTTCGGTCAACGGTTATGCTGCCGTATCGACCAACAAGACGTCGTCATACCTCATACAGATAGCTCCTAATGAAAACAGATGGCCAAAAATAAGGTTTGTAGAAATAGAATGATTTTATTTCACAAATTTCAGGTACCAGGTTTTGACGCCGGGTTCTCCATCCCTCTTTAGACTGGCTTCCACGGTTGAAGGCGCTCCCTCTATTCCCTCCTGACCAGGCTGCCAGTTGGCTGGTGTTGCAAGTTTGCGTTCCCAGTTGAACTGGAGGGCCTTTATGACTCTTATTATCTCATCTATGTTCCTGCCCGTTTCCGCTGGATAGTAGATCATCCATCTGACAATCTGGTTTGGATCGATTATAAACACTCCTCTTACTGTGGCGCCGGACTTCTCGTCGACGAGGTTGTACTGCCTTGCCACTTCCTTATCTATATCTGCTATTATCGGGAATGGTATCTCAATTCCGAAGTGCTCCTTTATATCTCTTATCCACGCTATGTGGCTGTAAACGCTGTCGATACTCAGACCGATGAGCTCCACGCCAAGCGCCTGGAAGTCCTTATACCTCTCCGTAAAGGCTATGAACTCCGTTGTGCACACAGGTGTAAAATCTCCTGGGTGTGAGAAGAGCAGTACCCATTTCCCCCTGTAGCTTGACAGGGTTATGGGCCCTTTTGATGTGTTCACGGTAAAATCCGGAGCTTTTTGTCCCAATGTTACTGGCATTTGAATCACCAAGGGAAAAATGCAAGAAAGGGATATAAGTGTATTGAATTGTGCAATGCTAATATTTAACGAATATCATTTTGTATTCGCTAGTATCTGTTCCGTAAAGTATGTTATGACTATGTCGGCGCCAGCGCGGAATATGGAGATCAGGGATTCTTTTATGGCATCTTCTGCCAAATATCCGTTCTTCACGGCATTGTATATCATATTGTATTCACCGCTGACGCTGTACGCCGCAAGCGGCAGATCGAACCTCTCTCTGGCCTTTGCTATGACATCGAGATAGAATATTGCTGGCTTTACCATGATTATATCAGCACCCTCATAAACGTCCAGGTCTATCTCTCTCAGCGCTTCCCTCTGATTCCTGTAGTCCATCTGGTAGCTCTTCCTATCCCCGATCTTTGGAGCTGATTCAGCAGCCTCCCTGAATGGACCATACAGATTTGATGAGAACTTTGAACTGTATGCCATTATCATAACGTTCTCGAAGCCATTGCTGTCAAGTTCATCCCTTATGGCGGAGACCTGCCCATCCATCATACCACTGGGCGCCACGATGTCAACTCCGGCCTCAGCATAGCTTCTGGCGATCTTTCTGTACACTTCGAGTGTCGAATCATTGTCAACGTAACCGTCCTTGAGGAGACCGCACTGTCCTGTATCTGTGTATTCACACAGACAGAGATCTGCGATCGTTATGATGTCAGTGTTCTCCTTTATCACGGATATCGCCTTCTGTATCACGCCGTTTTTATCGTACGCTGAGCTTCCGGTGCTGTCCTTGTGCGAGGGCACGCCGAACAGAAGCACGGATCTGACACCAATGTCCTCAAGGTGTTTCACGTATGCTTTGAGATCCCCTATGGGGTATCTGAGTATACCCGGCATGGAGGAGATCTCAACTGGCTTGGATATTCCTTCCTCAACGAATATTGGCATTACGAGCTTTTCAGGTCTTATCATGGTCTCTGAAAAAAGATCCCTGAAATTCTGATCTTTCCTGTACCTCCTCATCCTGACTATTGGAAACATGACCCCACATGCCTTTTACGGATATATAAGGTGCACTTGCAGATAATTAGCGCAGAATTGTACATGAAATAAATTATATTAGGAAGGGATATGGAACATATGACGCTATGCGCTATGTATAATATATCGATGGCCGGATCGCATCCGACAACGATATGCGTTGTCATGGAAAAATTTCTCGAATCATTCAGCGAGCTCTACGAAATAGTTGATGAAGACGATCCTGACATAATGATGGATTTCATATCCAAGTTTGCGAGAACGGACGAGATAATGCCAGATGATAAGACCGTGGGATTCGTCGTTATCAATGCTGACAAGAGACTCATGTCAGTATCGTTTTCAGATATAGACGAGAACATGAAAAGAGTGATAAAGGCAACGGCAGAAAAATTCAAGAACAAGGGATTCAAGGTTGAGACGGATCTATAAAAAAATTTGAATTCAGTACATGGTGAGATTGTATTTCTTATCCATGAACTCATAATCTCTACGATTTCTTATGTTCAGCAGTTTTGTAAGTTCCTCCATCTTGTCCACATAGCGGTTGTCATAGATCTCACGGCCCATGACAAGCCTTCCGAGATCATCATCGAACATGACCTGCTCACCGTGTTTTTTGAGGCAGTGTATGCATTCTGCAGCCTCCTCCTCATCCTCCATGTGCATGAAGCATTCCTCGAAGCTCATCTGTCATCACACCTCTTGCCATCATAATACGGGAACCTGACGTTGTACCTGTCTATGGAGAGGAAGAGATAGTATGGGAAGCTCTTGAGAAAATCTGGATCTATGAACTTTGAAAGTGCATCCATGTTTCCGTCAATATATGACCTTAGATCCTTCCAGGATCTCATACCTCTGACAACGTCGTCCAAGATGCTTATGAAATCATAGTACACATCGTATCTGGAGTCGCCAGTGGTTGATTTGTAGAGTTCGAGTCTCTTCCTCGCATTGAAAATGACCTTATAGGCATCATCTATTTCCCCCGCTAACAGAGCACTTCTTATAACATCCATATTCAGATTGGCGTTCATCTACATCACCCCACTATCTGCGACGAGATATTGATCAGCGTTGGAAATATCACGTAGAACACCCCGAGGAATACAACTATTGCGGCAGATATTATGACTGCAGCTTTGTTTCCATCGTCTGTGGAGAATTCACCCTTTGGTTCCTCCCAGAACAGATATCTCATGACCTTCATGTAATAGAATACTGATATTGCACTGTTGAGTATCGCTATTACGGCCAGCCACCACAACCCGCCCTCTATCACGGAGAGGAAGAGAAAGTACTTCGCCAGGAAGCCACCGGTCAGCGGTATCCCGGCGAGACTTAAGAGCAGTATTGAGAAGCTCGCTGCAACATAAGGTGACCTCTTTCCCAGACCAGATATTGCATCGAAGGTGACGTTGTCCTGCTTGACCATATTCATGGCAAGGAACGATCCACCCTTCATGAATATGTAGACAAGCGAATAGAACATGCCTGAGGCTATTGCGAGATCAACGATACCCGGCTTATTGCCAATGCCAATGTAGGATACAACTGCCAGAACTAGTATGAGGTAACCTGCCTGTGCCACGGATGAATATGCCAGAAGCCTCTTGACATTGTTCTGCGAAAGAGCGGCTACGTTGGCATAGGTCATTGTTAGAACGGATAGTATCACGAAGAAGTAATATACTGGAGCTGTGTATGCACTGAAGCCGACCAGGAATATCTTAAGCACGATCACGAATGCCATTATCTTGGTTCCAGTGGAAAGGAATGCCGATACGTCGTTCTCTGTTCCGTCGTAAGCGTCTATGGCCCACTGGTGCATGGGGAATATGGCGAGCTTGAAGCCGAAACCTATCAGAAGAAACAGAAGCGCCAGAAGCATCGTAGGCTTTGTTGCTGTTTGCATAGTATTCAACGTGGAGAGTGTGAAGGTGCCGACAGAGAAATAGTAGAATGCAACACCCAGTATTATGAACGTGGTCGCAATGGTTCCAGTAAAGAAGTATTTCACAGTGGCCTCAAGGTTCCTCTGCTTTCCTCCGTATGCTGACATGACGTAGGTCATTATACTGACAGATTCAAAAGCGACGAATGCTATTATCAGGTTCCATGTTTCGGCGACAATGATCATACCAAGCGATGAGAATATCAGTGCTGAATAGAATATCTCTGACCTCTTTCCAAGGTATTTTGAAACCGGCAGCGATATGAAGAGCGCAGATATGAGAAGTACTATGGCAAAGTACTCAGAGAACCTGTTAACGGTTATTCCATAAGCCGACGAATGTGGCGTGACTGCCATTATTATTATGGCCACAATCAGAGTGGCAAATGTTATCGCTGACGTGACTGTATATTTCCTGATCGGTATTCCAACGGCCAGGACAACAAAGCCCATGATCGCAAGGAATATCTCAGGATAAAAAAGTGCTATATCATTCATGAGATCACCCCGAATATACTGTTGGCATAATTAACAAGATTGTGGAAGATAAGATTCGGATATATGCCGAAGAGGAATATCACCAGTACCAGGAATATCAGTATCAGAAATTCCCCGGCCCTGACGTCCCTTATGAACCCCAAGCTCTCGTTGTATGGCCCGTAAAGGGACCTCTGAGCTGTCCATATATGATACGATGCGGTTATTATCATTCCGAATATGACGAAGAATATGTACCAGCTGATGGCCTGGAATACACCCACAACTATTGAGAATTCCCCTATGAAGCCAGCGAATCCTGGAAGACCCAGAGAGGCAAGGAAGCCTATCAACGCAAAGGAAGACAGCATTGGTGCCTCGCGGTATATTCCTCCAAGACCGTAAACTGAATCGGTCTTCGTGTTCCTGCTGATATAGTACAACGCAGAGAAGACAAGTGCCATTATCAGTCCATGCGCAACTATCTGGAACATGCCTCCCGAGGCCTCAATGAGCTTCACGCTGTAGTACGATCCAGCCGATTCTATCAATGATGCTGCGAATGAGAGAGTAACGAAGCCCATTGCGGAAGCGCTTGCAAAGGCCATCATCTTCTTTATGTTCCTCTGGAACATCGCAGTCAGTGCGAAGTATATTATGCTTATTATGCCCAGTGCGGCCAGGAAGTAGAGCACCCAGAGTGGTATGGCACTGTAGGCCTCCATGAGAATGCCGAAGAGACCGTAACCACCCATCATTGAAATTGCACCAGCGAGTATAACCGTCGCCGGATACGGAGCAGAATAATACGAATCTGGAAGCCATGAGTGTATCGGGAAGGACGGCATCTTTACCAGGAAACCAAAGAAGAAGCCGAAAAGAACGAAGCCAAGTTCAAAGGCGGGCAAGGAATGGACAATCCCCATCAGCGGGCCTATTTCAAAGGTGTAGTATCCAAGGTACGTTATAGAATAGGAGTAGAGCGTGAAGATGGAAAGCAGTATGAAAACCGATCCTATGTGCGTATAGACGAAGAATTTGAGCGATATTGAATCCTTGTTATCTCTCCCATATCTTCCTATCATGAAGTATACCGGTACAAGTACAAGCTCCCAGAAAATGTAGAAGAACAGGAAGTCCCTAGATATGAGCAGACCTATCAGCCCTACCTCTACAAGCATCTCAAGGCCAAAGAACGTTGAACCATACTCCCTGTCCGTTATAAGTATGGCTATGAGCATGACTATGCCGGTCAGTATCAGCAGTGCATCTGTCAGCCCGCTTACACCCACTGAGAAGTAGAGACCTATGCTGTTCGATATTGTTATGCTGTACTGCGAAACAAATCCACGACTGTATGATGAAAAACGCATTATGGAGAATGCCGCTATCAGTATGAGCAGTACGCCTGAAAGTATCGATGCTGTTTCCTTTGCATAGCGTCCAGTGAAGAAAGCTGCGATTCCAAATATGATTGATATTATCAAAATATCGAATGCCAACATTTCACATCAGCTCCACGATCTCGATTATGATGAAGATCACGATTGCGGCAATTATGAGCACTGCAACGTAGTTCTCAAAGACTCCAGACTGTAGTCTCCTGAAATAGGAACCTGTTGAGACCGTGTCTGAACCGAGCCGGTTTACAGATGCATTGTATGAATTCTCAAAACCGCTGAATGCTGCTGAGAGAGGAAGAATAACACGCTCTGATATTATCCTGGTGTAGAGCACGTCGATATAGAACTTGTTCTTCACCAGTTTGTAGTACCAGCTCTTCGATATGTCCCATGTCTTCCACTTCTCGAATCCGTATATGTAAAGATCGATGAAGAAACCTATGGCGAGCAGTATTATGGGCATGGTGGTTATGTAGACCGGTGCAGTCGGAACGGAAACCGTATATGACGCCAGATCCAACGTGGGTTTCACAAAGCTGTAGAACGGCGCCTGCCAGACACCAAGTATCAGCGCAAATATGGAGAGGACTATGAGCGGTAGGAGCGCCAGCAGTGGCGGATCCTTTGCCTTTTCAGCCAGCGTGGATCTTGGCTTTCCTACTGCAACGAGGAAGAACATGCGGAACGTGTAAAGCGTCGTCAGCAGCGATCCTATCATCAGGAACAGAAACGGCAGGAATCCAGAGACTGACGGCGATCCTGTGAAGTAGTTGTAAGAAGCAAATATGATCGGGTCTTTTGAAAAGTATCCGGCCGTGCCTGGGAAAGCAACAAGCGCCAGAGATCCTATGAAGAAGAGAGTGGTCGTTATGGGCATCCTCTTCCAGAGACCACCCATCTGCTTCGCATCCCTCAGATCCATCATAGCCACTAGGAATGCACCGGCACTCATGAAGAGCAATGCCTTGAATATGGCATGCGATACGAGGTGGAACATCCCCAGAGAAACGGCAACGCCACCGATTATTGGTGCGAGCCCTATGGCCGCCAGCATGTATCCCAGCTGGCTTATGGTTGAATATGCAAGTATCCTCTTTACATCATTTACCACTAGCCCAACGATTCCGGCATAGAGGGCGGTGAACGATCCGACGATGGCCACCGCATACATGGCAAATGGAGCCGCGTACAGGAAGACCTGGAACAGCCTCGCAACAAGGTAGACTCCGGCTGTCACCATCGTGGCTGCATGGATGAGCGCTGATACTGTGGTTGGACCTTCCATCGCATCAGGTATCCATACATGCAGCGGGAACTGTGCAGACTTACCTATCGCAGCACCCAGTATGAATATGGCTATGATGCCCAGTCTCACCTTTCCTATGGCCACCGCAATGGAGCTTGCATTCGATATCAGGTATGGTATGCTGAGCGGGTCTTTGGTGACGTTGATGAGCGAGTAGTACAGTATGGACATGCCTATGATGAAGGAGAGGTCTCCAACCCTGGTGACTATGAAAGCCTTCTTGGCCGCAGCCGTCGCATTGGGCTTGAAGAACCAGAAGCCGATCAGGAGGTAGGAACACAGGCCAACCAGCTCCCAGAACAGGAACAGAAGCACGAGGTTAGACGATATGACCAGCCCAAGCATACCTGCGGTGAAAAGCGCGGTCTCAGCAAAGTAGACGTGCTTGTTAGGATCATCCTTCATATAGTATATTGCAAAGAGGTGTATCATCAGAGATACGAATGAGACCATTATCGCCATGACTATGGCGAGATTATCGATGTATATCCCGAAGTCAATGTTGTAGAACCAGGTATAGCTGTTGTATATTGGATGCTTGATAACCGTAAAGTACGTTATCACGGAGAAAACGAATGCCAGGAATATGAAGAATGAGGCTATTGCCCCAGACCATTTCCTGTAGTATTTGCCTATTATCAGCGTTAGCAGAAAGCCGATCAGAGGCGAAATGAATATCATCCAGCCATATATGTACATCTTTACCACCTTATCTCCTTGAGCAGGGAGATATCAATCTTCCCAAACCTGTGATAGACGGCTATGAGCAGCCCAAGACCCACAGCGGATTCAACGACGCCAATCGCTATCGCAAACAGTGCAAATACATAGGGTGATATACTTCCAGAATGGGCATAGTAATATGATCCTATACCGATGACGTTCAATATAGCTGAATTTATCATGATCTCTATCGATATCAGCATCTTTATTCCCACCCTGGAGGTCATGACGCCGTAAAGTCCAATGACGAAGAGCAGTATGGCGACAAAGCTTATCGCTGATACAAACATCACTCATCACCCCTTGCCACATACATGACGCCAAGTATGGCGCCAACTATGACAACAGATATAAGTTCAAATGGGACAACGTACTGGTTGAAGAGGTCGTATCCGTAAAATGTTATATTCTGCGATATTGGAATAAACGCGCCAGACATCATAAGCACTGGCACTATCACCGCTATGAAGAAGAGTATAACGGCCACGAGGGCAAGATATTTATTCAATTTCCTTACCTCCTGTGATCATAACTGTGAATGCCAGAATTGTGACCACCGCACCAATATATACAAGGACCTCAACAGCCGCTATGAACGAGGCTCCAATGAAGAGAAACTCTGCAGCCAGTATTATCAGGAATAGAAAGAGATATATGACCGAGTGTGTCAGATTTTTCTCCCTGACCGACATGACGGAGAAGGCTATGAGGAATATGGCTATGAGCGAGAATATCAAAGTATATATCATTTCTTCACCTCGCTTTCCGTCTTTTCAAGCTCCTCTGGACTGTAGAAGAAGTTGTTCTTCGTGCGTGCAGTTTCCAGCTCATGCGTCAGGTATATGGCCTCAGTGGGGCATATCTCCTCACAGTTGCGGCACACCGTGCATGTACCAAAGTTCACCTGCGGATAGAGGTTTCTCTTGTTATGCGGATTATTCCTCTCAACGACTATCATCCTTATGGAAAGATTCGGACAGACCTGCTCGCAGAGTGTGCAACCAACGCAATCATCCATGCTCAGGAATATCCTGAACTTGAACCTGGCCGGTGTGTATGCCTTTTCCTCCGGATACTGAACAGTTATCGGCTTCTTGAACAGATGCTTGAATACAGTATACATGCCCTGAAGAGAACCTATCAGCGGTATCCTCTTTGGTTCTTTAACCTCTATCATGATATCACCCCCAGCGTCAGAAATCCTGCCCAGATCAGGTTGATTATTGATATCGGCAGGAGTATCTTCCAGCCAAAATTGATGAACCTGTCAACCCTGATCCTGGGCATGGAGAGCCATATGAGGAAGGATATGAGCACCAGGATCAGGCCCTTTATCAGAAGGTAAATGAATCCTGCATACGATGAATACGGCCCGTTGAAGCCTCCCAGGTAGAGAAGCGATACTACGAGCGATCCCAGGAATATGCTCCCGAACATTCCCATGTAGAAGAGACCGAACCTCATACCAGAATATTCTGTGGAATAGCCGGATACTATCTCACTATCGCTTTCAGAGAGATCGAACGGCGTATAGGATGAACGGGCTATCATGGCGACCATGAAGACAAAGAGACCAAGTGGCTGCAGGATGCCGAAGGGGATGAACTGTGTTGAGACCAACGTTTCAAAATTCAGCGATGTCCTGCTGAGAGCAGAGTCCATCATCACAAGTGAAACTGCACTTATCATCATCGGAACCTCAAAGGAAACATCCTTTGCTATGCCTCTGAATGCACCTATAACCGCATACTTGTTGTGTGAGCTTATACCGGCGAGTACCTCGCCGATGGGCATCATGGCGATTGCGCCGAAGAAAAGTATCAGGGATACATTTGAATGTGTTATCGTGAGCGATCCAATCCAGTAGAAGCTTCCGTAGGGTATGATGACGAAGCCCACCACCAGGCCAATGAAAACTATGTATGGTGCGGCCTTGTATGCAAAATCGTCCCTCAGCTTCGGAATTATAGATTCCTTGCCGACGAGCTTCAGTGCATCGGCTATGAGCTGCAGTAATCCAAATTTGCCTACCCTGTTAGGTCCAATCCTAAGCTGCAGCCTGGCCATGTACTTTCTGAATATGTATATCATGGCGATGAGTGATATCACCACGAAGATCAGGAAGAATATGGTCTCGAATATGTAGGCCAGGAAATAGGATGCGTAGTGGCCTGTTATCTGAAAAAACAGCTGTAATCTCAACAATATGTTCATCTGTCCACCTCACCAAAAACAAGGTCTATGGAACCTCCAATGGATATTAGATCGGCTATCATCTGATCCTTGGCCAGAGCCGGAAGCACTGAAAGGTTCTTGAACGTAGGACTGCGTACTCTGACTCTGTAAGGACGCATTGAACCGTCCCCTATGAGATAGACTCCGAACTCACCCTTTGGCGACTCAGTCCTCGCATAAACCTCTCCCTGGCCGCGTAGCCTTATCATGAGGGGTTTCTTCGCCTTCTGATTGAAGTACGGACCTGCCGGGAGCTTCTGTATGGTCTGTTCGACGATCTTAACGGACTGCCTCATCTCTTCCACGCGCACCAGGAATCTTGCCAGGTTATCGCCCTTGAAAGATACTGGAATATCGAAATTGACCTTGTCGTAGACGAGATACGGCTGCGCCTTCCTCACATCGTATTCAACGCCAGAGGCTCTGAGCATCGGACCAGTTACACCGTAGTCTATGGCCATCTCCTTGCTCAGGATGCCGATGCCCTTTGTCCTCGATATGAACACATCATTTTTTACGAATAGGCTCTCTATCTTGTTCAGCTCCTTGGGGAACTCCCTTATGAACGTCTTTATGTGATCCAGCGCCTCATCCGTTACATCCTGGTATACACCACCTATACTCATGTAGTTGAGCTGCTGCCTTGAACCCGATACCTCGGTGAATATCTTGAGTATCTTTTCCCTCTCCTTGAAGCAGTAGAAGAAGGGTGTTAGCATACCAAGGTCAAGGCCGAATGCACCAAGCCATACGAGGTGGCTGGCTATCCTGTTGAGCTCTGCCATCATGACACGTATCCACTGGGCCCTCTCCGGCACCTCTATATCCAGAAGCTTCTCTGCGGCCTCAAGATAGCCCACCTCCATGTTCATCGCGGCCACGTAATCCATCCTGTCAAAATAGATCATGTTATCGCAGTAGAACTGCAACTCTCCGATCTTCTCGGCGTTCCTGTGGAGGTATCCTATTATGGGTTCAACCTCCTTCACGATCTCTCCATCTAATTTTACCCTCAGTCTCAGAACACCATGCATCGAAGGGTGCTGAGGGCCAAAGTTAACCTCAGTCCACTCAGCCATCACCAACCACCCTCCGGATCAAAGGTAACGTAATCGTTGCCATCCTCGTCCATGTTTATGTACTGAGCCTTGCTGAGGTCGTAGTTCTTCCTCAATGGATGACCGACCCAACCCTCCGGCAGGAATAGCCTTTTCAGATTAGGATGACCATCAAATATAACGCCAACAAGGTCGTATTCTTCCCTTTCATCCCAGTTTGCAGCGTTCCACAGGGATGTCAGGCTTGGAACATGGTTGTCCTTCGTCTCGGTCTTAACAATGATGTATTCATTCTTCTGCATATTGTAGACGTGGTATACTACCTCTATATGATCGACATAATCAACGGCAGTGGTGAGCGATAGATTATATCCCTGCGATTTGAGTTCCTTCATGAGTTCTATCAAGTTTTCCTTGGCTACCCTGATGACCTTTCTTCCATCCTTTGTCTTCTCCTCTGCGATTATGTCAACCATTATCTATCCGCCTCCCCCCTTATCTTCTTCTGAAGCAGGATTATGCCATTTGTCAGGGCTTCCGGCGTTGGCGGGCACCCCGGAATATACACATCCACTGGTACAACACGATCTACACCAAGAACCACTGAGTAGCCTTGGTTGTACGGGCCTCCCTGTATTACACAGACACCCTGCGCTATGACATACTTCGGATATGGCATCTCATCGTATATCCTGCGCACCCTTGGAGCCATCTTCTTTGTAACCGTACCTGAAACTATCATCAGATCGGACTGCCTCGGCGAGTTTCTGAATATCTCACTGCCGAATCTCGAGATATCCATGTCTGAGGCCTGGATAGCCATCATCTCAATGGCACAGCAGGCCAGTCCGAAGGTGAGTGGCCAGAGTGAGTTGCTTCTGGCCCATTCAAGAGCCTGATCGAGTGTGGTTGTGACCACACCCACCTCTCCAGTCTTTATTTCAACCACCTCATATAACCATGCTTAAAGGCATAATAGACGCCGAAAAGCGGCATCGCAAGAAATATCAGCGTTTCGAAGAATTTTATAAGGCCCAGCTGCTTGAAGTCTACAGCCCAGGGAAACAGAAGAAGCATATCCACATCGAATACCACAAAGAGAAGCACAACAACATAATATTGATTTATAGACGGCTTACCCCATATCTCCCTTGCCACCTCTCCACTCTCGTACGGCTCCAGATACTTCTGGTCAACGCCGGGCGGAGCATCCTCGTAGGCAGCCTTCCTAAGGACTGTTTCCGTATCGAGTTTGATCGTATTATCACCGTATCTGTTGGCGCCCAGGGCAGGGAGAATTTTGAAGCCGAATATCAGCGCCAGAGGTATTACGACAATGATTATGAGCAGAGGGATATACCCATCTAACATACTGAGAGTATCGTTTGACATTATATAAGATTTCTTTTGTAAATCCAGCGCGATAATAGAATAATTTGAATTCGAATAATTTTTAGATATAATCGTCATGACATAACCAATAACGTAATATAATAAACATTATGGTGCTATTAATTTAGAAATACGATCCTCATAGATAAGAAAATGTCGTTTTCATTTCCCATTTATACATTATATCAATTAATATTGATACAATAATTAAAATAATTTATCTTCTATTTTTAACCTCATTGAAGCATTCCATAGCCATTCTTGGATCGAACACCCTGTCTGTCCTCTCCCTTATCAGGGCAATTATCGCGTTCCGGGTTGCATCTCCACGGGTGTTTAGTATATCGGATATCAGATCCTCCAGTTCCTGCCTGCTCAGCTCTCTTATTCTTGAATCACTCAATGCGGCCTCCACCGAATTCTTCTCATACAGGATTTCGAGT
The DNA here is from genome assembly GCF_008709555.1 of Thermoplasma sp. Lineage (GTDB taxonomy): Archaea > Thermoplasmatota > Thermoplasmata > Thermoplasmatales > Thermoplasmataceae > Thermoplasma. Next base: position 142,649 of record NZ_VYIJ01000002.1, read on the forward strand.
GCCTTTTCCAGCTGGTATCTGTCTAGTTGCATTTCCTTTGATCTCTGGCACAACCTCAATATCTTATCCTGATCCAATACCTTTCCAGTTTTCCTCTCCAGATCCGGTATTATCTGAGTTATCATCCTTGCTGCTTCCCTGGCATCAATAAGCTGTGCCATTCTCTGGAACAGATCGAGGATCATCTCGGACGCTATGTACTCAGCATTCTGCTTGGATATGCCGTATGTTTTTACAAGATCCTGCACAACCTCGCCGTATGTCCTCGGCCTTATTGAGGAGGCCATCGCCGCGAGATCCGCACCCACTTCTATAACCGGTACATCCGTCTCTGGATACATACGATCCTTTCCAGGCATGGGCCTTAGAAACACAGTTTCATCGCCGGACGGCCCCCTGGTTTCAGAGAGATCCATAGACATTATCTTCTGGATCCTATCGAAGATAGCGTTCTCGATAAAGCTAACTCTCGCCGGATCCATAACTATAAGCAGCACAGCATCGTTTTCCGACTTTCCCAGCGACCTATAGACCGTTTCTACCTCCTCAGCTGTCAGTCCATATCCTGGAAGCTCGTCGGAATGCATCACACCCTTGATGCCGTAGGATCTGACAAGGTCCGCGATTTCCTTGCCCATCCTGAGCTTACCGTTCTTCAATGTACCGGCCATGTTTTTCAGGAGAGAAGCGAATATACGCCCGCTTTCGAGCCCATTCCTGATTATCTTTGATTTTGTGTTAGAAAAGAAATCCGAGACATCCTTCAGTTTAAAACTAGATCTATCTATTCCGCCCCTGGATCTGATCGTGTCCACGGCTATCCTGAGATTCTCCTGCCTTTCCCTTTCATACCTTATGACGTCCCTTATCTGCGCAAGCTTTGAAACGCCCTTTATTTCGACACGTCCATAGCCCATAGAGAAGTTGACATCCTGCCTGACGGCGTCTACCGCTCTTCTCGCATTACCCGTGGATATGACCAGATAGCCGATGGATCTTGCCACCTCCACGGCGTGTTCCTCATCGACTATGTCGGGTTCCGTGGATATCTCTATCAGCGGTATACCAAGCCTGTCAAGGGAATATACGACAACGTTATTTTTCTCCTCTATCTTCCTCGCCGCGTCCTCTTCGAGGCACACGGTAGATATCCTCACCGGCCCTCTGCTCGTCTCTATTCTCCCGTTTATTCCCACTATGGCCGTCCTCTGAAAACCTGTGGTGTTTGAGCCATCGATGACGATCTTCCTCATGTACGTTATGTGATCCATGACATCGCAGCCGAGAGATCTGCTAACGGCTATGGCCGTGGCAAGAGCCAGACGATTAGGCGATTTCGGGGGCTCCTCATCCATCTCCACAAGGCAGGAATTGTCCGCTACTATGTATTCGAAGCTCCTGGATCTCATGCTCTCATAGGACGCCGCTGCATCTATGTTGCCAAGCTCGCTGGCGGATATGTGAAGCTTCCTTCTGAACCTGAACATCTCATCCTGTGTCTGCTCAACAGGGCATCTGCAGAAAAGCTTTCCAGTGTTCAGCTGGAAATGCACCTCAAGACCTATCTTGGTATCCATGTCCCATCACCTCGAAATCCTAAGGGTCTCTTCAGGAACGTCCCTATCAAGGATCTCGCCTCTCATGTTCGTTCTGAACAGATCCCTGAACTGCTCATGCGGATACTGCCCAAGAAGGTACATGGCCTTGACGAAAGCAACCTCTGGTACCATATTTCCAGCCTCAATGGCACCGGCTGCTAGCAGCTCTCTGCCCGTTGAATAGACGTTGAGTCCTGTGGACCCATATATGCACTGTGATGTCATTATGACATATGTTCCATTCGCAGACGCATTCTTTATCACCGGTATGAGATCCCTTGCCGTGTGCCCAAGGCCAGTACCCATGATGACAACGGCATGCTTTCCAGAGATCATGTTCTCAAAGTCGTCGGCATTTAGCCCCGGGTGAAAGTAGATAAGCGATACCCTTTCGTCAAGCTTGGGGCTGAACTTCATCTCCTCGGATACCTTCCGGTATGAACCCATGAATTTGACTATACCATCGTAATCTGCAATTGGCGGAAGACCTATGCTCTCGAATGCGTCACGCCTGGACGTATGCATCTTCCTTGATCTGACAGCGCGAAGGAGCGATATGCGGCCGTCAGATGTGGTTCCATGCATGGATATCGCCACTTCACCAATGTCAGTTCCGGCGAAGTTTATCGCAGCCTCCATGTTTTCCCTTGAATCTGAACTGGGCCTGTCAGAGCTCCTCTGAGAACCGACGAATATGATGGGTACACGCATGGCCTCGAACATGAATGCCAGGGCCGATGAGGTGTAGCTCATCGTATCGGTACCATGGGCGACCACAACGCCGTCCGAATCGGAGGATTCCCTAGCAACTATCTCACCTATCCTGATCCAGTCTGCAGGCTTCAGATTCTCGCTGAATTCGTTCATCACAGGTTTAACCGCCACTGTAAATCTTGTAAGTATATCAGAACCGCCGAATATGAGCTCCGGATCGGATACCGGGCTGACTGCGCCGGTCTCATAATCTACCCTGCTGGCTATCGTCCCTCCAGTTGCCAGGACTGATATCCGTTTTTCTCCCTGCCCCTTTTCAATCGCCTCTATCTTTCTGTGATCGGCGTATTCTTCCCTCTTCCTCTCTATGAATTCAACCTCGGACTTGTCGAACGTCATATTGTATCCGTTGGATGATTTCACAGTTATGACCCCATTGGCCTCGTTTATTATGAGGCCTGAAATTACAGAATTCCTGTACCGCAGTAAGGCCCTTTCCATATCTGGTAATTTATTTATCCTTTAATAACTGTACCTTATCGATGATACATGTTGGATGTTCCGGCTGGTCCTATGATGAATGGGAGGGCGTATTCTATCCGGAACATACATCAAACAAACTATCGTTCTATTCTCTCGTTTTCAACACCGTTGAGGTCGATTCAACCTTCTACAGGATACCGCCAAGAAACGTTGTAAGAAGATGGAGTAAGGCCATGTATGGAAGACGGTTCATATTCTCCGTTAAGGTACCCGGCGACATAACGCATGACGCAATATTCACAGAAGAAGATAGAGCCTGCACCATATTCAGAACATTTGAACAGAATTTCCTGTTAGATCTTTCGGATGCAGGATTCCTGGGCCCGGTGCTTTTTCAGATGCCTCCAAGGTTCGGCGTGGATCATATCGATCGCCTCGCTGCGCTTATCAGATGTGCAAATGTGAAGAGACCTGCCGTGGAGGTCAGGAACGGGACACTCTATGAAAACCATGAATTCAGAGAGGCCATGGAAGGTCTCGGGGCAGCCGTCGTCGACGTTGACAGCACGGAGAGGAGGTTGAATAAGATAGAAAGCGGCCTGCGGTGGGCCTACGTCAGGCTCCATGGAAGAAACTCTGGAGGCTGGAAGGCGGAGAATCCCTTCGATTACAGGTACACAGATGAAGAGATCAGGGAGATAGCTTCAAAAATAAAATCTGTGAACTATGATGATATCTTCGTTTATTTCAACAACCACCCGCACGGAAGTGCACCCGTAAACGCGATGACGCTTTCGAGGATGATCGGCGTCAGTAATAACGCGTTTTTTTAAGTATCTCCTTAGCTATAACTATCCTCTGTATCTGGTTCGTACCCTCGTATATCTGCGTTATTTTTGCATCCCGCATGTGCCTTTCAGCATCAAGATCCGTCGTGTAACCGTATCCACCGAAGAGCTGCAGGGCATCCGTCGTGACACGCATGGCAACATCGCTCGCTTTCATCTTTGCCATGGCGGATATCTCGATTGTGTTCTCCTTGTTCTGCCATTTCTCCGCAGCAACGTATGTAAGATAACGGGCCGCTTCTATCTCCGTGGCCATCTCCGCTATCATGAACTGTACGCCCTCAAAGTTCGCTATCTCGGTTCCGAACTGCTTCCTCTGCTTCACGTAGTCGATGGCCTCCGCAAGCGCATTCTCGGCTATACCTAGGGCCTGTGCAGCTATACCGATCCTGCCTGCGTCAAGCGTTTCCATTATGACCTTGAAGCCTTCATTCTCCTTCCCAACGACGTTCTCAGCCGGGATCTCCATGTCCTCGAAGGCAAGCTCCACCGTGCTTGATCCCCTTATACCCAGCTTGTGTATATCCCTGCTTATCTTCAGACCCGGCGTATCCTTGTCAGCCACGAATGCTGTTATTCCCTTATGCCTCTTGCCCGGATCGGTGACAGCATCAAACACGAAGAAATCAGATATCCTTCCATTTGATATGAATATCTTATCGCCGTTCACAACGTAATTGTCACCTTTCTTAACCGCAGTCGTGCTTATACCAGCTGCGTCGCTTCCGGCACCAGGCTCTGTGATCGCCAGCCCGCCCACCGATCCTGACGCGACTCTGGGGAGATAACGCTTCTTGAGATCTTCAGAACCGAACATTATGAGGGGTTCCGCAAATAGGGTCAGCGCCCCATCCAGTACCAGGGCGGTGCTAGGGCAGGCCTTTGATATTTCCTCTATGGTACGGACAAGGAAGGGGAAGCTCATCCCATAACCACCGTACTCCTTCGGTATGTATGTTGCAAATAACCCAAGATCCTTCATCCTGTCTATTATCCTCTGGGGTACCTGCATCTTCTCATCGATCTCCCTTGCCAGCGGCTTAAGTTCCTCCTCCGCAAATTTCCTGACAAATGAGAGTACCAGATCTTCGTCCTGCGTTACTCCGAAGTTTCCCATGGTAAGGTATTTTATCCATGATATAACTTTGTTGCTGAAACAAATCAATAGCAGAACTGCGATCTATATGATCCATGGAAAATATGTGTATATCCATTGTTTCAGGATCAGCTAGGAAATGCGACCTGTGATATAATCCCCACTATTCCCTGTGCCACCGTTTCGCCATTACGGTATAAATCATCGAGCCATACCGTCATGGAAAGACCGCACGACCAGAAGCCACAAGGTACACGGCCACATAGGTTTTGACCCTGTGCCTGCCAGGCATCCTGGGAGCTTCAGTGCCACCTATTTCCACGGATCTTATCTTTTCAGGCAGGATGATATCGTATTCTCCATCCATAAACTGTTCTGGAATGCATTCCTGCAACGGATCGAAGTCCTGAAGGCGATCGATCGGAACCTCTCTCACGATCAGCCCGCTCTTGCCGTGAAGCGTATTGGGCATCCTTATGATCCTGTGTATATCATACGTCACAGGAGAATCTATCAGGACAGAATGATCTTCCCTAGCCTTCTTTATCGCCTTCCTGATCTCCGTCTCTCTGATCATGCCTCCGTTCGCATTATCACCCAGTTCTCTCCTTATAACTGCAGGCCATCCTCCAGAGACTATTGCAAGCATGCTGATTGCCTTTCTGACAATGGATTCGTCGAGGCTGTTGCCCGTTATATAATCCGTTATCTCACGCCGTGCGTCTGACGTCAGCCTGTAAATCCTGTCATCCGATACATGAACATGGTATCCCCGATTTCCTGAGAAATATATCTTTATGGAAGATCTGGGAATGCCAAAATCATCCATGAGAAAATCTGATACAAGCCTACTGGTCTGATCCCTGATTTGCGCCAGCATATTCCTCTGAGACATCTTTTCGGCTCCGGGAAGATGATCAGAATCGAGGTCGAATATGAGATCGGCTCCCTCCCATTCCTTCTCCGGCATCTTCCGTTCATCCGGCTTCCTGTAGTAAGCCGCAGAGCTGTAAACATGCATGGGTGCGGCGTCACGAAGAAGCATGTTCAGTTCAAACTTATTGTTCACCCTAAGATGCCGTATGACCTCGCCGGAGAATGTCATGTATCCAACTTCACGCTTGCTTATCAGCTCAGGAGGATCTATCATGTTTTCTCGATAATACTTCCTGAACAGGTCAATCAATTTTTGCGATACCATTCCGGCCATACCTCTCAACATAGATGCTGGAATATTGGGATTTCACCAGCGTTATCGATCCATCATATCCATCTGATACGTCCTTGATCCCTTTAGCGTGCAGACAGGATACGTACTGCATCAGTATTCACGCCTCCTCCTGACGAATATCGAGATCGCAAAGTATATGTATATTAAAATTGCGGCCACGATAACTAGGTTAAGTCCAAGATAGACGGGGTTAGAGTATGACATGACCGTAACCTGGCTCTGGAAAAACTGTCCTGTATTAAGCATAAGTACTTCCTGAATGTAATAGCTATGCCCCGGCGTTGTTCCCATTATGAACAGGCTGTTCTGCGACTGATCGGTTATTATGAGTTTCTGCGGGTTTGACATGGATCTGCTGTTCGATATCAGTATCTCGTATACCCCGAAGTTTGATCCGGTATATGTATTCCATGAGATGTAGGTTATGTAAAATAAAAATGGGAAAACGTTCGCTATCCTTGGAACAAAGATAGATAGGACAGACACGTTTGCCGGGTAGAGATCAATGTTGAGGTATAGCGTTTCTCCGGGGCTGCCTGTATAGTTGACGACAACACCGTGGTAAAGAGGATCGCTGAACGACACGTTTCCTCTATCGCTGCCTGCATATACAAAGAAGTTTCCGGTGGCATTCGTGTATGCATACGTCTCATTGGCATTCACAAGCACGTCAGGAATAGGGAACTTGAACAGCCCATCTGTCACGTTTCCGGCTATCCTCAGCATCGGTACGGTCGGATTCAGGATCACCTGATTCCGATACACTTTTCCGGGTGTTAGCGTGATGATCTGCGAATAATTCCTAAAGCCTGGCATCGTTACATTGATGGTGTAAGTGCCTGGATGGAATATTCCGGTATACTGGCCGTCTGCCTCACTCAGGATACGACCTGAGATTGTAACGTTTGCAGAAGCTGGATATACTGTGATCTGAACCGTGGCATTATATGGATCCATCGGCACATTCACTGTCTTGTTGGATTCCATATCTATCTGACCGTTAAAGGTATTGAATTCTTTTGATTCAATGGTGAACTCTGTAGGGCCAGCCATGACCGGAATTGATGTACCGTTTGCCACTATGTAGGAATAGAAATGATCCACCAGTATTGCGGCCGAGACTGGTGAGTATCCATAATTCTTAATGAATGTTATATTCATATCATAGACACGTGGAACCGTTACGTTGATGGTTATGTTCGATCCTGAGTATGTTGTGTTGAACTCCATTGTCGTACCCCCATACGTCTCTAATGGCTGCCTTACAGGGTATCCGTCATGGTAGAATACGGCATTATAGCTGTCGTTTAGATACAGCGATATAAGCATGGGTGCACCTAGCTTGATCTGATACTGGATATAAGGCAAGCTGACCGTACCCTTGATAGGATTGGGAATGAAGCTGCTTGACCTAGCCGCCATCAGACTTCCGTTATTCAGAACATCCATGCCGATGGAGTCATAGGCCGGCCCTATTCCGGAGTAACGTATCTGAGTTGCGCTGAAATTACTGTAACCTCTTCCATCGATCATGAGGTCATGGATATAAACTACCGGTGAACTGAGATTATCCATCGAATTCACAACCTCAACGCCTGCCACCGGCCTCATCAGGCCCATGTTGAAGAAGAACGCGGTTAAATCGTATGATTTACCGTTATACGTTACATTTATTTCATAAGTCGAGAGTGCCGATATGCTCAGATCTGAGATCCTCCCATTGGCCATACTTACGTTCTGCTGTAGCGTTATGCCGTTCTCAGAAACCATGATCACTGCATTGCTGTAACCGGTGAGATTCATTATGCCAAAGAGGATGTAACTTGAACTGTTCTGATAGAATCCTATGTACGAGTATGTCGAGTTGCCTTCCATCACCGTAAAACTTGCTGAGACAGAGTCTGGTGTTGTGTTAAAGAGATACATGGAACCATACGGATCCATTATGTAATTGGTATCGTTTATCAGGTTCGAGACGATTGGCGTTCCAAGCCCTGTTACCGGGTTCCAGCCAGGTGAGGCGTTGTAATAACCGTTGGATCCAGACGTTACCTGCGTGAAGGCGTTTTGGTAGAACCTTGTATTTGATATCTGGTATAGCAGAGGGTCAACATGCCCCAGCGATCTTTTGCTGGCCTGATCCATCAATGCCACTATGCCTGCCCATAGAGGGGCCGCAAGGCTCGTACCTCCAGCGTCGTACGCCTTTGCGCCGGATATCATCAGAACACCAGTGTTTGGATTTGCCACCATTGATACGTCAGGTACACCTCTGAATGCTGACGAATAGTTCTCAGGGTCCTGCCATACAGGTCTGGTGAAGACCGAGCTGTAACCCCCGCCGCTTCCATAGCTCTTTCCATCCGATATCCCTCCCCAAGCCGATTCTGAGAATTTTCCATTGAAGGCGAATAGCGAAACACCCCCGACTGATAGTACGTATGGAGAGGATGCTGGGAAATTGACCGTAAGGTTTCCTGTCCCGTCATATGCACCGTTATCGCCGGATGCGGCTACGATGGTTATCCCTTCCTGGCTTGCCTCTTGATAGATCGCATCCATGGCAATAAGATCAGGTTTCGCTACCTGGTTCTCAGCTATTCCCCAACTCAGCGATATCACGTCAGGTCTGATGTTGTTTATCATATAGTTCAGTGCTGAGGTCAGCGATGAGACAGTATCGTTGTTTGAGATCACCAGCACTATTCTGGCATACGGTGCGGAAGCATGGGCCCATTCCACATCCAGACTTGTCTCCTCAACCCAGTGCGAATTCACGCTGAAACCGGTGAAATTGAGATATATCACGCTGAGATTCACCGGCGGAAGACCTGTTAGCTGATCAAATGCAAAGACATCGTAATTAAGATAGGGATCACCGAAGGCATCAACTATGCCTATGGTTTCACCCTTTCCCATTATACCATTAAGGAAAGCAGAAGAATAATCATACGCCTGGTATATCTGGTGCGGGTAGTATACAAGACCGCTAGACTGTTGCATCGGCGTTGCATTCAAATATGGAGTTGCGGTTAAATTTTCCGGTATCGACATGAAACCTATGCCATAGGCCCCGAGGACTCCGGTTATTTCCGAAAACTGACGGCCTGAAAGCCCAGAGAGGATGAGGTACTGCCCATATATATGAAATTCAAGACCGAGCGATCTGAGGATCGCGTAGGAAAGCTGGCTGTAATTTACCATTATGGTGGTATCATAATTCTTAACTGTAGTGACAGAATATTCATTCACATGCTGACCGAACGAAGCTGTATTCTGACCATGTTCATAATTCATGTAATAAGCGTAAGATGAGAACATCAGAACTGTTACAACGACCAGTACCAGAACCCTCGCGTGCAATTGCATTAACCCTCATATTGCAAATATAGTTAATATTATTATCGTATTTTCATGGAGATTTCAGTTTGAGAGGATCTTTGAAATATGCCATTTTACCGAAAGGCAGGTGAGCTATTCCTCAGCTGAAGCTTCAGGGCTTGCTTTCAGCGAGGGGGCATCCGCCTCTCCGGACATCCGGACAAGCCAAAATAGCGACGTCCACAGGCGTATATTCGGATTTCAGCGATTTTACTCAAGCATCACAACACTTGGTTATCCTGAGGGATAAAAAATATAGATACGCACTTTAAAGATCTTTCTATTGGGGGAAGTCCGTGCATCTCGTGTCCGAGAAGAGTTTTACCGCTTCCCCCAAACCTCTAACATTATTTATAAAAAATAAAAGTCATCTGATCATAGCTGCTTGAGAACATTGTTTCTGGCTATGACCATGTTCCTGAGTTTCTGTTCGCCTATCTCCCTGCTTCTCGTTCTTAATCCGCAGTCGGGGTTGATTTTCACAAGTTCTGGATCGCCTATTATCTTCAGTGCATAATTTATTCTGTCCTCTATGAGATCCACAGGTTCAACGTAATCTATATGAACATCGGTAACTCCTATACCTATGAACTTCTTCTTCTGCAGGCTGTCGTTTATCTGGGCGAAGTACTTCAGGTCCTGAAAGCCGACCCTCTTATCGTCTGTGAGACCGCGTTCAAGGGTGTCCCTGTTCGAATATTCGAGATTGTACCCATCTATCTTAAGATCCGGTATCCTGTCGTAAAGCAACCGGTAGTCCCTGCTATAACACACATGCATGCTAATCTCTCCATCTATTCCCTGAACGGATCGGTTGATTGAGTCCACAACAATATCCATCTCATCCGGATGGGTTGTGGTAGCTGGCTCATCGATCTGTATCTCGAGTTTGCGCCCTCCTGATACCTGTCCCCACACACTGGCTATATCCTTCAGCTCCTCATTGATTATACGGGCAAATTCCATAGCCAGATCCTCCCTGCTTTCATAATAATCGTTGAAAGACCATTCCATCATGGTGTACGGTCCCGTTATAGGAACCTTCAGTGGCTTCTTAGTTGCATTGGCGACAAATTTGACCTCATCCACATGAAATGGCTCCCTGCGCTCCAATCTATCTATTGCTGATCCCTTCCTGTAATACCTGTTGTCGAAGGATCTGACCATCCCGTAGAATATTATGCCCTTTATGCGTTCAGCAGGGTGTTCATACATCTCCCAGCGGTACATTTCACCGCCTA
>NZ_VYIJ01000030.1 GCF_008709555.1 Thermoplasma sp.
TCAGGTGCATCTTTGGCAGAGCGTATGGTATTCCAAAGTAATTCTCGTAGAATTCGATCGATCTTCTGGCCATATCAAGGGGATACTTCGATTTTATCTCCTTGAGTGATGCAAGTATCAAATCGACGTCACGGTATTTCTCATACTCATACTTGAATTTACCGACACCCACGTACACCAGATACGTTGACATCTTTGGTGTATCCTGAAATTCCACGATCTTCTTCTCTGAGACCTCAATGCGCTTCGGCGGCATGTTCGATATTGCATCGTAATCCTTGTCGATGATGAGCGTGATAGAGAACACTGCCTTGTGTGCCGGGTGATCAACGCAAGGAAACATGCGCCTGGCATCCGTCGCCTCGAAGTGTGTCGTTATCATGCCATTTTCGCGACCGGCATAGTATATACCTGAGAGAGAATCTGAGACCTTTCCGGCGAAAGATATCTCTATCTTCTGCGGCTGGGAATCGCCAGGAGCCCGTATGACCTGGCCATCGTACGTGAAAGCGGCATCCCTGCCATTGACCTTCATCCAGTTTATCTGGAGCCCAACGGCATCCAGGACAATGTCTCCAGCATCAGCTGTTATCGTCTCAGTTCCATTGAAGGTCTTCTTCTGAATGTCAAAATCCAGCGTGAGATCGTACTTCTCGACTTCCATGAAAAAGTATCACTGACTATGCTTAAAACTTATTCTTGAACGGAGAAAAATGGGTCAGTGGGACTTTGTTATACCGAGTCCGTTGACCTTGATGTACGGGAGCCTCGAGGGCATGACCTCGTTCCACCATTTCACGTACTGAGTCTCCCTGGAAAGATCTGAGATCTTCTTCAGTATGTCTGGGATGGAATCGCTTATCCTCACGCCTTCCCAGGACTCCACTATCTCGCCATTCTTCACATGGTAAACGCCGTCCCTCGGTACGGTTGAGAATATGCCGTTTCTGTAGTCCTGGAAACGCAGGTACCAGCTGTTCCTTACGAAGAGCCCATCGCGCATATCAGATATCAGTTCAGCAATTGGCGTATTGCCACCATCCATCTCAAGCTGCCAGGACTCCGGAGATATGATACCCGCGTTTCCCGTCGTCTGCGTGTTCATGTATCTTGCAGTTGACGCTGAGTGAAGATACGTCTTCAGCGTTCCATGGTCTATCAGCGGGATCTTAGATGTGGCAGTACCTTCCTCATCAAAGACGCGATAGGCCATCCCGGCCGTATCAGTCGGATCGTCGTACAGGTTGACGATTGGCGATGCAACCTGCCTGCCCACTGAATCCTGGAGGAAGCTCAGGCCTGATATTACGGTATGTGCAGAGAATGCATAGCTTCCGGAGGTTATGATGTTCCCTGCGGCCATGGGGGCGAGTATGACATCGTAGCGGCCTTCCCTGCCCTCATGTTTCTCCACGTTAACTATGTTCTCCGCCGATCTCTTTCCGATGGCATATGCATCCAGACTGCCGTTTATGCCGCTGTGTCCGCACTCCTGCCCTGATCGATCTCCCTTGAATGACCGTACGACGACCTCCGCACCGACTGAATCGTAGGAACCTCTGTTGTACCCGGTTGCTATCTCTACCCTGGATCGCATGGCATACACCAGACCAGCCATCCTGTCTGAACCAGCGTCCCTGGATCCTTCGATCGCCCTGTCGGCGAGATCGTCAGCGTCGAAGCCCTTTGAGGAAGCATCGATCTTCCTGTACGTCTGCTTCCTGTCGTTTATGCCAGAGAACAGGGGATTCTCAGGAGCCTGGTCTATTCTCCGTGACAGATCCTCGATGGACTTCTCCAGATCGGCACCCTCCTTTATGGTTGTCATTATCGTCCTCTTTCCTCTTGAAACGAATACTAGCAGGACGGATTCCTGCCATATGTTGTGCAGATCCCTGCTTCCATTAGAGAACCGCACCTGTTCATCCCTGTTCACGTGCATCTCGATGGCATACTCGTCGAATTTCTTATCGAATATTTCCGATATCCTATCAAGATCGAACATGATCACTTCACCCTCATGTTTCTGAGCCTCATGTGCGGCCCGCCCATCCATACCTCCACGCCCTGTTCCGGATCGCCCTTGCCGCAGATGCCGGCGCTGAAGTGCAGATCCTTGCCGACGGCGTCAACGGCTGAATAGAATTTTATCGTATTCGTCTCCAGTATTGGCCTCCTTATCCGGCCCCTTATATCTCCGTTCTCTATGTAATAGGCCTCCTTTCCGACGTAGCGTTCGTTGAACCTTATATCGTCTATGTTCCATTCGGTGAACGACTTGATGTATATGCCCCTGTGAACGTCTTCAAACAGCTCTTCGAATGAGTAATCTCCTGGTTCAATGTATGTGGTGCTCATCCTTGCAAGCGGTTCCATATCCCATGACGACGATCGGCCGGAACCGTTGCTCTCCTGTCCTAGCCAGGCTGCGCTCTCCCTGTTTATTAGAAATTCAGACGTGTATCCGTTCCTGTAAAGATAACGCTTCCTGGCACGGACGCCCTCGTCATCGTACAGGTAGTACCCGTACGAACCTTTAAGAGTGGGATCGTCTATGACACTGACCTTATCCGAACCTATCCTGTATGGAAATGTTTTTCCGGTGAGGAAAGACTCACCGGCCAGGGCAGCCTCCCTGCCAGCGATACGGTCGTACTCAGTAGGATGGCCTGCACTCTCATGCGCCACTATGCCCGATATCTCCGGGCCAACTATGACATCAAAGTTCCCCGGTTCCACGGAGGGCGCAAGTATTATCTCGTGTAGGTTTGACACATCAGTGCCTATGGTATCGGATATCATCTTGAAGTCGAAGTTGTCGTAGCCACCGGTCCAGCCGAATTCCTCTGAGGACTGCTCGTACCTGTCGTTCTCGGAAACGCCCACGAGGTAGTTGAAGAAGATCCTTGAATAGGTACCATCAACATACGACCCGTCTGTGTTCACATACACCTGGTGCACGAACCTGTCGGATAACGCATTTATTCGGACGCTTGCATCTCCAGCCATGGAATCTGCGTCCTTGAGTATTCCCACGATATCCTCCAGGCTGTGGTCTCTGACGTGATCACCACCTATCTCTGACCAAGTAGCTCTTTCAGCCTTCCCATGGTATATCCTGTTCTTGCCGGGTTTCTTCGATCTCTTTATGGCGTCATCCAGAGCTGCCTTTACCCTGTCCCAGTCCTCCGAATCCACGTACGCCATGGCGATGGAACCGTTGACGACCCTGACTGCGTATCCGCTGTCGTTTGAATATATGGATTCATCGAATTCTCCGTTCCTTATCACGGCCCCCCTGCTTTCGATCTCCATGAACCTGGCATCGGCGAAGGAGGATCTGGATCCGACGTAATCCAGTATCCTGTCAAGAAGTTCACCACTCATAAACTATCACCTCATCATGAGAAAAATCAGAAAATTGAAAACGAAAAGATGAAACATCAATGAAGATGGGAGAAAGCAGCATCTTTACTGCTTCTCCTTGATCTTCTTGAGCCTCTCCTCATACCTGTCGAAGATCTCTCCAAGCACCTCCGCAAAGTTCCAGCCAGAACCGTTCTGCACCAGGAATAGCGGCGGGGCTGAAATCCTCGTCCTTATGCTGTACTTTGTGGAACCCTGCGTCTTGTACTTCATCACGTGTATAAGGAGCTTTCCCTGAGACACATCTGTCATCCTGGAGAATTTATCGAGGAAGCGTTCGGAAAGCTCGAAGGCTATATCATAGAGATCCTCGTCGTATATGTCGAGGCCGCTTATCTCTATGAGTATACCTTCCTTGCTCTCCGTCTTGATCATGTTTATAAGATCGCTGAAGTCCACGATGCCCACGATCTTCCCAGAGTCGGTCACCGGCATTATATGCAAACCGTACTGCGTCATCAGCTTCACGGCCTCATCTATTCCGGAGTACCTGTCCACGCTTACCGGCGGATCCATGAGCGACTTGCACTTTATCTCTACTGGTTCCTTTTCTCCGTAGCCTCCATACTTTATCTTCTCCTTCTGCCTGTAGAGTATGTTGAGTATGTTGTTCAGCCTTATTATTCCGGATAGCTTGTCATCCCTGCTTGCAACAGGTATTTCGACCTCGTTGAGCATCCTCATATTGTCGAAGGCCTCTTCGATGTCATCATCCTCATAGACGTACACTGGATCGGAGCTCATGATCTGAAATATCCTGACGTCCTTCACGTCAACGATCTGGGGCAGATTCTTTATTATGTCAGTCCTTGATATTATGCCCACTAGCTTCCCCTTCTGGAACACGGGGAGTGCGGATAACCCGGTATCCTTTATGAGGCGTACGGCTTCCAGGACATCATCGTCAGCGTTCAACGTTGGCGTGTTTATGGTGTAGTTTGATATCTTCGATTTTACCTGTATGCTTCTCTTCTTCAGCAGATCCGAGTACGTTATCATGCCGGCATAGCGGTCTCCGTCCATGACGGGGAGCTGGTGTATGCCGGTCTCGTTCATCTTTGACATCACCTTGGAAAACGTGTCGTCAATGCTCACAGTTATCGGGTCTGTGGTCATCAGTTCACTAACTTTCATAGTACCTCATTTTCATATTGCGTACGAATTTATTAACCCTATCCTTCACATCTGTACCTTCAAAGGCATCGATGATCATCGACGCTATCTCAGACATGTCATCCACGCCCATCCTTGTGATTTCTGCTGTGCCTATCCTCCCAATCCTGTCTACCACTATACCGTTGCTCTCCATGGTTTTGCTGAACTTCACATAATCGTAGCCCTGCGATTTCAGCCATTCTCCGTCCAGGAGTATCTGGTGAGACTCCGTGAACCATGGGTCATGCTTCACCCTTATCTTTCCGTTTATTGCCTCTGCAAGCGTCCTTGAATTTTTTATCACTCTCTGTGCATAATCCTGCCCATATTTGATCATCTCCTCTATGGCCACTCCGACTCCAGCCATTCTGGCTATGTTGTAGTTATCCATGGTCCTCCATGTGACGTTTTCCTCTATGCGTTTGAACATTCCTTCATTATCCGTTAGTATGAGGCCGCCTTGTGGGCCGAAGAACGTCTTGTGTGTTGATCCGAACACGACATCCGCCTTCTTTATATCCCTCTGAAACTGTTTTCCAGCTATCAGGCCCATGACATGGGATGCATCGTATCCTATGATGCATGAATGCCTGTCGCATATCTCCCTGATCCTCGATAGATCGTAGGATTTGACGAATATGGACTGGCCCAGAACGATCATCTTGGGTTTGATATACTCCGCCTGCTTCTCCAGACCATTGTAATCAATAAAACCGTTGGCGTCAACCGGTATATCATAGGCCTTGAATCCCATCATCCTAGGAAGGTAGGCGTTGGAGTAGCCAGTGTAGCCGCCCACAGATTCTGGCATCTTCATTATGCTCTCTCCTCTCTTCACCAGTGCAGCCAGTACAGTCATCGCTGCGATATGCCCGCTCAGCGTCCTTGTCTCCGCATGAGAGAATCCGAATAGGATCCTTGCCTTTTCAGCAACGGCATTTTCCAGTTCCTCGGCGTATTTTGTTCCGCCATAATCATTGACTCCGTTTTCCAGGTGGGAGTACCGGGAGGCAAAATCGGATGCGATGGCCCTCCTCACGGCCGGACTGATCACATTCTCGGAAGCCTGCAGGTTTATCACGGAGGATCTGTACTTATCTGCGTCTTCAACGATCTCTAAAACGTTCCTCATAAAGGGAGATTACGAATGTCGCAATAAAAAATTATCGATGCCTCAATTTAGACTTCATATCAATTGAGAGAAATTAAAAAGTATTTAAGAATATTTATATATTGTAAATTATTGATTATCTTGATCAATATGGTTGGTGGTTTTACAGGCAAGATCCTGAGGGTTGATCTTGGGAGCGGCACACTCAAGATCGAGGATACCAATATGCAGTGGGCCCGCGATTACATAGGTGGACAGGGGCTGGCCACGAGGTATTATGTGGAGGAGGTCGACCCGAAGATCGATCCGTACGATCCTGAAAACGAGCTTATAATCGCGCCGGGACCGCTGACCGGAACGAGCGCTCCAACGGCAGCAAGGTACATGGCCGTGACGAAGAGCCCGCTTACAGGCACGATCACCAGGAGCAACTCCGGGGGCTACTTCGGGGCAAAGCTTAAGCATGCAGGTTTCGACATGATAATATTCAAGGGCAAATCAAAGAAGCCGGTGTATCTGTTCGTGGACAAGGGAAAGGCTGAACTCCGCGATGCTTCAGACCTGTGGGGCAAGGACGTGTTCGAGACCACGGACATACTCGTCAACAGGATAGGCGGCAACGTCAGTGTGGCCTGCATTGGACCGGCCGGTGAGAATCTTGTTAAATTCGCGGCCATAATGAACGACAAGCATAGAGCGGCGGGCAGGAACGGTGTCGGAGCTGTGATGGGTTCAAAGAATCTCAAGGCCATCGTTGCAGGAGGCGGAAAGATGCCAGCCATCGGCAATCCTGAGATGTATAAGGCCGTCCTTCCAAAGATGCTGAAAAAGATAAAGGAGAATCCTGTGACCTCACAGGGTTTAACTCAGTTCGGCACCGAGGTCTTGACCAATATAATAAACAGGTCTGGCATATATTCCGTGAAAAACGCCACGGACTCTGGCGACGATCCCATTGCAGATGAGGTAAGCGGGGAGACGCTGGCCGAAACATATCTCATCCACAACCAACCCTGCTTCGCATGCCCCATAGGCTGTGGGCGTGTTGTGAAATACAACGAACGTGAGAGCGAGGGCCCTGAATACGAGAGCACCTGGGCACTTGGACCGAATACAGGGGTTCATGATCTTTACACAATAATAGCGGCCAACGATAATGCTGATCGTCTGGGATACGATACCATAAGCGCTGGACTTACCATATCTGCTGCGATGGAGCTGTACGAGAAGGGTAAGATACCTGACAAAGATGTGGGGCCCACGAAGCCAAAGTTCGGAAACACCTCCGCTGTCCTTGAGATGACTGCGAAGATCGGATACAGGAAGGATTTCGGAGACAAGCTGGCTGAGGGATCATACCGCCTTGCCAAGATGTATGGTGACGAAAGTGCATCGATGAGCGTCAAGGGGCAGGAGATAGCTGCCTACGATCCACGCGGTGTCTGGGGAATGGCCCTGGAGTACGCCACGAGCAACATAGGCGGATCGCACATGAGGGCCTACACAATATCGAACGAGATACTTGGCGTGGAACCAACACAGGATCCGCTTCAACTGGATGGTAAAGCCGATCTTGTAAAATACGTTCAGGACTTCACCGAGGTTATGGATTGCTCCGGCCTCTGCCAGTTCCCGTCGTTTGCATTGAATCTGGATGATTACATAGAGCTCGTGAATGCCGTGACCGGTTTCAACTACACTAAAGATGAGATAATGAAGGCCGCCGAACGTGTGTGGAACCTTGAACGCCTCTTTAACCTCAAAGCTGGAATAAAGCCGGAGGACGATAAACTACCGGATCGCTTCCTGAACGTTCCGATTCCCAAAGGGCCAAAGAAGGGGAACGTCGTTCCGCTCTCAAGGCTTCTGCAGGACTATTACAGGGTACGTGGCTGGGATACCAGAGGATACCCGACACAGGAAAAGATAAGGGAACTGGGCTTGGAATTTTATAAGATATAATAACATTATAATAAAAATAAATATTTTACTTTTATGATGGGTTTGCCTGAACCTCCTTGTATCCATACACCTCTGGAAGTATCAGTATTGCAGACAATAGTCCTATGAGCGGAAATATGGCTGTGAAGAGGGTTGCCGGTCCTTTTCCTATCGCATCGAAGAAGGCTGGAAATAGGAATATTGAAAGAAATGCTGGCAGCTTAACAAACACATAGGCAAAGCCGCTAGATGTTGCCTTATATTTAGGCGGAGCGACCATTGATGGAATGGTCATCACATTTTCTGCATCCCAGTAGTGACCCCACAACATTAAGGCGGCTACGAATGGCAGTATGATCAGAAGATGCGTAAATATAGCAAGGGCGGCGATTATCAGGGCGATTAGAACTATACCAAAGCCGTATATGCTGAGTCTTCTCTGTCCTATCTTCGGAAGTATCGCAGGGCCCACAAGTCCAGAGATCATGGCGACGAAATATATACCTAAAGTTATCAGATCGGTACCGATTATGCTTGATACGCCCAGCAGTACAAAGAGCACAGGGATATAGAAAGCAAACGTTGAAAATTCACTGCTCTGTGCAAAGCAGGCGATCCAGCCATAAACCGAACTTCTCCATTTTATCCTGTCTTTCCTGATTTCGCCTAAAAATCTTGAAAGCTTAACCTTTTCCACAACCTCATCATGATCAGGGAGCATGGCCAGCGAATCTCCATACATTTCCTTTGTGACTTTCTTAGCTTCGACGTATTTTCCTTTTTCGATCAACCATATGGCAGTCTCAGGAAGATTATATCTCAGGACGAAGATCACAAGAGCTGGTATGGCGGACGCTCCTAGAACAATCCTCCATAGGATGTGCGGAGATACACCCGCATAAAGCAGTACTGCAACAGCCGCTATGGCCGATATCTCTCCGACCGCGAACATTAACTGCCATCTATTCCCCATAACTTCTCTTTTTCCCTTCTGCATATACTCCATTATGTATGTGTATCCACTTGCAACGTCCATACCCAACGGAACTCCGAGCATTAGCCTCAGAGCGGCGAGAACGATCATATTCGGAGAGAAAGCCTGAGCAAGGCCCACCACCATGAATATCACCATGGTGGACAGGAAGATCTTCCTTCTTCCGATCTTGTCGGCGAGCCAGCCTCCAAGCAATGCCCCGATAACGGCTCCTCCCTGGGTGCCAGCGGCGGTAAGTCCAAGCAGCAGCGCCGACGGATGGAATATCTTCGAGAGGAAGATCAGTATGAACGATATTGAATACAGGTCCCATGACTCTACGAAGATCGAGGCTATCATGAGCCATCCTATCTTGGTTCCAGAGGAAGAAAATTTATCGATAAGATAGCTTATGGCCTGATTTCTTATGGATTCATCCAGTTGACCAGATTTATCCAGGTTATGGTTTCTGTTAACATGGTTAACATCCACCTTTGGAAGTTATCATCCCTATGAATTCAGGGATGCTTAAACT
>NZ_VYIJ01000031.1 GCF_008709555.1 Thermoplasma sp.
CATACATCACAGTGGTACGCACGATCAGATAGCTTAAGATCATGCTTTATGTTACCGCACCTTGAACATATCTTCGATGAGGGATCGAACCTACCCATCCTTACCACGTTCTTTCCATATTTATACGTCTTGTACATGAGCGTCTTCTTAAATGCGTTGTCAAGGAAGCGTAGGGACATCCTTAAATATTGGGAGTTCACTTCATAAAGCCATGTATAATTCTTTTCTAGTTCAACTAGCATGTTTTTGAGTATCCAGATAGCTCAGAGAAGATTTATCCGCATCGTTATGCGTTATGTGGTATTCATCCCTCTTCGCTAAGAAATAATTGTAGACAAAACGACAGCTACCAAGGTGTTTTTCTAAAAGGACCTTCTGTCTTTCGTTTGGATACAGCTTCACCCTGGCAGCTGTTATCATTGTTATAGATGTAGAATCATCAATTATAGACTTTTTCCATTGGATGAAGTACATGTATCTCATCACTGAAGCTATTGAGAATTACAGCTTCCTCCAAACCCTTAATTTTTCTATAATTTTGATGTTTTATTTGCCTTCATAACTGATAATATAACACATTGATTATATAAACACTTGTTGGAGTTATATGCTATATGAAATTGAGATACAGGTTTTATCAGACATTAAATTTAAGATCATGCGTCAGATTGAATAAAGCCATGATGCTGCTTTTGCCCGTATATTATCGGGTAAATGGTTAGGCTGTTAGATCTACAGTTTCCGGTATCAGGTGTTCCAGCAGTTGAATAGCCATTAGTGATATCAGACCCAACAAAACATCGTAGACCCAACTATCTGAATTTCATCGTACCTCCTGAGGGGCTTCCCGGCTGCTTGAACCTCAGTATAAGCGATTAGAGGCTGAGAGGTACTCTCTCCCTCTGATCCGGTTCCTTCAGTCCCAGGAACAGGAAGGCCGACAGGAACCTCCCAAAGAAAACCATGATGTACGAATACATCAGCGCGAACCTGATGGGGAAAAGCGTCTCCATGAACGCCAGCACGTATCCTCCAGAAAGGGCGCCAGCTAAGTATATGATGCCGTTGAAACCGTTAATTATGGATATGTATTCTGCCCTGTGCCCATCAGGGACAATATCGAGCAGATAGGAGTTCATCACGACGTTCTGTATCGATCCGAGGATCCCACTGTAGATCTCCAGTATTATGAATTCCTTGAAATTCACGAAGAATGCATACAGCAACGGTATCGCGCTAAGCAGAAGGCGATTGCCAAATATCAACGGGGGCCTGCTCACGTGGTCAGTGATCCTGCCGAGCAGGTACTGAACGATGACGGATGTTAATAGAGAGGCCACCGTAAGTATGGCGACCTGTGCTAGATCGAAGTTCATTATCAGGACTACAGTCATCGGGAACATTGGCCACGCCATGGACCAGAAGAAACCCTGTACGTTCATTGCCATGAAGTACCGGTAGAAGAGACTGTTCTCCCTTCTTGCGGAACGCAGGGTTTTTATGAGGTTCCCAGAAAATTTTCTGGCAGAACCTGATTCCCTGAGAAATGACATCAGCACGGCAGACAGAATGTAAGAAACGGCAGCGGCTGAGAACGGTATGAGTATCTCCTCTGTGGCCGTGCCGTGGAAGAGAAACACCATGACGATCAGCGATATTATTGTGCCTGCCGAGCTCAGCATGTTCACTATGGAGAGGAAACGACCCCGTACCGTGCTTTTCACCTGATCCGCTATGAGCGAGAACCAGTTGACGGTTATCAGCGATCCGAATAGAGATATAAAGGCGTAAAGGACGATAAGGCCGATCGGTGTCCTAACCATGGTCAGAAGGTACCAGAGAACGCCCAGAACGATGCTTCCCAATATGAGAAACGGTTTTCTCCTGCCGAATCTGTCGCTGATGCGCCCCCAAAGCAGCTGTCCTCCGTTTGATATGGCGTTGGCCGTTGACTGTAGCCACCCCATCTCAACGGCTGTGGCACCGAGAAATACACCGAATACCCCTATGAAACTATTGGCAGCAGTTGCACCTGCTGAAACAATAAAAGACCTAAGGGCTATCAGCGTGGAATTCCTCATGGTTCACTTCTGTGAAGCGAGGTCTGGCATTGCTGTTTTCAATATTAATATTGCTCCTTTGCGCCATATTTCGCACGAGAAATGCAGTGTTTTACCATAATATTAGGGTATCAACCGTTCCTGTTCTTCGCAAGGACTATCACGAGTATCGATATTACGATCAGTATGCCTCCAACATACTGCATCGGGCTCAGCCTTATTCCAAGTGCCAGGTAAGATGAAACGGCAGCGGCCAAGGGTTCCAGAGTCCCGGAAACGGCGGCCTCCACAGGGCTTATGTACCGCATGCTGCTGATGTAGAGATAGAATGCCAGTGCCGTTCCGAATATGATCACGAACAGCGTCAGTGAAACCACGGGAATAATCTGCGCCATATCGATGTTCTGGAAGTAGGATATCCCGGAATAAGATCCCATCGGCACGGAGACGATGCCGCCCACGATCATCCCAGAGGCCACAGTTTTAAGGCCCCCGTATTCCTTCACGATCCTGGATGATGTTATCGTGTAGAGCGCAGCGGCGGCCGCTGTGGCAAGCCCGAGGACCAGGGCGATGAAGCTTATCCTCACTGATATGCCAGAAAACGGGAACCCAGTTGTGAGTTCGTAGATGCCCAATATCGAGAAGGTAAGTGCCAGTATCAGTGGCGAAAGGCCAAGGCTCCTGTAGATCATGTAATCATATATGGCAACGATTGGAAAGAAGAGGAACTGCAGCAGCGTTGCAACCGGAGCGTTGGAAAATGATATGGTGGCGAGGTAGAGTATCTGCACGCCAAATAGGCCGGGTATCGCAAATACAAGGAACAGCGGAAGATCCCTTCTGCCAACGAAGCCTCTGCCCATGGCCAGCAGTATGATCCCGGAGAAGACCATCCTCATCGTGACAAGCGTGGAGAACGGCATCCCGTAACGACTGAAGAGTATCGATGATACCGTTCCGGATAGGCCCCAAAGTGCTGACCCGGTTACCGCATAGGCTAGCATTCTGTATCTCAGCGATTGAAACAATTGAAGCATTTGGTATACTTAAAGGATCGTTATATTTTTTTACGTACATTCACTGAACGTTCACGATCAGCGTAATCGTCACCGCATACAACCGGAGGGAATACCTGAGGTATGCTCTGGCATCACTCCTCAACCAGGATTCTGACCATTTCGAGACCGTGCTGTCCAAGAACTTCTACGATAGATATATCGATGACCTCTGCTCCGAAAGAGGTATAAGAAATGTGACCACGGGTTCTTCCGGATCCGGAGAAAGAGTCTACGATGCGATCAGATCGGCTGGCGGTGACTTCATCCTGTTCCTGGATGACGACGACATCTTTCTCAGGACAAAGGTGTCTAGGGTGATGGAAGTGCTGTCTGCTAAAGCGGCTGGGTTCTACAGGAATGCCATATTTCCGGTGACCGTTGATGGCGTCGTTGCCAGGAGCTATCAGCCGCTGCTGCCCGATCCACTGTATCTTGTACCAAGGAGAGGATCGGATGTGTTTCTTCTGGATAGATATAACTGCAGCTTCAACAGCAGTTCCATGGGTATCTCCAGAGAACTGCTGGATTCGCATGCATCCGATCTGAGGAAGATAGATCTGGCCGTTGACACATTCTATTTCGCAGTCGCAGCCTCATCAGGAGTGCCCATTTTCTGCGATGGCAGGACAGAGTCCATATACAGGATAATGCCTAAGAGCACGTCAAGGGATATCAGGGACTTTGATAGCTTTGTTGAATTCGAAAGGTCGTTTCTCCGAAGGTTTGTGCGGGATCTTGAGAGGATCCATGAGATCGCCGAGGGCAGTCCAGCCGGTCCGTTTCTTACGCGCCGCCTCTCCCTTTACAGGACTTTGAAGTACGTATTCGAGGGGGAAAGGCCTTCAGGATCGCCATCGATTATGGATAGGATCATGTTCCTCAGCCAGAGGCCATTTCCATTCTCGATCCTCTATTCAAGGGCCTTCAGGAAAGCTGCAATGCGGTATGAATTCAGGATGGAGGCCGAGAAGATCCATGGCCGCGGTCGCTGAAACATCGCTTGAGGGCCACGCTGATGTGCAGAGTTCATTTTTCTGAGAGCTACCTAAGATTTATACACCAAGTTGATCTATCTCATTCCGATCGTTCATTGATCCACGGGCAGAAGATCGTCCATGATTCAGATGCGGATACCCTTTTCTTCAAGAACATTGCCAGCGGGAGCAAGGGAAACTGCACGCTCATATGGGACAGGACGGATCTCATCGTCATAGACCTTGGCGTAACAATGAAGAAGTTCAGGGATTCCATCAGAAGCCTTGGCCTAGAGGGCAGGGAAATATCGCTGTTCATCAGCCACGAGCATTCTGATCATATCAGCGGTGTCCCCATCACATCCAAGTATATCGATATGGACGTTTATCTGAGGCCGGCCCTTGCCGGATCCTTCAGGAGGAAGACGTACGAGATGGACGGATCCCTCGTGGTCGGAAACTTCGAGGTTAGGGCGTTCGAGATACCTCATGATGCGGCTGATCCAATTGGTTTTTCCGTATTCTGGCACGACGCCAAGATATCTGTTGTATCTGACCTTGGAAAGGTTACGGATCGCGTGATCGATGGCATAAGGGATTCGGATATACTTGCCTTCGAATCTAACCATGACGTAGAGATGCTGAGGACAGGCAGCTACCCCGAGATCCTGAAGAGGAGGATACTCAGCGATCACGGGCATCTATCCAATGAACAGTCTGCAGAGGCAATAGCCAAGGTCGCAACGGAAGAGACTAGGGTAATACTGACCCATCTGAGCCAGGAGAACAACAGGCCGGAGATAGCGCTGAACGAGGTCAGAAGCTATCTCGAAAACAGAAAGATAAGGTACAGGAGCATAGAGACCGCGGATCAGTATGCGGGGAGCAGCCTGTATTCACTTGAGAGATGATATTTTGTGACCGGGCTGAGACATTATACGACGCCATCAAGCCGATGGCCATCAGGCAATACTGATAAGATCTTCAGAAAAAATTAAAGAGGGATAAAAAAAGTAATTGCATGGCTACTGGTTCATCATTCATTTATCGCACTTGCCCGTCGGGCAGGCCGGATCGAACGTTGAATCTATTTTAAGATACTTGTCGGGCATCTTCGTCACTAGCTCGATGACCTCCTTTTCCTCCGGCTTCTTAGTCTCGGCCGTTCCGGCTGTCAGGACCTGAACGGTCTTGCTCTTGTCCCTGTAGACAGTTATGCCCTTGCAGTGCAGATCCTTTGCCATCCTATAGGCCCTGGCTATATCCTCACGGGTTGCATCGCTCTTCATGTTGATCGTCTTCGATACCCCTGAGTCGCAGTACCTCTGGAACGTTGCCTGCATCAGCACGTGCCACTGTGGATCTATCTCATGAGCTGTTACGAAGATCTTCTTAACCTCCTCGTTTATCTTTACATTCTCCAGGTTTCCGGTCTCCGCCACCTGCCTCATTAGCTCCTCGGAGTATATGCCCAGCTCACGCGTCTTATCCTCGAACAGCGGGTTCACCTCGAGAAGCTCCTGCCCGTTAAGCACATGCCTCACGAAGGCCAGCGCGAATATGGGCTCAATCGACGATGAGCATCCGGCTATTATTGAGATTGTACCGGTCGGCGCTATGGTGGTCGTGGTTGAGTTCCTCATCTTTATGCCTTCCTTCTCCCATTCCGATCCGTACCATGCAGGGAACACGCCGCGTTCCTCTGCAAGCGCCTGTGATGCTTTGTGGCTCTCCTCGTTTATGAAGCTCATCACCTTCTCACCAATCTCGAGAGCCTCCCAGCTGTTGTACGGTATCTCTAGCTTTATGAGCATATCGGCGAAGCCCATGACGCCGAGCCCTATCTTCCTGGTCATCCTGGTGACCTTCTTTATCTGCTCCACCGGGAACTTGTTAGCGTCTATGACGTCATCCAGGAAGCGCGTTGCAGCCCAGACAGTGTCCCTGAGCCTGTCAAAGTCAATCTTCTTTCCGTCTACGACGTACCTTGCAAGATTTATCGAGCCGAGATTGCATGACTCGTATGGCAGCAGCGGCTGCTCTCCGCACGGGTTTGTAGATTCTATATCGCCAACGTTCTTAACTGGATTCTTCCTGTTAATCTCGTCCAGGAAGATCAGCCCTGGATCCGCCGTCTTCCATGCCTGGTCTATTATGGCGTCCCATATCTCCCTGGCCTTTATCCTCTTCATAATCTTCTTTGTCCTTGGGTTAACGAGATCCACGTAATCGTCATTGTCGAGCTTGTCGAAGAAATCGTCCGTTACACCGACGGATATGTTGAAGTTGCTCAGCACCTTGTTTTCTGAATCCTTGCTCAGTATGAACTCCATGATGTCCGGGTGGTTGTAGTTCAGGATTCCCATGTTGGCGCCGCGCCTCTTGCCGCCCTGTTTTATGACGTCTGTTGTTACGTCAAAGATCTTCATGAACGATACCGGGCCAGATGCAACCCCCTTTGTGGATCCAACAATATCGTCCTTCGGCCTGAGCCTGGAGAAAGAGAAGCCGGTTCCGCCTCCCGACTTATGGATCAGCGCTGTATTCTTCAGCGTCTCGAATATGTCCTCTATGCTGTCGCCGACTGGCAGGACGAAGCAGGCCGAAAGCTGGCCCAGCTTTGTTCCAGCGTTCATCAGCGTGGGCGAGTTTGGCACGAAGTCCAGCGAGGACATGATCTCCTCGAATTTGTTTATGTAGCTACCCGCCGAAGTTCCCTTTGTCTGTATGAAGTCCATGAATTCCTCAAACGTGCCCTCTATTATGCCGTCCTCCTTCATGTAACCAAATGCCCTCCTCAGAACCTCTTCCTGAGTCGGGGATACCTTTCCTATTATCTCGGCCTTATCCGGCAACTTTCCGGTCTTCTTGTAAGTGATGTAATCATAGAGGGCCTCTATTATGCCAATATGAGATGCAACACGCCTGAACATCTGCCTTGGGGTCTCTATGATCTTGCCGTCCTCGTCCTTGAGAAGATACCTTGCCTCCAGAACCTTGACTGCGTTGAGGGTCAGCTTGAGGTCGTCCTTGACGCCCATAAGCTCCTTCTCTTCCCTTATGGCACGCCTTTTCTCCCTGTAGAGTATGTATGATTTCGCAACATCAGTGAACGTCCTGCCATCTATCTTCGATGTCATCAGAACGTCTTCGACTATGTCCTGTATCTCCTCTACGGATGGTTTTTCCCTGTCCTTTAACCTTGCCACGACTTTATCTGCAAGCTGCTCTGCGTCCTTCATCGTTCCGTTCTTGACGGACAGCATGGCCTTGTAGATTGCCATGGTGATCTTGTTCTTTTCGAACGGTACTACCGTTCCATCTCTCTTAACTACTTCCTTGACCATATTTCAACACCGTGGGTTTTGTTTTATTCTTTGACTGTTCAATATTTTTTATGTTACTTATTCGTTAATATGATGTGATAGGATCTAGTTTAATCTTTTGTAACAGATCTGATCACATAATTGATCACAAAGAGAAGATGATGCACAGCATTGTTTATTCATAACATTGCCATGATCCACCCATGTCTCTTGTTGAATGCGTACCCAACTTCAGTGAGGGCAGGGATCGAGACAAGGTTAACAGGATAAGGGATGCTATAGCCTCCGTTGACACTGTTAAGATCCTTGACGTGGAGATGGATCCGAACCACAACAGATCCGTCATAACTTTCGTATGCGATAGCTCCAGGGCAGTGGATGCAGC
This sequence comes from Thermoplasma sp., assembly GCF_008709555.1. Classification (GTDB taxonomy): domain Archaea; phylum Thermoplasmatota; class Thermoplasmata; order Thermoplasmatales; family Thermoplasmataceae; genus Thermoplasma. The sequence goes on from NZ_VYIJ01000031.1 coordinate 7,807, forward strand.
ATTTGCCGGCATAAAGGCAGCTGCAGAGATCATCGACATGGATGCGCACAGAGGCGAGCACCCAAGATTCGGTGCTGCAGATGTTATACCCTTTGTTCCGCTTCAGGATACAAAGATGGATACATGCATCAAGCTTGCGAGGGATCTCGGGAGGAGGGTCGGAGAGGAGCTTGGGATACCTGTGTATCTGTATTCAGAGGCTGCGCAGAGGCCAGACAGGTACGATCTCGCTGCTATAAGGAACAAGAACTTCCAGTATGAGCAGCTGAAGGAGGCCATAAAGGACGAGAAGTGGAAGCCGGATTTCGGACCTTCGACCGTAGGAAAGGCTGGGGCATCTATAATCGGAGCCAGAGACTTCCTGATAGCGTACAACGTCAATCTAAACACGAACAACATGGAGATAGGAAAGAAGATAGCCAGCGCACTCAGAGCGAAAGACGGCGGCCTGACGTTCGTCAAATCTCTTGCATTCTTCCTGAAGGACAAGAACATGGTGCAGATATCAATGAACCTCACCAACTACAGAAAGACGCCAATATACAGGGCCTTCGAACTGGTCAGAATGGAGGCAGCGAGATACGGCGTTATGCCTGTGGAGAGCGAGATTGTAGGTCTGGTACCAGAGCAGGCACTGATAGATGTGGCAAAGTTCTACCTTCAGCTGAACGGATTCGATGAAAATAACATACTGGAACGCAAGATGGAGAAGGCTGCAAAGGAACAGAAAGATTGAACCTTCCCCAGTGAAAATATTTACACAGATGGGAGGTAAATTATTCCTCTTCAATGATACAAATATTTGACATGTTCAAACATATCTTTATATTTATGAATGCATAAATTTAAGAATTTTGTACCGTTTAACGTAAATATGGAGGGCATAGAAGATTTTCTTGAGAAACTTGCCAGCCCCTCACCTGCACCCGGTGGCGGTGCAGCCAGTGCCTTTGTTTCCATCGTTGGCGCATCACTCATTTCCATGGTATCACAGCTAACCATAGGAAAGAA
>NZ_VYIJ01000032.1:0-7578 GCF_008709555.1 Thermoplasma sp.
CACCGCTCACATACGTATTCGGACATTACGATCAGATAATTATTGACGGTCTATAGTTAATTATTTGCGGAGAACGGTTGAATGGAAATGATAGGACATTTTAAAAGGAATCTGCGGAGAGGGATTGGATCTATGACATGAATAGACCTTTTAATTGATCTACAATCCTGCCATCATAGCTTCAACTGTTGACGGGAAAGTTTTCTTAATCTTAAGCCTTTATGATATCGATGAAGATAAATAGCGAATGGTGTTCTTTATTCAGCAAAGGGGAGATAGAACATAAAGATCCAGTAATGACCCCAGATAGCCGTCTATTCTGATGGCCAATCCTATGACGGCCTAAGAGCTGGTATAAGGCAATTGCCGGTGGATAAGATAGTGATGCTTCACGAAGAGACTCGTGATTTATCCGCAAGATCAGATCAAATGCCTTTTAGCGTATTCACAAAGCAATTATCAGATATATTAAGTATAGACGTAGAGGAGACGAAGATCAGATCCCCAGACCTGAATGATGTATTGACTGCGGTAAGGAATGTCATAAGGAACAACGAAGGCATCTTCGCAAACATCCTCATGAACGTTTCAGCAGCTTCTAAACTACTGACCTGCACCGCTATATCGGCTGGTTTCATATTCGGAATCCAGAAATTTTATATATAATGGTGAAATTAAAAGGTTTTCCATGTTAAAATTGGGATACAATAGGATACTTTCTGAGACAAAGATCGCCATCCTTCGTGGCCTGGCAAAGGCTGACGGGAAAGTCAGCAGTCTTGAGTCCCTTTCGGATCTTACCGGTATCGGTAAGACATTATTGAGCAAGCATGTTAACGGATCGGAGGATGCTCAAGGACTCGTTGAATTAGGACCCGTAGAGGTGAATAGATATTCTAGGGGAAGGTTGCAGATAGAGATCACAGCGCTCGGTAACATCGTATTGTTATGATGGAAATTTTAAAAAACCAATAGCACCATACTAGTACATTTACTGAAAATTGATCAAGAAATCCAGGGTATTATGGAGTACGTTTAATAATACAACCCTCAGATCATCCATAAACGAGACATATCAGATGAAAGGCTATTTTTCAAACTGTATCTTTAGAAAAAAAACTATATATGCAAAATCTTATAAATAATGGGCTATTTTACAAGCATGGATGGAAAGAGGATACTCTTCTCCACCTGGGGCATGCCAGCGCAGTGGAAGGACATAACATACACATTTGATGAGAAAAGCGATCATGCATGCACGACGCTAAAGATCCTCTCAGAGGAATACGATAAGGTCGTACTCTTCGTCTTAGACAGCATCGCCGATATCAATAGAAATCCAGAAAAGTCCGAGTGCGGGTCTTGTTATTCTAATAATTTCAATAATTTTTCATACTCTGGTGGATACGGTGATGTTATCAAATCGATAGAGCATGATACAAGAGGTATGTTGGGCTGCCTTGGCATAGAAAACGCAGAGGTAATAGTGCTCCCTGCCAAGGGTAAGCCTGGAGGCAGAATGCAGTTCCAAGGGGATGTCAAAGATTATTTATCGATTGCGCTGCTCTCGTCCTATATCCGGATCAAGGAAGATCTCAGAAAAACTTCGCAGATCGGTCTTGACATAACGCATGGTATAAACTTCATGCCTACGCTGACCCTTCAGGCTGTGATGATCCTGATCTATGCGGCCCTGATATCTGGAAATAACGAAAAAATAGGGCTTAAGGTCTATAATTCAGACCCGGCAACACCGCTTGTAGATAACGTGGCTATAAACGTGATGTATGAAAGGGAGGTCTCCCGTATATGCGTGGAAGGAAAGAAGGTGGAAAAAGCCATCCACACCAAAGGCAAGGGCTTCAAGGATCTATCGGACTCTTTCAACATGGTATACCGCAATGATGTATATCCTCTCGTATCCAGCCTCATAAATCCATTCCCGCTTGCAGCCGCCATGCTCTCCTTAAAAACAAAGATCGACGTTCAAGAGATGCTGGATTGGTGGATAGAGAGCTCTACAGTCAATGACAGTTCAGTGCTTCACAACATCCATTACGATCCGGCGGCGATCGAACAGACGGTGATCGCGGATGCGTTTTCGAATAGAATACGCGAGTTCAATTGCGGAGATTCCTGCAGCATCGATCTGATCGAGAAAATTACAAAGGAGATATACAAAAAGGTATCGCTGGAAAATTATTACATTCTGGAGCAGGAGATATCAGAAATGAGGATGGAACCAAACTGTTATCAATGCGGTGCATGCGACCCTGACAAGAGGATAATGATAGCCCACGGTGGCTTTCAGAAAGACTGTGTAGAAGTTAGAGATGGCCAAGTGAAGTATTGTGATTGGGATAAAATACGCACGTTCATCGAAAACTTCTAACACCATCGATGACGTTTTCCTTCCTTGTCGATATAAAGTGATGTTGTTTGCATAGATCCTCTTCGTATGCAAATCATTAATATTTTCCATACCATCTCCTAGATATGCGGAAGAAATTCCACCTCTCCTCCCTTCCCTACTTTGAGAAATGGTTTATCATGGGCATAATCATAGGGATGATATCAGGCCTGGGTGCCTTAGCGTTCTACTTTGCAATACGGTTGTTCGAGTATCTATTCCTGACGAGGCTTGTGGGCATATCGGTACCGAGGCCGCTTGGGGAGGGTGGATCCCTAGTCTTCCTCTATCATGTCCGCTACTTCTACCTCATACCGGTCTCAGTCGCTCTGGGCGGAATTTTCTCTGGACTGATCGTTTACACGTTCGCCCCCGAGGCTGAGGGCCATGGTACGGATGCGGCTATAAGGGCGTTCCACAACGATCAGGGGAAGATAAGGCGCAGGATACCTGTTGTAAAGACAATAGCATCGGCCATAACCATAGGATCCGGAGGGAGCGCAGGAAGGGAGGGCCCTACCGCACAGATAGCCGCTGGTCTCGGATCAATGATCGCAGACCTCTTCGGCCTGAGCGATACGGACAGGAGAATTGCGGTGGCCGTTGGCGTCGGTTCAGGCATAGGGACGATATTCAAGACGCCGATAGGAGGGACGATGCTCGGCGCAGAGATACTTTACAAGAGGGATCTTGAAACGCAGGCCATATATCCTTCCCTCGTTGCGAATGCCATAGGGTATTCAATCTTCGCATCAGTGGTCGGTTTCGAACCCATATTCGGATACTACACCGGATCCTTCGATGTTGCACGTATACCATACTATGCCATACTGGGCGTTATTTCCGGCCTCTTCGCCATATTCTATGTCCGTTTCTTCTACTTCACCATATCCGTATTCAAGAGGATGCGTATAAGCAACTACTTCAAGCCCATCATTGGCGGTGCCGTAACGGGACTGATAGCACTTGCATTTCCTGAGATAATGTCCACTGGATACGGATGGGTCGATCTGCTCATGTTCCAGAAGTTCCAGTACTTTCCCACATTTGGAATCCCGATACTGCTTGTGCTGGTAGCATTGCCATTCATCAAGGTGTTCGCAACATCCTTCACGGTCGGTTCCGGGGGGAGCGGTGGTGTCTATGCACCCGGCATATTCATAGGGGCATCGCTTGGAGCCGTGACGGGGCTCGCCTTCCATTACGTCACGCCCTCCCTTGTCCCCGTTATAACACCGTTTGTCATAGTCGGCATGATCTCATTCTTCGGCGCCGCAGGAAAGGTCCCGCTTTCTGTCATATTGATGGTTGTCGAGATGACCGGGAGCCTCCAGCTACTTCCCGCAGCCATGATCGCTGTATTCATATCATACATAGTTTCAGGAAAATACAGCATTTACCACAACCAGGTGGAGGACAGGAGGAGTTCTCCTGCACACTTCGGCGAGTTCAACACACCTATCCTGCTGGAAATAAAGCTCAGCGAAGTGACATGCCGTGATATAAGCATCCGCGACGATACCGACGTCGAGGAGGCGAAGAGGGTGATGGAGGAGAACGATATGTCGGCGGTGCCTGTCGTTCTCTACAAGCATCTGATAGGTGTGGTTTACCTCTTCGATATAGCTGAGGTGACCAGCGGGACGGTCAGACCGTACATAAAGAGGGGTGTTACCTATCTCAGGCCCTCCAGCAACGCAGAGGAGGCATGGGAGGTCATGATGAGAAACAAGACGACATGGTGCCCTATAGTGGACAAGGGCGAATTCAAGGGGATAGTCACTCTCAGATCAATACTGGACGCGTATCACAAGAGGGTGATTTCCGCCAAGGACACCGCCGGGGTTTTCGAATAAAGGAACACAGCATTGCCATCCCAGTGGAAGATTTTTCGTGATCCATAACGTCTGTTTGCATAATTTAGTATCCTGGAAAGTCCTGCGTTGCTTTGTTCATGAATGTGATAATAATTCATACTATAGAAAAATAATATATACATCGTTCTGATTATCCATTAGTAATAATTCAAAAGTGATGCATGATGATGTGCCTCTCTGAAGAACAGCAGATCCTGAGGACAAGCATAAAGGAATTCGTTAACAGATACGTCGTCCCCAGGCTGAAGGATATCAGAAATGAAGTGTTTCCACGCGATATACTGAGGGAGCTAGGAAAGAACGGATTTTTCAACGTCATGATCCCCGGATTCGGTGTCCAGGACAGCTATTCATACTCACTCATCGTAGAGGAGATAGCCTCAGCATCCCATCCCTGGCATGGCTTTATGTGACGCATGTCGCCGCGGCTTACGCCGTTTCCAAGATGGGCAGCGATGACCAGAGATCTCAGTATATAGAGAAGATGGCCGACGGCAGGTTTCTCTCAACGATAGCGATCACGGAACCCGTATCAGGAGCAACGGCCTCCGCCATTCAGACGAGGGCAGAAAATAACGCTGGGACATGGAAGCTGAACGGATCGAAGACGTTCATAACCATGGCTTCAGATGCAGACCTCTTCATCCTGATGGCCAGATCCGGATCGGAAAAGCCAGCCTTCACCGATTTCATACTGAAGGCCGATGACCATGGCCTCTCAAGGTCTGCATCGCTGAAGGGATCTGGAATGCCTGGCATAGGCTGGGGCGAGCTCTTCCTTGAAAACGTGGAGGTCGGGGACGATCGCGTTCTCGGGAAACGCGATGAGGGCATAAAGATAATACCAACCATAGCGAAGGTCTTCACCATAGGATCGGCATCAATATCGCTTGGCATAATGGATGCGCTTAACGCCGACGTACTGGAGCACATAAAGGAGAGGAAGATCAGCGGGTCTGCGCTTGCCTCGTTTCAGACCGTGCAGGACAGGTACCTGCATATGTACGCCAACCAGCAGGCCGCCAGTTCACTCATCTACCGGGCATCGATGAACGAGGACGTCAAGATCGCTTACGCAGCCAAGGTCTTCGCAACGGAAAAGGCCATAGAAAATGCGGTGACCGCTTCAAGGCTGTTCGGCGCAAACGGCTACGAGAGATCCGTTGGCATAGCTTCGTACATGGACGATGCACTGGCGGTTCCGCTACACTTCATAAACAACGACATACTGACAGGACTTTTCATGAACGCGGTCTAACGCCTTTCCAGCCTCGGCGGGAGGATGTAAAACATCCGTCCCATGAACGATACCTTCGATACCCTGCCGGCCTGAACAAGCTCGTCTATGGTATCGATGGTTCTTCCTGATCTCTTCAGGACATCCAGCATTGCATCCTCGCGCATGGGATGCACGGCCAGTATGCTCAGTATCTCGTCCTGAATGTTGTTGCCGGCGAAGAAGTCTGATCCCTCATATCCCGTGAGCAGTGCGACCTGCGTGCCAGGAAGCCTCTTTGAAAATACCTGGAACGCGGCATTGATGAACTCGTCTGATGGTGGTTCTGCATATTCTTCCGCAGGCGGCCTGGTCGGGACAGAGATGTACGCTACGTCGAGTTTCGGCAGCGATGAAAGATATTCAGCCACCTGATCAACATCGCCCATGTCCTGGATGCCCCCCTGACCAGCATCGTCTCCGTCGCAAGAATTCCCCGATACTTGCCTGAGAATTCGCGTATGCCGCGAAGTATCCCTGCATGATCGAGCAGGCCATGTGGCCTGTCTACCCTCTTCCATTTTCCGTCATCTATTGCATCAACCTTCAGCGATACCCAGTCAGCGGACTCAAGATCAGAGACCACGTCCTCCCTGTCGATCAGCGATGCGTTTGATATGACCGCAACCTTCATTCCGGTGCTCTTCACAGCTTCTATGTGCCTTCCCAGGTTTATGTCAAGCGTAGGCTCTCCGTCAGGTACAAACGTGACATAATCTATACGGCCGCCAGCCGCCCTTACCTCGTCTGTCTTCTCACTCAGCGCCTCAATTATCTCATCCGTCTTATAGAATTCCTGCCTCTTGATTGAAAAATTTATCGTGCGCCCTATCTGGCAGTAAACGCAGGAATATGAGCATACCTTCTTCGGTATGTTGTTTATGCCAAGGCTGAATCCCAGCCTCCTGGAAGGGACCGGCCAAATACCAGGCTCTCAGAGGCCATGGATAGCCATGCCGAGGTCTACGATAAGGCTATGCTTTTTGTTTATAACCGGTTTAATTTTTCATGAATATGATTAAATAATCATTATAAGGCAAATACAGATAATGAATCACATGGCGAAGAAGATCGTGATAATAGGTGCTGGGGCTGGGGGCGGCATATCGCTGAGCCAGCTCAGGCACAGCCTGAAGGACGAGGACGTGGAGATAACCATAATAGACCGAACTGGAAGGACTGATTTCCAGCCGTCTTACGTTTTCCTAGCCCTCGGAGAGAAGCGGCCTGAGGAGATCTCCAGGGACATCTCGCAGCTCAACAGCAGGAATGTGAAGGCTGTCAAGGATCAGGTCGTGTCCGTCGATCCAGCCAACAGGACAGTGAAGACCTCCAAGAACAGCTATCAGTACGATTTCCTTATCGTTTCTCCTGGACCGGAGATAGATCCGCAGGCACTCAGCGGGCATGAGGGGACCCACAGCGTATGGACGATGGAGGATTCCATGAAACTGAGGGACGAGGTGAGGAACTTCAAGGGCGGGAACATACTGATAAGTGTTTCAACCCCATGGTACAAATGCCCGCCAGTTCCATGGGAGATGGCGCTGCTTCTGGACGATTACTTCAGGAGAAAGAACATCAGGGACAGGGTGAAGATAACGGTTGCGCACCCTGTTTCCAAGCCAATGGAGATGTACGGACCTGGCCTGTCTGAACCGTTCGCCCGAATGCTTGAGGATCGAAGCATTGATGGTATATACGGGCGCAAGGTATCATCCGTGGATCCAGAGAAGAAACAGGCCATCCTAGATAACGGCGAAGCCATGAAGTTTGATCTCGCCATCGTTGCTCCGCCACATCTTCCTCCGGACTTCATCAAGAACAGCGATGACCTGCGTTCTGCGGTTGGATGGGCTGCGACCAACCTCAGGGACTTCAGGAACCCAAAATACGAGGATGTATTCGCCATAGGCGATGTAATCGCACCTACAATACAGATAGGCATGGCCGGCGTCCTTGCCCACTTCCAGGCAGACACCGCTTCGTCTGCAATAGCAGAGGAAATCATAGGA
>NZ_VYIJ01000032.1:7588-7875 GCF_008709555.1 Thermoplasma sp.
CACCGTTCATGGAATACAACAAGGTTGCCGCGTGCATAATAGCGACTGGCAGCTCTGGCGTCTTCTCCTACTGTGATCTGGCAGGAAAGCTCACGGATCCAAACGTGAAATTCCCGGAATGCCGGATGATCGGAAACGACCCGCTCTTCCGCTTTGCGCATGACCTGTACGAGGTGAACTTCCTCTCATCGACATACGGGAGCAGATGATTGAAATGGCAGAGAAGAAAGATGATCTTGGAAAACTTATGGAGACCCTGGAAGATCTCAGGCCAACTCTGGAGCTGT
>NZ_VYIJ01000033.1:0-4267 GCF_008709555.1 Thermoplasma sp.
TTAATCCGTACCTGGGATGCATGCACAGGTGCCTGTACTGCTATGCCATGGATATGACGAAGGATGCGAGGGCCTCATCTGACTGGGGATTCACTGTCATAGCAAAGAGGAACATAATAGAGGTGCTGAGGCGGGAGATTCCGTACAGAAGGCGCGGTATCGTCGGGATATCCACCATAACGGACCCATACCAGCCCGTTGAATTCAGGTACAGGCTGACCAGGCAGGCAGTTGGGATCCTGCTGAAAGAGGGGTTCCGTGTTTCGATCCAGACCAAGTCGCCGTTAGTGACAAGGGACATGGATCTGCTTTCCGGGCATCCTTCAATGGTTGATGTGGGCATCACGATGACGACCGCATCGCCGGATAAGGCGAGAATTATAGAAACCCAGAGCCCGACGCCAGAGGTGAGGCACAGGGCTCTTGCCTCGCTTTCAGCGGCCGGCATACGCACATGGATCTTCTACGGCCCTATAATAAGAGGCTTCAACGATTCCAATTCGGACGTTGAGGGAATAGCCAGGATCGCTTCTGATACCGGATCGCGCGTGATATTCGATGCATATTCATACTATCCGCGGTCCGCTGAGATGATGATAACGGCTGGCATCAGGCCAGCCGCTCCAGATATGACGGATCTCGAACCAAGGATAAGAAGAATATGCGGTAAATACGGCGTCGAGTGCCACAGCGAGGATGAAGACTACCTGAAGGAGAATGCAAGGATTAACAGGACGCTTTTCTGATCATATGTATATTATCTTCTCGTTGAATCTCTCGAAGAGCACTTCATCAGCAAAGCCATATCCAGGTACGTATCCGTGCCTGCGATACCTGCCCACCTCCTCGAATCCGTTCTTCTCCAGAACCTTCCTGGATGCTATGTTTGGTTCGAAGACGCTGCTGATGAGCTTGCGGAGATGCATGGTATCGAATGCATACTTCATCATCAGGGATACGGCTTTTGTGGTTATCCCGCGGCCCCAGAACTTCTGATCGATGCCGAATGCTATGTAGGCGTAGCTGTTCTTGGTGTCTATGTCGTAGAGGCCGATGGTGCCAATGAATTCGGCCGATTTCCCGTATAGTACGGCGTATATCCTTGTTTTCTCCTTGTTCCTGCGCAGGCCGTCGTAGAAATCATCTAGATCCTCGGGATAAAATATCTGTGTCGGATCTCGAATGAATCTGGCGCCTTTTGGGTTGTTGAATATTTCATAGAGGCGCTGGAGGTCTTCTCTGGTTATCAGACCGATCTTGACATCCTCGCTCTCCATTATAAGTGGACGCATGAATAATGAATAGGATATTCTATAAAAATGATATGAAATAGTGTTTAGGATATCACTTGATATCCGTGAGCTAGCCCTCAGCTGAAGCTTAGGAGCTTCTTCCTGCTTCAACGACACGCAGGTGATACCATCACGATCTGGTACACCACCAGATGTGTCTCCACAGGTATTGATTGTGCACCGGCCCTACCCAACTGTTTCGTTTATACTGCGTGGTTATCGCAGTACATAAACTTATACCGAATTTCTTTATTATTTTTCCATTGGGGGAAGTCCGTGTATCTCCTCCCTGAAGGTCTGAGTCTTACTGCTTCCCTCAAACTCCTAACTTTTCTATAAAGCCTGCCTATAAGAAAAATTAAATTAATTCAAAATTTGGGATATATTGTATACTGGATATTTAGAGTATGGAAAAGGTACATATGATGGATTTTCAGCGTAGGTTGAGTTGTCTGCAAAGTAAAAAATTATCCTGTCTGCTGTGGAAATGAAGGTTGCATTGTAGATCACTGAACTGGAATGGGGTGCGATTGTGACGTTTGTGAAAGCCCAGCTTGTAACAGGCCCCCAGCCACTTTCCATGAAGCTTGAGTTCGTGTACCAGGGTCTCATGGGCGGGTAGTTTGTCGGCGAATAGTAGCAGATCGCGATCTTAACTATATCCACGTTCCTGTTGTTTGCCACGTTTAGGGCATAAACGTTAACGAAATCAGAATCTTTGCCAAAGTAGACCTCAGGGTAAGCGCCCTCAGGTATTTCGCCGTTCCACGTTATGGTCATGCTGCCGTTCCCCTCTATGAGTTGCTGCCCAACCTGCAGCTCCACAGGTGGCCTGCCTATAAGCCCCCTGTCATCCTGTAGACTGAGCTTGAAATACCATATCCATAGGTCGGGAAGCTCTGCGGGTAGCTTGCAACGTAAAGGACAAAACCCAGGATCAGGACTATTGTGAGAAGCGCCACGCCAACGACGATAGGCCTTCTTTTCATGCCCTGTTTCATAAAAACTATTTATATTGGGTGATATTTAATTTTTGCTGTCACCATGTCTGCCATGGCCAGAAACCCCGTAAATTTCTGCGATGTTTCTGGCCTATTAGGATCTTTCTCTATGTACTGGAAGCAGGAACAGAAAGCATTCGATCTTGCAAAAATGCTTACTGCTACGGCGAGAAGGTTCCTTATGTCAGGAGCCGGGATGGAAGAAAGGAGGAACTACTCGGGCCACGCAATAAGATCAATGTATTGCAGGTTATGAACCCTGAAGGGGTGTGCAAAGGCAACACATAGGTCCCATGAAGAGGGTATAAGGAACGGCAGGGTAAAGGAGAAGTACACAGTAAATATAGCCGGGGACATATCTGAGAAGACCTGCGTCCGCTTCTCATGGCACAAGTGCAGGCACACCTACGCGAAGACGCTGCTCAGATCCGGGGTGGATCTGGAAACCATACGCATAATGCTGGGCCACGAGAACCTAGGGACAACGCAGATATACGCGGCGATCGGAGCGGACGAGGCATTGGAGCGGATCTCAAGAAGCAATGTGAAGTTCGTAAAGGCATCGGTGGGGATCAAACCCATTAAACCCTGTACATTCCTTCATGGACCGGAGGGGATTTGAACCCCTGGCCTCTTCCATGCCAAGGAAGCGATCTACCTCTGATCTACCGGCCCGCTAAACCTTAATAGCATTCATCTATAAATCTTTTTGACTGCCGCCCATTGCGCTGGCTATCATTCTCTGATCCTGAGCATATCGTACAGGAATGGTATAGAAACGAGATACCGCTCAGAGTTTCCGAAATGCCCTCCCTGAAATTCCTCGTAATGATGCTTCACGCCGCCGGCCGCAAGTTTTCTATGCAGCACCCTTGAACCGACATAGAGGTGGTACTCGTCTGCATCCCCAACATCAATGTATATAGCATCCATCTTCTTCAATATCTCCAGGTTAAGATCCACATTCTTTGCTGGATCAAGATCCTTCCATTTTGCCCATATCTCATCAAGTATCTCCCCCGTTTCGATGTCAAACGGCAGATCGAAACCATAATCGCTGTCCAGATCGGGCGAATAGAATGCAGAGCTTCCAAAGACGTTCAACGCTCGCATCTCCTCGTCTGTGGGCTTCTTCGACAGCAGTCTATTCAAGAGTTCCTTCATTCCAGATTTCTGCAGCTGGTTGTATGTATATGCGAAATCATCGGCGTAGAGATAGAAAAAGCAGCTGTCTCCGAAGTGGTCTGCAAATCCGTTGATGACGTCAGGATGCCTCACTGCAAGGGTGTAGGATCCGAAACCGCCCGATGATTTCCCGAACAGCGCAGTCTTTCCTGTACTGTATCTCTCTTTGAAGTGTGGTATTATCTCTTTGATTATGAAGTCCTCATAGTTGCCAACCGCGGGCGAGTTGATGTACTGATTCATGTTATATTTCGTGGAGAAGTTTGGATTGATTATTACGGCCTTCAGCCCCTGTGAAAACAATCTTTCAACCACGCCGGCGAATTTGTTATGGAGCCTCGGCTTCCAGTTCGTCCCTGCAAGCTCTATCATCAGTGGACAGGAGTCATCCATATCGTCAGGAGTGTATACAAGTATCTGCCTCCTGTAATCATCCCCCAGATAGTTATTCTTCAGCGCATCGCTCTCAAATTCGATGATCTCCGTTTTCATATACGTCTGGGTTATGGAAACATAGTATATCTGTGCATCTTTTTCAGGAAAATGAAAAATTCCAACAACCAATCAGATAAGCCTGAAATTCGATCCATCAGATCAAAAAAAATTAGATTGTAAGGTTTTTTAGAGATCTCAGAATCCTAAATATTCCCTGAACAGGTAGAACGGGAACCCGTGCACCAGAGGCACGTAATCCCCGCCGTAGTATATCAGGCCGTTGTCATTGTAAGGTATAGTACCGTTGAAATTCCACCAGTAGTTCCCGCCCTGGTAGAATGTGCCTATTATGCT
>NZ_VYIJ01000033.1:4366-7039 GCF_008709555.1 Thermoplasma sp.
GTACCGTTGAAATTCCACCAGTAGTTCCCGCCCTGGTAGAATGTGCCTATTATGCTTCCTGACAGCGTGAAGCCATTGAAGCTGTGCGCTATGAATGCCGGCTGCAGGCTTATGTTCCACTCGTCGATGTACAGGGCAGCAAGTCCCGTGTAGATGCTGTAATTAGGGCTGTATGCTGTCACATAGACCTTGAACTCGTTGTTGTAGACAAGGTTACCACTGCTGTACATCGAAACTCCGAATGGAGCGCCATTGGTATTGATGTATTCGAACCCCTTCGTCCTGGTTATTGGACTCTGCAGGAAGTGGTTACCCCATATCACGTTGTCAGATCCACCGAAAACGAGCAGCGATGAATCCATGGAGTAGAAGGTGTTCGAACCTATCAGATCATGCGTCGAGTTCCAGAGTATGACATTTGCATCAGGGAATCCACTGAGGAAATATGCAAACCAACCTGATATGAACTGGTCGCCCCAGAGCGATAGGTTCGAGGTGTTGTAGAATTCTAACGGCAGATAGTTGTACGTTGGCAGGTGGAGAGCCCTCAGAACCTCCGCCTGGTATCCAGCGTACTGCATGTAGAATGACGGCATCGAGATCAGATTGACGGATGCATTGGTATTCGCTATTACCACTCCGGGGAATACCGGAAACAGGAAATCGTTGAATTCATCGAAAAGCGGGTTCACGGGCATGTACTGCTGGTTCTCGACGAGGTATGGATTCGATGGGGATCCGTTTCCAGAAATCGATATATTGGCCAGCTGCTGGTTGTCCATGGCGAAGAGGGGCGTGTATATGCCCATTGCCGGATCCTTAACCAGATCTATGGTCATACCGGATCCGAGATTGCCCGATGCCGGCGCATAGTAGCTCATCAGGGCCTCATATGCGTAGGTACCAGCAGGCAGTATGAAGCTGAAATGCCCCGATAATGAGGTCGGTATCCATGCCGCATCGCTGAGGTTCATCGCGCCCGGAGATGCGAAGATGAACGCGTTACTTGGGCTTATACTTCCTGAGAATTGTTCCATGCTCGTCACAGGGCTCATGTTCCACATTCCGTATATGAAGGAAGGTCCTGCCGTCAGCCTGGCATAGTATCCATCAGATCCGTGATACCATGATAACGCAGCTCCCTCGCTTGTTTCACCCGTATCCGCAGCAATGTCGAAGGCCGAGGGCACCGTCTGGTACGTGCCAGTTGTGGAATTCAAGTAGTACAGGTGCATGGTCGCATTGATGCTGTATATGGAGGTTGTGCTACCTCCTCCAGGACCGCCGATCATGACCTCAGCGTCGTTTATCAGATAACCAGTGGCATCGTAGCCATAGCCATCTATCTGGTATTCAGGCTTCGGAGCAGTGTAGCCTGGGTGGCCGTAAGTGGAGTTGAATATGACCATGTCATAGCTTCCGGTATACGCCCTTCCCGCAGAGAAAACGCTGTAGTTGAAATACACCGCAGAATTGCCATTTATCACCGTGGAATTGAGATATAGGTCGATGGTGAACGGGTAGCTGACGGTGAATGTCGGGCCGATGTCGTAGTAGTAAACCCCCGACACAAGCGTGCCATCACCATGAAGGGCATTGGGGCTCATGTAAAATTCCGGGCTCGAGAAGTTCCACACATTGTCTATTAACGTTAGCTGGTGAGTCCTGGCTGAATAGAAGACGACGTTCTGTGTCCAGAATGAGTAGGAGGAGTTGCCGAGTATTGACACGTTTGTGAGAACGGAGTTCAGCTGTATCGTAACGGAGTGCGGGCCGTCGTTGAGCAGGTAGAAGTCGCTGAGGTTGTTCACCGTGACGCTGGCCTCGGTGCTTGTGAAGTTCATCTCATATGGTACGGTCTGCCCGTTCACGTACTTAAGGCCTATATCGCCTATGCCCATTGGAGCTGGAGTTGTTGCGTAAGTTGGCGAGACTTCGTTTCCAGAGTGCACCATCTTCTGTGCATTGAAGTTAGGCAGGTACACATACCTCGGGCTTATGCCATTTGATTCTATCTTCTGCATGACGCTACGGTACATGGAGGATTGCTGTGCGGTGTTCACGGACGCGGAGACGGCAGGTCCGTGAGAAGGGAGCTGGGCCGATGTCGCCGATATGGAAAAAAGGAGAGTGGCGACAAAGATCGCTGTAACAATTATCACAGAACCTTTAATGATATTTGTGATCATGAAACCATGGAACAGTCGTTTAAATTATTTTTGTTAAGGTAAAAAAGGTTTTATTTCAGCATTTTGTGTGACTGATTCTCCATGCCGGATTCTCTGATCTATATGGCGGATTTTCATCCAGGATTCTCCACTTTTGATGCTGCAGATTCTCCTCGAGACTTCAGGAACCCGGCAATTGGGATTATTGCAAGGACTGACAGGATCGATACCGCGATCAGGTAATATGAGGTGCTGGCATCAAGGTTGGCCCCGAACGCGGTTATTATGATCGATGAGGACTTGACGTGCGAGAAGGCCGACACGAATATGGGAAACACCGATATGCCCAGTATCAGCGACATGTTCCTCAGTGTGAAGAGCGAGCTGTTGGCTATGCCTCTGAACTTGGGCCCCGCTGCATCGACGACCATGGTGGTTGATGGGGCCCAGAAGAGCGAACCGCCGAAACCGGCCACGAACAGATAAACCGGTATGAGCGTCATCG
>NZ_VYIJ01000033.1:7049-7284 GCF_008709555.1 Thermoplasma sp.
GTAGGCAACCATGAATATGCCGAAGGCCTGCATAACTAGCCCGATGACGAGGAGCTGAGCGCCCTTGCCCGTCCTGTCGAAGAGGAACCCGCTCACTGGATTTGCGATCATCGAGGCCAGTGGATATGTGAAGAGATAGAGCGATGCCGACAGTGACGACATACCCTTCGATATCTGCAGGTAAAGGCTCAGGGCATAGAGAACACCGAAGAAGGACAGAGCCTGCAGCGTTGAT
>NZ_VYIJ01000034.1 GCF_008709555.1 Thermoplasma sp.
GATGATATCCAGGGCAGGAGTAAAGCGTGCTCTCGTGTCCTATCCTTCAGCTCACAGATCCGAGGTGGAAATTACCAGAAGGATCGTTTCGGAAAATATATTTCCGGAAACTTTTGCCCTGGGAAGAACGGTCAATAGGGATATAGATGTGATAGCAGAGACTGGATCCAACATATCCCTGCATCTGCCATTCGGATCCTTCAACATCGATGACATATGTGATAGCATAAGATATGCAAAGAAGTTCGGCAGGATCGTGGAGATCGCCATAGTTGACGTGGTATCATACGATATGAACGAGGTTGTTCGAATGGCCAGAAGATTCTCCGAGTGTGGGGCAGATGTGATACAGCTTCCGGATACCAAGGGCCAGGGCACACCTAAGAAGATGGCAGAAATAGTACATGAGGTTAAGAAGATAGCGAATGCTGAGATAGAGATGCACTGCCACAACGATCTCGGTCTATCTGTTGCGGAGGCCATGGCTGGAATTGATGCTGGCACTGACCATGTCGATACCACGGTGATGGGCCTGGGTGAACGAAACGGTATAACGGATCAGATCACGATAGCTAGGTATTTGAACGAAACGGGATTGGAAAAATATGACGTCGATGCGTTCAGAGAGGTCTATGAATACATATTCAATCTTGTCCTGGAGAAGATCGGATCATCCTTCTTTATGGATAACATGCCGGTCATCGGAAGGAACGTAGAAACGGTCACTGCGGGTACGCATGCCGGAACATTCCCTTCGGATCACTATTCTTTCAACGTGTACACCGGAAGAAATGCGGTGAAATCTGCACTGATATCAAGAGGGATAACCGCCACTGATGGCGAGATAGCAAGGATTGTTGAGATCGTTAAGGATAGGTCAGTCGAGAGCGGAAGGGCATTCCGTCTTGAGGACATAGTCAGAGTGTATGGTGAGGTCCATGAGAGCTCTTGAGATCGGTCATATAGTTGCTGGACCGACCGCTGGCCTGCTCCTATCGGACATGGGTTTTGAAGTGATAAAGATAGAAAGGCCTGGCAGCGGTGACATAGCGAGATCGCTCACAGGTTCCAGCGCTGGAGCATTTCCTTTCTACAACAGGGGGAAGAAGAGCGTTACGGTTGATCTTAAAAGCGAAGAGGGCCGCAGGATCTTCATGCGTTTGGTCAGCACCTCATCAGTTATAATAGACAACCTTGGCTACGGAGCCATGGATTCCCTCGGCCTCTCTTATGAAAAGATATCAGAGGCGAATCCGAAGATAGTATATTTGTCGATCAGGGGCTACGGCGACGGCCCCTACGAGAGGAGGAAATCCTTGGACTATCCCATAGAGGTTCACAGTGGCCTGGCCTACATGACCGGCCTAACGGGAAGGCCGATGAGAGTGGGTGCCTCAATAGTCGACATGGGCGCTGCCATGTTCGGTGTTCTCAACGTCATGAATGCACTGGCCGATGCGGAGAAGACAGGAAGGGGGAGGAAGATATCCGTCGGTCTCTTCGAAACAGCCATGTTCTTCGTCGGCCAGCATATAGCCACGTATCAGATCACAGGGCAGGAACTCAGGCCAATCAACGAGGAGGGCTTCGCTTGGGGCATCTACGATTTCTTCAAGACGAAGGATCTCAAGGACGTTTTTGTTGCGGTCACGACGGACGAACAGTGGAAACATTTCTGCGTGGAATTCGATCTGGACGTCCAGGATAAATATCCGACAAATCGTATAAGGTATGAGAACAGACCGACGTTGATACCCTATCTGCAGAGTGTATTCGGACGGTACAGCGAGAAGGACCTTCTTTCGAAACTGGAGAAGGCAAACATAAGCTACGCAACCCTGAACAGGCCTTGGGACCTCATAGGTGATATCCACGCCTCGAGGAAGATGGTGAAGGAATCTTATGCATCATCCGAACTCTACGTACCTGTACCGCCGCTGGCCAATTTCAAGAAGGGGGATCCACCGGCACTTGGGGGAGACAGCGAAGAAATCCTTAGAGAAGTGGGCTATTCCAGGGAAGAAATAATGGATCTTCATAAGAGGGGAATCATCTGAAATTATATTCCAGGTTTTTCTAATCATTTTCAGATAATTGTAACATGTTAGATCGATAATTTATGAGGTAGGTATAACATTATCATATCATGGTAGAGGAGAAAAAATATACTGGCAGCGTTTCAGATAGGCTTGAAAGACTGCCGTTTGGAACGCCGCAGAGGAATTTTCTGCTCATGGTTACCGGCGGTGAATGGGCGGAAACACTGATGCTGCTTGGAAACGGTGCGATACTCGCATTGGTGGCCAGTATCCTCCATTTCAGCCATGTGCTGGCCACACTGGTTGTGCCCACATCCTTCTTCCTCGGAGAATTCGTCGGAAGCATATTCTTCGGATGGCTTGGAGATCAGCGGGGGAGAAGAACAGTGTTTCTGTACAACCTTTTAGTGTTCTCCGGAGGCATGATCTTAGCCGGTCTGATGTCATCGGCTATACTGATAGCCGTATTCGTCTTCATCGGCGGAATAGGTGTCGGCGGGGAATTCCCCATAGTGGACACGTTCACCACTGAGATGATGCCCGGGCGCGAGCGTGGAAAGAGGCTGGCAACGGTGTACACCATAGCGGTCACTGCAGGTCCAGTTATAGCCTTCCTTGTCTACGAGATGAAACTTGTGGCGCCGCCGTTCTACTCATGGAGGATAATATTCTGGTTCATGGGTATAATAGGCATAGCCATATGGGCCGTCCGAACCAGACTCAATGAGTCTCCTAGATGGCTTGAGGTCCATGGGAAGTACGATGAGGCAGACAAGATAGTGAAGAACTGGGAAGACAGGATAATGAAGGAGAAGAACCTCGCGAAGCTTCCGGATGTCAGGGAAGTCACAGACATCACTCCCAAGAGATCCAGATACAGAGATATATTTTCACCGGACATACGGAACAGGACCATAATGATGCTGATATTCCAGTTCTTCCAGAGCGGAATATTCTACGGCTTCACATCGCTTGCTCCACTGTTCCTTTTGACCAAGGGAATATCGCTCGTGCACACGCTGGAGTTCACGTTCCTGATCTACTCCGGATTCTTTTTCGGCAGCATATTCAACGTGTTCATAATAGACAAGGTGGAGAGAAAGTGGGGTATAATCACAAGCGCACTTCTGGCGGGTGTGCTGGGGACGCTTTTCGCCATAGAGACAAACGTGATCGCCGTGGTCATCCTAGGATTCATAGTCACGTTCATACTGTGGAACTTCTCCAACTTCTTCCACACATACCAGGCTGAGATATTCCCAACAAGGGTGAGGCCGACTGCTGCAGGCACCGTGTACAGCGTGAGTCGTATATCAACTTCGATATTGGTGCCTGTGATCACGGCATTCTTCCTGCCGCATGGAGTCCTTGCATCATTCGGTATAATATGGGTCTTCATACTGATAGTGGTCGTGGACCTTGCACTGCTCGGGCCGAAGGCCTCAAGGCTACGTGTGGAACAGATAGCGTCCTAAAAATATGAATATTCTTATTATATTAAAATACATCTATTTTTATGAAGATGCCTATTATTCTAATGCAGAAACAGGGCCCTCATTATCTTCTTCTCCGCGTTTCTGAGATGATACAGTACTGTGGGCTTCGCCATGTTCACATATTTCGCTAGCTCCCTGAGATCGTTCTTCCTTGGCCATGAGAAGTACCCCATATTGTATGCGTTCATCAGTATATTCCTCTCCGTATCTGTGAGATCGAACATAAGATCCGCTGCATGCGATATCATCATGGTCGTTAACGGTACTGATGAATCAAGCTTCATGAAGTCGAAATTCTCGATATGGTTGTATCTAGAGACAGCGTCCAGTATGGCATCGAGCCTTTCTCTTTCGAGGACTATGACCTGAAACGACTCCGTACCGTTACTGGCCACGAGCGGATATATTGGCATCCCGCCATTCTTCTCTATGGATCCCATTATGCCGTGCGATGTTTTCTGGCCAAGAATCATATTGTATTTCTTCTGTTTCAGAACGTTTAGCGTGTGGAAATCTTTCAGAAGATGGCCCCGGAGGGCAGCAATATCTGCAGATCTGGTTATTGCAACAACGGAATTGTTAACGAAATCCTCCGTAAACACATTTAATATATAGAGTTTTGACTGAGTATTGTAAGCGGCATCTGATAGCCCGCATTCACTGGCGATGCTGAATGTCAAATAATACATATAAATACAATCCTCATTCTATATTTAAGCTTTGGTAGATTGAATTTGATATCATTGAGTTAGGACTGGAAGTTGTCCACGGGATCTGACGGGTTCTTTTCCGAATATGCCGTTTAGGTTTGTAAGTATCAGAGTAAAAAGTTTCCTTTGACCAGGAGAGCATCATATTTTGAAATGGTTGCAGAGCGAAATGTCTAAGTTGGATAACGTATCGGATCATTTTATTCCTAGCTTTTTCCTTATGAAGTCCACCATGCCACCCTCCTCAAGGATCTCGGATAAAGGGCCGCCTGGACCAGTAAACAGCACGACAGCATTGCCGTCATCGTCGTAGATCTTCCCGGATTCAGGTTCGTAGTTCACGTAATCTCCATCGTTTATATCTCCAACTTCCCTGATTATACCCAGCGGGAGGCCTATGTTGATGGAGTTCCTGAAGAATATCCTCGCGAAGGATCGTGCCAGGATGATTCCTATTCCAAGGTCCTTCAGAACAGCTGGCGCCTGCTCCCTGGACGACCCATATCCGAAATTTCTTCCTGCGATTATGATATCTCCAGGCCTGACAGAGGTGTGAAAATCCGGCCTCACAGCCTCGAGGGCATGATCCTTCAACGCGGCGATCCCCAAATGCAGATAACCGGCCGGTGCTATGACATCGGTGTCGATGTTATCCCCCAGAATGAAGACCCTGCCCCTCATAGCGACGCCTCCGGATCTATGATCATCCCCTCAATCGCTGCGGCTGCAGCAACGTATGTATTTGCCAGATAGACCTTCGACTCAGAACTGCCCATCCTTCCCCTGAAATTCCTGTTTGTATTTGATATTGCGGTTTCACCATCACCGAGGACACCCATGTGCAGGCCAGCGCATGCACCACAGTTCGGTGGCGATATCACAGCACCCGCATCCAGAAAGATATCGATCAATCCCTCCTTTATTGCCTGCCTGTAGATATCTCTTGAACCCGGCACAATTATCAGCTTGACACCCTTTGCCACCGTTCGATTTCTCAATATTTCAGCAGCCTCACGAAGATCTGTTATTGTACCATTGGCACAGTTGCCGATATAAACCTGATCTACTCTCGTGCCAACGTACTCTCTCACATTATGGACATTTGCAGGAGAGTACGGTACGGCTATCTGTGGTCCGAGGGAATCAAGATCGATATCCAGCCTTTGGTCAAAATGGGCTCCTTCATCGGATCTGACGTTTTTCAGATCTTCATCGTCGATATCGAAGAACTTGCCCACAAGTCCGTCCGGTTCAATCATACCGGCCTTTGCACCAGCTTCAACGGTCATATTTGCTATGGCCATCCTCTGATCGATCGAAAGATATCTTAAGGCCTCCCCATGAAATTCCATGGACATGTAGTTTGCTCCGTCTTCCTTGAGGATCTTCAGTACGCTCAGGATGATATCTTTACCTGATACATACCTTCTGAGTCTTCCTTTGAGATCTATCAGGATGCTTTCCGGAACAAGGAACCAGTTTTTTCCAAGCGCCATTATCGCGGAAACATCTGTTATCCCCATGCCCACTCCCATGCATCCAACAGCGCCCAGGGTCACAGTGTGCGAATCCGTTCCAACCGCAAGATCGCCCGGCCCGACCAGCCTTTTTTCTATAAGAACTGTATGCTCTATTCCCTCACCTCCCTGTATGAAGGTGAACCCGTTTTCCTCGGCGTACTGCCTTATTATATTTATGTTGTTGGCACTTGGTACATCCTTTGGTGGGTATATGTGATCCGCTATGAATATGAGCTTTCCCCTGTAATCTATCTTCGTTACGCCTATCTTCCTGATCACTGACAGCGTGACTGGACCCATGAGATCATTTAGATAAACAATATCAGGAACCGCCCAGACATAATCACCAGCCATTGAACTTCTTCCGGATGCCCTGCTCAGTATCTTTTCAGCCATGGTCTTCGGAT
>NZ_VYIJ01000035.1:0-5418 GCF_008709555.1 Thermoplasma sp.
TACGGTTTCCTGAGGCCTTCTGGCGGTGCCGTATACATCGATGGCAAGAATGTATCAGGCATGAAGCCAAGGGATGTGGCGTCCCTCGTTTCCGTCGTGCACCAGGAGCAGCCGGTGCCAATGAACTTCACCGTCAGGGATATAGTCTCGCTTTCCGGATACAGCAGGCGCAGGGAAGGGCCAAGCGTCGAGGAATGCCTTGAGGCCTGCGGGATAATGCACCTTTCAGATCGCGAATTCTCAACGCTGAGCGGCGGTGAGAAGCGTATAGTTATGTTTGCGGCGGCGATGTACCAGAACACGAAGTACATACTCCTGGACGAACCGATGACATTCCTGGACATAGACAAGGCAGTGAAGGTCATGTCCATAATAAGGAGGTTCAGGGAGGAGGGCAAGACCATCGTGATAGTATCGCACGACATAAACTTCCTTTATAACGAGTGCGACAACGTGATACTGATGCGTTCCGGCGAGATACTTTACCAGGGAGATCCGAAGAAGGTAATGGACGAACAATCCCTGTACGAGGTTTTCAGCGTGAAATTCAGAAGGTATGAATCGGCAGAGGGCGTCAGGTTCTATCCCTCTCAATGACGTACCTAAGATCCTCTAGTGTGTTGATGTTGGCGGCCGATCCTAGAAGATCGATATTCTTGTAGGATCCAGATGGCGCATTGAATATGGATACGCCGGTATACTTCCCGCCGTCCGTCAGCGATACAACGTCAGCTTGAGTGGACATGGCCCTGCGCAGAGAATCGAGAAATGCACTGCATTTGAAAATGTATACATCTCCTGGGACAACGAGGATAGGAAATCTTCCGATGGAGATCATGGCGTTGTTCAGATCCTCGACGTAACCTTGCCTCGGCCTCATAATGACCCCTATATCCATGGATAGAAGTTTTTCGCGCAGCCTAATCATCGATGGATCTATGGCAGCATACATGATGGAGCATATGCCCCTTATGCACCTGACCGTGCGATCAATTAGAGCCTCTCCATGGATCTCTATGAGGGCCTTCTCAGGATTGTTCATCCTGGATCCGAGTCCACCAGCCATGATCAGGCAGATCAACTGTCTCCTGCGTTCATATCGTACTTCTTGATATACTCTTCGAATATCTGGTCCGGAGATGCGATCCTGTCCTCGAATCTCGTTACCGGCCTCTCATTGTACCAGTTAACGAATTCCTCAAGGCTGCCGAATGTCCACCTGTACCTGTCATAGTTCTGCCATAGCTTTGAAAGGGAAAGGTGAACCTTCGAGCTTCCCTTATCCGTTATGACCTCTGATATGCCCTTCTTCCTGGCAAGATACCCAAGGTTGGACGAGTTGTAGATCAGGCTCAGAACGCCGCTCCTTATCATAAGCCTCTTTATCTTCCCGCTCACGTTGAGCCCTTCGAGGACGCCTGCAACAACATCGCTGGTTATCTTTACCGATTCTGCGTAGGACAGTATCTTCTTTGTTGTCATGTCAACGCAGAATACAGCGTACTGGTCGTTGAAGTTCCTCTGGTGGTAGTCCAGAAGCACCGTTGAAAGTGGCGGTTCAGCCTTCTTACCATTGACTATCAGCGCATTTTCCTTCAGCTGCACCATCCTCTTCAGCTTCATGTAATTGTATATCTTGTAGTACGATACGTTCAGTCCCTTGCTCCTGAGCAGATAGTATATGGTCCTGGAACCTATCCTGTACCTGTCCCAGAGATCGTCTATGAACTTCTTCTCATCCTCGGTGAGATCCGAGTCCCTCGAGCTTCCAGGCATCTCGCTTTCGTGCAGGATCTGCTGTATCCTCCTTGGAGTCACGTTGAACATCCTGGCGAGTTCCGTGACCTTGTATCCCTTCTTCACGCTGTCTATTATGAACTTCCTATCCTCGGTGTTTAACATGTAGGTCAAATTTACAACCATGGTCAAGATAAGGCACTTTTTCGTAGCAGTTTATGTAGGATATACGTCATTTTCCTGTGCATGGCCATGCGCAATTTCGCAATTCAATCGTGGATCATTAAATACCTATCCACTCACATACATATGTACACAGTGAAGCAGATGCCCATACTTAAATCATTGAAGAAGCTGAAGAAAATATTCCAGACTGACGATTCGAAGTCAGAATCGGGTATAGGCGTACTTATTGTCTTTATCGCGATGATCTTAGTTGCTGCTGTTGCCGCATCCGTGCTCATACACACGGCAGGGATCCTGCAGCAGAAGGCATCTAGCACCGGAACCACCACCATACAGCAGGTAGCCTCTGGCGTGGTCATAACCCAGATACTGGGCTATGACTATGCCAACCCGCCTGAGGCCGGCGGTATTTCCTATCTTGCAATCTTCGTGACGATAAACTCGGGAGGGTCTCCGGTTGATCTGTCGAACACGACCATAACGCTGTCGGTGGGTGGAGTCACAGCCGTGCTGGTGTACAACACAAGCATATTCTACGATATAGCGGGCACAGGTTCTGCGAACATATTCTCCGCACCAGTGTGGGGAGAGCTGTCAGCATCGCACAAGAACCCAACGAACTTTGGCATACTGGTTGAATCGGATCCATCGCACTCCATGACGAATCTCTATCCAGTGCTTGAGACCGGTGATATCGCTGCACTGATAGTGAACGTTACGAACACGTTCGGTACAAACATAACGCAGGGGTCCGCTGTAAGTGGCCAGATAACGCCTGAGGTCGGGGCCCCAGCGCTGATAGACTTCAACGCACCGACATCTTTCTCGACCAAGTCGATAGTGATAAGCTGAAGGCCAACTCATCATGAGGATAGATACCGTACGCCTGATTTTGTGAGTGCGTACGATATTCAGAACATTTTAAAAACAAGAAGCAATCTTGCCAATATAATGAAGAAATACTTATATGGATCCGCTTACGCTCCAAGGGCAAGATCTTCCGGCTTTGCGCTGACAGATGGAATAGGGCATGTCGGCGGCGCATTTGGCGCACTATTCCTACCGTTATTGGTCGCCTCGTTATCATTCGCATTTAGCTTCAGGTTCATAGCCATAACTGGTCTCATTGCGGGGATTCTTGCAATGTTTGGTCCGAGGACATCCAGTAGGACTTTGGAAGCCATTTCAGCCTGAACAGGCTTTAGAGAAAGAGGCATACTGACTATTTTATGTATTTTCTGCTCGATAAATATAAATAATATTTTTATGATAAACTTCAATGAAGATACGCTATATACGGTTGCTGGTTTCTGTAGTGATCCTGGCAATACTCCTATTCGCTGGCTTCTCCTCAATTGGCCCTCTTCCACCACTGACCAAAGTTCTGAATCCGTCATCTGGCATATTCTCTCCTCCATCATATTTCTACACTCCTGGAAGCCAGAAGGTTGTCGTCAAATTCTCAAACGTATCTGCCGGCGTTATTGTTTACAGGCAGCCAGACGGTTTCATCGGCATAGCAAGTAACAGCACCCAGGCCGTCTACTATGAGCAGGGCTATCTTGAGGCTGAGTATAGGCTCGCACAGCTAGATTTCCTCAAACGTACGGCCCTCGGAAACCTATCTGCAATCGCCGGTCCATCAACGTTGCAGACCGATATCTTCATGCGTGAGTTGCAGCTGTACAATACCGCTGTGCTGGAGAGGCAGAATCTTAGCACCAGCAGCCTAACGTATATCTATCTGAAATCCTTCGTGGCAGGCATAAACGCATACATTGGAAACCTGACCTATGCGAGGCTGCCTCTCCTGTTTAAAATACTGAATGCAAGGCTGCACGCATGGAACGTCACAGACGTACTTGCGGTGCAGCAGCTGTTCCTATGGGAGAACAGTGCTGGAGGACTCGATCCGATTTATTTCAACTTTGCACTGCAGAAGATGCCTGAATCTATCATAAAGACCATATACCCGGCGTATCCAGCGGGGATACAACATCCGATAGTCCCTTATTCGCTTAACCCATATATATACACCGAGCAGGGCGACATCAGGGATCTCAACCTCTACGTTCCATACGTGAATCTGTCCGATCCGGAATACGCCACAGTCAATGCCTTCTACACAAGTGCAATGACCGGTCTGGTGAAGGCATCCATTTTCTTCACAGGTATTTCGGATGCCTATGATATAAAAATGAACTACACGGTTTTTCATGATTTCGGCAGCAACGACTGGGCCGTGAACGGCATACGCACATCAAACACATCGGCGATGCTTGCAAACGATCCGCACCTGACCACCAGCGTGCCGTCGATATGGATGGGTTTCCAGCTCGTTGCGCCAGGCATGAACGTCATAGGTGTCACATTTCCGGGCTTCCCTGGTGTTATACTGGGCCACAATCCTTACATTGCATGGGGCGCTACCAACGGACAGATACAGGAGACGTATTTCTACGCTGAACAGACCTCCCCAACGCATCCCGAGGATTACTACTTCAACGGTTCCTGGGTGCCGTTCAAAGTGGAGAATGAAACCATACTGGTGAAGGGAGAGAAACCGGTGCACATTGATATATACCGCGCAGTTAACGGAATCATCATAAACAACAGCCTGGGGGTTCCCATAGCGATGGATTGGACAGGCTACATGCCAACCTATGAGATAACTTTCTTCCTCCACATCAACAGGGCGCACAGCGTTATACAGTTCGTCCAGAACCTGACAAGGTACTTCAAGATCGCGATACAGAATTGGGCGGTTGCTGACAGCTCCGGAAATATAGGGATATTACCGTACGGGCTCTATCCAGTCATAGCAAGGGGCAACCCAAGAGGCATACTGCCTGGAAACGGATCTTATGACTGGACAGGTTTCATTCCGCAGCAGTATCTTCCTAGCCTTTACGATCCATCTACAGGTTTCGTCTTCTCAGCGAACCAGATAACGATTTCCCCAAACTATCCCTATTACATAGGATGGGATTATGAGTCCGGGTACCGTGCTGATCAGATATACACAATGATCAACGCGACCTACGGCTTCAATTATGCGAAGATGGAAAGGATACAACTGTGCGTACACGACTTCACCACGGGCATATTCCTCAAACCGTTATTGGCTGTGCTGAACGAATCTGGGCTGAGCGATACGCCGGAATACTCGGCGCTCAAGTCATGGAACGGAAACATGGATATCAATTCAACGGCAGCAACGATATACTATTTCTTCATAAGGGACTTCGTCAGCACCGTGTTCGAACCATGGCTGGCATATTACGGCATAAACGGTATCTACGGACTTGGGCAAACATCATTCTTCCTTGGATCCGATGACTACTACCATGGCCCGTTGATAGAAGACCTGGTCAACTGGACAATAACGCATTACAATTCAACATTCTTCAGCAATCCATTCACGGGCAAAAGCGGAAACGAGACAACGGACATGATGATGGCCTATGCTGAAGCGATAAACTACCTAACAAAAAA
>NZ_VYIJ01000035.1:5428-5695 GCF_008709555.1 Thermoplasma sp.
AGGGAAATGAGACGACTGCGATGCTCGGTGCATACTCCATGGCGATAAACCAGATCACCAGGGATTACGGTCCTTATTCGTCCTCATGGCAGTGGGGCAACGTGCACAGGAGATACCTCTCAAGCTTCTTCGGCATATCGGCGCTCAACACGCAGGAAATTCCAGCTGCCGGCGACGGGAACACCATCAACGCTGCCTACGGCACGATATCTGATTTCGGGCCATCATGGCGAATGATAGTCAACATGAGCGATCCACTCTCTGGTA
>NZ_VYIJ01000036.1 GCF_008709555.1 Thermoplasma sp.
ACACATTAGTTGTCTAAATATTTATTGGGATTATTTTTCATACCTGATGCGTACCCGCTGATCAGTATGCCCAGATAATACGATTGGAGCTTCAGGTTCGTTATTATGCTTGCTGAGGCGAATGTGTATGCTGACCCATCGAAATCCGAAGCCAGAGCAGGCAGCGCTCCTACAACGAATACCGTGATCAATCCTAGAAGACTACCTGTTGCCAGTTTTCTTGTTGTCTCCATACACGCCAATTATTTTCATGGTATTAAAACTTTCATATCTGCAGACAACGGATTAAAGCTAATTTTCAAATATGATATGACAATTCATTGCTATGGATCCGTCTGATGCCTATAGGGTGAAATTTGCGAATGATATATTCGTGAATGGTGACTGGGCCTATTTCACTGAGAAGTACATAAAGAATGACGAATACCATTCGGTTATAAAAAAGGTCGACAGAACAGGCAATGTCGTACAGGTAACATTCGGAGAGAACGAGCGTTATCCAAAGATATACGGAGGATCTCTCTACTTCATAAAATACTCCAAAGACAAGGAATCGCTGATGCGCGTTGACGGTTTGTCTGAGCCAAGGGAGATAATATCATTTGCCAAGATATCGGAATACGCCGTCATCGGGAATGATGTCTACATTATAGGCCAGGAACCTGCCGATAATACCCAGCCATTCGAAGCAAGCGATATAAAGTACAGGTTTAACGCGCGGGGCCTCATGCGTTCATACAATTCCCTATACAGAATCAGGGAGAAGCCAGAGAAGATATATTCAGGTCACTTCGATGTCAGCGGTATAAGGTCAAACGGCAGGCGAATAGTAATATCCACAACGGAAAACTCAAACGATTACGGCCTCCTAGATCTCTTCGAAATAGATCCAGACGGGAAGAAGCTGAAGAGAATAACAAAAGAGCCAGCGAACGTCAATGATTTCGCGGTATCCGAGTCTGGTAGAATCGCATTTTCTGGCTACTACGGCCTTGACGTGGGGAGGGTATCAAATATAATCTTCCCAGAGGAGGATCTCGAGATACCTGTGGGAAACGATGCGGCAAATTCCGTGATAGGAGATTCATTCGGGGGATCACACTATCGCATCATATTCGATAAAGACATGCTGTACGCCATAGGACAGGAGAAGTCCTCATCATACGTATACAGGATCGTCGATAGGGCGGAGAGGGTGACCCCGGAGAATAGGAACATAGTGGATTTTGATTTTAAAGACTCGATCGCCTACGTATACTCGGATATGATGCATCCATCCGTTGTGAACTTCGGATCGGAATACGATCTCAACCCGGAAATTCGCGGAATGAAGGCAGATTCCTTTGAGATGGATGGTGGCGAATGCTTCGCAATGGTCTCAAAGAAGGAGAACCCCTCGATCCTGTTTATACATGGAGGACCGCATACAGCATATGGGAACACCTATTTCATAGAGTTCCAGTACTTCTTTGCCAATGGATACAACATATTATTCTGCAATCCGCCAGGCAGTTCAGGGTACGGCCAGGACTACGAGAAGGCATGCGTGGGCGACTGGGGCGGTAAGGATATGCATTACATACTCAAATTCGTTGAGGAAGCCCGATCCAAATATGGATTGACTGGGAAAATCGGCGTTACCGGCGGTTCCTATGGCGGCTATATGACGAACTGGATAGTCACGCAGACAGATGAGTTTGACTGTGCGATATCTGAGCGGTCGATATCCAACCTATTCAGCATGATTGGCACGAGCGACATAGGTTTCTGGTTCAACACGCTGGAACTCGATCTCAAGGATCCTTATTCAAAGGAGGGCATGCAGAAGCTCATGGATTTCTCCCCGATCAATTATGTTAAGAAGGCTAAGACACCGATAATGCTCATAACCGGAGAAGAGGACTACAGATGCCCAATAGAGCAGGCAGAACAGTTCTATGTGGCTATGAAAATTAACGGGGTGGAATCCGTCCTCGTGAGGTATCCGGGCGATAACCACGAACATGCCAGGGCTGGCGTTCCAAAGAATATGGTGGACCGGCTCAGGCGAAAGACCGAGTGGTTTGACAGGCACCTCAAGGGATAAGGATACGGATGATCAACCTTCTTTACATTTTAGCCTCGGTGATCGTGCTTGCGTCCCTTCACATGATCGCACCGGACCACTGGCTTCCTCTTGCGGCTCTCTCAGCCAGGAGAAGGATGCGATCGTCCATGTCAGCTGCCATAGCTTCAGCTCTGGGCCTTGCACATTCATTACTGTCCCTGGCACTTTCATTCGCCATAATTTTTCTTGGAATGTATTTTCTGGGACTCGTCCATTTCAGGATCATAGCTATAGCCATAATCGCAGTGGTCTGCGTCTATATGTTCGTGAATACTATAGTGGAATCGAAAAAACATGGACGCATAGAGGAAAGCGCACTTACAGTGAGCGTATTGCCAGATCCTACGGTACTGCCATTCATTGTCGCGGCTGGTCTTTATGGCCCATCTGGTATAGTGTACGCATCCATATCGTTTGTCTTTGCCAGTGTTGTTGCGTTAGCGCTGATCTCTTATGCTGCGAACAGAGGACTAGTTTCGGGACTCAGAAACCTGAACCCTATAACGATAGACAGAATAGTTATACTGATCCTTATCATAACCGCGGTATACATCTATTTCTTCGGCTGATCGCCGTTCATCAGCGTGATTATTATCCTCTCCTTTCTGAGTATCATCTTTTCAGGATCGAATCGCATTTTTCTCAGCTGATCGGAATTAAGGCTTCTTATGAATGAAAGGCATTTCTGGCCGGTTTCAGAATCCATAGGAACGGGATATAACCATTCGTCGAAGGTCAGTTCTTCTATAGTCGTGTTCGTCGATCTTATGATCAGCCCATGTTTTGATGCGAGATCCCGGTATTCGCTGATCTTCAAAGCACCGACATGGGTGGGATCTCTTGTTCTCTCAAGCCTGTTAAAGTTGTCCTCTGCATCCTCTTCTGGAGAGACCATATCGGCTATGGCTATAATACCTCTTCCTGAAAGGAGACCTGAGGCTTTACGAAAAAAGAGATCCTTGTCCGTGAAGTGATGGAGCGCACGCCTTATCGTGATGGCATCGAACTTGATGTCTGTGGAGAAGGTCTCGAACGGAGTCTTGACAAATTCAACATTCTGTATTCCACGCTCCTTCATCAGTTCCCTAGCTTTATCTATCATGTTTTCAGTTTCATCTATGGCTATGACCCTTCTGCACTTCTTTGAAAGAGCTGCAGCGGTGAAACCAGTGCCAGTTGCCACATCGAGGCACGCATCCAGATCATCAGGTATGGCGGATATGAGGAGATCCA
>NZ_VYIJ01000037.1:0-905 GCF_008709555.1 Thermoplasma sp.
AGGAAATGAACTGGCGGCAGTGGGCAAATACCTGCTCGTGGCCGCCGGTGTCATTGGCGGAATAGCAATCGGTTACGAAGCACTTAAAGCATACCAGTCGCATGAGTATGCCAAGCGCTACAACCCGCCACCACAGTACGTAATCAATGAAGCAGAGCAAAAGGCTTTAGAATATAAACCAAGTTAGGATCATCATGCCCATGGATGACATAGATCGCAGAGTAACCGTGCTGGAAATACAGATGCAGAACAATACCCAGCTAATAAAGGAAATAGCCGAGGACACAAAGGCCATACGCAAACAGCTGACGGAAGCAGACATAGCCGCGGCACGGCTCGCCGGCCAGCAAAGCGGGCAGCAGCTTGCGGGTGTGCTGCTGAAACGGGACAAGCTGGCCATTTATGCATCGCTTCTGGTGGCACTGATATCACTCACAGGATCAATTCTTGCGAGGATTTTATGATACGGCATTTCATATATCTGGCCACCATAGGGACACGCCATTACTTCTCAAAAGAGTACCGGAATACGCCGGAAACGATGACTGAATACAAAAAAATGGCGGAATGGATTTCTACGTTTCGACCTTGATATGGAACTTATCGTCCAGCATCTTCATAGCGTCGGTGATACTCACGTCCAATACACCGGCAAGGCATTCCACGCCGTCTATTGAGGGAAGTCCGTGTATCTCCTCCCTGAAGGTCGGAGTTTTACTGCTTCCCCCAAACCCCTAACTTTTCTATAAGACGGGTTCACAATATACTTTGGCTCACATGTGAAGGACGGGGTCAACTGTAATTCAGGCTCATATTTTCCAAAGGGGTTCAATTACTTAATCAGGTTCGTGTGCATCGCACGGCTTCAACGGTAATTCAGGCTCGCAGGAAATGCAGGGGCTCTA
>NZ_VYIJ01000037.1:915-1305 GCF_008709555.1 Thermoplasma sp.
ATGATGGTGTACTGGGGATCCACACTGTACAGGCGTTCCAATTTTTTCAGATCCTCCAGGCTGTTCACGAGTTTGGCCTTCATAGGATCCTGCTCTCCCTCTGTTCCTGGTAGTCTTCCATGAGCTTCTTTCTCTCTACCCATGGAAGGAGGATGTCGAGCCTCTTTTTCAGCTGATCCATCTTTTCTACCAGGGATGCCATGGAGTCCTGACCGGAAAAAAAGTAGGTCAGGGCTTCCCTGACTATATCTGATATGGCTATCCCTGACTTTTCCGCCAGAGAAGTGGTCTGGGCATAGACATCCTCAGGAATCCGCACCGTAATTCTGTTCTTCATCTTCATGCACCACACCAGTATGGCCGGAATGCATCCGGGTCTGATTCTGTACA
>NZ_VYIJ01000038.1 GCF_008709555.1 Thermoplasma sp.
CCGTTATTGCTACCCGAAGGTATCGGTTTACCCTTCTGCCCCGCCCATAAAGGGCGATACGAGCAAGCTCTCAATCAGCTCCTCGTGGATCGACATGCCCCTTGAGGAGTTCATATCTGCAAGGCTGTCCATGCTCAGGGGATCGAAGGAGTTCAGCGTCGACGCAGCTGTGGATCCGGACAAGCTTCTGCAGAGGATACAGGAGATATCCCTTTCCAAGGGGTCGGTGGATGTCGATATACTTCTGGAAAAGCCGATAGATACATCCAGGATAGAGATCGATGACCATGTGACGCCAATGGGGCCCGCCTCGCCCATGAAGGAATTCACCGTGGATCAATCGAAGACGGACCAGCACTTGGAGAAGGTATACTACGACACGGACATGAAGGCTAAGGATGCCGTCATGCAGCTCTACTCCAACGGCATCGACGTGGAGAGGATATCGCAGTCCCTCAGCGTTGGTATAATGGGAGAGGGAAGGAACAGGAGAATAGTACCGACCAGGTGGTCAATAACGGCCGTGGACAGCATGATATCCGATGAACTCGTGGAAGATATCAAGCAGAGGCCAGCCATAGATAAATTTCTAGCGTACAGGATGCGTGTGAATGGAAACTACTTTATGGCGATTCTGACGCCATCCAACTGGATATACGAGTGGGGCGAGTCATGGTTCCCCGGCAGCACCTGGAACATGTGGGGAAACGAGGCAGAGGTCGAAATAGATTATGAGGGGTACCACGGCAGGAAGACATACCCGGACATAGGAGGCTGCTACTACTCCAGCAGGGTCGCTGTGGGCGAGGCCTTCAGGAAGATGGGCAGGAGCGGCGGTGCGATAACGTGGCGTGAGATATACCCGGGCTTCAACCTGCCGGTTGGTGTGTGGTTCGTCAGAGAAAACATGCGCAGGCTCTTCAGGCAGAAACCTGAGGTGTTCGATACGCTGGACGAGGCCATAAATTACGTTTCGGAGTGGATGAGGGTCCCACCTGAGAGGTGGAAATCCAATTCATACGTCTATAAGACCCTAAGGTACAACAACCTGGGGAGGTTCTTCAGCCTATGAGGATAATAGAGATCGATGTGAAGAGCGCCCTGCAGAGATCCGGGCTGAAGGAGCTTGACTACAGCCTTAATCCGTACCTGGGATGCATGCACAGGTGCCTG
>NZ_VYIJ01000039.1 GCF_008709555.1 Thermoplasma sp.
CTTTCTCTATGATACATCTGTCAGGTCTTGGCATTGCTCCGATATACGGTGCAGGACTGCTTGTATCCATCGCTACAACTGCAACAACCATAACATCTTACACACCAACCAGCTCGACAGGACAGTTCTTTACTGTAAAGTGGGTGTTGAGTGCTACTGCTGCTGCAACACCAACCCTGACTTTAACGTTCACAGACCCGAAAGCAGGAGCACAGACAATTACATTATATAACACCGCAATGACTGCAAATACCGTAGCACAGGGGACTTACGTGCTGGTTGCAACAAGTGCTACTGCAATAACCGTAAGTGCGTTAAGCACTGTTGCTTCAGATATATATGCAAGTGCGACCATAAGTGAAGAACAGTGATTATAATGGATAGAATTATAGGAGGTGATTAAAAATGAGTGTACCGAGTAATGCAAATGGCGTAACAATTGTTATACAGCTGACAAACACGAACAGCACTGACATAACGAACTTTATCTCTTCCATGCAGAGCGTCATAAAACAGTATGTACCTGCAGATGCAACATTAACAAACTTCATAGCTCAGTATTCTGCTCCACAAACAGAAACCAGAAATATAATGGTAGGTCAGGATTCCCTGTGAGCTACTCCTCAGCTGAAGCCTCGGAGCTTCCTGCTTCAGACATCACAATGGTATATGCGATCCGATAGTTTCAGATCGTGCTTTATGTTACCGCATCTTGAACATATCTTCGATGAGGGATCGAACCTGCCTATCTCTACGATGTTTTTACCATATTTGTCTGCCTTCCATTTTAATTTCTCTTTTAAGGCATAGAAGGAAACATCACTCAAACTCTTTGCAATATGGTGGTTTCTAACCATGC
>NZ_VYIJ01000003.1:0-46420 GCF_008709555.1 Thermoplasma sp.
AGTTCCAAGATCTCTTCTGAAAATGGGTCTTAACTATAAAACAGAAAGCCATAATGTTTTTCATATCCACTTAATTAAATAATCGGATACCTACCTATCCTTTTGAACATATATATGCTGATTATTGTCACAATTCCCTATCGCTTACTTCAAAGCTTTTTATGGATGTTCCAATTTCAACGACAAATTTTCCCCAAGCAGACTTCATAGATAGTGATACGTATAGACTCCTAATAATTGCTATCACGCCGCTTGGAACGTATCAGTTCCAATGTTTCTATAAGGATAGTATTTGTATCCCATTCGTGTTTCATGTAATTTTCTATGCCTATCGATATATCTGGCTCTATTCTATAAAACATATTTTTGTCAGGGTCTTTTAACATTAATTTTGATGATACCCATCCCTTGAGTCCTGAAATATCTAAGGAAAAACGAATAGTATTCGTAAACGCATTTGCAGGTTGAGAGGAAGGAATCCCAATTATGGTCGCTCCACATTTTTTCAGCATATACAAAAGATCAAAACCAGCACTGAAGGTTCTAGCTGAGGATAGCACATATACTTTAATTTCGCTACTAAAACGGAAGAATCTTTCATATTCCGCAAAGGTAGGTGATAGATCAACTATCTCTTTCCATTCATCACGATCAATTCCTCTCTTTCCTGATAACCATTTATGCATCTCCTCAAAGGTATATCCTCCAGGTGATTCCATATCTCCCTTGGTGTTAAATTGGTCTTTATACCAGGCTGAATGCCGCTCTATATCATATCCAGTATCTACTTCCAATGCTCTGTCCCCATATAAAAAATAAGCTAAAATGTATGCTAAATAAGAATTGCCTCCTTTATTTTTCCGCAGATCCACAATGAGATCTTTGATATTTTTATCAATCATTATCTGAAGAAGTTCAACTATACGATCAGATGCTGACGGGACCTTAGATATCATCTTCTCTATTTTTCCATTGGTCTCAAATCCTTGATATTTTAGAAGCTCCCGTAGGAAAGATTCGCTTGCGCCGAGTTTCAGCTGTGATTCATAGTTTTCCCTGTATTTGGTCATAGAATCTATCTTTAGATATCCAACTCTATCCTCAAGTATTTTATACGAAATATCTGTTTTTGAAGATCTGATAAGCGATGAACCATGTTCAATCAATTTACCAGGCGGTTCTTGACTGAAGGGAAGGATAATTTTCTGAAT
The DNA here is from genome assembly GCF_008709555.1 of Thermoplasma sp. Taxonomy (GTDB): domain Archaea; phylum Thermoplasmatota; class Thermoplasmata; order Thermoplasmatales; family Thermoplasmataceae; genus Thermoplasma. The sequence continues at coordinate 1,212 of NZ_VYIJ01000003.1, forward strand.
CGAATTATTTTCAAAAGATTGTAGGGTGAGTACCACCTTTTTAATATTGCTTATGTCATCTCTAGTAAGAAATGAAATGGTATATGGATCCTTAAGAGCGTCTGCAAGATGAATAAGATTTTCATAAATTCCATTTGCACCTCTTATCTCAAGCATTTTTGACAATAAGTGCTCTACAGGAACTTCGTCAATGGCAAGAAGGCAGTGGCCAATGAGATTGCTAAATTTCTTCTCATACACACCTACAACAATAAGCTTCTCTTCTATAGGCTCCAACTCAATCCAGATTCGTCCTTCATTGTGTTCTAACGGATCCATGAAGGTGTGACCATCACCTACAAGTGCAACGATTTTGGAGGCAATTGTGTGTATCTGAGGGATCTCCAGAGTTTCTGGTAAATTGCTCAGAATCTCATCAATCTTTATGTAAAACTTAACTTGCGAACCAACATTCATGAAAGGATCTGGATGAGCTTCGGTTAATATCTTGATCAGCTGAGATATATCGGATAACACATCCTATCTCGTGAATTTGCGCAAGGATGTATTCATATTTTTCTATATAAGCGTGGTCTCATTAAACTTGCGATGAATTTCTTCTAACGAGAAACTGAGCAGATCAGTTTGTTTAGCATATCCATTTAATGAAAGGTTAGGATGTTGGAGGAGGCTGTAATTCTCAACAGCTCCAATGATGAGATACACGGTATTCCCAGATGGAAATATTTTTAGAGTGTGCATCTTCCACGATAACCAAGTGGTGTAATACCTAAGCAGGGCTGTTGCATAATCAATGCTCATGGGGATCTTTCGTCTTTCACTGCATATACCGGTACAGGCAGCTGTCTCTTCGCTGAAAGGAAGAAGTTCTGAAGCTTAAGCAGAGTAATAGTTTACAAGTCTGGATGGACTAAGTTAGGAAGATATATATTATTAATAGTTATGGACTTCCCTAAATGGAAAGTGCAAATATTGTTATAATCGGTGCTGGTGTAGTTGGCCTTTCCATAGCGTCTGAATTATCTAAAGATAATGAATCTGTATATGTTTTTGAGAAGAACAGGGTGTTCGGTGCCGAAACCAGCAGCCATAACAGCGGCGTAATACATTCAGGTATATACTATCCAAAGGGCACACTAAAAGCCACTCTCTCTATCAAGGGAAACTCAATGATATATCAGATCTGCGAGAAATATGGAATATCATATAAAAGGCTGGGAAAACTCATCGTGGCAACCGGAGATCGTGAACTGAAGGAACTGGAAAAAATCTTCCAGAATGGAATGAATAATGGAATAGACGGTATAGAAATGGTGGACAGCGATGGCGTGAGAAGAATTGAACCAGCGGTACAAGCAGATGCCGCCATATACGTCCCGTCAACTGGAATAGTCGAACCATACGATTTGATGAATTATTACTATGCCAAAATCTCGAAAAACGGTGGCATAGTGGCTCTGAGAACTGAAGTTACCGGCATAAGAAAATCGGGAGATGGCTATATTCTTGATGGAATCAGTGCCGGTGAGAGATTCTCAGTAAGATGCAATACCGTGATAAATGCGGCTGGCCTTTATTCCGATAGGATAGCTGAGATTGCAGGTTTCGATGTCGACAGCCTCGGATATAGATTGAATTACGTTAAGGGTGATTATTTCAGGGTATCTGGTAAACCACCGGTCAGAATGCTTGTATACCCCATACCTGAAGCATCTGGCCTTGGTATACATCTAACTCCGGATCTTTCAGGTTCAGTGAGGCTTGGTCCCAACGCATATGAAGTTGATCATATAGATTACAGGGTGGAGTCCAAGGCTGAAGATTTCATGGCCTCGGTGATGAGGTTTCTTCCATCAATATCGGAATACGAGATCCATGAGGACTCTACTGGCATCAGGCCTCAGCTTAGGAAAAAGGACGGTTCATATAAGGACTTCATAATCAGAAATGAAGTCGATCACGGAATGCCCAATTTCATAAATCTTATAGGAATAGAATCACCGGGTCTTACCGCATCGCCGGCAATAGCTTCCTATGTCTCTGATATATACAAGAATGAAATAAGAAACTGATCTTGATCATAGCGTATGAAAATCGATTTGAGGAAATGATCATTCGAAGTAAATTTAGCGGTGTTATATATATTAGAAGATGAAATATAAGTTGGAGATTATGAAACGGAAGCTGAATCGACATAAAATATGTATTATGTTTGATGATAGTACATCGTCCACATGGTCAAGTACAGGAAGGCATTGATATCGATTTTTCTTGTGGTTGTTTTGTCTTCGCTGACAGCAATAGGATACCATTATTATTCAGCGGAGGAACGGTATGGTTCAGGACATGGCTATAAAGTGACTGGTCTGATCATTCCACTGTACAGCGACCCGAATGGGTCGTGGATAGATATATTGCAGATACACCGCCAGTTTCCGGATGTTCCTATGATTGTGATAATAAACCCGGATAACGGCCCAGGTCAGAATTTTTCGCATGATTATTTCAACTGGACTCAAGCGCTTATGAATGCGGGCATCAGGGTCATAGGTTACGTTTACACAGAGTATGGATCCAGATCTGCTGGTGTCATAGAGAGCCAGACCATTGATTATTTGAACTGGTATCATGTCAATGGTCTGTTTCTGGATGAGGTTTCTGAATACAGCAACTATAGTTCATACTATGAAGACCTTACTGACATCTGCAGATCGCTGGGCGCAGAGTATATCGTCGGTAATCCAGGCACCTCAGCGCCTTTAAACATAACACAGTACTTCAACCTCACCGTGCTTTATGAGAATCCTGGCATCCCTCCACTGGAAAACTTATCATTGATTGTGAACGGGACGCCCAGATCACACTCTTCGATAATATGCTATGACGTGGAGGCTGTCAACGAATCGGTACTAAACACCATCTTGAATTATTTCTCATACGTATACTTCACTAATCGTGGACTTCCAAATCCGTATGCAAGCCTTCCGGAGTATCTTTATCAGGAGATGAGCCTAGTCTCCTCTTTACATCCTGCAAATGAATGATCGAATCATATATTCCACAATGCTCAGATGGTACTTACAGATAAACGGCTGCAACGATGTTACCGGAATGCCATATTTTTAGATCTAGTGGTTGTCAGCGAATTCGGTGAATTTTTCTTACAGTTTTTAATTCCAAGGATTCGATAGCAGCCATATTCAATTATATCAAAAATCGACGCCACGCCTTGCAAGTATGCCTCTCTGATATGGATGCTTCGGTGAGGATACTTCCGTGATCAGATCCGCCCTCTCCATGATCTCCTTTGGCATCTTTCGTCCTGTGAAAACAAGTTCTGTGTGATCAGGCTTCAGTTTGAAGATCTCCATGACTTCATCCAGGCTTAAAAGATAGTAGTATAGCGCAACGTTGATCTCATCGTATATGAATACGTCCCATTTTCCGCTCTTCAGCTCCTCCAGCGATCTATCAAAATGTTCCTTTACGGCCTTCCTGTAATCATCTGGAGGATGACCTTTCTTGCAGATTACAACGTTCTTTACCTTGTCCAGATCCTCCTTTGGAATCTCATTTTCCCATGCGATGAAATAAGGCATTCCAACGAAATCAACCCGCAGATTCCTGTCAAAAATCAACGCTGATTTGTTCTCGCCATACACGCCTGTCTTCATGAACTGCAACATGTAAACACTGTAACCCCACCCAAGAGCCCTGAACGCAAGGCCGAAAGCTGCAGTGGTCTTTCCCTTGCCGTCTCCGGTGAACACATCGATGAGGCCGAGTTTCGAAGTCTCTTCCATGATCCAAGATCGGAATGGGATATAATAGATATAACTGATTGTGCCGACTAAAAATAATTTAAATCATGTCTCGAGACAAATTACTGTTTTACGGTAGTGAATGTATCCATCCTTATGGAACGGTTTCTCATCACGTATATTATAACCAGGGAGAGTATGACCAGGAGCGGAATTATGGCATATACAAGGGATAGCGGGTAAGACAGCCCCGTCAACGAATAATACATAGCGATGCCTATTATTCCGCTCGCTATGGTTGGGCCAACGATGTGTATGAGTGGTTTCAGCTGCTTCAGTTTGAACATGAAGAATGGAAGGCTCTCATTTATGATTATGTGGTAGACCAATGTAAATGTCGAACCAACAAGAGCATTTATTACGAGCAGATAGTACATTCCATAATTCTCCCCGTAATAATGTACTAGGGGAATGAGACCGAAGCCTATACCTATTATCGCTATTACGAATACGGTTATGACGGCAATGTATGGGCTTCCGTATCTGTCATGAACCTTCGCAAAAACAGGCGGCAGTATCCCATCCCTTGCAAGAGAGAATAGATCTCTGGCCGCGCTGTTTCCGAATATCACCGTGGATATCAGTGCAGATACAAGAAACACGAAGAATGCTGCCAGTGTCACGTCCATACCATAGTAGCTTTTCGTGACGAAGAGGCCAGGAGCGAAGAATTCAAGGGCAGCGGGAAGATGAGGCCCAGCACCTGCGACGTTCGCATATATCACAAAGGTATCATAGGATATCATGATGATGAGGGATGTAATTATTGCCTTTTTTATGCTTTTCGATGGCATCTTGGCCTCTTCCGCAAGAACAACGATGGATCCATAACCTGAGAAGGCAACAAAACCTCCAACGATCATTCCAAGAAAGAATCCATGAAGCCCATCATTTGAGTTCATTATATTGAAATACTGTATACCATTGTATGGAGATTTCACTATTATGGCAATGGACAGTGCAAGGTAAAAAGCCAGATCGATGAGGCCCACGGTGACCGCGATCTTCTGACTGTAGTTGAGGGAGAGATATCCCACTATAAGGTATATGACGGGCGTTACAAAGGAAATGGCTATGACGTATGTGAATGGAAGAGAATAACCGATCATGGTTTCCAGACCGATCCATGTGAACCATCCCAGCAGTATGCTCGAACCTATTATGCTGCTCAGGACAACAAAAAGATAGTAGAAGCCAACACTCTTGCTGAAATACTTATTGTTGAATGTCGCTTCCACAAACTTGTAATAACCCCCCGCACTGCTTATGCGACCACTATAAACATATACTGCTATCACGGCTAGAAAGAGTGTCAATCCACCAATGAGGAAGGTCAGCGGCGCGGTTTTCCCTGCGTAATCCATGGCCGAGGCTCCCGTGAAGGCAAATGGACCGGCAGGTGAAATAACCATTATAGCATAGAATACAAGACCCCAGAACGTTATTACATCCTTCTTCAGTGTGCCAGCCACCAGTTGAAATCGCTTTCATAGAGATTAAAATGTCGTGAAATTAGTGTTCAGGATAAGATATTGCTATGCACGAATAACGGTGGTTTGTCCCTGAGCTCCATATACCATGAGAAAAAACGGCATCCTCAGAAAATAACCAAGCTTAAATGATCCTCTATGGGCCAGGGAGCGTAAGAATGAACACCTCACGAAACGATCCGTATTGATCTTTACGTCATACAGGGTTGGAATAAAAGACGCATTTTGTCATCTGAAGCTGATATCATATTCTTCACCTTTTCCTTCCTTCCTGAGGCTCTCAATGGCAGCGCAAGCTGAACATATATCATTCTCCGTAGGTGCACCACATATCTTGCATCTTCCCAGTATCTTTGTCTTCTCTGCCTCATGCGATCTGGCTCTTTCAAAAAATTTAAGTATAGAGAACTTCGTACTTGGATTGTATTCTGATAGCCTATTGATCACCTCTCGGAATATGTTTCTCTGAGCCCGTGAATAATACGGACACCAGCTGCTGTCAAATGGTATCCCATTGGCAACTGCGTAGATCACGACCTCCTTTTCAGGAACGGATCTGAGTGGTGCGATGCGCCTCACAAGGCCGTCTTTAATGTCCTTCTGCGGTGACATCCTCATGAATCTGTCAAAATCGCCCTTTGCAACGTTCATGAGTATGGATTGACTGTAATCGTCTAGATTGAGCCCAAGGGCCACGTAATCCGCATTCTGTTGTTCCGCCATCTCGTTTATGAGCTTTCTTCTGAGGGGACCGCAATATGAACAAGGTATCCTGTTGGGATCAGAGGATACTATTGAATCAAGGGTCATACCGAACGAATCCCTGAACCGTATTATGCTGTGTTCAACGCCGAGCATGTTGGCGAGCCTTATGGCACTATCAAGTCCTGCTGGTCTGTATCCATTTATTCCCTCGTCTACGGTGAATGCCGCCAGCTTGACGTTTCTCCTGTTTGACAGGATCTTGTGGAGCAGGTAAAGCGTGACTGAGGAATCCTTTCCGCCAGATATTGCCACAGATATTCTGACCATGGGCTTCTTCAGATCTATCTGCTTTCTTATCTCCGACTTAACGCGTTTTTCGACCATTTCATTGAAGTGTTCTCTGCAGAGATACAGCCCATTATAACTGGCGAAGTAAATTGCTTCAGCGTTGCACTTCGAGCATCTCATGTTTACTGCATGTATCCAGAATTGATATTTATGGAAGATCCTTTTTTATAGCAAAATGAATGCTGGCCTTTGAATCACTTATATCATAATCTAAAAATGTAGATAATTGGAAATTAATATTATAGTCTCTCCGTATTCAATTTGTTGTGTAGCCCACATACGGAGTGAAAATCTTTGACTGAAGGTTGAGATCGGAATGCAGATCGAACTCTATTATCACCGTTGTCGTTGAATGAGGCGATACAGTGAATGGATGGTTGATGAATGCAAATTGCGCACTCATGCTGAAGGTTTCATTAGTTCCTGAAAAGATCACGTTGACCTTGGATATGTATAGACGGATCATCGTGTATTTTCCAGCATGCAGCGATATGTTGGTAAGGAGAGAAGCATTACTTGTGGTGAGACCGTATATGTTCACGGTCTTATCGATCGTATAGTTTTGCCATCCGCTTGTATTGCTGTGCAACGCCACTGATGTGAACGTTATGTAAACAGCGGATACATTTTAATTTGGAAGATCCGAAACCGATATTGCCATCCTTCCGGTGTCGGTTGAATTATAATAGGCATAGCCGCCTACCGCTGCAATTATTGCAATCAGAATTATGGCCATGACAACGTATGAAACTTTCACATACGTTGATTTCAAGCCCAGTATTTAAATTTTCACCTATAATAGCGGTATTTTGCGTTTGAAGTTCATTCTATATATTTTTCAGATTCATGGATCAAATCAGTTTCGAAAACACCATGGTGGTCAATGAGATGGCATTAAATTGCATCTCCTCTACTGTCGCGTTACAGATGCCAGCGTCGAAGACAAAGGAATAATATAGCGCTGGGAGGGAGATTTGAACTCCCGAGCTCTTTACGAGCACAGGTTTTCCAGACCTGCGCCTTACCGGGCTAGGCTATCCCAGCTTTAAATAGCCAAGCAGTTTTCCATTATGGAAGCTGAATTTATAAAGGTTTCCTGCATCGGCGAAATAATCCATTCTAAATGATTATATATCCGCAAATCATCATCTCGTTGCATCATACGAGGTCTTGATACCAGGTGCATGACGCTTCAAATAAAATATATATGCGTTCGGCATATGGGAAAAGCTCGTATATTGAGATGAAGGAGGTAATGATATGGAAAAGAGCTACGTGAAGTTTGAAACTCCCGAAGACGTTTCGCAGAAAGCACTGGATCTTGTGGAGAGTTCGTACAGAACCGGAAAGGTCAAGAAGGGTACTAACGAGGTTATAAAGTCCATAGAGAGAGGAGAGAGCAAGCTGGTTGTCATAGCGGAGGACGTTAATCCGCCTGAAGTTGTATACTACTTGCCTTCTCTCTGCGAGGACAAGAAGGTTCCATACGTCTATGTGAAGAAGAAGGCAGATCTGGGTTCAAAGGTTGGTATAGCCTCAGCAGCGTCTGTTTCCATAGTGGACTATGGAAAGAATGAGGAACTCTACAAATCCATAGTTTCTGCTCTTGAGCAGATAAAGAAGTGAAGGTGAAATAGATGCCCAACGAGGCGACACCCGCTGAGGTTGTCGAGATAATAGGAAGAACGGGAATGACCGGAGAAGCGACAACGGTAAAGGTCAGGGTACTTGCAGGTAGGGACCAGGGAAGGATAATAGCGAGAAACGTTCTCGGTCCAGTAAGGGTCGGTGACATCCTGATGCTCATGGAGACCGCAAGAGAAGCAAAGAAGCTCTCTATAAGGTGATAACATTGGCAAAGAACTGCAGTTTCTGTGGCAAGGCAATAGAACCTGGGACAGGAATAATGTATGTCCGCAAGGATGGTGCGATCCTCTATTTTTGCTCCAATAAGTGCAGGAAGAACATGATAGAGCTGAACCGCGTTCCCAGATATGTGAAATGGACTAATGAATATCATGACTTAAAGAAGATGAGGGCCAAATCATGACGGAGAGAACTCTTGTGCTTCTCAAGCCTGATGCTGTCAAGAGGAGATTGATCGGGCGCATAATTTCCAGACTCGAAGATAAGGGGCTCAAGGTGGTTGCGCTCAAATTCATGCAGATGACGCATGATCAGGCGGAAAATCACTATTCTGTACACAGATCGAAGCCATTCTTCAAGGATCTCGTAAGCTATATCACCTCTGGTCCGATCGTGGCCATGGTGCTTGAGGGCCCTAAGGCCATCGAGGTCGTGAGGCTGATGGCAGGATCCACAGATGGCTCAAAGGCTCAGCCAGGGACTATACGCGGAGATTTCTCAATGGGCATTGAAAAGAACATAATACATGCATCAGATTCTCCAGAGGCCTATTCTCATGAGATGCCCATATTCTTCAATGAGAGTGAGATAGTAGAATGGTCCTATGGCGACGAAATCATCTACTAGCCAGACTGCCTCAAAACTGAGGCAGCCAATAGTTTGCGTTCTGGGTCATGTTGACCATGGAAAGACCACGTTGCTTGATCTCATCAGGGGTACCTCTGTAGCCAGCAAGGAACCCGGGGGGATAACACAGAGAATAGCCGCAACAACGGTTGATATTTCCAGAATTCTGAAGGAGACCGAGAAGCTCAACACGAAGGGATTGAAGATACCGGGGCTGTTGTTCATAGATACGCCTGGTCATGTCGCATTTTCAAATATGAGGGCTAGAGGAGGCGCTCTAGCAGATCTTGCAATACTCGTGATCGACATCAACGAGGGCATAATGCCCCAGACTGTTGAATCAATAGATATATTGAAGAAGTTTAAGACGCCGTTCATAATAGCAGCGAACAAGATCGACCTGATACCATTCTTCACCGATGTTAAAACAACGCTCTTCACGGAATTCATAAGAAAGCAGAGGCCAGAATATGTGAACGAGCTTGACAACAGGATATACGGCATAATGAACAAACTTTACGAATTTGGCCTGAACTCTGACAGATTCGACAGGATATCCGATTTCACGAAGACTGTAGCCATAGTCCCGGTCAGCGCCAAGAAGAACATAGGTGTACCAGAGATTCTTATGGTTCTCGCTGGCCTTGCACAGCGCTTCCTCGAACGGGAGATAGAGTACAAGGATATAAATGGCCACGCCACGATAATAGAGGTCAGGAAGGAGGAGTCCGCGGGTATCACTCTCGACGCTGTTCTCTATCAGGGCACAATATCTGTCGGCGATACCATAGCCGTGAACACGAAGAATGGGCCAGCTGTGACCAAGGTCAAGGCTCTGTTCGTGAACACGGGTAAGGGCCAGCGCTCACTGAAAGAGGTGAAGAAGGTATCAGCAGCCGAAGGTATTAGGGTGCTCATAAGCGATAAGATCGATGTCATATCTGGATCGCCAATGATCGTTGTCAACGATAACCTTGATCAGGTTATGAAGGAGATCGAGGAGGAGAGCAAGATAGACATCCAGCTGAGTGAAGATGGCATATACGTGAAGGCGGAGGCCATCGGATCCCTCGAGGCTATAAGCTATGAGCTGAACAAGCAGGGTATAAAGATAAGGCAGGCTCAGGTTGGAGACATAACAAAGAGAGACATAATGGATGTCTCGACTCTATCCGATCCAATAAATAGGATAATTGTGGGGTTCAACGTATCTGTGCTGCCTGAGGCTAAGGAGGCCATGTCTTCATCAGATGTGAGCATCGTCAATGGCGACATAATTTACAAGATCGTCGAGGACACACAGAAGGTTATGGACGATAGGAGGAAGATGCTCCTTCAGGGCAGGAAGATGTCAATGCCCGTACCGTCCAGGATAAGGATACTCCCGCAGTACATATTCAGGGCCTCTAAACCCGTCATTGTCGGTGTCAGAGTAGAAACCGGTCAGATAAAGGTTGGTGATAACCTGATAAGAGGTGACGGCAAATACGCGGGTACGATAAAGAGCATAAGGAATGAAGACATTAGTGTTCGATATCAGGATGCGCCAGCAGAGGTCGCTGTCGCAATAGACAACGTGACTCTGAACAGGCAGATCTTCCCGGACGATGTTCTTTATGTTGACATAAATGAAAACGTTGTGAAGGAGCTGCGCAGGGCACCGATGGAAAAGGATATAATGGACACGCTTGAGGAAATAATAAAGATAAAAAGAAAGGATAACCCCTTCTGGGGAACCAGGGTCTGAATTATTGTATTCAGGCCAGGTGTTTTCCGCTCACGCCGAGTTTCTCGGATATATGTTCGATCATGTCATCTACGGTTCTGTCCAGGTCGTAATCAAACCTATATCCCCACTCTCTGACTGCATCTGAAGAATCTATGCTTTCCGGCCATGTCGCCGCTATGCCATCCCTGTAATCCGGTTTGTATTCGATCTGGAAGCCGTTGATTCTCTCAGCTATCTTCATATATATCTCTTCAGGCGTAAAGCTGTATGCCTGCACATTGTAGCCATTCCTTATCTTGAGCCTCTCCGAATTCGCTTCGTAAAGATCGGTGAGGGCCCTGAGCGCGTCTGGCATGTACATCATGGGCAGGCGCCTGTTTCTCTGCAAGTAGCACGTATACTTCTTCATGCGTAAGGCGTAGTAGAATATCTCAACGGCGTAATCAGTGGTACCGGCTGTCGGCTCAGCCATGTAGCTTATGATACCTGGATAACGCAGCGATCTGACATCAAGCCCAAACTTCTCATAGTAGTACTGTGCCAGGAGCTCTGCCGCGACTTTTGTAACGCCGTACATCGTCCTTGGCCGCAGCACCGTTATGCTCGGTACATCGCGTTTTGGTGTTTCTGGGCCGAAGACTCCTATGGTGCTTGGTATTATAACCCTGTCTATGGAATGGTGCCTCGCAGCTTCCAGGACGTTGTAGGTACCATTCAAATTCACCCTATAGGCCAGATCCGGATCCTTTTCGCCCTTGGCTGAGAGTATGCCAGCCAGGTGGAATATGTCTGTGACCTTGTACTTCTCTATGGCACGGTCAAGCGAATCTCTGTCCGTCACGTCGAGCCGTATGTACCCTGTCTCTGTCCCCTTTGTTTCCATTATATCGGACGAGATAACAGAGTCCTTACCGTATTTCTCTCTCAGGTATGGAACAAGTTCGGTGCCGATCTGACCGGAAGAACCAGTAACGAGTATCATAACTATAGATCAAAGATCCGTATAAAAACAATTTTATTCAAGCCTGCTATGTTTTAGCTTATCCTGAGCACATTTTCCACTATATCCCTGTATTCCGGGTTTATATGGTAGAAGGTGAACTTCTTTATCTCACGTTTCTCTATTATCCCAGCATCATAGAGCTTGTTCAGGTGGACCGTCACGGTTGGTTGTGAAAGCTTGAGGGCAGGTACGAGCTCACAGGTGCAGACCTCATCGTATTCCATCATAAGGTCCAGGATGGCCAGCCTGACCTTGGATGCCAGAGCTTCCACTATCTTCTCCCTTCTCTCGTATGATCTCAGATCTGGATTCCTCAGTTTTATGATCCTGCAGGCCGACTCCATGATAAAATAAGAGTGGTTCATCACATATATAGTTTTCTGGCTATGGGATGGCATTGCATAGTTAAATAGAAATATAACTATTAAATATCTGACACCGGTGAAAACATATGGAAAAACTTGAGTTCGGGATTCCAGAGTGGGCATTTGAATTCCATGGGCACAAATGTCCATACATGCCGATGGGCTACAGGGCCGGTTCCTACGCCCTCAGGATCGCTGGTCTTGATAAGGAAAAGGACCACAGGACGTATCTGCTTTCGGAGATGTCCACCGAGGACATGAACGGATGCTTCAACGATGGAGCTCAGGCTGCCACCGGTTGCACATACGGAAAGGGTCTCTTTTCGCTGCTTGGTTACGGGAAGCTCGCCCTGATACTGTACAAGCCAGGAAGGAAAGCCATACGCGTACATGTAAGAAACAGCTTCATGGACGACCTGACCACAAGGGCCTCTGAATTCTTCAAATACAGGAAGCAGGGCTATGAGCCATCCGAAATACCGGCAGGCGCCATAGATCCAGTGCTTGAATGGATCTCATCGCTGAAGGATGAGGAAATATTCGAGTATGAGGAGATGGATGACTTCCACTTCGATCCTGTGAAGAAGAACGGTGCCAAGATCAAATGCGATATCTGCGGGGAATACACCTATGAAGCAGATGCAAAGATTCTGAATGGTAAACCCGTATGCAAACCTGACTACTACGGCAGGAAATGATGCCCATGATCGGGGCCCTCTACATAGTGATCCTCATACTTACCTGGATATTGTCCGCAATATTCGCAATATCTGGTGTGGGTGCGGCCAACACGCTCATACCGATATATTATTCATTCGGCATACCATTCTCGATAGCAGCAGCGGCCGGTCTTCTACTAAACGTATTTTCACTTTCAAGCGCAACGGCCAACAATGCGAAACACAGCTTCATACTATGGAAGATAGGTATAATATTCCTGATTCCTGCCGTCGCGATGGCACCAGTTGGGGCCATGGTCGGCGTCCACACACCAAGGAAGTATCTGCTCATAATATTCGTTGTGTTCCTCTCGTACACGCTATTCAATCTCATAAGGGGCAGAAAGACCGGAAAGAAGGATGCCGTGCTCACTGGGATCAGCGGTGCAATAACTGGGATTTTCATCGGTGCTCTGGCCGGTTTCCTCGGAGGTCTCCTTGGAGTGGGAGGCGGAATGATCATACTGCCCGTGCTTACCTTCATGGAGAGCGATTACAAGAAGATCGCCGGTACTTCGGCATTCATAGCACTTTTCTCATCGGCCTCAGGTTTCCTCTCTTATCTGGCCATACTCAGGGGGGTCAACTATCTGCTCTGGATTGTGGTGCTCATCGGTGGAATCGCTGGAGGCCTGTCCGGATCCTTCATGATGCACAGATTCGACAGCAGGAAGGTCAGGCTCCTGATCATTATAATAATACTCTTCGTAACGGTGAAGACAGCTTATTCCGTTGCGGTGAGCTTTCATTAAAATATTTATTTTTTGATAACATACGATGCGCATGAACATAGGCATAATAGGCACAGGGCAGCTTGGCTTCATGATGATAAACGAAGGACGCAGGCTTGGCAACAGATACCTCGTACTTGATTCAAATGGTGTTGGTCCAGCATCCCTGATAGCCGACGCACACTTCAGTCCAGAGGAATACAGAAAATTTGTGGATGAATCTGATGTCGTCACGTTCGAATTCGAACATGTGATGGAGGAAGCGCTGATCTACGCACAGTCTCAGAAAAAACTTTTTCCCGGGATCGAAGCCGTTGATCTGAAGAAGGATAGATCGAAGGAAAAGGACTTTCTGACCGATCATGGACTTCCCGTTGCGGAGTACCGGAAAGCGGATAGTTTTAATGAGGCGCTGAGGTATGCAAGGGACTTCGGCAGAGCCGTCATAAAGAACGCTTATGGTGGGTACGACGGCAAGGGCCAGGTCATCTATGATGGCGGCGTGACAGAGGAACTCCATGGGGAGAAATTCGTGGTTGAGGAATTCATAGATTTTGATTATGAAGCCTCTATAATAGCTGTAAGAGACAGAGAGGGAAACTTCACATACTTTGATCCGACGTACAATTACAACAGGGAAGCAATATTCATCTACAATGCGGCTCCCACAGAGGAGCTGGTAATGCCTGATATGGCCAGAAAGCTCCTGGAGGCCCTGGACTATCACGGCGTCATGGGTATCGAGTTCTATGTAAGAAACAGGCAGGTGATCATAAATGAGTATGCACCGCGTGTGCATAATTCTGGCCATCACACGCTACTCGGATCTTCTGTATCACAGTTCGAGGAGCATCTGAGGGCGATAAGCGGGATGCCGGTTCCAAAGCCCATCCTCTATCGCCCATCATCCTCCGTGAACATTCTGGGCCAGGATCTGAACCAGGATAAGGTGAAAAAGATACTGTCGCTGGGCGAATCAGAGATATATTGGTATGGAAAGGCAGGAATAAGGCGGAGAAGAAAGGTCGGCCATGTGAATCTTACCGGTTACACCAGGGAAAAACTAGACCATCGCATAGCCAGCGTGATGGATATACTTTACCCAGATGGTGTCCAGAATTACATATAATGGGTCTGGTCCGAACGATCACATGATCGTGATGGCTCTGACCCCTTCCACAGATTTGAGCTCCTGAATTATATCCGGCGGCACCTTCTGCTCAGTGACGACTACAGCCTTTGGATCCTCCACCAGTTCCGGGTCATCAACTATCACCTGCCTGATGCTTATGCCTCTTCTGGCTATTATGGTGGAGACTCCCGCTATTATGCCCGGCTTGGAGGCACTTTCAGGCAGTATCTCTATCACTCCATATCCAAGCTTGGAACTCGCCTTCCAGAGGTTAGCCACGGGTTCAAGCTGAGAGAAAACTGGATAGAGTGTCTCATCCTTTATTATACGATCGATGACACTCATCACGGATCTGCGATCCGTACCTGTGGCCTTGGCAAGCGTGTTCGGTCTTATCTCTATGTCTCCGCACATCAGTACGGGTTCATCGTATAGCTTTGCGACACGTATCCCCACAGAAAACATCTTCTTTACTATTTTGAGCTGCGAAGGGCTTCTGGAAAATTTCTCGTAGATATAAGACCACATTCATAATAAAATGCCCTTGCAATACTTAAATTTTTCAGGTTCCACCAGCGATCGATCCGCACGTCGGCATCGCGAGCATGCGTTCGGGTCTGGAGTCATGCTTTGATAGGCATTGTATGGCGTGCATGATCGAAGGAATTTTGAATGATTATCTCTATGCTGGTCTATGAAAGATCTGCTGAATTTTTCATACGGAAAACACAGAATAATCGTTGAGGTTGGTGATATTACAGAATCGGATGCAGATGCGATAGTGAATGCCGCCAATTCATCTCTCATGGGTGGTGGCGGTGTCGATGGTGCGATACACTCTGCCGCTGGCCCAGAACTCGACGCAGAACTTGCCGAGATAAGGCGCAGGCGTTATCCAGGCGGGCTCCCCCCAGGTGAGGCGGTGATAACCCGTGGATACAGGCTGAAATCTGCCCATGTGATACACACGGTTGGTCCTGTCTGGATGGGAGGCCATGGTGGGGAGGATGAGGTTCTTTACAGGGCATACAAAAATTCCATGATGGTGGCTGCCGATAACGGTATACGTGATATCGCGTTTCCGGCCATAAGCACTGGGGCATACGGATTTCCATTCGATCACGCTGAGAGGATAGCCATAAGATCCGTCAGGGACTTCCTCAATGGCCAGAATGACGCATACACGATCAGATTCATCTTTTATACGGAGAGCCAGGGCAGGGAGTTCCTATCGATACTTGCGAAGAACGGCATGATGCAATAACCCGAATGAACCTATATTCCTCAGCGATGTCCAAAAAATTCATGCATCACAGTTCGGAGAGGTAGATCACGTCCCGTCGCTGACCCCATCCTCTCCTATCTGTATGACCGTCTCGCCCTCCGGGAGGTACGGAGAATCTATGAGTCTTGCTATTCTCTTCCCGCCCTTGCTCTTCCTCAGATAAATCCTGAAGGTTGCAGTGTGGCCGACGATATTGCCGCCTATTGGCGCCATCGGATCGCCAAAGAAGACGTCAGGCCTGGCCGAAACCTGGTTCGTTACGGCTATGACTGCATTGTATATGGTTCCGAATCTGAGCAGATCATGCATGTGCTTGTTCAGAAGCTGCTGCCTCTCCGCCAGCGACCCTCTTCCAACGTATTCGGATCTGAAGTGCGCTGTGAGCGAGTCCACGATCAGGAGCTTGATGTTGTACTCCTTGGCCGTATCCTGGGCCTTCTCAGCCAGCAGTATCTGATGGTGCGAGTTGTAGGCCCTTGCCACATGTATCCTCTTCAATGTCTCATCGGGATCGGCGCCTCTGCTCTTTGCCATCTGTATTATACGTTCTGGCCTGAAGGTATTCTCGGTGTCTATCATCATAACATCGCTGTCGAAGCCACCCTTCTCCTTTGGAAGAGTGCAGTTCACGGCCAGCTGGTGCATTATCTGTGTCTTTCCTGATCCAAACTCACCGAAGAATTCGGTTATTGCCTGTGTTTCAAGGCCTCCACCGAGAAGGTCGTCAAGATTCTTGCTACCTGTTGTGAGTTTCTGTATGCTCTTCCTCCTCTCGAGTATCTCCTCACCAGTCTCGAAATTTCCAATATCAGCGAATTTTCTTGCAGCGGCGATTATCTTTGCGGCGGCACCCTCGCCTATGCCAGTGACATCAGAAAGATCCTTTGGAGAAGCCACGGCGATGGCCATTATGTCATCATAGCCGTTTTCTCTCAGCTTCTCGGCCGTCGCCTCTCCTACTCCTGGAAGATCCTCTATGGTCTTCTTCTCCTTATTCTCCTCGTTACTTTCCATCAAAACACCCTCTTCTCTATCCTCAATTTGCCATCGGTCATTGATATGGACCTCTCCCTGTCAGCAGTATCGAACATGGATCTTATGGCATCAACATTCTCTGGAACCACGTCACTCTCCTGATGCACCGCCTGAATATAAGAGACATGGTTGCCATCAACTGACACGCTCTGGCTCCACACAGCTATCTCATACAGATCGGATCGGTCTCTCCCGAATTCACGGGCGAGATCCATCATCTGTCCGGTAGACGTTATTCCGCTGTTCTTTCCAACCTCCATTATCCGTCTGTATCCTCTCCATGCCTCAATTATATCGTTCTTTGAGGCTTTCTTTTCCAGCTCCACTCTAACCGCATGCACATGCATGAGGGTGGTCGGAGCCTTTATGGCCACGGTGCTTACATTCAGGCCAGCCATAACCGTCTTCAGGTCTGGAGCGTGATGGGACGGTATGGACAGGCTTGGTTCCACGGCGTTTATTGGGCCCTTTTTACTGTCATTGGGATCAGTCGCCCTCCGCACTATGGTGGCGTCAACAAACTTTATCCCGAATCTCTCTCTTATGGGGTGAAGGGTTCTGGCCAGTGCGGTGGTGTTGCAGGAGACTACTCTGACATAGTCCTTTGATCTTGCCTCCTCAAAGTTGGAATAGGCGTTGAAGCTGGCCTGTGCTATCTCTGGTTCTTCACCACCCTCAAATATGGCCTTTATCTTCCTATTGACGTACATTTCTTTGTTTTTCTCCCCCTGCCCCTCCGGAGTAGCGTCAACGACGATCTCTGAATCGTCGATCAGATTTTCGAAGGTACCTTCAACCTTTATTCCCGCATCCTGGAATGCCTTTTCAAAGGATTTATCTGGAACAAAAATCTTAAAATCCTTTGAGGCAACCATGCTTACATAGTCAGGCTTCGTCTTGACGATTCCCGTGACTATCATGTCATCCTGCAGAGATACCGCTCGAGCAACCCTTCTACCGATGGTACCATACCCATTAATAGCTACTCTGATCATTCGATTTTGTAAGTTATATGGTGATATAAATCTATCCATGTTCGCAGAGGGCTGTTTTGATTGAATTTTTCATAAATTAGGATACACGCGGGGTTTTGATTATCTGCCATTTACGGTAAAAATATAATTTTTATATGAGTTAAATTTATGGTCATATGAACAGAATTATAACTGTTATAATAATTGCAACAATCACCGTACCATCGATCATGATCATCAGCCATGGGCAGCCCTACTACAATTTTTCAGATCAGCCCCAGGGAACATTTCCCTCGAACACCACCAATTTTTCATTCAGCGTTCTCAACGCTGCAAGTGGAACAGACATAGGCATTAAGGACATCTATGGGCACGTAGGCCTCAACATATTTTCACTGGACCTGAATTCCAATGGTACCTATCTCAATATATCCTTTGACAGAAGGAACAGCGAATCTGTCTCGTTAGTTTTCAATTACTCGGAAAATGGCATAGGTGGAGCGGATGTGAACTATATGATAATGAGGGCAGGATCATCATCCATCGGCTTCAGTTTTTCTAACTCACAGAATCTGGCAGAATATTCGCCATATATGGTACATACAGGGATCACCGTGTCGGCAAACATCATTTACACTTTGAAGTTCACTTTCTTCCACAACCAGACCCTTGTCTTTCTTAACGCAAGCGGAAAAACCCTCAATATGCCACTGGTGTTCAATACATCCGTACCAGCCGGGAAGACAAGTTTACTGATAGGTTCGAATGCCGTTAATCTCACCATCTACAACATATCATTGAACGACTATCCTGTCAGCCTTGTGCAGCCCTCAGGGCTGTACAAAATTTATAAAACAGGCTTCTCGTATCATGATGGAAATTGCTACTATCCAGATTATGTGAGGAACTCGATCCTGGATATCAATGATTCAGGCGTGTATGTCTCAAACTATGTGAATATGAGTACGTACAGGATAATTACCTATGATTCACATTATCTTGCCTATTCGCCAAGCGGCACTGCGGTTTACATAGCTGAGACATACCATAATGAAACACATATCGTATCGGTAAATTTAACCAGCCTAACTGCAAGGTTTTCTGGAGTTATTCCGCTCAATCTCACAGGATGCGGTATGTATGCTTCTGGAAATGATGTATTCTTCTTCAACGATTCGGGCACGTATATATACTATCTGAAAAGCGGAGATGCACAGAGAATAGGAAATGGCGTCTTCGAATCGTACGATCAGGCAAGTGGCATTATAAAGATGTACAATGACACATCCAGACAATTCCTTGAATATTCTGTCAGCAATGGTTCGGTGTCAGCAGAAGCATTTTCGAATACGACGGAGCAGGTAACTGGCGTTTCGGACGGGATATCAAGCATCCTCTATAACGCACGGAGTGACGTTGGGGTCTACGGTGATCACCTTTTATATGGAAACTTTGTTGCCTCTGTTGGACTCTTCTATCAGAACAGCGACATCATAATTGGCAATATGAGCCTTCAAACAGGTTTGAATATCGAGTACGCTTCGGCTCACAACTCGAGCGAAATTCTGGTGGCCTCTGGAAACTCCATAGACATCATGTACAGTGGGATAAATATACCGATGAATGGAAGCATCTCGATGAAATACGATCATCTGTCATATATAAGGGGTTCATCGTGGATCAATTTTACAGTGAATTCCAGCTACCCATACTATGCCGTCATGCGAATCGGCAACATAACGGAAACCGAAGCAAACGGATCGCACTTCATGGTGAACAGCGTACTTCTTAGCAACGGTACCCAGAGCTTATCGCTTCATGTGAATAACTCTATGGGATATGAAGCAGAATACAGTGGAACGGTCTTTGTGGATAATTATGTTCCTCTGATAACGAGCACGGTGAACAACAATTCATATGTGCTATACGGTGAGAACATATCCATAGGCGTTGAAAACGATCCCATAATATCAGAATTGAAGGTATCTGTAGATGGCGTCGATCACATATATCCTGGAAACGCTACCGTAGTGATGAACAGAACCGGTATGAACTATGTCAACGTCTCGGCTATCGATGAATTTGGAATAATTTTCATCAAGGATCTACGATACGAGGTTTACAGGGATCAGAACTTCTCGGTGAATATATACAATGGTGAATACTTCAATACTTCGCACATACCGATCTCAATTTATCCTGAGGGTTATAATTTCACGGTTGTATCGGCAGGTAGAATAATATGTGGCACCGATCAGGTGGTACTTGATGGGCATGAGGGAATAAACAACGTGACGGTGTATCTGAACTACCATGGAGATAACATCACAGTATTCGCTGGGACGATATATGTGATGACATTTCCACCAACCATAATCATTAACCGCACTGAAAGCAAATATTATTCATTCCACGGGGACTCCAGAAACAACACCATGTATCTCAATGTATCGACAAATGTCTCCTCATACATATTCGTGCGTATCCTGATCGGTGATGAAGTAATCACATCAATGTCGTTTGTGGACAGAGCGTCCATGGTCTTCAACGGATCATCCCCATACTTCCATGTGAACGGCAACTACACGATATCAATAGAGGCCGTATCCCCCAGCGGAACGTTTTCATATCGGAACCTTTCAATATACGAGAACAGCACGGTTCCAGCTTCTCGCACCTATCATGTATTCACAAATTCTACATCTCTTCCTGTTCCTTTCAACACCAGTGGGCTTGTATACAACTTCAGCCTCAAGGATAATATTCTCACGCTCCCAGGCTACGGCAATTATACATTTGTATTCTACGAATATACATCGACAGGCAACTACGGAAGGATCATACTGGATACGGATGCTTCATTGGATCGCCCGCACATATATGCGATGTTCCGCAACATGACAATGGATGGAACAGCATGTCTGCAGATCAGGGTCTTTCCAATGAACCTGACGGATATCGGGATCAGGATCGATAACTCATCCTACGAGACGAATAACGGCAGCCTCATTTACAGGATAAGATCTGATGGAAATCTTTCCGTGGTGGTTTATGGTAAGAATATCTATGGAAATGAAAACTATTCTGTCTACGAACTTCAAGAATACCCCCACCCGGAGATCACGTCCATGGGCATTATTCATCATGTCTCTCTCTTGAAAACGCTGTTACATCTTCGTCTTACGGGATATCATCTCATCGGAGCAGGTATAACATGGTATATAAATGGAAGACAATACACGGATATCTACAATGTGAGCATGTCGAATCGGCCCGGCTTGAATGTGGTAGTTGTGAAGGTGTCTATCGGCAACCTGACCAAGGAGGCTCAGTTTAAATTTTACTCGCCATCCTATGCCATGTTTTCCCTTGCTGGTGCCGCAGTCGTATATCCTGCTTACATCGCGTCCAGAAACAGGGACCTTGATAGCTTGAAGGAATTGATAACAGGTTCTGATGGATCATCGGTGAGGGATCTGTTGAAGACTGCGAGGAAGAAAAGGTTCACAAGGAAACAGGTTATGAGAGCGATCGATGAAGCAAAGGCAGCGAAGGTTATAACGGTAGAAACCGATCCGAACGGTAATGAATTCATAGTTGGAAGGCAATGATCCTGCGGATAAATATTTAAACAATATTTTCATTCTCGTCCTGAATGAGATTCAAACTGATCACAGCTGTTATCCTGTCGCTTGCCCTACTTTCTCTGCCAGCGGTATCCATGGCCAGTACTCCCACGCTTCCTCCACCACCGTCATCGCTCCCATCAATAACATATTACTATGGATCGACACATTACAGCATAACACAGGCAGAGTGGAACTCTTTCTTCAGCGATGTTATAGATAACAGATCGCTTGTATCTTACAACTGGACAAACGTATCAACCCAGGATCTCATCGTCTTTGATTTGAGCTACACCGGTCTCAATCCGTATGGTCTGGAACTGGTCGTTGCCCTTTCGGATATAGGCTTCCCTAGCGTTCAGAACATGACAAAGGCCTTCATCTCAATAGAGAACAAGCCCTCACAGATCTCAGGATACACAAACATCCAGGCGCTCGATGCAGGTGCATATCCAGGATTCTCATTCTCCAAACCAGTGGTTAACCATACGGGCGAATACATAGGCATCGGTGTCATCATTGTGCTGTTTGCCTCCATATTCATGCTCTACTATGTTTTTAATAGGAGGAAATAATCAGAAGAAACGATGAGAATAGTCGTTGGCATATCCGGTGCATCCGGGATTCCATATGCCGTCAAATTTCTTGAAAACCTCAGAGATCAGGAAACATACCTGGTCATATCCGATGCTGCGAAGAAGGTAATAGAGTATGAATCGGATGAGACGGTCGATCACATAAGATCAATGGCCACGCATCACTATGAAGATGACGACTTCTCAGCCCCCATCAGTTCAGGAAGTTTCCTCTTCGATTCTATGGTAATAATCCCATGCTCCATAACAACTATTTCGAAGATCGCTGCCGGAATATCTGACACGCTCATAACGAGAGCCGCGGCGGTATCGCTCAAAGAGAGGAGAAAGCTCATAGTGGTTCCGCGTGAGATGCCTCTGAGCACCATAGATCTCAGGAATATGACGTATCTTTCGGAAAGCGGAGTCATAGTTGCACCTGCCTCACCCGGCTTTTATACCAGGCCAAAGTCCGTCGATGATATGGTATCGTTCGTTGTGTCAAGGATCCTCGATCTAGTCGGTGTTGAAAACGACCTCATCAAGAGATGGTGAAATAAGATTAACGGTTGATCAGATGCTTGGAAAGCTCGCCAGGTGGATACGCCTGATGGGATACGACGTATACTATCCATCCGGGGCGATACAGGATGACGAAATAATAGAGAGGAGCAGATCCGAGGGCAGGATAATAATAACCAGGGATTACGGGATGTACCAGAAGTACCCCATGTCCATATTTGAGCCATACGACAGCATAGACGATCAGCTGAAGGACTTCATAACACATTTTTCATCTGAGATGAATGAAAGGTTTATGAGATGCCCAGTATGCAATGGAAAGCTTGTAAGGCTGAGATCGAAGATACCTGAATATCTGAGGAACCACAGAGACATATATATCTGCACCGAATGCCACAAGATATACTGGAAAGGCAGCCATTACAGGAGGATATACCGGAAGATAGAGAACCTGAAGCCGAAAGGGGACTGAATCTGATATGAGGATACTGGAGGAAGATCTAAGAAACAGCACCTACAGAATACGCGTTGAGAGCCTGGACGATCTCTGGTACCTGAGGAATATACTCTCTGAGGGAGATACGGTTTCTGCGGTGACGTTGAGACGTGTCGAGGAATCGGCAGACGTGCAGAGGTCCAGGGAACGTGAAAGGATCCCAATAACCATAAAACTGAGGGTGGAGAAGATCGAATTTCAGGATTTCGATAACAGGTTGCGCATACTCGGAACTGTTATTGAGGGCCCTGAGGATACCAGGGGAAAACACCAGTCCATAACGGTCACGGTTGACAGCGAGATCTCCATCACTAAGATATGGCAAGAAGAGCATATCCGTATGCTGAAGGAGGCGACGGACGAAAGATTTGTTACAATATACACCGCTGTGGCTATGGATGAGGATGAAGCACAGGTATTCCTGATACACCCGTACGGCGTACAGCAGATAGGTACGGTCTTCTCGGGCAGATCAGGGAAGTACGCTGAAAGCAATTACTCAGAGACCTCATATTTTGAGCAGATAATCAACGTGGTGAAGAACTACCAAAGCAGAATCATTGTCCTTGGTCCAGGATTTGCGAGGGACAGGTTTGCAACGTACTGCAAGCAGAAAGGACTATCCATCATCGGAAGTTTCCCGGCAAACCGTACGGATTCAGGCGCGGTGTATGAGTTCATAACATCTGCGGATGTGGAGAAATTGCTGAGTGAAGAGAGGATAGCTAGAGATAAGGAGGTAGTGGATGAATTTCTGATCGCCCTCAGGAAGGACATGGCCGTCTACGGAAGGGATCAGACCACAAGTGCCCTTGAAAACGGTGCGCTCTCGGATCTGATAATCACGGATGAGGTGTTCAGGACAGATGAAGGTCGGAAGCTTCTAGGCACAGCTGAGTCCGTTGGTACAAAGATCCATATAGTCAGTGTGAGCAACGATCCAGGTCAGATGGTGAAGAAGTTTGGTGGTTTTGCCGGTATTCTTAGGTACAGGCCTCAGTGACTATTATCCTATAGATGATGCCATAAAATTGTCATTATGATATTTTATGTGAAAATCCGTGTTCTGAAAAATTAAATATACTCCTTCTAAATTCAGTCTTGTCGCTCCGGTGGTGTAGTCCGGACAAGCATATCGGCCTTTCGAGCCGACGACCTGGGTCCAAATCCCGGCCGGAGCATATAATTTATTTAATTCGCATCATGCGCACTGGTACATCTTTTCTGGAGATCATTTCCCAATGATGCTAGTTATGTCATAATTCTTTTCCAAGCGCAGTCCTGATGTCCGGATCTTTCCCTATGCGATCAAAATTATGATTATTGGGATCTGATTCCTTAAGTCATGTGATAAGGAAATCCGCCACGAGATCAGGCTAAGGCCGCCAGGCCATGGATCTCCTCACAGCCTCCTTCCAGCCCATATATTTTAATTCCCTCTCCTCACTGGATATTGTTGGCCGGTATATCTTTCCCAACCGCCAGAGTTCGCGTATCTCCTGCCTGCTCTCCCACAGTCCTGAAACAAATCCTGAAAGATAGGCCGTTCCGAGGACGGTGGTTTCCGTTATCTCCGGTACGTTCACCTCGGCACCGGAGATGTCTGCCTGGAACTGCATCAAGAAATCGCTTTTTGAGCCGCCTCCATCGCATCTTATTTTTGTGATCCTCTTTCCTGTCTCCTCCTCCATGGCTCTGATCACGTCCGTTGTCATGTAAACCTCAGATTCCAGTACGGATCTGGCGATATGATCGGAAGTTGCCCTCTCCGTTAGGCCAATGAAGAGACCTCTTGCATCCTGATCCCAGTAGGGTGAACCCAATCCTGAGAATGCAGGGACAAAGTAAACTCCTTCATTGCTCTTCAACCTGGTTGCAGCCTCCTCTATCTCCCTCTCTGATCTGAAGAGACGCAGGCCGTTCTGAAGCCATCTGAGAGCAGATCCAGAAGCAAGTATACTGCCCTCAAGCGCGTAATTCATTTCATCATCAGAAAGGGAATAGAAGATCGTCCTGAGAAGCGATCTGGACGATTTCGGTATCTCTGTTCCAGCATTGGCGAGGACGAAGGTTCCCGTTCCATAGGTTGCCTTGACATCACCTGGTTCAAAGCAGCCCTGACCGAAGAGTGCTGACTGCTGATCCCCTAGATCAGAGGTTATGGGTATTTCATATCCTCCGAACATGGTTGCAGCATTGTCTGATATGTATCCATATCCATCCATGGATCCGGATGAAATAACTTCGGGAAGCGATGACTCAGCTATTCCACCAAACAGATCTAGGAGATCTGGATTCCACCTTAATCTGGATATATCGTATAGCATGGTCCTTGAGGCATTGCTATGATCGGTGACAAACTTACCTTTTTCCAAGGTTGCTGTATCCCTTCTTGATGTCAGGTTCCATATGATCCATGAGTCCACGGTTCCGAACGCAGCTTCCCCATTTAACATCCTGGATCTGAGGCCTTCGACGTTTTCCAAAAGCCACTGTATCTTGGAAGCTGAAAAGTACGCATCCGGTCTTAGCCCAGTGGATTTCATTATGATGTCCACGAAGTCTTCATCTATGGCCCTGATTCTTGAAGATGTTCGCTTATCCTGCCATACTATGGCATTGTAAAGTGGTCTCCCGGTTAGCCGGTCCCACACAACAAGTGTCTCCCTCTGGTTCGTGATCCCAGCTGAGGCTATTTCCCGCAAATCTATTTTACAGTTCTCCGTGGCCTCTTTAAGTGTTGATCTCACGTTTTGCCAGATATCCATCGGATCCTGTTCAACCCAGCCTGGAGCTGGAAAGTACTTCTTGTTCGTCCTATAAGCGAAGGAAACAATGCGCCCGTCACGATCCACGACCGCGGATCTTGTACCAGTTGTACCCGCATCGATTGCTATGACATACCTTTTTTCCGGAATGAGATGAAAAGATGACCAGAATACTTAAATTTTGTTTCCAATGGGCCATTCCAATTCTACGGAGGATCCTGCATCTATGGGTGATGAACATGGCGATCAAAATAGTTTATTATGAATTCTGCATGGCATCATGGTCATATGGAAAGGCGAGGTATTTCGACACTACCGCTGCATTACGGGCATCCACCAGAATACCTTTTCAGGAGAGCCATAAAGTTATCAGGCATCATGGCAGAAATAATAATGGATACGTACGGGCAGGATGAGCTGATCCGGCGCCTGGCGGATCCATTCTGGTTTCATTCCCTATCCCTTGTAACGGGCTTTGACTGGAATTCAAGCGGAACAACCGTATTCACTCTCTCAGCGCTCAAAGAATACCTTTCAGGCAAAGACCTTGGCGTAATGGTCTGCGGAGGAAAAGCCGGCGCGATGGCTCAAATGAAGGACGATCTGTTGCAATCTGAGGAATCAGGCGTCATCGGTGAAAATGAAGTACAGAAGGTGTATGAAAATGCGCGTAGGATAGCGAAGATAGATAATTCTCTGCTTCAGGACGGATACGATCTGTATATGCAGTTTGTTGTGGTCTCGTCCCGCGGCAGACATGCGGTGATACAGCAGGGCATGAACAGCGAGGAAAGAATGGCGCGTAGATATCACTGGTTGATAGGGGATGATCGCGTGGATATCGAAGGCAGATACGGATTGTCTAGTGAGAGAACGAGCAATAACGTTCTTGATCTTTCGGCGGTAGATAGCAGGGAAAACAGATACGGGATGCTTGCTTCGGTCAGGGAGGGTGAGATATGGCGCTTCAGAAGCGGATTACAGAGCACCTTGGATAACTTTTCTATGCCGTTCCTCGATCTGAGCGACAGAGTTAACTGGCAAAAGCTCAGGGATCTCTATGAATACGGCGTAGATGATTTCGAGAAAATATACATGGAAAAGGGAATCGGCAGGAGCACTCTGAGGGCGCTCTCCTATATTGCCGAGGTCATATATGGATCAAAGGCCTCCTTCAAGGATCCGGTTAAGTTCTCCTTTGCACTGGGCGGTAAGGATGGCATCCCGAAACCCGTGAACACGTACGATTACGATCGTGCCATAGAGTTCTTTTCTGATCTACTAAAGGAGAAGGAACTGAATATACGGGAAAGGGAAAACATAGCCAGATCGCTCTCCCGTCTCAGCCAGATGAGGACTAATTTTTAAACATGATGGAAAAGAAATGGTTAAATTTTGTAAGGTAATGTCTGCGTATGGCAGAGTTCAAATGCTATATTTGCAACAGTACTGTGAAGACCGGAGAGAAGTTCACATTCACGAAGAAAGGATCGGTTCATTATGACTGCTATGTGTCATCAAAGCGCCAGCAGATAGGGCCGGAAAAAACCGAGGAGTTTAGGACGCTTGCCTCGCTTCTTGACTACAGCCTTCAGGGACTCCTTAACGCAATGAGCATACAGACAGAAAAGGAGGAAGCTGCAGAAGCAAAAAGGCAGAGCATACAGGCTTATGAGAAACTAGCTGGAGATCTAACAAAAAAGATAGAGGAATTATGATTTACTCTTCTTTGCCTTTTTGAACTCAGTGTATCCGCATCTCCCGCATGAATAACGGTCAGCGTGTTCTGCAAGGAAGACACCAGGGCCGCATCTCGGGCAGAAGCGGTGCTTTCTTACAAGCTTTCCGTCCGCTATTTCATATAGTTCTCTTTTCTGCATCAGAACCCCTCATTTTGCCTCTTTCTGCTTCAGCCCGTTCCTTATGAGCTCGTAGTCAGGTTCGTAGAGCATGGCACTCGGTTTATCCATGTATATCTTTGTATACCCTTCTATCTCGTGCTTACCGGTCAGCTGCTTGTTGCTGTCAACGATGACAAGCTCCTTATCCACGCCCTCGTGTTTTGCTATTAGTTCCCTTATCTCTTCCCTTGACGGAGTCCTGCTGTTGTCAAATTTCAGCGTATACTTTATCTCCTTCCTCTTCAGGATAGGATTATCCCTCTTTTCCCTAATTATCAGATCAACCATACCATTCACCTTCAAGCAATGGCCATCTCGCTGAGAACCTCGCAGACATGGCATTTCAGATCGAAGTCCACAGTCAGAATGGCCATACCGACATCGGGTATGCCATAGGCAATGACCGTATCCAGATCGGCATAATAAATTATCGGAAGGACTGCAAGATCCTCTTCACCAACGACCTCAATCCTCGTCTTTTCATTTCCGATGAGGGCTGATCGTATTGCCCTGACGAGATCGAATGATATTGTACCAGGATCGTTCCTTATGACTATGCTTCCGTCTTCATGGGAAAATGTGAGATCGCCGCGCTTTGTCCTTAGATCTACGATCTCAAGCTGGACCTGCGCGTTAACCTTTCTGAGATTGTAGGCAGTCACGTCTCCAACTGCAGCCACGATGCTGTTCTTGGATAATTCCCTCACATCCTCTGGTTCAACTATCCTGCCGTTTCTGCCCTTTATCTTCTGTCTGGCAGCCTCCGTAACTATGAATTTACTGCCTGACCTTGATAGCATACATACCAGGCTCTGTTATCCCGGTTCTCTTTGCTATGGCCGATAGATCAGGTTCAGTAATGAGAAGGAATCCAAACCACTCGGTTGTCGTCTTCTCATCGCCGTGCACCGGGCATGTCTTCTCTGGTGTCAGCCTTTTGCATTTCTTGCAAGCCCTGTACTGCACCTTCATTGCGACGCCTCCTTTGCCAGCCAGTCTAGCTTTCCGAGACCAACCTGCTTCATTGTGAAGCCAATTTTGCTGTCCGCTATTGATGATGACGCAAGATTCATGGCCACTATCCTTACTCGTACGCGGTCTCCAACCTTGAGATCGCGTTTCGTCTCCTTTCCTATGAACCTTTTGTTTTCGAGATCTATATCTATACGGTCGTCCATTATCTGACTTATGTGGAGTAGGCCTTCAAAGGAGGAGAACTTTATGAAAGCACCGAACTTCTGAACACTTACAACTTCACCATCCACTATCTCCTGCATCTCGGGATAATAGACCAGTGCTCTGTACCTCACTTCTTGATAAACTCCACCATCGCCATGGACTATCGTGCCCTCACCGATCGACTCCGTTTCCAGAACCGAGATGACCAAGTATTTCCCCTCATTTTGGGAGGTCTTTTCATTTATAACATCAACAAGCCGGCCCTCCAGAGATCTTTTGGTCACTTCCCTCACTGCAACATCATAATCCTCACCAAGCATCTCCGGTGGAACTCTGGCAATATATCTGTCTTCAACCAACATGTACACGATTATCCCTCACAATATTCATATTTATGAATGAAGATGCAACATTCCTTACAACTATCAAAGCTTCAGAGATATAACTAACATAATAATTAATTTTGTCCTCAGTATTATTTTTCATAAACGGCATTCAGTGGAACCAGGATCTGTGGTTCTCTTTGATATCGAATATCTCCCTGATGAGATCCTTCTGTTTCTGCGTCAATCTCTTTGGAACCTCAACGTTTATGCGCACCAGGAGATCACCGTTTCCATGCCCATTCAGGTGGGGCATGCCTGCACCCTTTATCCTGAGAACATCTCCAGGTTGAGTCCCCTCTGGTATCTTTAGGCTGTATTTTTCCTTGAACAGGCCAACCTCTATGGTATCGCCAAGTGCGGCTTGAGCGAAGTTGACCTTCTGTTCGATCATAAGATCGTCATTGATCCTCTGTACGTTTCTGTCATTCCTGACCCTGAGCACCACATACAGGTCTCCAGTACGGCCGTTGTACGATTGCCCCTTCCCCTGAACCCTCAACCTTAGATTGTCTGTTGCTCCCTTTGGAATCTTGACCGATATATCTTCGTTTACAACGACGGTTCCTGTTCCGTTGCATCTTGGGCATTTTTCTTCCGGAATCCTGCCCTTGCCGCCGCATGTCTGGCATGTTGTGACCGTAACCATCCTGAAAAAGCCCTGGCCACGTACGATCCTTTGCTGCCCTGTTCCGTTGCATGTTGGACATGTTATCAGCTTGCCACCCTTGGCCCCTGTTCCGTTGCACTCAGGGCACATGGCGTTTCTCCTGTACTTGATTCTCTTCTCTGTGCCATAGTAGGCGTCTTCGAGCGTTATGTCAAGATTCGTATATAGATCCAGATCGTACTGTTCTTCCCTCTGCCCCCTTCCAAAACCTGAAAAGAAATCGGAGGCAAAGTTGCCGCCGAATATGTCGTTGAATATATCGTTCAAATCGCTGTAATGAGTGAAATTGTCCCAGTTGAAGTTCTGACCGCCTGGTCCGAAATCCACGGTACCCGTCTGATCATACATCCTCCTCTTTTGAGGATCAGACAGTACCTCGTATGCCTCACTGATCTCCTTGAATTTCTCTTCTGCCTCCTGCTTGTTATCTGGATGAAGATCTGGGTGCCACTTTTTAGCCAGTTCTCTGAAAGCCTTCTTTATCTCCTCATCCGTGGCGTTTCTGTCGACACCCAGTATCTTGTAGTAGTCCTTTGCCATCTTATCGTGCTTCTAATTAGCTTTTCTCCTTGTATTCTGCATCAACAGTCTTCCCGTCAGATGATCCGGAATTCTGGTCGGTCGATGTCTGAGCGTTCTGTTGGGTATTTGCAGAGGCCTGCTGGTACATCTTTGCACCGACCTCCTGTATGTCCTTTGAAAGCTTGTCCATGAGCGTCTTTACGTTATCTGTGTTTTTCTCCTCTATGGCCTTCCTCAGATCCTTGACTTCGCCCGTTATCCTTTCCTTCGTTTCCTTGTCTATCTTGTCTCCCGCATCGTTTAGGGTCTTCTCAACGCTGTATGCTAGAGATTCTGCATTGTTCAGCAGCTCTATCTGTTCCTTTGCCTTCCTGTCCTGCTCTGCGTACTGCTCTGCCTCCTTCTTCATCCTTTCGATTTCTTCCTTGGAGAGCTTAGTGGAGGCTGTGATGGTTATACCCTGTTTTTTACCGGTTGCTTTGTCAACCGCAGTAACGTTCAGTATGCCATTGGAGTCTATATCGAATGTAACCTCTATCTGCGGCACGCCTCTTGGAGCCGGTGCTATGCCCGTAAGGTTGAACATACCAAGTGAAACATTGTCCTTTGCCAGCGGCCTTTCACCCTGCACAACGTGTATCGTCACCGTTGTCTGCATATCCTCAGCAGTTGTGAATATCTGGCTTTTTCTCACAGGTATGGTCGTGTTTGCAGGAATTATCGGCGTGGCAATGCCTCCCAGAGTTTCAACACTCAGCGTCAGCGGTGTTACGTCCAGCAGGACGATGTCCTTTATTTCACCTTTCAGAACCGCACCTTGTATCGCGGCTCCTATTGCAACGGCCTCCATGGGATCGACGCCGCCCTCTGCCTTTATGCCCAGATAGTCCTCGACGTATTTCCTCACATATGGTATCCTCGTCGGGCCACCAACGAACAGGAGCTTCGTTATCTCGTTCTTCTTCAGCTTTGCACCCTCAAGGGCCTTATCTATGGGGCCTTTCACCCTCTCCACTATGGGTGATATGAGCTCTTCGAGCTTTGCCCTGGTCAGCGTCATCTTTATGTGCTTTGGACCGCTGTTTGTGACAGTTATATATGGCAGATCAATGTCTGTCGATAGGGTGGTTGAAAGTTCTATCTTTGCCTTCTCTGCGGCGTCTCTGAGCCTTATATAGGCAGATCGATCCTTTCTCAGATCGATACCCTCCTTCTTCTGGAAGTCGTCAGCAATATAGTTGACGATAGCCTCATCCATGTCTGTTCCACCCAGCTGGGTATCGCCGGATGTTGACATGACCTGAAAGACACCGTCCCCGAAGTCCATGATGGTTACATCGAGGGTACCTCCTCCTAGGTCGAAGACAAGGATCTTCTCAGACTTCCCTGTCTTGTCCACGCCGTACGCGAGAGCTGCGGCCGTGGGTTCATTTATTATCCTCTTCACATCGAAGCCGGCTATCGTCCCCGCATCCTTGGTTGCCTGCCTCTGGTTATCGTTGAAATACGCAGGCACCGTTATAACTGCCTCATTCACGGGTTCGCCAAGAAAGGCCTCTGCATCCTTCTTTATCTTCTGAAGGATGAAGGCGGATATCTGCTGAGGCGTGAATTCCTTGTCGAACACCTTGAACTTGTAATCTGTGCCCATCTTTCTCTTAGCTGCAAATATTGTGCCTTCGGGGTTTAGAAGAGCCTGTCTCCTGGCAGGTTCACCCACAAGCATCTGTCCGTCCTTCGTGAATGCAACATAACTGGGGAATGCCTTACCACCAATGGATACACCCTCTGAGCTTGGAATAACCGTGGGCTTCCCCGAAATAACCACAGCAGCAGCAGAGTTGCTTGTACCCAGATCAATACCTATTATCTTCGACATTCATCATCACCTTTTGACAACGATCACCTTTGAAGTGCGGAGCACACCATCATTCAGGGTATACCCCTTCTGAACCTCATATTTGACCATGCCGTCCTCACCATCGGCCGTGACTCCGACAACCTCGTGCAGGTACGGATCGAACTTGCTTCCTTCAGCTTTGATCGGTTTCAGGCCATATCTGGAGAGCACGCCTAGCATCTGATCCCTGATCCTTATCAGGTTGTTATCCTTTTCTGCCTGTATCGCAGCGTCTATTGAGTCAAGAACTGGCAGAAAATCCTTCAGCAGTTTCTCGTTGGCGTTCTTCCTGGAGATCTCAACCTCGCGGTCCTTGATCTTTATGAAGTTCTCCACCTCGGCCTTTTCACGTAGGTATGCATCGGTAAGCTTTGCTATCCTGTCAAGGGCCTCCGAATATTTCTTCTGAGCATCATTGTACATCTCTTTATAAACCATGCTGTTTCTTTCCATGCTTCGCTGCATCTCAATTCTCACTGGAGTCTTTGCATATTCCGATGGTGTTGGCTGCATCTATCAGGTATATTTGTTCTTCTATATAAACATAGTTGGAATACTGATCTCAATGGTCACTGATTTACATGTATCATATTCATGGTGCAAGAGGTTAAGAGATAGAAAGTAATCAGCCTATAGATTATGGCATATTCCTATGGTTTTAAATCCCTGGATAGGAGAGTTCTCTATCTGGGCATTTCAAGGTTCATCCGCGCCTCCGGAAGGGTATCCGCCTTCATATTCCTGCCGCTAATATTCATTTCAATCTACCACATATCGTTCCTCTTAACGGGCCTGATCCTCGGGTCATCAGCCATAGTCATGGCCATAGTGCAATATTATTCAGGAAGATGGACGGATAGAATAGGCAGGAGGGCCTTCCTGATAATAATTCCCATACCCGCAAGCATATTCTATTTCTTCATGTTCGTAGCGGTTTTCTACCATCTCAGTTTCATATATCTGATACTCCCATGGTATGGCACCATAATATTGAATTCGCTTCAGTATCCAGCCATTGAGGCGGCGGTGGCAGATATAACAAGCCTGAGTGAAAGGCTGTCCGGGTACACACTGATCAGGATATTGGCAAACCTCGGTGCTGCGATAGGACCCCTTATAGGCGGTCTGCTAAGCTCGATCAACTTTTCGTATATATTCATTCTCGCCTCCATTCTCACCATAGCGGAGCTGCTCATACTCTACTTCAACGTTAAGGAAACGTACGTGACAGGAAGCATCAGAAAGGAGCAGATCAAGCTGCGGATATTCAAATCCGACAAATTCTTCTTCCTTTTTACTATTGTAGGCGTTATTCTCGGCTTCACGCTGAGGCAGAATGGACCAACAATGACCGTTTATGCCTTCGATCTGAAGGCCCTGCCACTCATCGATATCGGTCTGATATATTCAGTGAACGGAATAGCTGTCATTGCCTTGCAGATGCCCATACTGAGGTTGATGTCATCTAGGATGAATGCCGTTTTCTGGAGGGGCATAGGTACGATCTACTATGCGGCCGGATTCATGGTCCTTGCTCTCAACGGAACTTTCACGTATTTCCTGATCGCAATGCTTATATTCACGGTGGGGGAGGACTTCATGGCTCCGACAACGCAGACAATTATCACAACTCTTGCACCACCTGAAAAAAAGGGCACATATATAGGATCCTACAATCTCCTTACAAGCTTTGGAAGATTCTTCGGAACAATATTCGGCCTTTATTTCCTCTATCTTTTAAGAACATCCACGCTCACCTTCTGGTCATCGATAGCGGCGGCCACCATAGTTACAGCCATTGCATATATATTCATGGGCAACAGCTTCGTCAGGAGAGTCTCGCCGGTCACAGGATCGACCAACAGGGCATGAATCGTAAAGGCAGAACAAGAAAATTCAGAATCCTGCGTGAAGGATGTTAATTAGCCAGGATCATCCAATCATATATTTATTTCATTTAGCAATATGAACATGTATTGCAGGAAGCAATTGCAAAGAATAATATAATAATGACGCAATTGCTAATAGGCAAATACGAGTGAATGGTTAAAAAGGGGTTGATGAAATGGAGATCAAGGTGGAAGGATTTAGGAATGGTTCTCAGATTCCGGTTGAATATACCTGTGATGGAGAAGACAGAATGCCCAAGATAATGGTGGAGGGAACACCCGCGGGTGCTAAAGGTCTGGCCCTTGTGGTGGATGATCCAGATGCCCCGTCTGGTCTTTTCACTCACTGCATTATTTACAACATACCGGCGTCCGTTAAGGTGATAGACGATTCCATTCTGAAGCATAATGGTGTCATGAGCGGAATAAATGACTTTGGAAACAGGGGTTATGGTGGTCCATGCCCGCCGCCAGGAAAGCCTCACAGATATTATTTCAAAATACTGGCGCTGGACAGAACTCTAGATAAGGCTGGGATGAAGCGCAGGGATTTTGATGGCGCTGTCAAGGGGCATATAATAGAGCAGGCTGAATATATGGGTACCTATTTAAGGAAGCATTGATTTATTATAACAATGGATCGGCCTGTTCTGATAGCTATCATAGCGGCGATTTTCCTCATATTACTGGTAAGTGTAGCTGCAAGTTCCCAGGCGCAGCCAAGGAAAGATGTTGTTGTCATATATCTGGACGAAGAGATAGATGCCGGTTCATCCGCAATGATCACCAGCACCATGAATTCTCTTTCTAACACGACGACCGCAGCCGTTGTCATAGATATGAACACGCCAGGTGGAGAGCTGGAGAACATGATCCAGATGGTATCGGCAATAACGAATGCCGAATCAAGGGGCATAGTAACGATAACGTATGTCCCGCAGAACGCAATGGCGGCTTCCGCGGGTTCATACGTGGCGATGGCAACGGACTACATCTTCATGGCCAACGGGACTTACATAGGGCCTTCCACACCGATCGTTGTTGGTGGAACGTCACTGGAACAGCAGCACACGACCAGCGCAATGGAGCAATACATGGTCAGCCTTGCGGCAGAGCACGGGAGGAACACGACTGCGGCCTATAGCATGGTTAGCAACAACACGGCCTACAACAATACGCAGGCATACAGGATAGGTCTCATAAACGGGATTTACGGATCTCTGGGCCAGGCTCTTGCTTCACTTTCGCTCTCATCGTATCTCCAGGTATCAGTTTACCCATCAGCCTACGATAATTTCCTCAGCTTCCTCAGTAACGCATACGTTGACGGAATCTTTATATTGCTTGGTTTTGTAGCCATAATGCTTGACATCTATCATGGGAGCGTGGTTCTGACGATCGCCGGTATAACACTGCTTATACTTGGATTCCTCGGTCTACAGCTCATATCAGCCTCACTTGTGGGCGTGCTGCTACTCCTGGTGGGATCTGTTCTGATAATACTGGAGGCGAAGATGGGCCATGGCTTTGCCCTTCTATCAGGTGTTGTGGTCGGTCTTATCGGTACATTCCTGCTCGCCTCGCCTTATTATTCATCGAACCCAGGCTATTCACCATCGCCTTTCACAACGTTCGACCTCCTGACCTCGATACTCATAGTGATCGTGGCCGGTTTTCTGGCGTTCTACATCAGGAGGATCGTACGTACGCTCAAATTCAGAGGGAAATGGACCGGCGCAGAATCGCTGATAGGCAAATTGGGATATGCTGTGGACAGCATAGACGATAGGGGATGGGTGTCTGTGGATGGGATTGAGTGGCAGGCAAGGTCTAAAACGGGAACCGGAATACCACGCGGCTCTAAGGTAAAGATCGTTGGCAGAGATGGCCTTATACTTATAGTGGAGAAGCTCGAAGACGAATCGATCAAGATCAAATGACATGGTATATGCTAAAAAAATTTAAATACTGTTTATGTCATCTTCATTTATGGAACCGATAATCGATGGGAACATATTAAGGTCATTGAACAGAAGTGAACTGAGAAGAAAGGTTCTCTTCTATCTTCTCTCAATATACCCTTACAGATCATACCTGTCTGAGATATCGAGGGCAGTAAAGTCGGATCCTTCAAATGTCAAGGGCTGTCTCGAGGGTCTTGGAGTGAGGTACACCGGGGAAGAGAGCCTGATTGGGCTGGGGCTTGTGATCGTAGAGCAGTCCAAGAATGGCTTCAAGTATTTCAAGATCAACCCTGAGATAGTCGAGGAAGTAAGGAATATGAAAAACATGTTCAGCGACAAGAAGGTCTATACGGTCGAAATTGGCTGATAGGCCTCATATATTCTCAGATTTGTTTTCTTAACTAATTTTGCGAAATTTCTCATTCGATTTTTCCTGCAGAATGCTGGTTTAAAGATTTCTTACAGAGCGACATTTTAAACGTTCTAATTTAGGAAAGACTTATTTATGAAATTTTGATTATGAAGTCGTGGAAGAAAACATTGAGAGCGTCGAGGAGTGGGTCAATAAACTTGACATAGAGACAACCAAGGATATACATGTGCCTAAACTCCTTTTTGATCAGGTCATTGGGCAGGATCAGGCTGGAGAGATCGTGAAAAAAGCTGCCCTCCAGAGAAGGCATGTGATCCTGATAGGAGAACCAGGTACCGGAAAATCGATGCTTGCGCAGTCAATGGTGGATTTCCTGCCCAAGAGTGAACTCGAAGATATCCTTGTTTTTCCAAATCCTGAAGACCCAAATAAGCCAAAGATCAAGACCGTCCCTGCGGGGAAGGGCAAGGAGATCGTGAGGCAGTACCAGATTAAGGCTGAAAGGGAGAAGAGGGACAGATCAAGAAGCATAATGTTTGTTATATTTTCAGTCGTATTGCTTGGTATAATAGCTGCAATAGTTCTGCGTTCCATAACGCTGATATTCTTCGCCATAATGGCGGCGGCATTCCTTTATATGGCCATGGCTTTCAATCCAGTTATAAGAAACGAGAAGGCTATGGTACCGAAGCTGCTTGTTTCGCACAGTCCAAATGACAAGCCTCCTTTCGTGGATTCTACAGGTGCGCATTCTGGTGCCCTGCTTGGAGACGTGAGGCATGACCCGTTCCAGTCTGGCGGTCTGGAGACACCTGCGCACGAGAGGGTTGAGGCCGGAAACATACATAAGGCCCATAAGGGTGTTCTTTTCATAGATGAAATAAACCTGCTCAGGCCGGAGGATCAGCAGGCAATACTGACAGCCCTTCAGGAGAAGAAGTATCCAATATCAGGTCAGAGCGAGCGCAGTGCAGGTGCCATGGTTCAGACTGAACCTGTACCGTGCGATTTCGTGCTGGTGGCCGCTGGTAACTATGATGCCATCAGAAACATGCATCCAGCCCTCAGATCCAGGATAAGAGGATATGGATATGAGGTCGTTGTCAACGACTATATGGATGACAACGATGAGAACAGGAGGAAGCTTGTGCAGTTCATAGCTCAGGAAGTCGAAAAGGACAAGAAGATACCGCATTTTGATAAATCAGCCATCATTGAGGTGATCAAGGAGGCCCAGAAGAGGTCTGGAAGGAGGAACAAGCTTACCCTGAGACTCAGAGAGCTTGGCGGCCTTGTAAGGGTGGCTGGCGACATAGCCGTATCCCAGAAGAAAACAGTTGTTTCTGCTGCCGATGTTATAGCGGCCAAGAACCTTGCAAAGCCTCTGGAACAGCAGATTGCAGATAGATCCATAGAGATAAAGAAGATATACAAAACCTTCAGGACGGAGGGTAGTGTGGTCGGCATGGTCAACGGTCTGGCTGTTGTCGGCGCCGACACAGGCATGTCCGAATATACCGGCGTCGTCCTGCCAATAGTGGCAGAGGTTACACCTGCTGAGCATAAGGGTGCTGGAAATATAATAGCAACTGGAAAGCTAGGGGATATAGCAAAGGAGGCTGTACTGAACGTTTCCGCGGTATTCAAGAAACTAACGGGGAAAGACATATCTAACATGGACATACACATACAGTTCGTGGGTACATACGAAGGCGTTGAGGGCGACTCAGCCAGTGTATCTATAGCCACTGCCGTTATATCGGCCATAGAGAACATACCAGTCGATCAGAGCGTTGCCATGACAGGATCGCTGAGCGTGAGGGGGGACGTCCTGCCGGTCGGTGGCGTTACCGCAAAGGTTGAGGCAGCCATAGAGGCGGGTTTAAACAAGGTGATAGTGCCTGACCTGAACTACAGCGACATAATCCTTGATGCCGAACACGTAAACAAGATAGAGATAATCCCAGCTAAAACAATAGAGGATGTGCTGAGGGTTGCATTGGTGAACACGCCAGAGAAGGAGAAGCTTTTTGACAGGATATCAAACCTTATAAATGCTGCGAAGATAATAAAACCTCAGAGGCCGGCCACGACTGCAACGACAAGAGCAGGAAACAATGCAGCTTAAAGTTAAATTTTTTTCCTCTGATAATGTCGATATCCCCTCCCTGATCAATTTTGTAAGATCCAGAATTTCCGTATTTCAGCCGATCAAAATTGGATGTATACCATCGCAGGTTGCCCTTGAATCTGCAATTGAAAGGGCATCCAGACGCACAGATCATGGCAGCAGAGTGAGGGATACAGGCATACTGATACTGATGTATCTATCAGGATGTGGCCAGATACAGGATGCGGTAAGCCGATGCGGTATTTCTCCAGGAGAACGTTCTTTTGCGTTGGTATATGAAGACCAGGCAGACATAACAGAACTCATGCATCGCTTTCCACGCATTAGAGAGATACCACATGATATACCAGCAGATCAAAGCGATGATATGATCTTTGAGAAGATGTCGTATGTGGACAGCATGCTGGACTGAGCAAGAAGAAGGGAAATAAAAAGGAAAATCGATCTGCTAAACTCTCCCATGAAACCCGCGATGTCCCCGTTTATCCCACCAAACCTTCGCACGATCATGGTCTTTGCCAGCATGAATATCAGGAACCCTAGAAGCACGGATAATACCAGGGAGACAGGAAAGATCAATGAGACCACGACTGGTACGATCAGGAACTCCGCTGCGTAGGCAGAGGGATGCTGGTTATAAAACTCTATGAACAGGCTTCCAATGCCCTTTATTATGGGCCTTGATCTGTGTAACATGAGCATCATAGTGGATTTGGAAAAAAACTCGGCCACAATAACGGAGGCCACTCCTATGTAAAGGCCCATGCTGGAAAGTGATATCAATGCAAGCAGATAGATGAACGTCAGCGTGAAGACGCCTCCTGCACCGACATGATGATCTTTGAAGATCTCTGTGGTCCTTGCACTGTTTCTGACCATCAGTGCGTCTCCCGTGTCTGCCACAGCATCGACATGGTTCAGGCCGTTGATTATATATATGGAAGATATGGATATCAATGCAGCAAGCATCCTGGAAAGATGATACAGAACCACGTAAAGAGAGACGCCGACTGCTGCATCGAACATAGCAACAAGCGGAATATATGATATCAGGTGATCATCAAGATCCGAACTTATTGGGATGATCGTGAAGAAAGAAAAAGCAGATCTAAGCCCCTTCATTTCAGCCGCTCTTTCTCTGCGAATTCCCTGAACGCTGATAGGTCTGGCCCTGCATCATACGCAGTGATGCAGACACGCAGATATCCATCAAGTCCGAAATAGGATCCAGGCGCAACCAGCAATCCGTATTTCTGAACGGCCGTGGTTGCCATTTTTTCAGAGTCGAAGTTTCCATTACCAACAAACAGGAATGGTGCGCCCTCGTATTTCTCAGAATAGAACTCAAAGTCTGAAAGCTCTCTTCTGGCCTTTTCTGCGTTCTTCCTCACAATGGAATGTGTTCTCTCCCTGAAGAAGCTCCACCTTTCAATTGCCTGCTTTGCCAGGAATAGGCTGAACCTGGCATTGTTGATGGTCGTGAGATCCTTTATCTTCCTCATTGCAGCTATATTATCCTTATGGGAGATTATCCATCCAACCCTAAGGCTACTGAGCCCATAGAACTTTGTCATTGTGTTCGATATGATCATATTCTTCGATCCATCGTACAGCGATACCCTTCTGTCGTCGGTGAAATCATGGAAGGTCTCATCTATGTAAACGTGGCGATAAGATCCTCCTATTCTCGTTACGATATCTGCGATATCTTCGTATTTTCCGGTTGGGTTGTTGGGTAGACTTATCGCAAGGCTCTCTCCTTCTGTATCTGCACGGGCCATGCTCTCAAGTCTTACTCTCCTCACCCTGCTGCCCATGGCCTCAGGAACGAGAAATATGGGCTCATACTCTGGAAAAGGAACGGTGATGATATCTGATGTGGCGCTCAGGAAAGCCGATGCAAGAAATATGGCCTCTGTGCCTCCGTTCGTCAATATCACGTTGTCCCTGTCAACACCATATCTCTTCGCGATGGCATCCCTCAGTTCCGCGTCAAGATCGCCTGTTTCCTTAAGATATGTTTCGTATTCCACATTAATTCCAAGGGCCTTCAGGTCTGGTTCTGGCATCCCGCTGTTTGAGAGATTGTGCCTGGCAAGGGATCTGTATTTCTCCAGAAAATTCAACCATTTGAAATCGATTATCTTCATGGAAATCCTCTTTTAACTTCTTCTGTGCAAGATCTGCAGAACGAATAAAAAGAATTTGCTCGCTATATTCGGATCATGGTGCGAGCATGCGTCGGATGATCTTCATAACCCCCATTGCGTCTGAATTCCTGTGACGCCAGGTATTGGACACCGATGCAGGTTTCAATCGGATCCGGTTTCCTCCTGGGGGAGCAATTTCCTGACATACCACTGCCTATCGAAAGGCATTATGTCGTCCAAGCCCTGACCAGTACATATGAAAAGGACAGGCTTCTTAATATCGTGATATATCGATAGAATCGAACCACCTCTGGCATCGGTATCAAGCTTCGTCACTATCACGCCATCATAACCAACGTTTTCCTCGAACATCCTTGCCTGATTTACCGAGTCCTGACCTGAGACTGCATCGATAACGAGAAGGGTGAGATCCGGTTTCGAAACCCTCTTTATCTTCTTCATCTCGTCCAGA
Source organism: Thermoplasma sp. (assembly GCF_008709555.1). Classification (GTDB taxonomy): domain Archaea; phylum Thermoplasmatota; class Thermoplasmata; order Thermoplasmatales; family Thermoplasmataceae; genus Thermoplasma. The sequence goes on from NZ_VYIJ01000003.1 coordinate 42,563, forward strand.
AGGTTCTTGTTCGTGTTCATTCTGCCTGCGGTATCTATGAGCACGTAATCTATGTTCCTTGCCTTTGCGTGTTCGATGGCATCGAATGCGACTGAAGACGGATCGCTGCCCCTGTCATGTTTGATGACTTCTGTACCGGCTTCCCTGCCTATGAGTGATATCTGCTCAATTGCACCTGCACGGAACGTATCAGCAGCCGCTATCACAACGCTCTTACCGTTGCGTTTGAGGTAATGTGCAAACTTGCCTATTGTTGTTGTCTTGCCTGTACCATTGATACCAAGGAAGAGTATGACAAAAGGTTTTTTGTTGACATCCAATACACTGATGCGTGTTTCCGGCATCATCTCAAGTATGGATGTCGAAATGACATCACTTGGTTCCAGATCGGGATCTTCCTTCAATTTCTTGCGGACCAGGCCTGCAAGATCCTCGGCGGTCTCCAGCGAAACATCGGCCTCTACGAGCTTCAGCGGTATCTCCTCCGCCACTTCGTCCGGATCTATCTTCTTTCTGTGGAAGATCTCAGCGAACTTCTTCTTCAGTTTTTCAAACATATACCCTCATTTCACGTTTCTTGTTGCCTCTGTCGCATAGACTGTGTTATACTGATCCACAAGAGTCTTTCTCTGATCCAGCAGTTTCTGCATCGATGCCTTTATATCGTCTAGGTTTTTCTTCAGCCTCTCGATGGATCTCTCCCTGTTCTCTGCAACATAAATGCCGGATCCGATTGGAACGATGAGATCCTGATCTATGCTGATGCTCCCCTTGGCAAAGAGGCCAGATCCTATGGAAATGAGTTTTTCAGGGCTTTTTTCCAGATCGCTGTTTGACAGAAGATCAATGGTGTTCTGGACCTCTATCATTGCCTTGTTAAGTGTATCTATCTGGGAATCCACCGATGATATTAGTGATTCGATATAATTCAACTGAGCTTCAACATCTCTAGCCATAATTCATCCCTCAAACAATCTTTTACTTTCCTTCAATGCCTCAAGGACAGGCATTGTTTCACCACTTAAATAGCTTATCAGCGCGCCACCTCCAGTGGAGGCATGATCGATCATCTTCGTCAGGCCAAGCTTGTCAAGTGCGCTGAGGGTATGTCCTCCTCCGGCAAGCTTGAATGCCTTGGAATGGGCCACCGCATTGAATACTTCCCTGGTACCGGAAGAGTAATCCTCTATCTCGTACATGCCCATCGGCCCGTTCATGAATATGGCCCTCGATCCGTCGATTATATCTGAATATTGGACAATGGTGTCTAACCCTATATCAGCAAGTATCTGATCATCAGGGATCTTATCGTTGACCGATATCCTCTGGCCAGAGGGGTTCATAACGAAGTCCGTTGGCATGACAACCCTATCTCCATATTTGGAAAGGATGTTTCTGCATTTCTCAAGGAGTTTCTCGTAGTCCCCATTGTTCTTCATTATGAATTCCCTGTTCTTCTTTCCGATGTCCATGCCAGAAGCCCAAAGGAATGCGTTTGCAACAACGCCCCCCGTCAGGATCCTGTCCACGAAACCACGTGACAGGAAGTTCTCAGATACAGCTATTGAGTCCTCAATCTTGGCGCCTCCAAGTATGGCTATCTTGGGTTTTTCCTTTATCCTTCTGAACCTCTCGATCATGCTGACCTCCCGCTCTATCAGTGTACCGGCTATGTTGGGTTTGATCCTGTGGAAACCAACTAGTGTTGTCTGTGCCCTGTGTATGGCCGCAAATGCGTCAATGATGAAATAATCAAATAGCGGAGAGAGGCTTCTCACTATGTTGGAGGACTCCATGCTCTCAATCGTGGTGAGGTCGACTTCCTCAGAGTAGAATCGAGAGTTCTCGAGCATTATTATGTCCCCATCAACCATATCGGATACAGCCCTATTGACCTGGCTGCCAAAAAGCTGATCCACAAACTGAACCTTCTTGTTTAGGAGATGGGACAGTATCTGTGCATGCTGGCGGAGTGATATGAAATCGTCCTTGCCGGGCCTGCTCTGATGGGCCACTATGACAACCTTTGAATTTCTGAGGTTTCTTATGGTGTCTATGTGAGCCCTGAATCTGTCAATCCCCATTATCTCGCCCGTCAAAGGATTGACGGGTGCATTTATGTCCACTCTAAGGTATACAGTTTTTCCCGCAAGATCGAAGGAATCCATCAAAAAGAACTCATCCATGGTAGTGAATATGGCCAGTTATTAAATTTATTGCTGAAAACCGAGATAATTAATAAACGGAAACAATATAACGGTCTGAATGAAGGGTCTGATCACAGCCGCTGGTCTGGGTAAACGCTCAATGGCCTCAAAATACTACAGGAAAGAGCTCTTTTCCATTTACGATGAACGTGATGGAAACGTTGTAATAAGGCCCATACTTGATGCAGCCATCTACCGGATGAGATATGCAGGCGTGGACGATATTTACGTAGTTCTGGATCAGGAGGATGGAGTTACCAAAAAATTTATAGAAGAGAGCTATCCCGACCTTCACATCATCATTCAGCGCGAAAGAAAGGGTTATGGATATGCGGTATACCTGGCGAGAGACTACATAAACGAACCGTTCGTACTCAATGCTGGAGATGGGATTCTGATCGATCCAGATAGGGAGAGGGAGATCATCCATGGTTTTTCCGGCGGAAATCTGCTTGTGGCATTTCAGGTGGATGATCCGAGGAAATACGGAGTTCTGGATATGCAGGGAAATACTGTTATCGGTGTTAAGGAAAAGCCAGAGAATCCAACCTCAAACCTCGCGTTGGCAGCCTTCTATGTCCTTGATCCTTCGGTATTCGACCACATAGATAATGGGCAGAGGGAATCTGAGCTAACACCTGCTATAGATGCGACGATAAAGATGGGAATAAGGACGACGGCACAAAGGATACAGAAAGACGAGTGGATAAGCGTCGGTCAGGTGACCAGCTACGTTGACGTTGTGAACAGGACTTACAGGTATGCCATGGAACGAACAGCGTCTATATGAACACCGCTTTTCAGGTATAATCATATGCGGATTTCTTCCAGAACGTTTTCGGCATCAGTGTATCTTTGAGGTCGATCAACCTGCTCCTGAATCTGGATAGATCGGATATTGCATCCCTTATCTCATCCTCGATGTTCTTGGTTCTTCTGTATCCAAGAAGTTCAAGCTTCCTGTGTTCTGGATTATAGTAATGATCCTCCTTCTCCACCCTTGGATTATCAACATGGGCTATTTCGGGGATCTTCCCATAGTCCCTTTCGAAGATCCTCTGCACCATCTCAGCCAGCTGTTCCACGCTGTATTTCTCGTCGAACTGGTTCAGAACCCTGTATTCGCCGTGATCTGCGGGTTTTTCCAGGGCAAGCGTTAAGCACTGTATACTGTCGTTGAGAGACAGGAAACCGCGTGTCTGCCCTCCCTTGCCGTAGACCGTAAGGGGTACATCTATGATCGCCTCTGCGGTGAACCTGTTGAGGGCGGTGCCATAAACCTCATCTATATCGAACCTTGTGAATAGACCTGTGTCCGCTATCTCCTGCGTCCTTGTCCCGTATACCACACCCTGCATCACATCCGTCACGGCCAGGTCCCAGACCCTGTTGGCAAACATGAGGTTGTTGGAGTCGTGGACCTTTGTCCAATGATACCATGAACTGGCATTCTTTGGGAATGGCAGTGTGTCTTTTCTACCGTGATATTCTATCTCAAAAAAGCCCTCAGGGATGTCTATGTTTGGAGTACCGTATTCTCCCATGGTACCAAGCTTAAGTATGTGGGCTTCTGGTACCGTGTCCTTTATGGCATATATCAGATTCATGGTGCTGGTTATGTTCTTAACCATGGTCTCATTGGCCTCCCTCA
>NZ_VYIJ01000003.1:46942-137566 GCF_008709555.1 Thermoplasma sp.
TCTCTCATCGAGATACGGCAGTTGAGAAAGGTTTACTCAAACGGCAAGGTTGCCATAGATGGCATGAACCTTGACATACCTTCTGGAATATCGGCAATAATAGGGAGAAATGGTGCAGGAAAAACAACTCTGATGAGGATATTGTCCACTCAGCTGATGCCTACTTCTGGCAGTGTGAAGATAATGGGACTGGACATAAGAGAAGATTCCTCTAGGATCAGGAAAATCGTTTGCAGCATTCCTCAGGAGGCGTCTCCCATAGGTGTACTCACACCACTGGAGCAGGTGAAGATGTATCTTGTGGCAAGGGGGTTTTCCTATTCCTCAGCAGATGCCGAGGCTAGGAGGGCTCTGGATGATGTCGGACTAGGAGAGAGCATGAGGCTGCCAGCAGATACACTCTCAGGAGGAATGAAGAGAAAGATATTCGTGGCCATGGCGCTTGCATCCAGCAGCGAGATCGTGTTCCTGGATGAACCTACAACAGGTCTAGATCCGATATCAAGATACGAAGTCTGGGCCGCCATAAGAAAGCTCGGATCGGACATTTTGTTGACAACTCATTACATGGAGGAGGCTGCATCGCTGGCATCTTACATAGTGTTGGTCGATTCGGGAAGAATTATTATGGGGGGCACGCTGAAGGATCTGCTCTCGGAATTCTCCGGTAAGGTCAGGGTAGAATGCAGGAAATACCTTGAGGGTTCCATGGAGATCGGTGGTATTTACATAAAATACGTGGATTACGGAGACGCTGAGAACTACGTAAAAAACGGTTGCGATGTCAAGAACATAACGCTTGATGATCTGTTCATAAGGGAGAGGATAGAGCTTGAACCTTAAATTCATGGCGCTCTTTGCCTGGTATTATGGATTTCGTGCTGTGAGGAGGGGTCCTTCATATCTCGTATCTGCAATGAGCACACCCCTTGCTCTGCTCTTTCTCATATTCATCATCTCAAAGGGCCGGCTTCTTGACTATGCTCTCGTTGGCGGTTTCATTGGCCTGGTATCGTCCGTATCCCTGTCCAGTGCGGGTGATGCCGCATTTCTGAGGCTTCAGCTGAGGATTCAGGATCTTTTCGTGGCCACATCAATATCGCCCACCGATTATATGTTTGGATTGACGATGAGCTACCTCATCTTCTCCATCCCGGGACTTGTGGTATACGGTATCCTTGCTGCGGTGTTCCATGTATTCACAGTGGCAGGTGTATTCGCCCTGATAGGTATTCTTGTGATGCTGACTGTTGGAACGAGCTCGGTCTCATTCATAGTTTCCGGGATGATAAAGCATGTACGTAATGTATGGGGCATAGCCGGTATACTCTCAGTGGTGATGACGGTGCTGCCACCGACCTTCTATCCGTATACCATAATACCGAGGCCATTTCTCTATGCGCTCTCCATATCACCAGCCACATCTGCTTCCATCATAATGCAGGGTGTGCTTGGGCTTTCCCCGATGATGATCAACATGGTGCCGATCTTCATCATTGAAACTTTGATATACGCCTTTGTCGGTCGAATAATGATCAAATGGCACTCTGAGGAATGAGCCGAGGTAAAAATGCATATTTTTGATTGGATTAGCTAATGTTTCACGTCCTATGGGAGAAAAATATATTACGGGGACATGATACGGGAAGGTGAACCAGGCAGTGGAGTTTCTCAAGATATTCATACCGCTCTTCATAGTGATAGATCCATTCGGAAGTCTGGTCCTATTCACATCCATGACTTATAATTTCAACGAGTCATGAGAAGCTCCGCGCAACGAAGGATGCCGTTTTCTACGGCGGTATAATTCTCGTTCTATTCGCCCTGGCTGGAGAGTACATCATCTACTTCTTTGGGATATCGATAGAAGCTCTGGAGATGGCCGGAGGTATAATACTGCTGCTCATGGCTGTCGAGATGATAATGGAGGGAAACCGACCGAAATCGTCCGGATCGGAGATAGTTGACTATGATATAGGGATAGTGCCGTTTGCCACGCCTATGCTGGCCGGTCCTGGAGCCATTTCCCTGGTAATAATACTGATGAAGGGGCCGATCATAGCGAAGATATACACAATCATATCCATAGCCATCATATTTGCGATGGTTTACATTTTCTTCAAATGGTCCGCCGTCGTATCGAAGTTCATCGGAGCAAAGGTGATGAAGGCCATATCACGAATTTTTGGTTTGCTCCTCGCTGGATTTGCGATACAGTATTTCATAGACGCGATACTAGCACTTTCCATACTGAAATAGGAAATATGGTGCTTGTATAGCGTGAATCAATTGTATTTCTCCTACATCTTAGTTATGCTTCTCAGGCATAGGTCGTCAGTATTTTCGCAGCAGCTTGAAGTATACGAAGCCTCCGATGATCTGTATAACTCCTCCGATCTCAACTGGCAACGGTGGATAATAGTCCATGAGGTATCCAGCTATTCCCGATGTACTCTGCATTATCCTTGATGGAGCACCCTGTATGCTTGATGCGGTACCGAGATCCTCGTCTTTCACCCCCTGTATGTTCACGACATTCCTAATTGGGGTTCCGAAGCCAGCCACTATTGTTCTGATTATGTAGATGGCTGATCCAAGCAGAAATATGGGGCTTAGCGCCATGACTATCAGAAGCGTCCCCTGAAGTATTCTCGTTAAGGATCCGAAATACACGGCGCGTTCTTTCGATATGTGTATCCTGCTTGCCATCAGGGAACCGATTGCCGTGGTTATGTAAGAAAAGGTGAATACGAGTCCTATCTTCGAAGCGCTCACGCCGTACCTTATCTCGAACCATGCTGATATCAACGCCATCGAAAAACCTATGGCACTACCGTTGATGACATTGGTTATTATCACGCGTGTAGAAAACCGCATGGTTTCCCTTCTGAGGAATTTAGTGGTCTTTTTCTGTCTCTCATCCCTTCTTACCATCGAGAGCGAGGCGAAGGAAAGCAGTATAAGCAAGAATGCAACGTGATAGAGTATTTCAAAGGCCCCAATATCACCGTAGATATGCGATAGAAATCCATGAAAATAGAGCAGCAGGCTTCCGCCTATGCTGGCGATGGATGCGACAAATGTAATCTGGGCCATTCTCGCAATCCTTATGGATGGATCCCGCCAGATTCTTGCCAAATATGGCGTTATGCCAACTGAAAAAGACCCTCTCATGCCACCGGGAGCACCAGCACTGCCCGAAATGATGGTTGCAGTGATGATGAGCGGAATTGATCTGGTAAATGCTAGCATTCCGGATGCAGTCAGAGCTGGGATCTCCCCAAGCATCAGTGAATACTTGTATCCTACGCGATCTCCAAGCATTCCTATGCCTATCGTCACCGATACATTTGCAAGGGCGGTTCCAACATATATTAGGCCAACGTTGACGATGCTGATCCTGTTCACCAGCAGGTACAGCGGGAGCGATATGGCCATGAATATCAAGCCGACGCTCCTGAAAGCTCTGGAGGCCAGGATGAGCCTGAAAGATCTGGAATAGGCGTTCTCTTCCATAAAAATCATTTTTTAAATGATGGTTTATCAGTAAAATATATTTATAGACAGCGGTAAAGTGTATTGATTCTCGCACGAAAGACCAAAGATACGATCCAGCGAAGCGAAATGCGTTAATATGTTGTTACCGACGAGCATGCCATGGAAAGCCTGAAAGGCTAAAATAAAAATGCTTCACCGTGATCTCCAATTGCATTGAATGATGCGTATCTGAAGGTTGCATTCTTCATAAATCCGATCGCGGGATATGGGTCACTGAAGAATCTGAAGGGTTCCGATGGTCTCATGATCGATAATCCACAGGAATCAGTATCGATCAGCAGGGCCATGGATTTTCTCCGCAGACTTGATTTCTCCAAGTTTTACTTTCTTGTACCATCTGGATATATGGGAGAAAGAGAAATATTGGGTTTGACAGATCGGTATAGAGTAACGTATAGAAGTGGGTGGCCGACGACAAGAGAGGATACCATGGGCTTCCTGAAGAACATAGATGATGCAGAGATACTGGTTTTTGCTGGAGGTGATGGCACAGCCAGGGATGTGCTGTCTGCCGGCATACGTATACCAGTGATCGGTATTCCTGCCGGTGTGAAGATGTACAGCTCAGTTTTCGCAATAAGCCCAGCGCACGCTGCTGACAGCCTGAACTCCATATCAAAGGCGAATCTAAGAACGGCAGATGCCGAGGTCATGGATATAGATGAAGACCTTTACAGGAAGGGCGTACTTAGCGCAAGACCCTACGGATACTTGAAGGTCCCTGTGTTGAACGACATGGTTATGTATTCTAAGGCCGAGTATGATCTGGGTGGAGTAGAGGATATAGCGGAATATATAATTGAACATATGGATGACGGTTATTACGTCGTAGGCCCTGGAAATACATGCAAGACGATAGAAACTGAGATGGGGATAAACACAAATCCGCTGGGATTCGATATACTCAAGAATAGGAAGCTGCTGAAGGAAGACGCGGCAGAAGAGGATATATACCTTGCATGCAGGGACGGATGCCGCATCATAATATCACCAATAGGGGGTCAGAATTTCCTTATAGGGCGCGGAAACAAGCAGATATCGTCAAGGGTTCTGAAGATGATCGGTGCAGAGGACGTAATCATAGTTGCATCTCCGTCCAAGGCTGAGAACATACGTGTGCTTTATGTGGATTCAGACGTCAATCCATGGCAGAGTGGTTATGCCAGGGTTCTTTACGGTTACGGTAAATATAAAATTGTTCCTGTGATAGTGTGACCAGAGGCAGGAATTGAAGATAATTTACTTTACTGATACGTATTATCCAACTCCAGACGGGGTATCTGTATATCTCAAAGAGGTCAAGCAGAAGCTTGAATACGAAGGACATGAGGTGATGGTCTTTTCGATCACTGGCGATCCGACAGAGCATAATGTATATGTGCCCAGATTCACGGCCCCGTTCCTGCCATACCCACAGTACAGGGTACCGGTGTCATTCATACCGTTCTCCATTTTCAGGAGAGCGCTGGAATTCGGCCCTGATATTGTGCATCTGCACAATGCATTCTACATGAGCTCAATAGGATATCTTGTTGCAAGAAGGCTTGGCATACCCCCTGTTGCAACATTTCATACGGACGTCTCCAGGATGAGGGAGAGCATAAGGATGCCGTTGAAGGATTTCGCATTCGATCTTGGAGAGCGTTACAGTCTCTTCCTCTATAGAAAATGCAGAATGGTCATGGCGCCTAGCGATACGGTCGAGGAGTATCTCAGGAGCAAAGGCGTGAAGAATGTTGTCACATTGCCGCTCTTCGTGGATACCGAAAAGTACACGTATGGCCCTGAAAGCAACGGGGAAAGATACATTCTGTATCTTGGCAGGATAACCGTCGATAAGGGCATTTACAGGGTGCTGGATCTTGCAGAGGCAATGAAGGGTGAAAACGTCAGATTCAAGATTGCAGGAGTTGGCCCAGAACTTGAGAGGATAAGGAGAATAGTCCGAGATCATGATATGAAGAATGTTGAGATACTGGGGTACGTTGACGATCGCGCCAAGATGGATCTGATGTCGAATGCCAGCCTCTTCGTATATCCATCCTCAGCCGATACATTCGGGATATCTGTTTTTGAGGCACTGGCCTCTGGAGTACCTGTCATCGTATCCGACGATTTTCCGGTTAAGGAGAATACGGATGTGATATCGTATGTGCACTTTGGCGATATCAGGTCTGCGGTTGAGACAGCAAGGAGAATCCTGCACGAGGACAAAACAAAGCTTGCTGTAGAGGCCAGACGCCTGGTAGAGGAGAAATACAGTCTGCAGAGGCATATCTCCTCGCTTTTAGAGATATACGATTACATAGAATCTGAAAGAAGGAATAAGGGATCCACTGAGAAGAGGAGTGTCAACAACTCAATTTTCAGATGATCTTTCATCGTTTCTCAACTGATTTATAAATGAATACTGCATGCCCCATGGATGATTTCCAGGACCATCAGAATCAGGGATGCGGATGATAAAAAACTGGCTTCGATAAGCAGAAGACTTGGGTTGGCTCTCTCTCTGGATGAGATGAAGGCTGTCAGGTCATATTTTGATAAGGTTGGACGAGATCCGATAGATGCGGAGATACATGCTGTAGCGCAGTCCTGGAGCGAACACTGTTCGTACAAGTCATCTAAGTACTATCTCAAGAAATACCTCGGATCACTGAAGACCGATTACACCATACTGGCCATGGAGGACGATGCGGGCGTTGTTGATTTTGACGGCGAATATGCCTACGTCCTCAAAATGGAGAGTCACAATCATCCGAGTGCCGTGGAACCATACGGCGGAGCCGCAACTGGAATAGGTGGCATAGTCCGTGATGTTCTGTGTATGGGTGCGCAACCGGTTGCCCTTGTAGATTCCCTGTTTCTGGGTGACGTGTCATCCGATCGTTATGAGGGGCTCCTTTCGCCGAGGTACATTTTCGGCGGTGTTGTGGGTGGGATAAGGGATTACGGGAACAGAATCGGAATTCCAAATGTTGCTGGTTCTCTCTATTTCGATAAACTTTACAATTCAAACCCACTGGTGAATGCAGGATGCATCGGCATTGTCAGGAAGGATAGGATCGTCCGTTCGAAGTCCTATAAGCCAGGGGACGTGCTTGTACTCATGGGCGGAAAGACCGGAAGGGACGGCATCCACGGCGTCAATTTTGCAAGTGCGACTCTGGGAAAGGTGACGAAGAGCAGCAGGCTCGCCATACAGCTCGGTAATCCTATAGTAGAACAGCCCATGATAAAGGCCGTGCTGGAGGCAAACGATGCGGGACTCCTGCGTGCGATGAAGGATCTGGGTGGAGGTGGGCTTTCAAGTGCAGCCACGGAGATGGTTTACGCTGGAGGGTTCGGAGCCGAGATAGTGCTTGATGAGATAAAGCTCAAGGAGTCGAACATGTCCGGATGGGAGATCTGGATAAGCGAAAGTCAGGAACGCATGCTGATGGAATGTTATCCTGAGGATGTGGATAAGATAAGGCAGATAGCGGAGAAATGGAATCTGGACTTCTCGGTAATAGGAAAGGTCACCGAGGATCGTAGGATACGGGTATACTACAGAAACAGGAAGATAATCGACATGGACATAGAGTTTCTTGATGATTCGCCAGTTTACCAGAGACCATACAAGATCAGAGAGAGGGATAGGTCCGTGACGATACCAGAGGAGCCAGAGGATCTCAACAGCTTCGTAATGGAATTCATGGCCAGGCTGAACACCTGCGCAAGATTCAACGTTGTCAGGCAGTATGATCACACGGTCAGAGGATCAACAATAATTACACCATTCGTGGGAAGGCCGAACAGAGAGACCCATTCAGACGCCACCGTCATAAAGCCGCTTGAGGGTTCAATGCGTGGCCTGGTAATAACCTCCGGATCCAGGCCGAACATGGTCGCGGCTGATCCCTACGCTGGTACGCTCCTGACCATGGTTGAGGCCTACAAGAATATACTATCAACTGGAGGCACACCTCATTCAGTAGTGGATGCGCTCAACTTCGGGAATCCGGAACGTGAGGAGATAATGGGTCAATTCGTTGAGTCCGTGAAGGCCATAGGGGATTTCTGTAGAAAAACAGGCCTTCCAGTTGTTGCGGGCAACGTGAGTTTCTACAATGAATACAGGAAGACCGACATAATGCCCACGCCAACAATAATGATGGTCGGTCTTATCGACGATGTGCGGAGATCGAGGACAACTTACATAAAGGGTTCTGGCAATGTTCTTTATCTTATAGGTGAACCATGTGACAACCTCACCGGAAGCGAATACAACAGGATGCATGGTCATTCCGACGGATATCTCCCATCCCCGGATCTAGACGAACTGATGAGGATACGTGATTTCCTATCATCCAAGAGGGATTTCATACTTTCAAGCCATGATGTTTCATCCGGTGGTCTCCTTGCTGCGCTCTCTGAGATGTCTTTTGGATCCGGCATAGGTTTTCACGCAGACCTGAGCAATGTTTCTGCTGCAAGGCCAACCGTCAAGCTGTTCTCTGAATGCGGAAACGGTATGGTTGTTGAGATACCTAGGGATATGGAGGGTAGTTTCGTAGATGGATCTACGGAGATCAGCATAAAGCGCCTTGGTGAAACAGGTGGCGACAGGATAATAATCGACGAGGCTGGTCTGAACCTGATCGATATCACAGTCGAAGATCTCAGAAACGCCTGGGAGCACGGTCTTGACAACTATATCTGAAGATGCGGTGGTATTATGGATGAAACGGACACGATTGAAAGAACCAAATATCTCGAGGATAAGGATGTAACGGTGGTGCTGAAATACATGCTTAACTTTGATGCGGGAAGAACCTGCGGCACCATAGCAGTATATCCTGGTAGGGATGTACAAGATGACGCCTATGAGATATACATGGAGGTTCTGGATTGCAGGATGGACAGAGAACGTGTGCTGTCTGCCTTTCAGCGCGTGATTGATGAGATACGGAGAGGCGATATCGAGGTTTAAATAAACCTCAAACTTTCTTTCGCATTTTCAGCGATGGCCGCGAAATAAATTCCATGAAGAATATGCATAATTCTGCAGGAAAAGATGTCCTATAATCACCGGGATATCACGTATAAACCTCAACAGTGACACGGTCACCATCATGCAGATTGAGTTCCTCACGTAGATATTTGTCCGATATGACCTCAATGACATCTGTGTACACGGTCCTTTCAGGCATTATTACGAAGCATGGAACGCTCTGTACCTTTGCAGAAAAGGCTTTTACCGCACCGAAGGTTCGATCCTCTGTTTTGAAACCATCTATGTGTATGCCTCTGAAACCTCTTATCTTTCTGAGTTCTGGAAGACTGGCCTGATCGACCTTTATGTTGAGTGTGCCCAGATACGGTATTATCCCAAGTTTTTCCTGAAATTGAATTATGTACTGCTTTCTTGCCACATAATACCTTCCCTCGCCCATGCCAGATGTTATGGTTCCAGCTATCACTATGTTGTTCTTTATGGAGAGTATCCTTGAGAGATCTGCAAATTCGGTGTAAAGTACATCTAATCCTTTCTCAGTTATGTTCAGTATCTGCCCTCTCTTCGTAACTGTGCGCGTTATATAGCCATTCTTCTCCAGATCTATTATTATCCTTGAAGCTGACTGCTGGCTTATACCGAGCATATCAGCTAGCTTTGATGAGGTCAGATAAGCCCTGTTTGATGCCTCAGCGACCTCCTTTATCCTCTTTATGGCCCTGTAGTACTGATCTGAAGTTTCCATTTACAGGTTATTGTAGTCTCTGATTTATTCTTTTATTCCGAATCATTATATGGATCCTTTCTGCATCTCTCAAAAAAGCAAAGAACCTGGAAAATTGAAATTCAGAGTTTAAAATCAACGTTATTTTGTTGTCCCAGCTTCTTCCAATCGTTGATGGAGGCCGGTTTTCCACGTAATTTCTGGATATAGTTATATGCAGACAGTGCAGCAATGGCTCCCTGACCCGCTGATATTACGGCTTGCTTGTATGGAATATTTGTTATATCGCCACAAGCAAATATACCATCAGTTATCGTTTTTCCATTTTGATCTATTACGATCTCGTTTTTTGAATTTGTAGATACGAGATTTTTGACGAATTCGATGCGCGTGGTGTATCCCATTTCCACGAATAAGGCATCTATCTTAAGATTCTCTACAATTCCTGGTTGTATGGGATCGGAGAGGTCTACGCTTTCTAGTTTACCGTTTCCCTTTATTTTACTAATCACCCTTCTGTGTACTATTTCTACGTTGCCCAGTCTAAGAAGTGAAGTAACCTTGTCCTCATCACAAACTGGCTTTTCAGTTCTTTGGATGAGGTACACCTTTTTAGCTATATTGGAAAGGAAGATAGCTGATTCCAATGCCTGTTCACCGACTCCAACAACAGCAGCACTCTTTCCGGCATAAAGTGGTCCATCGCAAACTGCGCAATATGAAACTCCTCTGTTCTTGAATTCCGATTCTCCTTCAACATTCAAATCCCTTGGTATTTTACCTATTGCCAGAATTATAGAAACTGCAAGATATTCGGAATTCTTGGTTTTGACTAGAAAGGCCTCCTCTTCTTCTTGTGAGATATGTATAACTTCATCATAGAGAAATTCAACGCCATATTTAGATGCCTGATCTTTGATCTTGTTTACAAGTTCAAAACCGGATATTGAAGAAAAGCCAGGATAATTTTCTATACTGTCAGTCAGAAGCGCTTGTCCGCCTATATCCTTCGTTATGACGAGACTTTTTAAATTCTGTCTTCGCAGTAAAGAGCAGAGGTTAGTCCAGCTATTCCGCCGCCAATAATTATAACATCATATTGGCTATCCATACCAAAGTATGGTATTTAGATATTTATAGCTAACAAATTTTTAAATTTGTAGAATGAGTGCCGCTTTTGGTATCATTGTTATCATTCTAAACAAAAATCATTGGGGTTTTCTTATTATTAATACATAAAGAATAAGCCACAGAAAGATACCATCTTATATAAACAACCGTTGCGAACAGTGCGGAAGCCGGGATTTGAACCCGGGTTAGGAGCTTTTTCCGAAGCTTGGGAAGCTCCTGTGATGCCAGACTACACTACTTCCGCTTTATATGGAACGGGAATTTATGGTGTATATTTCATTCCCTTATATGAGTTTCGCTGGTAGGCTCGTTCAGTCCATACCTGCATAATTTGAAGTGTGGCAACAAAAAAGTAGGTTGAATATTTTGGCTATCCTCGAAGAATTAGCGTTTCTTCCTCCTGACGCCAGCGTATACTGCAAGACCTATTATGACCGCAGCTATGGCGACCAGAACTCCTATCGTTAATGGCGTGAACGTAAAAGCCTGGGATATTTTTTCCTCTACCGTGGGCGATACACTGGCGTTCGTTTTAAACGTCTTAATGAATTCATACGACGTATTGTTGTAATGCCACCCAAGGAAGAGCTCCACTGGATAGTTTCCGGGACTGGCCGCTGATGAGGTGTCAACCAGAAAGACCAGTTCATAGGTCTGACCGGGATCAAGGCTTGGAATGGTAATGTTATCGGCAGTGAGCGAAGCAAGTGGATTGGACGATGGTACGTGTATCGTTAAGATGCCCGGAAGCATCAGATAGGCCCTTATGTCGTACATGGTCTCGTTTCCGTCATTCGTTATGTTGAAGTACATCACGGACTTGTCAACGCCGGGTTGCATGCTGGACTGGTGGTAGCTTATGGTTGGGGACGGCTGGTTATGAACGTATACATCAACTGGAAATTCAAGGCCGTTTATAACCACAGAGATAACCTCAGGGCCGTATGACGACAGTGAGTTCATGATAAATGTGAAGTTGTAGATCCCTGGCGAAACGTAAGACAGGTGATATTCGTTTGTCAGATCTGTGAAATCTGATGACTCAACCGTAACATTCAGGTATCTGGCTACGGAATTTCCTGTAACCTCAATGAAGGCTTTAAAAACTATGAAATTCTCGTTTGTGTAAACAACTGGAGGGTCTATCTCCGTGTTCACCAGTGTTATGTTCGTGTATCCAGTTATTCCTGACCTGAACTGTACAAGACTGGTTTTTCCGTAGACTGAAACGGACAGGTTCTGGCTGTAAAAGCCATCGGACGCGTTGTTGAACACGCTCACCGTGAACGTGACCGAAGCTGTTTCATCCGGTGGTATTGCACTGATATTGAAGTATTGCTGATATCCATAGAAAGGATAGGATGGGATGTATTCTATGGAAACGTTCTGATCGATTACGTTGCCTATGTTCTCAAGGACCAGTGTCATCGGTATATTCTTCATTCCAGGGGATGCTGCAAACTGAGACTCTGGGGTTCCAAAGTACGAAGCGGCCACAGTGACCTGTGTTGAACCCAGTATATATGCGGTGAAGGAGACATTGAAATGATCAACGGCAGAGCTGTTGATCCCCTGGACATACAGATCCTCTCTGTACCCGCCGGTTGTTATATCTGAGGATACGTTCACGAGCTGCATCACGGTTATCTGTTCACCAGATGGTATCTCAGTGAAATTGTACACCGCAGGGCCGGATGGATATCCGTGCAGATTTACATAATTAAGGACACTCGGGTTGTACTTTGTCAGATTTAAGTACACACTGGCATCCTCCAGCGTCAGCGGCGATATGAATGTCACGATCAGTGGAACATCGCTCATGCCAGGCGCAACTGTTTCTGTTGAGTTTGGTGAAAACCAGCTCACAGATACAACCTGCGGTTCAGGTGGCGATACTGATGCCGCAGAAAGGCCAGAAAACCCAGACAGTATAACTATAGTGCTGAACATTATCACAAGCAGAAGTCTTGTCCTCATTTCCTTTCACCTCCAACTATAACGTTCTTCATGAAGATCGATAGAAACATGGCTACGATGACGAAGGCCATACCTATCATATATATGGCATCGTATGCCTCTGAAGATGGAAAACTCTCCAGTACTGGTATCACCGGCAGACCATAGAAGTTTGCTGGAACCGCACCGACAATGGTGTACGTAACGAACATGGTCTCCATTACCCCACCTATGGCTGGAGCAAGCGAGGTACCAATGTTCCTGAAAACAACGTTCATACCGGTGCTCTCGCCAGATCTGTCTCTGGGTACGGATATGAGCAGTATGTTGATTATACCAACGAAGATGAATGAGATACCCATGCCCATGACGGCAGAATCTTCAAGTATGGCCAGAATGCTGGATCTGTTGAAATAAAGGCCTAAATAGCTGAACAGCAGTATTATAAGTCCTATAATTATCGCTACCTTCGGTCCGCGTCTGGTTGTTGTCATGGCAGCCAGTGGCGCAAACGCCATGTTTAGAACAGCTGCCGGTAGAAGTATAAGACCGGACTCAACTATCGATATTCCGAACCCAGCTGGTTCCGGATCTTGAAGCAAAGCAGGTACTGTATAGAAGAGGAAGAACATCCCAGACATTGCGAAAAGCCCTGTTAAGTTTGCGAGGAAAACGTTTCTTATTCGAAGGAGATCCATCCTTATGAACGGTTCTGGTGCATTTCTCTCGTAGAGAACGAAAACAAAGAACATGAGGGCTGAAAATAGGAATAGACCGATTATGGAAGGCGACGACCATCCCCAGTACTCACCCTCAGATATGGCCAGTATGAACGAGACGATGGCGATTCCGAGAGAACCTACGCCTACGAAGTCGATCTCTGCTGGTTTTCTCTCGCTCTCATCATGCAGATACACGGATGCGAGGATCACGAGAAGGATTGCCACAGGTATCGAAGAATGGTAGGACCATTGCCAGCCGTAATTCTGAGTTATCCATGCACCTATCACCAGACCGATGGCTGCTCCACCAGAAAACGTGGAGCTTACAATCCCCTGTGCCAGTGCCAGCCTCTGTTTCGATACCTGATCGTTTATCAATGCAAATGAGACAGGGAACATACCCATACCTATACCCTGAACTGTCCTTATTATGATGAGCTGTTCCAGCGTCTTAGCGAAGCCACCGAAGGAAACTGCTATCGTATAGAAGACCGCCAATATCACAAAGATGTTCTTCTTGCCGTACATGTCGGCGAGCCTACCGAATATTGCGGATGAAACCGTGCCTGATATGATGTAAGCGGTTATTATCCATGAGAGATGATCGTAGTTGGTATCAAAGAAGGATACAAGTATCGGAAGTGCTGGCGTTATCATTGTTTCAACGTATGTTACGAGAAGTCCAGCGAAGGCTGATATGGCTATTGTCCTAGTTGAGTGATTGCTCATCATCTATCTCACCATATCTCCTTAGAAGTTCCCTGGCCATATCCTCAACCTCTTCCCTATGGCCACCCATTATCATCCTGAAGGCATATTCAACCTCTGCAACGATCACCGGTAGCATAAGCTGAATAGCCGCTTTTATTGCCTCCGAGGTATCGTCTTTTGAGAGAAGGTTGAGGTAGAAGAACGCGTCGCCCATCGCCCTCGAGATCAGGTTCTGCTTCACGTCCTCCTCTATTTTACTGATGGATTCCACGAACCGATCTCCTTTCTTGGTCAGATGGTATATCTTTTCTCTTCCTCTGATCTCGAATTCAATGAATCCTTCCTGCAACAGCTTTCTTATCATGGGAAGGATCGTTCCATGCGATACCTGTCCATCACTGGAGATCTCCTTAGACATCTGGTATAACGTCATTGGGTTCTTGCTGAGCAGAATCAGTGCCTTCACTGCGTACCGATCCATAGGTCGAAATCGACATATCAGGATGAGATATAATCGTTTCGTGATCGGATCAGGACAAAAGCTACTGGACTCAGCAAATTTAAGTAAGTAAAAACAGATAGCGTCGTATGAGCACTCTCATAGAGAATGCGCTGATCGTGACGCAGGATCAGACACGCAGAATATTTCGGGGAAACGTGCAGTTTGATGGTGATACGATAACATATGTGGGCAGGGAGAAGCCTAAGAGTGAATCTATCATAGATGGTACAGGGAAGATAGTCATACCTGGGTTCATAAACACGCATGCCCATGTTGGCATGTCGGCATCCAAGGGGCTATTTGATGATGTGGATCTTGAAAGGTTCTTGGATATGACGTTCAAGTACGATGCCCAGAGAACCGAAGATGGCATATTCAACTCGGCAAGGATCGGTATGTATGAGATGATTAACGCAGGAATAACCTCATTCGTGGATCTCTATTATTCTGAAGACGTTATAGCCAGAGCTGCTGAACAGGTTGGCATAAGGGCATTCCTCTCCTGGGTCACGCTTGACAGGGAATTCACAACGCAGAAGGGCGATCCTCTGGACAATGCTGAAAATTTCATAAGATCTCACAGGAACATGAGATTCGTCAGGCCATCGGTTGGAGTTCAGGGGATATATGTTGCCAGTGATGAGACATATCACCGCGCAAAGGAGATAGCTGACAGATATGATACAATCCTGCATATGCACCTTTCTGAAACCAGAAAGGAGGTATATGACAGTGTCAAAAAGATAGGAGAGAGGCCAATTGAGCACCTCGACAGGATAGGCGTACTGTCCGATAGGGTCATTGCGGCGCACTGCGTGTGGTCTACGTATCATGAGGCGAAGATTCTTGGAAAGGATAATGTGAATGTGTCCTGGAACTCTGTGAGCAATTTTAAGCTGGCCACCGGCGGTGTTCCACCAATTCCAGAGATGTTTGAGGCAGGGGCCAACATCACCCTTGGTACGGATAGCAACGGTAGCAATAATTCGCTGAACTTCTTTGAAGTCATGAAATTTTCAGCACTTACCCTGAAGAACGCCAGATGGGATGCCTCTGCTATCAAGAGTCAGCAGATACTTGATTTCGCCACAATAAATGCGGCGAATGCTCTGAAGATCAACGCCGGATCGATCGAGGTTGGCAAGAAGGCAGATATCGTGATCCTGGATGCAAGGGCTCCGGAGCTGATCCCCACCAGCGAGATCAATGTGGTGAACAATATCGTATACTCTGCCGGGCCTGGAATCGTTGACAGCGTGATCATAGATGGAATATTCAGGAAGAAAGATGGAAAACTCATAGGATTTGATCAAAGTGGCCTAAGTTCGGCGGAGAACTTCATCTGATATGTTCATAACGAGGGAAATGACAGCATCGGAGCGGCATGATCCATCCTCGCAGACGATAGTGGTAAGAAAGTATTTAAAGGGTAATAAAATTAGGGGCAGATATTAATGAGCTGGCAAGAAGCTGAAGTACGTGAACTCAAAGTTGGAAGATACATACTGATAGATGACGCACCATGCAAGATCGTTGAAATAACAATGTCAAAACCAGGGAAGCATGGCGAGGCAAAAGGAAGGATCGTGGCGATCGGAGTATTCGACAACCAGAAGCGGAGTGTTGTGTATCCTGTGAAGCATAAGGTCAAGATACCGATAATAGAGAAGAAGAACGCTCAGGTGCTCTCCGTCCAGAATAACGAAGTGCAGCTGATGGACTCAGAAACTTTCGAGACCTTCGTGCTGCCGCTCGATCCTGAGATTGCCGATAAGATCAAGCCGGGAATGGAGGTGCCCTATTGGGAAACCATGGGGATGCGAAAGATCATGCTTCAGAATTGAGGGATATTTTCTCTCTGAAGAAGATAGCGGACGCCAAATACAGCTACGAAGAGAGCGATTATGTGATATTTGGCGTTCCGTTTGACAACACCTCCAGCTACAGGCGTGGTTCAAAGTATGCCCCGGATTCGATCAGATCGGCCTATGTGAATCTGGAGTCCTTTGAATTTTCATACCGGTTTGACCTGTTGAAGGCCAGAATATCAGACCTAGGCGACATGGAGGAGTCTGAGGATGTGGAATACGTCGTCGATCAGGTCCAGCGGGTAACCAGCATGATATTTGGGGACGGAAAGATACCCATAATGCTGGGGGGAGAACACTCAATAACTGTCGGCGCCGTCAGAAACCTCCCTGAAGATGTCCACATGGTGATAATCGACGCGCATTCTGATTTCAGGGATTCATATATGGGCAACAAACTTAACCATGCATGTGTGACGAAACGTGCACTTGAAATCTTAGGGCCTGACAGGATAACCTCTATCGGAACCCGGTCAGTTTCTCTGGAGGAATTCCAGGACCCAGACTTCGAGAAGGTGGAATTCATACCTTCATTCAGCGTTAGAGAATACGGTATAGACCGCTACATAAATGATATTGAGAAAAAAGCTGGAAGGGTCTATATATCCATAGATATGGATGGCATCGATCCGGCCTATGCACCAGCCGTCGGGACCCCAGAGCCATTCGGCCTGACAGATTATGAGGTAAGGCACATTGTGGAGAGACTCTCATACAAGGCTGTCGGCATTGATATAAACGAGTTCTCACCGCTCTACGACAATGGCAACACATCGATGCTTGCCGGAAAACTTATACAGGTCTTCATAGCGAGCAGGGAAAAATACAGAATGGAACACATCTGAATGCCCGCAGCCTTTTTTGAATTTTCCATAAATATCCCGGTGTTCCGTATCTCCATCTGACGGATCTATTTTATTCCTTAAGGATCCGTAGAGTCGATTTACAGATCAGAACCAGCAAACTCCAGATAGAGTGGCATTAAAAAAGGAACTTCATGAAATGAAAATAATTGAAAATATAGCGTGGATTATTCGTTATCCAGACATTCAGATGCCGAGCGAACCCGCTATCTCCTTGCCCTTCGTTATGACAACCTTGCATGGCGTTGGGAGCTTAATCGCAGCTTTTCTAAGAGCGGTCTTCAGCTCCTTCGCGTGCGCTTCGTCGGTTCTCGCTATCATTATCACATCGTTAGGATAAACCCTGGCCGCCGTACCAACTGGCCTTCCAAAGGCAGCTCTCATACCACTTGATATACGGTCTGCACCAGCCCCAGTAGCCATCTTGTGCTCCCTAAGCACGTGGTGCGGGTATGGCACGACCTTCAGGTAGAAGTAATCAAGGCCCGCGGCTTCAGTCATCCTTCTGTTCACGGAAACCCTGGCAGCTTCAAGAGCAGTGTGCCTGATCTGGCATGGTTCCTCAGCCACCAGTCTCATCTCTATCGGGAAATCCTTCTTCTGGTTGCCCTGAACGAATGTCGTGATCTTTGGATATGGAACACCGCCCATGAACTCCTTCCTCGTATAGGCAGGGCCGGTTATGCGCGAATACATTCTTGCAGGCTTAGTTACCATGAATACACCTTTTCGACAGCTAATTATATGCCGATATTTAATTTTTGGGTGAACTCAGAAAGAATTCACTGGGTTTTCCTCAGTATAACGGCTATTTCTCCATTATCCTCCTGAAGATCAATAAGTTTGAATTTCGATGTCCTTGCGAGCCCCTCATAAACCTCGCGGCCAAATGGGAATTTTTCCTTGAGAAGCAGAACCTTGACGTCCTGGCCAGGCTCTAGCTGGAATGACAGTCCCTTGAGAGTGCTTTTGAGGTAGTTGAAAGGATCGCCACCGCATGTTATGTTTCTCTGATCCTCGACCATCATAGATATAGTATGTATTACGGATATTTATACGGAACGTAATTTTTTTCGGCAATAATAGAATGTTTTTGTTAGACGCAGGAACATCATGACTCGTTCATCGATCGCATGGCATCATAAAGATGGAAAAAGTCCAGAAAAACGCTGAAATTTCATCTTCCGATGATCTAAATATTAATATGTAAACAATAAATAGGGACTGGAAATGACCGAAGATAATTACGACTCTTCACAGATACAGATACTCGAAGGGTTGAAGGCAGTCAGAAAGGTACCAGGTATGTACATAGGATCCACGGATACAAGGGGTCTGCATCACCTGGTCTATGAGGTTGTGGATAACAGTGTAGACGAATCGGTAGCAGGATACTGCAGCAGGATATATGTTCTCATGGGAAGCGACGGTTCAATAACAGTTGAGGACGATGGCAGGGGAATACCTGTAGATATACATCCAAAATACAGGAGGCCCGGCCTGGAGATTGTACTGACGGAGCTTCACAGCGGCGCTAAGTTCGATAAGAAGGTATATAAGATAACTGGCGGTCTCCATGGCGTTGGAGTGCATGTTGTAAATGCGCTCTCCAAGAAGCTAATCGCCGTGGTAAAGAGGGACGGCAAGATATATTACGATATCTTCGAGCAAGGGATACCGGTATCCGGGCTCAAGATAGCAAACGATCCATCGGATATAGACAGACTCGGCATAAAGATACAGTTCCCGGATCATGGTACGATAATAAAATTCTATCCTGATCCTGAGATATTCGAAACAACAGAATTCTCCTACGATACAATACTGGCCAGGCTGACGGATCTCTCTTACCTGAACCCGCAGTTGACCATAACGTTCAGGGATGAGTCCTCTGGCAGAGAGGAGATCCTGCACCATGAGGGCGGGTTAACAGAGCTCGTAAGGCATCTTTCAGAGGGCAAGGAGGTTCTGATGGATCCCCTCTATCTGAAGGAAGAGGTGGACAGCCACATGATAGAATTTTCACTCGTGTACACCACCGACGTGCAGGAGACGCTAATGTCATTCGTCAACAATATAAGCACTCCGGAAGGTGGTACCCACGTTGCAGGCTTCCATCAGGGCCTTTCACGTGCTATTCAGGATTATGCAAGATCAAATAACAAGATAAAGGGCGTCGAGGACATCACTGGAGACGATGTGAGAGAGGGTGTGATCGCCGTAATTCATGTTAAGATGCAGAACCCACAGTTCGAGGGCCAGACAAAATCGAAACTTGGAAACAGCGGCGTTAGAGGCATCGTGCAGTCAGTAACATCGAAATTCATGAAGACATTCATGGAGACAAATCCGCATGTCGCCGATGTAATAATAGGAAGAGTATTATCTGCTGCGGCAGCCAGAGAAGCCTCAAGGAAGGCAAAGGAGCTGGTTAGAAGAAAGTCGGCACTTGAAGGCGGTGGGCTTCCAGGTAAGCTTGCAGACTGTTCATCCAATGATCCCACGAATGCCGAGCTCTACATAGTTGAGGGCGATTCTGCAGGAGGATCAGCCAAGCAGGCAAGAAACAGGCAGTATCAGGCGGTGCTGCCCCTGCGCGGAAAGATACTGAACGTTGAGAAAGCCTCCGATATGAAGGTTGTTGAAAACGAGATAATACACGATCTTGTGGTGGCCATCGGCACCGGTGTAAAGGAGGACCTCAATCCGAAGAAGCTAAGGTACGGAAAGATAATAATAATGACCGATGCAGATGTGGACGGAGCGCACATCAGGACGTTGCTCCTGACATTCTTCTTCAGGTACGCAAGATCGCTCATAGAAAACGGGAATGTGTATTTCGCAGAACCGCCGCTATACAGGATACAGAAGGGACAGAATGTGAGATACGTCTATTCTGACGAGGAAAAGGATCAGGTCAGCAGAGAATTCGGACCGAATGCGATTATACAGAGGTTCAAGGGTCTCGGTGAGATGAATCCGGAGCAGCTATGGGAGACCACGATGAATCCCAAAACGAGGAAACTTGTCCAGGTCACAATTGAGGATGCCCAGGAGGCTGAACGCATATTCACCATACTGATGGGTGAAAAGGTGGAACCGAGGAGGAAGTTCATCGAGGAGAATGCGGTTTATGCGGAGAACATAGACCTCTGAGGTGTTTCATATGGAGAAAAGGGCAGTAGAGGTTGAGATAAGAAAATCGTACCTTGAATACGCGATGAGCGTCATCGTGAGCAGGGCGATTCCGGATGTCAGGGACGGTCTGAAGCCTGTTCAGAGACGCGTTCTCTATTCGATGAGAGAACTCGGAGTAACGCATGACAAGCCATACAAGAAGTGTGCCAGGATAGTTGGAGAGACGATGGGTAAATACCATCCTCACGGTGATATGGCCATATACGATGCACTGGTGAGAATGGCACAGGATTTCTCGCTGCGCTATCCACTGGTAGATGGCCAGGGAAACTTTGGATCTATAGATGGGGATTCTCCAGCTGCCATGAGGTATACCGAGGCAAGGCTCACTCAGATCGCCGAGGATATGATGGAGGACATCGACGAGAACACGGTACCGTTCAGGCTGAACTTCGACGGTACGCTTTCTGAGCCAGAGTATCTTCCATCAAAGATACCAAGTCTGCTCGTGAATGGCAGCTCAGGCATTGCTGTGGGCATGGCAACGAATATGGTTCCACACAATCTCACCGAGATATGTGATGCAATACTCTATGAGGTAGATCACAGGGATTCTCCCGTTGACGATCTGCTGAAGTATGTCAAGGGCCCCGATTTTCCAGGTGGAGGTATAGTGTTCTATGGGAAGGATCTCATAGAAGCATACAGGACAGGTCGTGGAAAGGTCATAGTGCAGGGCGAGGTGGATGCAACAGAGGACCGCAGGCTGATCATAAAGAGCATTCCGTACGGCGTCAATAAGTCAGATCTGGTCCAGTCCATAGCCGATCTGGCAAAGAACGAGGTTATCAGGGACATAACGGACATAAAGGATGAGAGCGACAGAAACGGGATACGCATAGTCATAAAGGTGAGGGATGACGACCTGAAACCGCTCGTCCTTAACCAGCTCTACGAGCACACGGCCCTGGAGAGCAGCATAGGCATAATAAATCTGGTGCTTGTGGGAAACCAGCCGAAGCTGATGAATCTCAAGGAGCTCATAGATTCGTTCATAGATCACCGCCTTGATGTCATACTGCGCAGATCGCAGTTCAGGCTTGATAAGAGGAAGGAAAGGCTGGATGTCCTGACAGGCATACTGACGGCCATAGAGAACATAGACCGCGTTGTTGAGATACTAAAGGCGTCAAAAGACGCTGATGCGGCTGGTTCTGCATTGAAGAGCGAATTCGATCTCAACGACAGGCAGGTGAAGGCTATCCTGGAGATGAGACTCCAGAGGCTTGTGAACATGGAGCAGGAATCCGTGAGATCAGAGATAGCAGAGATTCAGAAGGAGATCCGTGATCTGCAGGATATAATATTATCCGAGGACAAGAGAATAGAGGTATTCAAGAAGGAGATTCAGGAGGTCCAGAGGAAATACGGTGACAAGAGGAGGTCGAGGATAAAGTTCAGGGGAATCACGGAGAGAACGACGGAGGATCTGATACCCAACGAGGAGTCCCTCATAATGCTCAGTTACGGCGGCCTCATCAAGAGGGTGCAGGCGGATGAGTACAGATCTCAGAGGCGTGGCGGGAAGGGCGTGAACACGTCCATGAAGACTTCAGACAGCATCAAGAGCATGATCCACTGCTTCTCGCACGATACGGTCTATTACTTCACAAGCATGGGCAGGGTGTTCAAGTCAAAGGCGTATGAGATCCCGAAGAAGAACAGAACATCGCTAGGCGTTTCTGCGGCAGCATTCCTGAAGCTAGCACCCGGTGAGAGAGTAACAGAGATAATGAAGGCGCCGCCGGAGAAGGGTTATTATCTCATACTTGTAACAAGGGACGGATCCGTTAAGAAGACTGCGGCAGATCCGGTATTCGATTCAAAGAGCTCAGGTCTGAAGATAATAACGCTGGATGAGGGCGATGAGCTTGTTTCGGTTTCCTATACTTCAGGGGATCAGAACATGTTTGTCCTTTCGTCGAAGGGAAAGGCATCTGTCTTCAATACATCCGAGATCAGAGAGACCGGGAGAACAAGCATGGGTGTTAGATCGATGCGCCTGAATGAGGGCGATCAGATACTCACCGCTTTCGTTGTGAATCCCGAAGAAGATATCCTCAGCATATCGGAGAAGGGATACGGTAAGCGGACGAGCATATCAGAATTTCCAATACATCACAGGGGTTCATCTGGCGTCATGGTGTACAGAGATACAGAGAGAACAGGAAAGGTGAGCCATGCCATACCGGTAAGGGAAGAGGACGAGGTCATACTTGTGTCGATGAACGAGAAGACCATAAGGATAAAAGCCTCAGAGATCCCGGAAACCTCCAGGGTAACATCTGGAGTCAAGCTCATGGACATTGACGATGATGACAGGGTTATAGCGGCAGCAGTGATAAAATGATATCTGAATATTTCAGTGAAAAATCTTAATATCGATTGAACTAATCTTCAGCCATGGTCATAGAGGGTAAGATATATGAGAATATGAAGGAGATAGTGGATCCGAAGCATACAGTTCTCGTTGTCTGGGATGTTCAGAACGCACTTGTGAACAGCATATTCAACAGGGATCAGTTTGTAGGGTCGCTGAAGAATATCCTGTCGGAGGCCAGATCAAAACACGTACCCGTGATCTACACCAAGATCACTCCGCTACCGTTCGAGTTCGAATCAGGCTACAGGATCTATTCATCCATGAAGAGGTATGGTGTTTCAGATCCAAGAAAAATAAGTTTCATGAAGCCTGGATCACCAGAATCTGAAATTTACAGCGAACTCATGCCGGCTGAGGGTGATACGGTCGTAAACAAGAACACTGCAGATATATTCGTGGGCACGAATGTGGAACTTATGCTGCACAACGCCGGTATCGATACCGTTATCTTCACTGGTATAGCTACAGAATTCGGAATAGAATCTTCGGCAAGGAGCGCAGGCAACAGGGGCTTCTATCCAGTCGTCGTGGAGGACTGTGTTTCATCATCGAGCAAAGAGATGCATGAGGCAGCACTAAAGGTTATGAGAACACAGGTCATTGTGGCAAGATCAGACGAGATAATCCAGGCTTGGAAGTAGACTTGACGAATATTTTTAAGGTTTCAATACATTATCTTTTTATGGAGAATCCCATAAAACCTGTTTCTACAAAATGGGTTGGTATATCGGTTGTTCTTCTTGTTGTTGGCATCGTCATAGGCTTTGCAGCCGGCCACTATACAGTTGCACCGCCGTCGAAGCCCGCCATAAACACATTTGCAGCAGGATCACTCAAGTATGCGCTGGGGAACGATTTCAATCCAGAATTCACTAACCTTACTGGAGTAAGGGTCGGAATGACCTTCTCCGGATCCATCAGCGGTGCCAGAGAGGTGCAGGAAGGGAAGAATTACAGTGTTTTCATATCCGCATCAGCTCCGATACTCTACCAGGATCTGATGAATGAGACCCACTACGCCTCATGGCAGATAGTGTTCTCAGCCAACGAGATGGCGATAACATGGACGAATTCGAAATACAGCATACCCTCAAGCTTCCCGTACTGGTTTGAGAATGTCACCGAGAACAGCACAATAGTTGCGGCCTCCAATGCATCGCTTGATCCGAGCGGTTTCCAGGCCATAGAGACAATGAAGCTTGCCGGACTCCTTTACACAGGCTGGAATAATTCAAACAAAACGGTAGGCAACGAGCCTGTTAGCTATTACGTCAGGCTCGCCTTCGACAACAACTTCAGCAAGTACATGCAGTACAACAAAGCTTACAATAACTGGTTCCATGTAAAATTCGGATATCCTGTTAACGACTCGCTGGCGCTGTACCACCAGATATTCATATCGAAGTACCTGAACGGTACGACGAAGCTGACAACGGTAGAGATAGGCCTTGATGGCTACCTTACATCGGACACTGCTGACTATGCACTAACGTACGTTTCACAGGCCATAAACCAGGGGCTTGATTACTATGAGAATTCAACCGGAGGCAATGGACTTCCGGCATGGATAAACCTGGGCAGCGTGAATAAGACGATAGATGATTTCTACGAACAGATAAATGAGAGCGGACCGGCCTGGGATAACGTTGGCAGCCTACCAGGCGCTCCGATATTCTACAGTGTAACCGTGATAAACAACTACACGAATCCGTACGCAATACAGTACGTGTACGATCTGATAACCGGCCTGGGGCAGCACTACCTATCCATGAGCAAGTTCGATCCGCTGGCCCAACCGTTCTATGTTGGAAACGTTCCTGAACAGCTGAAGGGACTTGTAGTTGCGCCACCGTCCTATCTGCCGGTTTCATCCTACGATTGATCTGTCCCAGCGAAATGCCGAGGATCGATCTCTATATTTTTTCCATTTTTCAGGAATATATGTAAATACAATCGATAACATGCCGTATGGGGGTAACGTCATAAGATGAAGATAAGAGGTCGTCTTGTTTACATCTTCTTTCCAGTTTTCATCGTCTATCTTCTCGTACTGATCATACCGCTGGTGAGAGCGCTGACCTATTCGTCCCTGGCAGAGATCATAACTGATCTTCATTCTGGCATCATATCATCAATCGAGTACACGTACGTGGTATGCGCATTTGTTGCAATTCTTGCTGTACTGGCCTCACTTCCATACGCATATACCATGTCAAGGCACAGATCGGTTCTGTTCAGGGCAATGGACAGCGTTGTGGAGATACCCATAATGATCCCGCATACCGTGGTTGGCATAATAATGCTCCTGACATTTGAACCGTCCATGCCGCTGGGTCATCTCCTGTCAAGATACATACCGGGATATTCGTTTGATGATACGCTATTCGCTGTGATAATAACTCTATTCTTCCTTTCGTCAGCTTACTCCATACGGGAGGTCGGCGTCAGTTATCAGCGTTCTGTGGTGGATTATGAAGATGTTGCCAAGACCCTCGGGATCGGGGAAGGCATGAGCTTCCTTGTTGTTTCCATGAGGCTTTTGGCAAGGCCGATGATGAAAGGCTTTCTGCTGTCATGGGCCAGATCGGTCTCCGAGGTTGGTGCCATACTGATCGTTGCCTATTACATATTCCCTAGCTTCATAAAGCTGGCTGGTGTCTTCATCTATTCACAGTGGCTTGGCTACGGTCTCTATCCTGCCGCGGCTTCATCCGCCATACTGATCATCACTGGAATAGTGATAACGGGAATATTCCGCGTTGTGGAAACAGTGGGTGTCAGATCATGAGGGTGCCATTGGGATGATGGAGATCAAAAATCTGCATGCAAAACTTGGCAAATTTGAACTTTCGGTGGATCATTACAGAACATCTGGAAGGAAAAATTTCATAATGGGTGAGAATGGAGCAGGCAAATCATCTTTTTTAAAGGCGTTATCAGGAATAATAGATTCTACCGGCGAAATAATTCTGGACGGCGAACACGTAGAGAACCTGCCCCCATGGAAGAGGAGGATAACATATATACCGCAGAATCTATTACTTTTTCCCCAGTACAACGTCAGGCAGAACCTTGCGATCTCCATACGCTATGGGCATGGGGACTATGAAATATACAGGGAAGTTATCGATCTGATGCATCTTGGCGATCTTCTGCAGAAGAACATCTGGGAGCTCTCAGGCGGTCAGCAGCAGAGAGTTGCTGTCGCACGGGCAGTCATATCCAGACCAAGGATACTTCTGATGGACGAACCATTCTCAATGCAGGATGAACGTTCAAGGATGTCTCTAATAATGAGCGTGGCCGATCTCCTTGATCGCTACGGCATCGATTTCATATATGTTACGCATAATTATAGGGATCTTGAACTCGGCTTCGACCAGCTCTCCATCATGTCGTCAGGAAAGATAATAGAATCTGTGGAGAGCGTGGATGATCTGCGGTACTATGAGAGTATATCGCTGATGGACTTCCGGAACATAGTCCGCATAGATGGCAGATATTTCAGGTTGAATGATGATTCCATAATACCATCAGATTCCGGATATCCGGCGAAATGCACGATATCTGGTGATCGGTATCTATGCTCAGTGAGGATCGGAGACGAGAACTTCTTCATCACATCCAGGACTTCTTCAAGCTACTTCAGATTTGATCTGTCCTCTGCAAGGGAGATAACGGTTGCAGGACAGAATAATGAGAAATAATTGTTCCACAGGTGTGTATCCATGCGGCAGGGTATCTGGATGCATCCTCATGATCAATGGCCTATGATATGCGTAAAGATCCCCAACATTTCTATAACCCCAACATATATCTGAATGCTGGAAACAGCAGGCGGGAAAGCGCGAGGGCAGCTGACGCCCTTGAGGTGAGGAAAGTCCCCCCTCCCCGGCGGTTTCCGACTGGCGCAAGCCAGTATCCTGAGAGGGATGGTAAAGGCAAAAGAAATAAACGGTCTCCGGTCAAGAATGATTCCGGAGGGATGACGTTTCCGGAGGATCCGATGGGAAGCCTCCCCGGATGGAGAAAGTCTAAACGGATCCTGTGAGCCCGCCGCGAGGATCGGGTAAGACGAACAGTCGAATGCTGCCAGCCCTGAGGGGTGAACAGAAGGGGGCTTACTCCGCGGATTCCCGCCTTTATGATCTAGTTCTTCTTTCTGTCTTCCCTGTAGTCTATCCTGGCAGAGAGGTATCCTGCACCGCCAGAGACCATGTGGAGAAAATCAAAGAGGTTGTGGCCGATCCTGATATTTGTATTTTTTGTTATGCCAGGATGCTTCAGCTCCAGCTGGTACCTTCCATAGCCATTCCAGTATGCCTGCCTGAGGAATGAGATCAGGTTATCCCTGACCTTGGCGTATACTAGGCATGACCCGCATACTGTGAATTTGAATCCAGCCTGAACGGCTCTTATGTTAAGATCTATATCTTCTGCAGTAACAAATTTCGGATCGAAGCCACCGATTTGCAGAAAGCTATCTTTCCTGTACCCGAGGTTGACAGATGGTGCGGTGACCTCAACGTCTCCAAGAAATATCTTGACACGCTCCTGCATGTACCTCTTCTTTCCAGTGTATGCTGTATTACCAATCACCACATCGTTTCCATCAACGAGTGCATTCACCATTCCTGAAATCCAGTGTTCTGAAACCCTGGCATCACCGTCTGTGAACAAAATGTGATCGTACCTTGCTAGGCTTACTCCTATGTTCCTACCCTCCCCCCTTGAACAGGAGACTCTCCTGTAGACTGTGAACCCATAGCTTTTAACAATATCCTCGGTTTCATCGGTGCTCATATCGTCGACCACTATCGTTTCCATGTTGCTGAAATCGTTCTTCTCGATACTGTCGAGGAGATCTCCGATGTTCTTACCCTCATTTCTGACTGTGACGACGATCGATGCACCGATTTCGGTCATATCAAATCCTATCAGACCCAGTCGGCTCGGTCGATCTTCCTATCCTCCTTTGTCTTCTTCTTATATTCCTTGTAATGCTCCTTGCACAGGTGCACCTTTGTCTTGTCCGTTGTCAGCGAGAACACCTTCTTTGCTAGTTCTGCTGGAACCGTCTTGAAGCTTGGGTTGCTGCAGCCTGAAACCTCACACGTCTTTTCCATTCTTTTGCAATGTGTTGTCTGGTTATTAAGCTTTTTTCCGTTCACTGTTCTATGAGTTCGATCAGAAGTGGGATGGATTTCAGGTAAAAATAGTCTATACCGAAATGCCCACTGTCGTATACTTCGTAGAAGTGCACTATATTCTCCTGCTCAAGTTTTCTGTGCATTATACCGATACCGATATCGGTATGGAATTCGTCCTTTCCACCTACCTGCAGAAATATGGCCATATCTCTGAGTATATCCATGTAATCCTCTACGTTCCTCGCCGGATCGAATTTCGTCCATCTGGACCATATGGATTCTATCATCTCTCCGGTGTCCACATCGAAAGGTAATCCTATGCCCATCGGAGCGCTGGGATCTGGGCTGTAAAAAGCAGACATGGCGACTATATTTGCAACCTTTATATCCTGGGTCTGCAGCGATAATTTCCTATGCACTTCCTCATACCAGTGATAGAGTCCCTGCTTATGGATCTCCTTATAGCTATCAGGAAAGTCTGGGATATACACGTATTCGAATGCAGAATCGCCTGAAACATCTATAAAACCGGAAAAAAGATCAGGGTGCCTCACTGCTAATGTGTAGGAACCGAAGCCTCCAGAAGATTTTCCGAAGATACCTACAGGTCTCTCCCCAAACCTCTGCCTCACGAATTCCATGACATCCTTCGTTATATAATCCTCGTAATTTCCAACTGCGCTTGAATTCAGATACTGGTTCCCGTACAGACCGGTCATGACGTCTGGGAGGACTATTATGAAACCGAGATCCGATCGCTTTTCATCTATCTCCTTGAGCGCGGCGAGGAAGTCCATGCTTGTGTATGATCTGTTGAGAAAACTCCTGCCTGATCCTGTGAATCCGGCCAGGCCTATCAGAACAGGCGATTTTTCATGGGCATTGATCTCTATTATACTGACATCCCTGATAAGGGGATCACCCAGCGGATTCCCGTTTAGGCTTTCCGCATTGATCTTGTTTTCAGTTATGTTTATCAACTTACCCCTCATGCGATGTGATCCCCAGGACTGGAGAGAGAATCAGCCTGGATCAGGCGCACACCACTGTTGGTTATGGCGCCCAGCACGAGCACTTCCGAAATGAAATTCGCAACCTGCTTCGGTGGAAAATTAACAACCGCGATTATATTCATTCCAAGGAGTTCTTCCTTCCTATAGTTTGTGATCTGGGCCGAGGAATTCTTATATCCAATATCTTCTCCGAAGTAAATGCGTAGCTTATAAGCAGGTTTCTTGGCTTCAGGGAAGTCCTGAACATCTATTATCCTACCTACCCGCATATCGACCTTCGAAAAGGTGCCATAATCTATCGCTTCCTTTGGTTTCATGCTGTATTCATCTCCATCATCTAATATCAAGGTGATTCGATTCACCGCAACACGGAGTGAACGTTTCAAATCATTTTTTAAAGATAATAAATGACTCCATTAATATTTTTCACATCGATCTTTCTAAACTGTCAATTCGCTTTGGAACCGAACGAATTATAGGGATTTTAGAGGTTTGATGGAAGCTATAAACTCTCCTTCGGACTTGAGATGCACGGGTCTCCGCCAATAAAAGAGTTTATGAACAATCTTTCCGTATTTTTTGGTATTCTCCACGATAACCAGGTGGTGTGATGCATGAAAGCACCGTTGTGGAATCTATGCCTGTGGAGATCGTATCTGCGGTGTATTGCATATGCCAATACAGGCAGAGTCTCTTCGCTGAAAGGAAGGTCCGATACATAGCTGAGGTGTAGCTCACAGGCCATATATACGGAACACATAGTTTTTGATGGTATCAACGAAAGCCATCCATGCGAAGGTAAAGCCCAGAACCATCAGCACGGAATATGCAGGTATACCAGTGACAAGTATTCCAAGAGCCGATATCAGGCTTATTCCGACTATATCGCCTACTATTGATACAAGAAGATAGTGTGATGGTCTTGAGTGCCAGAAGCGCCTCCTCTCGCGTACCATGAAAACGTTGAAGAGCCCGCTAAATACCAGCATATCAAATATCAGTGTGTGTATCATGTCCCTTGAGAAGTGCAAGTAAATGCCTAGATACAGTATTATGAACCCTTCTACGACGAGAAGAGCTGCTATCAGACTGGAGGTGACAACGAGCGCTTTCACGTTCCATTTCTCAGGTTTATTTGAGTATCTCACGTTATCCGTTGCTATGGACATCGTCACAAAATCGTTGGCAAATAGCAGGAGTATGATGTCGAATGGAGTGGTGACGAAGTAACGAACTGCGAAGAAGGATGCCGTGAGGAATATGACAACCTGGATCGTCTTCACTATCTTGTTCAGAGTGTATGTCAGCATCCTCTGGAATATCTTACGGCCTTCCTTCACCGCTTCCACTATATCCGATATTCCCTCATGGGTGAGCACTATACTTGCAGAGGCTTTTGCTATGTCCGTGGCGTTGCTCACAGCAATCCCAACCTCAGCCTGCTTCAGAGCAGGTGCATCGTTGACGCCATCGCCGGTCATTCCTGTAACGTGGCCAGCCTGCTGCAGAGCCTTGACTATGCTGAACTTGTCTTCCGGAAAAACCTCAGCGTATATGGCGCATTCCTCTGAAAATTTCTGATCCCTGTTGACACTGCATGCCTTCCCTTCAATACCCACCTGCCTTGCTATCTCTTCAGCTATCGGCGCGTTATCTCCAGTAACCATTTTCACGGATACGCCGAGATTCTTGAGATCAGATATGAGCTGCCTGGAATCATCCCTTGGCGGATCGTAGAGCGGTATCAGGCCTACCAAATGCATCTTGTCTTCGCCTGCACCAACAGCTATGACACGGTACCCCCTCTTTGCCAGTTCAGTGACCCTGTCCATTATCTCCTCATACCTCACACCGCAGATTTCGCTTATTATCTGTGGTGCACCCTTGGCCACCTTCATTGTTCTACCGTTGATGCTGATGGTGGCCTCCGTCCTCTTCGTGGAAGGGTCAAAGGGTACAAAACTGGATCTTAGGGATAGATCTGGCATCAAATTCCTGCTCCTGGCTAATTCAAGAACTGCCTTGTCTATGGGATCATCACTCTGGACCTCTGAGGCGTATGCCGCGTACTTTATCAGTTCCTCCTGCGTGGCCTTAAGCGCTATTGGATCGGACACTGTGAGATGGTTTTTTGTAATGGTTCCCGTTTTGTCTGAGCAGAGAACGTCCATGGAAGCTGCATCCTCAATGGCACTGAGCCTGGTCACCAGTGCCCCTTTCTTTGATATATCGAGAGCACCATAGGCCATGGCTATTGTGAAGGTTGCTGGCAAGGCCACTGGTATTGAGGCGATGAGAAGGACAAGTATGAACGGTATTATGTTCGGAATTGGTATATGGATGAAATATGAATACACTGCGGTTATCATCACAAGCAGAACGTCGAGTATTATCAGATCCCTTACTATGCTGAATATAAGCGATTCAATGTGCGATTTAGAACCGGCAGATTGAACAAGCGTGGTGGTTTTGCCAAAATAGGTCGCAGATCTGGTCTTATAGACTATGGCAAGGGCTTCGCCACGCTTCACTATGGAACCAGAATAGGCAATATCCTGTTTTTCCTTGGTAACTGTAACACTTTCGCCAGTAAGCGCAGATTCATCTATTTCCAGGCTTCCAGATATGATCACGGAATCCGCTGGAACTACGTCCCCCAAGCGTATATCTATTACATCACCAGGTACAAGAACACGAGCTTCGACTTGTTTCCATTCATTGGATCTCAGAACGCGTGCCCTGACGCTGAGTTTCTGTTTTAGCAGTTCTACCGCATTTTCAGCCTTGGATTCCTGAAAGAAGCTGACAATCGCATTGAAGACAAGCAGAAATGCTATTATGTACGTATCCAGCAGCTTATCTAGAACGATCGTGATCACTATTGTTGCTTCAAGCATCCATGGAACAGGGGCCCAGAATTTCCTGAGGAATTTAATGACGGGATTTTCCTTCTTCTCCTGAATTTCATTGTATCAGTACTGTGATAATCTCCTCTGGGCTTCATCCTCGGAAAGCCCTGATTCATTTGTATTTAATTCCTTCAGGATCTGATCGATGTCGACCTTCTGGGACGCCATATTCTCTAAATAGCATCATCGTATTTAGAGAAATTTGGATTTAATTGCTATTTATTTTGAATAAGTGGATCTGCCGGGTCTGCATATGAAACATAATTGTATCTCAGGTATAATGGTTGATGGCAAGGATATTCAAAAGATCCTGTAAGATCACAAAGGGATGGATCATGGGAGACACGGAGACCACATTGAATGATCTTCATCTTTTCATACACAGTTAACATATTTAACGGAGATTGTATACTCCATCATGAGATTTCGCGTCGAGATCAAGTACAAGGATGGTGTCGAGGATCCTGAGGCCGTTACGATTCTCAAGAATTTCGGTATACTTGGATACAGGAGTATAAAAAATGTGAGAACATCAAAGGTTTACTACATAGATGCTGACGATGAGGAGGATGTCAAACAGGTAACGAACAAGATACTTGCAAACCCAGTGATACAAACTTATACCATCGAGAAGGTGGATGGGTCAAATTTTTAAATCGTGAAAAGTTTAATGAAATAAATTTTTCCCGCAAATTTCAACATAACGCATAAAAAAGAAATACTTCTCTATATTACTGATGTGTTGTTCGAAAAAAAACAGAGATCCATAGATGATCTGTCAACATTCGTGAGAAAATCAATATCTCCTAAGTACTTCGTGGCTCCGCTGATAGCCATAGGATTAATAGATTATTATTTCATAAGAGATATAGCCACGACCCTTCTGATAGTTCCAGGAACATTCTTCATATCGATACTTCTTGATCTCCTCTTCACCAAGATCTCTAAGATAGTGTTCCCTGTTAAGAGGAGCGTATACCTTAATTTTGTCTCACTTGTTATATGGAACATATTCTTCTGGATACTCATACTCACACACGCCTTCAGATCCTACGATTCTTCACTGTTGCTTGCCATATCATCCACAACCCTGTTCAGGTTTCTGATATTCTACGTCTTCTATCCAGCAGACGGCATCAGGGAGATCATCCCAGCGATGAACTATGTATATTCCATGCTCATAATTTTCATACTGATATTCAGGTCCCAGTATGTGCTCATATTACCGTTCGTGATATCGTCCCTCGTATATGCGCTGGCCGCATACTTCCTCGTAAGAAGATCCACGGCCAAGTTCGTGAAGAAATATAAGTCATCGCCATCAAAGATACTGGAATTCTTCCTCAACTCTGGAAAGAGGTTGGAGTCCAATATCTCTGTGAAGCATTTCTTCGATAGAATCTATAGCCATGAGCGCAAAATACCGGTCAAGATTATAGAAGTCAGGAGAATGGATGGCAGCATAAAGGCTAGCATGATCTTTCCGTACATCCATCCAGGTCCATTCGGAACGCTGGGCAGCAGCAACTTACCAGAGCGTTTGAGCAACCGTTTGCCAGAACTAGGAGATCTGATGGTATTCCATACAACAACAAGCAACGATAACAACTGCAGGGGCGATCAGGATATAGACAATATAGCTCAGGCCATACGATCTGCTCACGAAAAGCTGGTCTTCACAGACAAGATGGCCAGGCCAAGGAAGGTAGCCGCAGGAAAATTTGTTATCTTTGTGGAGAGGTTTGGAAATTTCGGATTTGGAGCCATAGTGCCTGAGAAAACCGCGTTCGATGATGTTGCGCTTGAAGAGGGCCTTAAGATAATAGCCCACATGAAGAAGACTGGTGCCCATGACTTTGCCGTGATAGACGCCCAGAACAACTTCAGAAAGAAGGCACCAGAGCTTAAGAATGCCTCCGCCACGATAAAGGCATTTGAGAGAGAGTTCCTGAGAGATGAACCGAAATTTGAGGCCAGGATAGGGTATGCCAGAGTCTACGAGGATATACCAGGTCTTGCATCCATGGGTATACAGACGGCCGTTTTTCAGACGGGCGACAGATATGATGCCGTCGTACTTACAGATTCCAACAATATAACAACAGATCTTATTGAGAAAGTCAGGTCCAAACTATCGGGATTGGTTGCAAGCGTTGAGATATACACGACAGATAATCACTATGTAAATGCTAGCGTCCTCGACGTATTCCCGCTGGGGTCAAGAGGTAATGTGGACAGGATAGCAGATATTATAGCTCAGACCGTGGTCAAAGCAAAAGGTGACGTTGAGCCCGTAAAGATAGGTATGGGTACGGATTATGCCAAGGTTAAGATGGGGGAGAAGAACAATTTCCAGACGCTCATATCAACGGTATTTTCTGCGGTACGTACGGCGAAGTTCACTGCAATATACACCATACCCACATCCATAGCAACGACTTTTCTCATATTCAGATTCATCTAAAACATTAGATCTTCGATTTATGAATCGCATATGCCAAGTGGGCTTAAGCCATTATTGTCAACAATGCCAATGGAAAATCAAATTAGTATAAACTGCATATAAGAATGACTGGGAATTAATGAAACCTGCTGATATAGACAAGCTTATTTCGGACATACGTACTGCCATATATGCTGAGCAGAGCCACCGTAAGATCATAGACATCGATCCTGATATATATCGGAGGGTACGTGCAGCTCTGTCCGATCTGCAGGCGGAAGCTTCAGAATATTTCCAGAAGCAGGATATAGAGAATTATCTTACAGTCAACAATCGCATTCAGACCATCAAGAGGGATTTCAGAAGCCTGTTTCAGAGAAGGTTTGAAAAGATAGTGGCAAAAGCCATCTACGATATAAGTGGAGAAACCCTTTCTCTGCTGACAGATGAGGAAAAGGAGTTTATAGAGAAAATACACAACATCATAACGGAGGAGTTCGAGAGCTTCATACCGAAGCGTGAAGAGAAAAAAGAGGAGAAGGTAGAGGCGCAGTCACTGCCTGAAAAAGAATCGCTGCCGACAACTGCGGTTGAATCTCCCCCTGCCACTGTTCAGGCCGTGGAGGAAGAGATGCACGCGGCTCCGGTTGAGAGTGAGTCGCAGGCCGTTGCAGCCCCAGACGAAAAGAATAGGAAAAATGATAACAGATATGTTCTAGTGATGATCCTTGAAGATCTTCCACCCATCGCACAGCCAGATAGGAATTACTTCCTTCACGGAAATGATCTTGTGTATCTTCCATCCGATCTGGCCAGCATTCTGGTGAAAAGGAAGGTGGCACTGATCCTTGAATCTCAGAATCAGTGATCATGGCCATGATCGTGGGTCGGTGCCGTCGCCGGGCCGATCTTGCCGTCCAATATGAGCTTCAAGGCATCAGTAACCGGTATCTCAGGTACGATGAATACATCCATTCGGCCCTTCAGATAGTTGAAGCCTGGAGATCCAATCTCGCTGAGAACGACTGCGTTTGCTCCATGTTCCAGTGCAGATTTTAACATGAAGACTCCGCGTGCTGTTGTCGCATCCATGGCCGGGTTGCTGTATTTCTCCACGAGCTTGATATTTCCGCCATCAGACTCATATATATGTATCTCTTCAGATTCACCCGGGCCGTTAACTTTTCCATCTGAAACTGCAACTGCGAATTTCATAGATAGGTATGTCACTTAGCTATATAAAGATAATCGATATTCCGATATCTTCCTTGAATTGCAGGAGAACCAATATGGGGAGTAGAAAAAGACGGAGCATTCCTCAGCCATGGTATAATCCTAGATTCATTGAGGATCGGAAAAGTTGATAAAGTGATATACAATAAGCCCTTACCGATAATTTGATCGGCAGATCCTTTCGATAGCCGCATGTCTGGGTAGATGAATATAAAAGGTCTGTGGGCTCATTCCATATGTGGAATGTCGATGGCATTTCGGCTTTCAGCATGAATCTGCTGATCATTGGATAACGAGAAAGGTGGATATATGACGATATTTCAGGGTAAATCTGGCAAGAAACCAACTGGCGGAAGCCTGAAGCAGTCTCGAAAGAAGAGGAGATTCGAGCTGGGCAGAGAGCCGACATTAACCAAGCTGGGCACGAAGACAGAGCGTAAGGTAATTCGCACAATGGGTGGGAATAGCAAGGTGATCCTGTTCACAGCGGAGACTGCAAACGTTTATGATGCAAATGAAAAGAAGATAAAGAAGGTCAAGATCATAACGGTCAAGGCCAACCCTGCCAACAGCCATTACGTCCAGAGGAACATAATAAACAAGGGAACAGTCATAGCAACAGAGATAGGTGAAGCTGTCGTTACCTCCAGGCCAGGGCAGGATGGTGTCGTCAATGCAAAGCTTCTGAAGTAAAATGAGGTGCACACTCTACCTTCAGTATTTTTCAAAGGATATACCCAGATCAAAGGGCAGGCGCCTTTCTAGGAGTGTTCTGGCAAATTTTTCCGAGGAAAGGCTTCGCCGGATACTGGAAGAGGCTGGTATATCTTACGAGGTCAGGGATTGCTATTATCCCAGGATCCCATGGCAGAAGACGAAGATGTATGTACTTGATTCAAATCTGAAGAAAACCTCGATACTGAAACTTATAGAGAAGAAGCTCTGAGGCGTTATCTGATTTTTCTGTTTCTTCTTTTGACCTCATAATAGGTCAGAGGATGCTTCATCCATTCCCTGTGGCATAGTGGATCATCATCCATATAGCATAGGTGGTTCGATCTCATTGTTTCGCATTTCGGAGGGGTATATTCTGTTCCGGATATCTCGCCTGAAATATGTTTTATCTGATATCTTGTTATATTCTCATCGAAATCAGGGGCATTCCTGAAATAAGAGACGATCTCGTCTTCGGAATAACCTGCCTTGTGAAGAAAGCTTGCGAGGGCTAGCCTCCCCATATGTGAAACATTTACCCCGCTCTCAAGATTTTTGATTATCTCATTAATGCATGGTGGGAACATGCTGGCATCCCCCTTTCCCATGGATGCCCCGCTCCCATGGGCTTTCCTGTAGGCCTCCTTTATCCTCTCTAGGTCATCTGAAACCGGTCTTAGAAGAGTTACAGCATCTTCTTTGCGGATCTGATCCATTACGCCGAACAGAAATGAAACGAAGGCCTCCCTAAGGATCTTAACCATAACATCGTTCTGAACATATACGTATCCTGCCCTGACTATCTGATTGGAGAGCCTGTACCTTGATCCTGTAACCCTGCTGGCATACGTGGCGAAATCGGTCACATCGAGCCTGTAGAGATGATCCTTCTTTATCTGTTCCCCCTCCACGGATATATCTATGCCGAGTCTTCTCCCGAATTCCTCTAGGTCCTCATAGTGCTGGGCTCCGATTAGCTGCTTTTCGGCGGTATCCCTTGCCTTTATGATCGTCCTTGCCGTTATGATATTCTCATCAATCGCCACAAGGATCCAGATAATGAAGGCTAATTCTCTGTTCTCCAATGATATGTATGATTGGTCGCCACGGACTGCGCCTTCCACAAAGGCAAAAGCTGCCTTCTTAATTGAAGCGTATTCCGAATTCAGGTCTGAGCCGCTGGCCTCAGATATAGAGGCCCCAGCGATCTCCCTTATCATGTCCGAATTCAATATTTGTCTTTTGTCCGGAAATATCATGATACTTCTATTAGTTCGTATGTTGGTGCACTGGTTATCTTCTCGTATCCGTCCTTTGTGACCACCACATCATCCTCTATCCTCACACCGCCGAATCCTGGCACGTATATACCAGGCTCTACGGTGACCACCATGTTAGCCTTCAGTGGGAAGTCCATGCTTGGGGACAGCGCAGGATGATCGTGGACCTCTAGTCCAACTCCGTGTCCAAGCGAATGTATGAAACGGCCCTTATACTTTGTGGAATCGATGACGTTCCTGGCAGCTCCATCAACATCCCTGCCGTTTGCGCCGTCTTTTATGCTCCTCATTCCTGCGGCCTGCGCCTCCTTGACTATGTTGTACATTTCCCTCTGTTCTTCATTGGCCTTTCCGAACACGACTGTCCTTGTTATGTCAGAACAGTAACCCATGTAACGGGCACCGTAATCCATGAGGACAAAGTCACCCCGCTTCAGCTTTGCCTGCCCTGGAGAATAGTGGGGCATGGCAGCATTCTGGCCAAATGCGACTATGGTATCAAAAGATGGCCCTGAAGCTCCGTTCTTCATCATAAGGTAAACGATCTTGGATGCAACCTCGTATTCGGTGATACCCTCCTTCAGTCCATCCAAAACCTCTGGAAGCACCTCGCTGCCTATCTTGGCAGCCTCCTTTATCTTTTTGAGCTCCTCAGGCTGCTTTATCTTCCTCGCCTCGAGTATGCTTGCTGATACGTCCAGAAATTCCTTATCGGGGACTATCCTGAGAAGCATCTTATAGGATGCCAGTGAAAGTGACTGATAGTTCAGGCCAACAGTGTTAACATCCTTGAGAAGTTCCCTCAGTATGTTCTGGAAATCCGTGGAATTTCTGAATATTCTAACGTCCATTCCAGTCTCCTTTGCAGCCTGTTCTTCAAGTTGTGATGTAACGATAGTGGTGCCGTTCTTTCCAACTATAAGGGCAGATCCCTCAAATATTCCATTTGTTGTCTGCGTCACATAGGTGAACGTGGGATCTCTGGCGCTCTCTGATGCGTTGTATATGAGGACTGTGTCCACTTCTCTGGCGTATTCGAAAATTCTCTTTACATCCATGATGCAAGATTTTACCTGTGAATATAACTCTTTGCAATTTCATCCATATATCATATTTGCCGCGCATGGATGCGGGCAGGCTCTCATGGAAATGAAAATATACCTTATGGATATATGAATTCCATAATGGATGAGATCTCGCTGGAGCAGGGGGTCAGAAGACTGCAGACAGGCATTAACTGCATAGATGCAATGCTAAATGGGGGGCTAGAAGGCGGCATAATAACCGAGATATTCGGTGAGGGAGGATCTGGAAAGACCAACATATGCATGATCGCATCCTGTTCCGTTATGAGTCAGGGACTGAAGGTTGTATACATAGACTCGGAGGGGCTTTCTCCCGAGAGGTTTATGGCAGTCTGCCATTCGGATATTTCAAAGTTCAAGCTCTTCAGAGTCTATTCCCTGGACGATCAGGAGGTGGCGATAATGAAAGCCTCCAAGATGGCAGATAAGGATCAGAAGATCGGCATGATCGTTCTAGACTCATTTTCTGAATTCTTCAGACTGGAGCGCAGCGATGACAGACAGGCGAGGATAGTCGATTTCCAGAGGCAGCTGTCTCTCCTGTCCTCAGTGGCTGCCAAGAAAAATATACCGGTACTGATAACGAATCAGATATACCAGGATATAGACAACAGGACCCTGCAGCCATTCGGAGGGTTTCTGGTGGATCATGCGATGAAGGCAATTCTTAGGATAGAAAAGTTACCGGATGGAAGGAGGAAGATAAGCGTGACCAAGCACAGATCCATAAAGGAAGGGGTGGCTGCATTCTTCCGCATAACGGATGATGGGGTGAACTGCGAGGGGTGAAGCATGGGAACCGATATATCAGATATAGTTGTGAGCCATGAGACTTCGCTCAAGGATCAGGGTAACCAAACATTCTCAATAGATACATACAACATACTGTACCAGCTGCTCAGCAATGTCAGGCAGTATGACGGGATGCCTCTAATGGATT
This sequence comes from Thermoplasma sp., assembly GCF_008709555.1. GTDB lineage: Archaea > Thermoplasmatota > Thermoplasmata > Thermoplasmatales > Thermoplasmataceae > Thermoplasma. Next base: position 86,325 of record NZ_VYIJ01000003.1, read on the forward strand.
CTCATGGGAACGTGACTTCTCATCTCTATGGTATATTCTATCGGACGGTCAATCTTATCGAAAATAAGATAAAGCCTGTCTACGTCTTCGATGGAAAACCAAGCCCGCTCAAGAACCGTACTATTAGTGAGAGACAGCTCATGAAGGAGAAGGCCAAGGTTGAACTTGAGGAGGCCATAGAGCGGGGGGAGGAGAATCTCAGGCAGTATTACTCCCGTATAAACTACATAACACCGCAGATAGTTGATGATACTAAGAAACTGCTGGACTACATGGGTGTACCATACGTCGATGCGCCTTCAGAGGGAGAAGCTCAGGCATCGTACATGACGAAAAAGAATGTGGATGGCGTTATTTCCCAGGATTATGACTGCCTGCTCTTCGGTGCCAGGAAGGTCCTGAGGAACTTTGCCATATACGGTCGGAGGAAAGTTCCCAGGAAGAATATATATAAAACAGTGTATCCGGAATACATACTCCTGGACGAGGTTCTCTCCATTAATCAGATAAATCAGGAACAGCTCATAGGCATCGGTGTACTGGTTGGGACAGATTTCAATGAGGGAATAAAGGGTATAGGGGCAAAGAAGGCCCTTGCGCTCATAAAGAAGGAGGGGGATATACGGGCTGTTCTAAAAAGGATCGGAAAGGACATAGAAAACCTCGACGAAATAATGAACTTCTTCAGGAATCCGCCGGTCGTGGATTACGATTTCAGGTTCAACAGGCCAGATACCGAGGCAATAGAGCATTTCCTATGCGATGAACATGATTTCTCCAGGGAGAGGATAAGGGATCACCTGGAATCTCTTAAGAAGAGCTATCAGGGGACCACTCAGTTCAGGCTCGACAGCTTTGATTAATATACTGCTAATGGAATTAGAATTCACTAAATATTTATATAGATAAATGAATTACCGATAAGGAGGTGTGCAGTTGGAGGCAAATTTGAGTTTCAGCCAATCGGCAAAGATAAGATCGCTAGCGTTCACTTCCCTTGGTCACTTTACGAACGATTTCAACATACTCCTTTTCTCGGTTCTGATAACGTACTATCATTCTGATTTTGGAATAAGTCTTGCACTGCTTGGTGCAGTGGCAATAATTTACAGCATAATAAGTGGATTGCTCAGCACCCCCTTAGGCAGGTATGCAGATAAGACGCGCAGATACAGGTTTCTGCTGCTCATGGGCTTTGTGATACTCGGCATTTCGATATATCTCTTCGCGTTATCTTTCGTATCGGCGAGTATAGCTCTCCCCGTCATGATCGTAGCATCGATCCTGTTCGGTTTCGGTCAGGCGTTCTATCATCCACTGGGGAGTTCCATACTCAATCTGACGTACGGAAATTCATCTGCATCCGCACTGGGAATAAACGGTGCGTTTGGAAGCATTGGACGATCCGCTCTGCCTATAATACTCGTACCGTTGATAATTCTCGTCGGTGAGAAGTATGCACTGATCATACTCGGTACCTACATGATCCTCGCTGGCATAATAATATACGGCGGCCTGGCATTCATCAGAGAGCACGAGATCCCGCAGAGATCAAGGTCAGCCAGTTCAACTAGGAACCGCGAGATGCTTTCAAGGTATTCAAGCGTCCTTGCGGTGATCGTTGCGATGGTATTCATAAGGGCCATGTTTCTCACAGGAACCACGACATACATATCGCAGTTTGTTCTCGATCGTGTCAAATCGGAAACGATAATGAGCATAGTGCTGACCATGAGCTTCCTCACGGCTGTTGGAGGACAGCCTTACTTTGGTAGACTGACCCAGAGACATGGGGGTAAGTTCACGATCGGGATTACAACTGGCCTCTCGACGCTCTTTTTCATCATCTTCATGCTGGCCGGCACAAATCCCATATTAAACACGGTCACCTATGCACTCTATGTATTCACCGCATTCTCTGGTTTTCCCGTTCTGATGGGCTATGTGAACCAGATCGTTCCAAGGGATATATCGACAACCGCAGGCGGTATGGTCTGGGGGCTCGGCAATACTGTGGGCGGTGGAATAGGTATCGCTGTAATATCTATTCTGCTCTACTTCCATATAACTCTGGTCGAGACCATGTGGATAATGACCATATTTGGGGCAGCCTCGCTCGTGCTCTTCCCGTTCATTCCCAGCAGGAGCAGTGCCGCCAGACTGAAAGCTTCCGCTTCGTAATGGCTAACCTGGCCATTACGGATCGATTTTGGTAAGGCAACAGGAACATTCCTATGACACTGATAACGTTTATATGACGAAAAAATATATCGAACGGACAGGATGATCTAATGGCTAAGGGATCTGCAAATAATGTTAAGGTCAATGAAGAGGCCGGCAAGGGACAGCCGGAAAAAAAGGAAAATAAGGATTTCCAGTACATAGTACGTATCGCTAACAAAGATCTGAACGGAGAGCGCCTTCTGCCACTGGCACTGTCGGATCTGAAGGGTATTGGTGAGAGGCTAGGCTATGTCATAGCCGAGAGGCTTGATCTTCCCATAGACAAGAAAATAGGGGAACTGAAGGAGGATCAGCTGGAGAAACTCAGAGAGTATGTGGAAGCCAAGGAGTATGATCTTCCAGATTGGCTTCTCAATCACAGGAGAGAACCAGTAACGGGAAAAAATCTGAATCTTGTTTCAACCGATCTTGAGATCCAGGTGCAGGAGGACATCAACCTGATGAAGAAGATAAGGTCATATAAGGGAATAAGGCATGAAAAAGGTAAGAAGGTCAGAGGCCAGAGGACAAGATCCAACGGAAGGAAGGGTCTGAGCATAGGCGTAGTAAGAAAGAAGGAATGAGGTCGATAATATGGGAGATCCTAAGTTTCATCACAAGAAATATTCAACGCCTCGCCATCCATGGGAGAAGGAAAGAATCGATGAGGAAAATAAGATCGTCGTCAAGTACGGTCTGAAGAACAAGAAGGAGATATGGAGGAGCGAGGCACTGCTCTCATCGATAAGGTCGCAGGCAAGGGACCTCAGGGCCAGGCTGAGGACAAACGATGTGAATGCACAGAAGCAACTGGAGATGATGGTAAAGAGACTGAACAGGTACAAGCTGCTCAGCGAAAACGCGACGCTGGATGATGTTCTTTCCCTGACCGTGGAGAATATACTTGACAGGCGTCTTCAGACCATAGTGTTCAGAAAGAATATGGCGATCAGCGTAAGGCAGGCCAGGCAGCTCATAACGCATGGCCACATATCGGTTGCCGGTAGACGCGTTACAGTTCCTGGAATGCTTGTTGAGGCTAAGGATGAGGATTCGATATCCTATGAGGAGAATTCCCCTGTTGCTAACGAACTCCATCCAATAAGGCAGGCACTTTTGGCACCAGCCCAGCGTTCTGCCGATCTGAAGGAGGGCCAGGGCGAAGCTTCAGAGGAGGGTGAGTCAAATGAATAAGACAGGAATTGCCCATATTTATGCATCACAGAACAACACCATAATTCATGTAACAGATCCTACTGGAGCAGAAACCATAGCTATGGTTTCAGGTGGAATGGTTGTAAAGAACGACAGGGATCAGGCTAGCCCATATGCGGCAATGAAGGCGGCTGATATGGTCTCTGAAGCCCTGAAGGAGAAGGAGATAACTGATCTCATAATCAAGGTTCGAGCCCCGGGCGGAAATAAATCGAAGATACCTGGCCCAGGTGCTCAGGCAGCAATAAGGGCGCTATCCAGAGCAGGGCTCAAGATAGTTCGTATTGAGGAAGTAACTCCTATTCCCCATGATGGTACGAAGAAGAAGGGGGGAAAGAGAGGGAGAAGGGTCTGAATGGAAGTTAAAATTTTCAAACTTTCAGATAAATACATAAGATTTGAGATAGATGGTATAACACCGTCTCAGGCAAACGCACTCAGGCGTACACTCATAAACGATATCCCAAAGCTAGCCATAGAAAACGTGACTTTTCATCATGGAGAAATAAGGGATTCTGAGGGAAACGTTTACGATTCATCACTGCCGCTGTTTGATGAAATGGTTGCGCATCGTCTTGGCCTGATACCGCTGAAAACGGATCTGAGCATGAATTTCAGGGATCAGTGTTCATGCGGTGGCAAGGGCTGTTCGCTCTGCACGGTCACGTATTCAATAAACAAGCTTGGACCGTCCACAGTTCTTTCATCAGATCTCCAGGCTGTGAGCCATCCGGATCTTGTGCCGGTAGATGGTGAGATACCCATAGTGAAACTTGGAGCAAAGCAGGCCATACTCATCACCGCCGAAGCTATCCTTGGGACTGCGAAGGAACATGCCAAGTGGCAGGTCACATCAGGTGTTTCGTACAAATATCACAGGGAGTTTCACGTTTCCAAGAAGGACTTTGAGGACTGGCAGAAGTTGAAGGAAGCTTGCCCGAAATCAGTGATGGGCGAGACCGAGACAGAGATAGTATTCACAGACGATTTCGGTTGTAACGACTTGAATGTATTGTTCGAATCCGATGGCGTGAATATAGTCGAGGACGACAGCAGGTTCATATTCCAGTTTGAAACTGATGGTTCACTGACGGCAAAGGAAACGCTACTTTACGCTCTCAACCGTCTGAAGGACAGATGGGATATGCTCGTGGAGAGCCTTTCGGAGTGATCTGCAGCGGCATCGACAATTGTCTGCAGATAAAAGAATTTATATTTCTGATATTAATTCCGTAATGCCTTAGGGCGCTTGTATCTGAAGCGGGTGTGGTGTAGCCTGGCAACACGCGAGCTTGCCAAGCTCGTGCCTCGGGTTCAAATCCCGACATCCGCATCATTTTGGGGAGACAAGATTTATAGGAAATCCATGGGTTTGATGGAAGCTGTAAAACTATCCTTCGGACAAGAGATACACGGGCTTCACCATGGAAAGATTCAATAATTAATGATCATACGCAGTACCGACAAAGACAGGGTTCGTGCGGCCCAAATCAGCGCCTGTTAGCTATTTCCTCATATGAAAATAAGACAAAGGGACATTCTGATCTATTGAGAATTTCTTGAGAGAATCTTTGATGGCCTTATTCCCTATGTATTCTTAATTTCTTCTAAGTTTGTCTTTGGCCATATCCATGATCTCTACAATTTTACGGATTGATCTATGGTAAATTTCCAAATCTATTCGCAGTATATATTGTCTTTAATAACTAAACCTTTTATAACAATAACTAATATCCCGCCGTGGTTCAGTATAAGTGGATCGCACTCTCAAACACCAGCATAGGCGTTATGATGGCTTCGGTGAACAGCACTATCATAATGATATCTTTACCCGCCATTTTCAAGGGTATAGGTATCAATCCCCTGGCTCCCCAGTCGTTCGCATATCTGCTCTGGATACTGATGGGATACAACATAGTCACCGCAACATTGCTGGTGACATTCGGGAGATTATCCGATATATATGGCAGGGTGCGACTCTTCAATTATGGGTTTGCTGTTTTCACAGCCGGTTCCATACTGCTCTTTCTGACACCCGGAAGGGGTAATACAGCAGCCATTGAGCTGATAGTTTTCAGGGTGATCCAGGGTATAGGCGCTGCGTTCCTTTTCTCCAACAGCACGGCTATCTTGACAGATTCGTTCCCATACAATGAGAGGGGGAAGGCTTTGGGCATAAACCAGGTCATAGGCCTCTCAGGTTCATTTCTTGGTCTGATCCTCGGCGGAATTCTGGCTGTCATCAATTGGCGCTATGTATTTCTCGTTAGCGTTCCAATAGGTGCATTCGGAACTGCATGGAGTTTCATGAAGCTCAGAGAAACCGGAAACCTCAGGTACGACAGGATTGATATTGCTGGGAACTCATTATTCGCCGCGTCTCTCACATTGATACTGATAGCGATAACATATGGGCTGATGCCATACGGAGGTGCACCAACCGGCTGGTCTGATCCCTATGTTCTGATGGCTCTATTTGTCGGATTTGCCATGCTAGGTGCTTTCATATTCGTTGAACTCCTCGTATCAAGCCCGATGTTTAATCTTGCACTGTTCAGGATCAGGTCATTTGCGCTTGGAAATTTATCTGCACTGGCCAGTGCGATCGCACGCGGCGGTGTAATGTTCATGCTCATAATATTTCTGCAGGGCATTTGGCTTCCGATACATGGTTATTCATATTCATCTGTCCCGTTCTGGGCAGGCGTCTACATGATACCCATGACGGCGGGATTCCTGATTATGGGCCCGATAAGCGGTACGCTGTCTGACAGGTTCGGTGCCAGGGGCCTTGCGACGGCAGGAATGTCCATTGTCGCTGTGACATTTGTTCTCCTGGCTTCGCTTCCATTTAATTTCTACTATCCTGAATTTGCGGCCATGATTTTCCTCATGGGTATAGGAAACGGAATGTTTGCTGCGCCGAACACGAGCTCCATTATGAATTCCGTTCCACCAGAAGTTCGCGGGGTTTCCAGCGGCATGAGATCAACGCTACAGAATGCAGGCATGACGGTGTCCATGGGTATATTCTTCACCATAGTCATAGTGTCCCTTTCAACAAGGATGCCGTCCACGCTGTCATCTGCGCTCAGCAGCGTGGGCGCTGGCGTCCTGATACCATATCTTACGAAGCTTCCACCGACCTCTGCCCTGTTTGCGGCATTCCTCGGATATGATCCCGTGCATACCATGCTCAGTTATCTACCACCGACACTCATATCAAGCCTCAGCCACTCAACCATAGCCGCGATGGAGAGCCATACATGGTTCCCATACGCCCTGGCACCCGCTCTCATGGGATCCCTTTCGGTCTCGTTCTATATAGGTGCTATACTATCGGCCTTCGCAGCTCTGCTCTCGGCATTCCGTGGCAAGCGCTTCATCAATCCAGAGGCGATGAAGCATGCAGAATTTTCCGATGATATGGTCTTGAAATCCAAGGATTCCAGCACAAACGTTCCATTGAGCCCGGGAAAGAGGGCATAGCTCCTTATCGCTCGCGTAAAATTTTTCGGCCTGACCTGACGTTTGCTGCGATAATGTGATATCCAATAAAGCATTGCATGGATATGGAATTCAAGAGCCTTACACCCTATGACGAGGCTATCAGACTCGCATCAGGATTGAAGGTCAACATGCGCAAATCCTTAATTCCAGTTGAAAAATCTGTTGGGCATTATTGCGCGGAAGACATTAGAAGCCCCATAAGTTTCCCTGAGGCAGACAGAAGCGCAGTCGATGGTATGGCGATCAGATACGAGGACAGCCTTAGCGCTTCAAGATCGAATCCAGTACAGATCAGGCTCGTTGGAGAAGTAAGAATAGGGGATTCACCGGATTTCAGGATCAACAGAGGAGAGTGTGCCCTTGTATATACCGGATCTCCAATCCCAGAGGGTGCAAATGCGGTTATAATGAAGGAGGATGCCGCCATGGAAGGATCCATGGTGATGATTTACAGGCAGGTGAAAAAATTCCAGAATATCTCAAGAATGGGTGAGGATCTTAAGAAGGGAGACGCGATCATAAGAAAGGGCTCCAGGATCATGCCATGGCACCTGCCCGCGTTCATAGAAACAGGGTTAGATAAGATCCCAGTTATCGATGCTGAGGTTGGAATACTTTCAACTGGAACAGAGATAGTCAGCGGTGTTGTTAAGAATTCAAGTGCTCCTATGCTGGAATACATGATCTCATTGATGGGTCTGAGACACGTCTTCTATGGAAATGTCGAGGATGAGAGATCGGCCATAAGAAACAGGATCGAAGGAATGAAATCCGATATAGTGATAGTGACCGGCGGTTCTGGTCCGAGCTCCCAGGATCTCGTTCACGATATAATTGAGAGTGATGGCAGAATACTGTTCCATGGCGTACGGATGAAACCTGGAAGAACCACAGGCCTTGGGTTGATCGGGGATCGCCCAGTATTTATGATATCAGGGCTTCCCGTTGCAGCACTGATAGCATTCGAAAACATAATTGACTCGTCGATACGGTCATGGTTCGGTATGAACAGACCAAAGAGAAGCATAAAGCGTGGTTTCCTGACTAGATCGATATTCAATAACGAAAACATGAAGATGTTCGTCAGGGTGAGAATGTTCGAGGAGAATGGTAAAACCATGATAGAACCAATGCGGACAACCGGATCTGGTGTTATAAATTCAGTAATTTCTGCGGATGGATATCTCATCATAGATGAGAACAGTGAGGGATATCCTGAGGGCGCAGAGGTAGAGGTTGTTGAGATAGGTGATTGGCTTTGAAGGTATTCCACAGGCTTGTTTCGGCTGAAGACGCCAGATCGATGATATCTGGCGAGATAAGGAAGATAATGCGTGTGACTGAGGTTGGTCTGGAGGACGCGGTCGGGCTCACTGCAGCTGAAGATGTGTTCTCTCAGTATGATGTGCCGCCTTTCGACAGATCCGAGGTGGACGGTTTTGCCGTTGACCATACGGACGTCGAAGGCGCCCAGGAAGATGATCCCGTGACGATCAGGATAGTCGGAAGTATATCTCCTGGCGAAATCAGAGATGTAAGGGTGGAAAAGGGAAAAGCTGTCTACATAGCCACGGGTTCTGTCATGCCAAAGGGATCAGACGCCGTGGTGATGGTGGAAGATACAAGGCAGAGAGGGGATTACGTTGATATCTACAGATCCGTCTATCCTGGAGAGAACGTGGCTTTTGCTGGCACGGATATTTCAATGGGCGATATATTGGCTAAGGCCGGGACAGCGCTGACCCCAGAGAAGATAGGTACACTGGCTGCATCAGGAGTGGCAAAAGTCCGTGTCTTCGACAGGATACGCATAGGCATATTCTCAACCGGTAATGAGATAGTTAAGCCTGGCGCGGATCTGAAGCTTGGGCAGATTTTTGATGTGAACGGTTACTATTTTCAGACAAAGCTCAACTCCCTCGGCGGAATATCTGCCAGATTCCTCGGTTCTGTGCCTGACCGCGAGGAAGATATGATCCGCTTGATAAAAGATAACCTCGGATCATTCGATATTCTTATGGCCTCAGGGTCCACGTCCGCAGGCTTCTTTGATATGCTCTACAGAGTCATAGAGGAAGCTGGTGGAAGCATACTGTTCCATGGGATAAACATGCGGCCAGGAAAACCCACATTCTTTGGGAAGATAGGAGATAAACTTTTCATAGGAATGCCCGGATTCCCGCTTTCTTCAGCTGTCATACTGAACTATATAGTTATACCCTCGATCCGAAGGGCGATATCTGGAGAGTCGGAGAGGGCCAGAATGGTGAAGGTTCCCGTCAAGATAACACCTGAACACATGCAGGAAACGGTTTATCCCGTCATAATAACGAGAAATGGATATGCGTTTCCCATAATGGGTAATTCAGGCTCCATAAGCAGGATCAGATTCGCAGACGGACTCATATCCATACCAGGTGATCTAAAGTACGTGGATGCGGGTGAGGTCGTCAGATATTATCCATTGAACGAAAGGGAAGCCTCAGTAATATGCATTGGCAGCAGTGATCCACTCATGGACATAGTCGTGCTCGAAACAGATACAAACGCAAAGATAGTGAACATGGGATCGTGGGGTGGAGTCAACGCTATGAAGATAGGTATAGCGGACGTGTCCGGAATTCACATACTGAGAAACGGCGTTTACAACTTGTCTGTTATGGACGACAATCTTAAAGATCGTTCTCTTCTCATCAGAGGGTTCAGCAGGAACAGGGGCTTCCTGTCAAGAACTGGTATCGCATCATTCGATGAGATATTAAACAACGACCTTACTTTTGTCAACAGGAACAAGGGATCCGGTACAAGGGATCTTATCGAGGAGATGATAGGCAACAACGAGAGGATAAGAACATCGATGCGTGGTTATCTCTGGGAGTCGCCTTCTGAGGCGGGTGTGGCGCAGGCGGTAGCGCAGGGGCGTGCAGACGCCGGCATAGGACTTGAGTTCTATGCGGTGAAGCTTGGACTGCAGTATAGGCACATAAAGAAGGAGAACTACGATATCCTGATCTCAAGAGATTTCTACGGATCCAGCGCAGGGAAATCGTTCATAGAATCACTTAAGTCGCTGAGGGGTAGAGAATCTCAGTATCCAGGGTACGAGATACCAGAGAATATAGGTGAAGTGATATCATGAACCGATCGGTATACAGACAGCGATTCATACGTCATCGCAGATCGAAACTGCCGGATATTGAATAACCATCAAAAACGCTCGTGGGTCTGATCCCGAAGACTCTTAGAGATTTCGAAGTGTCCATGGAGTAATTACCCAGGTCCTCTCCACTATCATAAAGTTTGCATCCCAAGGCCGCCACATCGCAGATGCGCTTTGCAAAATCATAGGCTGTACCAAAATCTGATGCTGTATTGAATACGCCCGATATGCCCTCCTCTATGGATCTCATTATGAATGAGGAAATGTCGGTATTTCTTATGAAATTCCTGACGGTCTTCCTGGGCAGAGATATGCGCATGTTTGATCTCGCCAGGTTCAGTATATTTGTGTACAGATTCACAGAGCATAGGCCGACTATATAGCCTGCCCTGAATATAGTATCGTTGTTAATGTCCATTAGGCGCTCAGCAGCAAGGAAAAGTTTCCCCTCCTGCGTGACCGGTTCCGTGTAATAGTCTTCAGATTTGATGGAATTCGAGGGTCTGTAGACAAGATCTGATGATACGAATATGTATCTGTCCGAATTTATCAACTTTCTGGCCAATTCGATAGCAGCTATGGCAGTCTCAGGTCTGGGATTTGTTATAACCACTGCGCTGTAGCGGAATCTGCCGTGTGCCTCCATGGATCTGGAAAGTACAGCCGGGTCATTTCCGAACAGGGCATCCACCTGATTATCCTTCTCAAGGGCATATTTGACCAGATTGAATCCTGAGACTGAATTGCCATCCGTTATGAGTATCCTTGCCGTATTCAGGCTATCGCGATCTCCTATGTTAGTTTTACCCGTGCGCTCACGTATCTGGAGTTCCCATGGAGAGATACTCCGACATCTCCTTGTACGTCTTGATGAGCGTCACCTCGGTTATGCCAGTCTTCTTGACTATGTATCTCTGAACAAGGTGTTTTGAAAGCCTTTCTGAGGCAAGGTATATTGCGGAAACTGCAATGGTGGATGGAGCTTTTCTCATTATCTTAATCTCACGTGATAACTGCTGCACAAGCGCTATTGCCTCGCTTCTCACATCGTCGTCAACGTTTAGCAGTTCAGAGTATCTCTCAACGAAATCCATGGGCCTGGCTGATATGGACGGCGTCTTCATGTTCTTCACTATGGCATTCTCCGTTCTCCAGACGCGCGATGGATCGATGTGCATATTTTTTGCAATGTATTTCAGGGTCATGGGATTTGCATGCATCCTTGATGCTATCAGAACGCATGCGGCTAGAACGGCGATGCAGCCTCTCCCGCGCGAAACCCCTTTAGAAGAGCTCTCAAGGTAGAGCTTTAGAGCATCGATCATCACACTGTCAGGCAGATCCGCCATGAGGCCCGATCTCTTAAGATATGGAGCTATCCTGTTCAGGTTCTCGTCCTTTGAAACATTCTCTGGAATTCTAAATCCTCTGTATCTTTTCAATCTCCCAAGAAAACCGGATACAAGTTCATCCTTCTCCAATTCTGTCTCTGGTCTTTCCACATATGCATATTGAAACAAAGATATATAAACATAGTGTAATTATTTGACATATAAGATCTCTGTCCGAAGATCTGCGTATCTGAACTATGCTTATATCCAGCGGTATTCATTGATCAGCCGCCGGATACATGCGGCATTATGGCGACAACATCACCGTCCGAGAGAACCTCACCCGGTTCCGCATATCTGAAGTTTCTTGCTACGAAAAGCGCATTCCCGTTAAATACTTCTGGATAGCGTTGTTTCAACATATCTATGAGATCGGAAATATGCTTCCCATCATCTATCTGGATCCTCTCGCTCTCCTTTCCAACTCTCTCACGGTAATATGCGAAGTATTTCACGGTAACGTTCACATCTGACCACCTCCGTTCTTCTTGGTCAGATCATAGAGGATCTCCTGCGCCTTTTTCACACCATCGCCTATGCGTACCTTTTCACCGCACTTAGCCGCAGCCCTCTCTATCACAGATAGAGCTGCGAGGGCGTCGAAATCATTCACATAGCCCATATGTCCTATCCTGAAGTATCTCCCGGCGATCTTGGGATGCACCCCCGTGGCGAACTCAATGCCGAGATCCATCGCCCCCCTCACTATCTCATCCGCGTGATCCGACAGCACAGCTGTGACCGTGTTGCTCCAGAGATCTCTTTCTGCCAGGACCTTCAGACCTGCCGCCTCTATACCTTCATTGAGGGCGAGGCTCAACCTTCGATGCTCCTCGATCCTTTCATCTAGTCCAGCCGCCCGTATATCCGAGAACACCCTGCTCAGGGATAGAACAACGCCAACAGGCTCCGTTGATAGGTATCCATTCTTTGCCTCTAGGTAGCGTTCCATCGGCGTTATCCAGTTCTTCAGATTGAAGAAATAGCTGAAATCGTTTATATGGTCAAGTGCAGATCTTGAAACAACGATCAATGCAGCTCCAGGCGGTGCACCAAGTGCCTTCTGGCTCGCGCTGATGATTGCGGTTATGCCAAGCCTGGCTATATCCTCCTTCTCCGCTCCTAAACTGGCAACCCCATCAACTATGATGCGATCCACGTGTTCTCTGGCAATTTTAGATACCTTTTCAATATCTATCCGTACCCCAGTGCTGGTCTCAACATGGGTCATTATGAGGTTCTGGTATCTACCCGTATCAAGTTTTTTCCTGACATCATCCAGAGAAACCGATCTTCCGGGTTCAGCAGAAAGTACGTCAAGATCAAGGCCATGCGAGGACAGTATTGGTATCCATCTGTCCCCGAAGACACCGTTGGTCAGGAGCAGTGTTCTGGATCCCTTCGGGATTATGGATGTTACGGTTTCCATGGCAACAGTTCCGCTTCCGGGCAGTATAAATGGCAGGTAAGTATCATCCGCGCCTGCAACGTACAGCAGTCCTTCGAGAGAATTCTTCATTGCCTCAAGAAAGTCAGGAGATGCAAAACCGGTATTTTCTGAGACACCGGCCATCTGCACTCTGTAGCTGGTGAACGATGGGCCAACATGCATGAGCTTTCTCTGCATAGTTTAAGATATATGCATGAATATTAACCTTATCGATGCAGTCCAGATCGGTCTTAAACGGACAGGGCCTTCGCAGGGACAGAATGCTTATCAGATCAGGCTGACTCGTGGACACCATCGTGTATATGCAATATCGATTCTGGATCGCTGATCATTGAGATCTCATAACCTCTGGAAGTATACCATTCCATCTTATTCTGTATCCGATCCTTTCAAGGTAGGATAGCGGTATCCTGCGTCTGTCCAGCAGATCAAGAATGGCCTCCGTATCTGGATAAAGACTGTCTATCTCCTCCTTCAGAGGATCCACGCTTACTGGATACTCCTGTGAGGCACGGGCCATCACGGCATCCCAGTCAACCCTGGTCCTGAAGCAAAGTATGCCCTGGAATTTTTTGCATTCGCCTACGACAACCGTTATCCACCTTATCCCAGCAGATCTTATCAGTTCGTCACGCTTTCTTATGGCCTCCGGACTCATATGGTATACGACGTCAACGTATACCTGCTGTCCGTTAATTTCGATCACGCGTGTCGGGAAAAACACCCTTGTTCCTATCACTACGGGATCGGGAAACGTTTCCTGATCATCGATGGCCGTGGTGGGAAGGTAGTAGGATATGGAGCTGTCCAGATCCACACTGTACAGTTTGCCCTTCAGATCTACCTCTGCGTGCAGTGTCCACCCAGAGAACGCGGCAAGTTTTTCCACGGATCTTGCGATCGCGGATCCATACCTTTCCATGTTGTTGAATACGGAATTTGGCCCGTCTATGCGGACGCTCCTGAGAGGATTGCCCTGTGCCTCAAATATCAGACCCTGACGCTTGATCAACGAGATGAAACGGTACCAGTTGCCGATACCGGAAATCTCCAGGAATCTGGATCTGGACATGAGCGTAGTCAGTTCCTCAAGGTTGTACCTCCTGTTTAGATCCTCAGGGCTTACTGCAGGGCACTGTTCTAGCACATTCTCTGAGTCCATATCTCCATAAAGGGCCTCCTCGATGTCCTGGGAGGATACGGAGAAATGTTCAGCAGCCCTGGCGATCTTTTCCTGCCTCTCCTCAGGTGATACGGCAGGACCCATCTGAAAGAGAAAATTCCTGACCTCTCTGCTGTTGACCTTCGATCTGTTTCTAAATTTAGATAAACGCTCCATTATGAGTGCAAGGCCCCTGACGATCTTCGGATTTCTTATGCCATACTCGATGTTGACTATCTCCTTTGCAATTTCCCTGCGCGTCCTGCCCGTTGACGATCTGAAAACCTCTATGATCCTCTCAGCTATCTCAGTGCGGTCTGGCGCAATCATGAGCGGTCTCAGCGTGCCGTCCTGTGCCTTACGAACCACCATCAGTTCTGCCGGGAACACCCTTTCGCCTCCTTCTTGAAACTCCGTATTCAGAGGTTTCCGCCGTGACGAGTTCGTACAGGATCGCCTTCTTCCCAGCGGATGGCCTTAATATCCTTCCCAGGCGCTGCCTGAACTGTCTCATGCTTCCTGATCCGCTCACAACTATGGCCACGGATGCATCAGGAAAATCTACACCCTCATCTAGGACCCTGGATGTCGCTATGGCGTTTATCTTCCCCTCCCTGAACATTGCAGGTATCTGCTCGCGTTCATCCTTATCGGTCAGGTAGGTTATTGCAGGGATCAGGAATTCCCTGGAGATTGCATACGCCGTCTCCGTATCCTCTGCGAATACCAGTATCTTCTCTCCACGGTGCTTTGAAATCAGTGTACGTAGCATCTCCATTTTACCACGCGAGTTGAAGGCGATCTCCCTAGACTTTCTCCATGCTATCAGAGCCTCCCTGCCCTCTGGCGTCCAGGAGCTCCTTATGAATTTTTCGAAATCCCATGGCCCCCGCATGGTCATCCTGTGCCTCCTGAGATAGGAAACAAACGTCTCGTGATACCGCTGGTATTCAGAATATTCCTCATCTGTTAGCTCTATCGGGATCCTAGCGATGGTGTAGTCAGCAAGATACTCATCGATCTCCTCGTAACCGAGTTCAAAGATCTTGCCTCCCATTATCTGCTCGAGGACCTTCTGAAGTCCATCCGTCCTCTCATATGTTGCTGTTAGACCCATCCTGAAAGGTGCCGTATACATAAGCGGTATCATCCTCAGCTTCTCAGAAGCAAGGTGGTGTACTTCGTCGGCTATTATCAACGAGAACCTGTTTCCGTACTTCTCCGCCATGAGATAGGCTGAGTCATATGTTGATACCGTGATATCTCTCTCATCATGCTCTCCACCGCCTATCTGCCCGGCATCCACATCGAATGTTTCCTTAATTCTCTTTTTCCATTGGGAGAGCAGGTCTATGGTTGGTACAAGTATCAGTGCCTTCTCAGATACGGCCTGGATAGCCGCCATTCCTATATGCGTTTTCCCTGCGGCTGTCGGGAGGACCACGGTCCCTCTCATTCCGTTCTTCTTCCATTCCTCAAGTGCCTGTGACTGGTATGGCCTGAGCGATATGTTGCCGTTGAGAACCAGCTTTTTGCGATCCATGACCCTGTCGACAATATCTATACCTGAATCCCTGAAGAATGAAAGTATCCTGGGATAGTTAACGCCAAGGGATCTGTAGCAGGAGACCCTCTGATCGAAGACGGCGAGATCCTCGGGAATGCTGCCGTCGTATCCCCTGACAACTATGGACCCTCCGGAATATATGATCTCAGGCACAAAAAGACCATTCCCATGCCTATAATAAATATTTCTGGTAATTTCCATTATCCCAGAACGCACGGAATAGATCCTGCGATACCTATCGCTTACTGAGAGTTTACGATAGAAACACAACGATTTTCAATCGCCATGGCATAGGGATGGAAGGATGCGGTAGCGTCCTGGTGGTGTCCACAGAGAATGAAAAACATGCCCGGGCAGAATATGGAGGATATACTCAGCAGATGCCTCAGAGACCGGCAATACAGAAGAAAGGTCAATGAGAAGATAAATGAGATGGTTAAATTGATAGATGCTGGGCATGCGCTTGAGGACTCTCCACTGGCAGATCTGGCCAGGTCAAGGATTAGAGTGAGGAAAAAGTACGACCTCTGGGATAGAATCTTTATGGACAGTTACTCGGCTCAGTATTCCACGCCGGAGATCATAGCCAGATACCGTGCAGGGAGAATAGATGAAGATGTCCTTGACATAGGTTCAGGATCCGGGATGCAGTGCATCATGTTCGGGCTGAGATCCGGTTGCACCGGTATAGAGCGAGAGAAGATCCGTTATATTTCAGCCATGATCAATGCAGAGGTCTATGGATCAAAGAGCAGATTCAGAAACGAAGATTTCTACGAAGCAACATTTGGATCTGCTGATTTGGTATTCTCTGACCCGCTGCGTATGAATACGCGTAACGTCAGAGATCTGATTCCATCGCCATACGACATAATGGAGAAAATAAAGGCTGATGCATACGTATTTGATCTTCCACCACATGCCGATCTCAGGACCATCGAGTTCAGCGGCGAAAAGGAGTACATATCCGTTGGTGGAGTTCTATCAAGGTTCACAGTCTATATCGGGAGGCATGCGGAATCCGATTTCTCTGCGCACATACTTCCCGCTGGAATCCATCTGACAGGATCTCGCTACACAGGTGGTTTTGCTGAACCACGCATCTACGACTACATATATGTTCTGGATCCTGCTGTTTCAGAAGCTGGGCTATTCGAGGATTTCTCCGATATGGCGCTGATCTCAAAGGATGAAAGGCGCACAGTGCTATCGCATGCCTCGTTCAGGAGAAATTTTCCAGGATCGGTTTTCTCCGTTTACGGTATATACGACTGGCCAGGCCTGGAGGCAGAGATTGCATCGGTCAGGCCGAACAAGGTGTATCTCAGGTACAGTATTCCGAGTGATCAATACTATGAGGTGACGAGGAGGCTTGAACAGAGGAATGGATCGGGCGATGTTTACGTGTTCAGGTTTTCTGATAGATATGTTCTGGCAAATAAAATTTATGATGTGAATTATAATAATATATCCAATTTATAATCATAAAAAACAATGTTTTTATAAAGGCAAGGAATTACTTTCGACGCAAAGATGATAGATCTTTATTCAGACGCAAGACTACCAACAGAATTTGGTCTTTTCAGGATATATACATTTGTAAATGATGAGAACAAGGATCATGCGGTCATCGTGAGGGGCGATCCTAGGGGAAAGGAGGATGTTCCGGTTAGGATACATTCCGAGTGCCTGACCGGCGATGTTCTGGGTTCCCTGAGGTGCGATTGCAGGGATCAGCTTATACAGTCCTTGAGATATCTCGGAAGGCAGGACTACGGTATGCTGATATACCTAAGACAGGAGGGCAGGGGCATCGGCCTCCTCAACAAGATAAAGGCCTACAGCCTTCAGGACAGCGGCGCCGATACCGTTGAGGCAAATCTGAAACTTGGCCTTCCGGTGGACAGCAGGGATTACTCATTCGCCTCTGAGGTCATAAAATTCTTCGAGATAAAGTCAATATACATAATGACGAACAATCCAGAGAAGATGAAGGCGCTCATAGAGAGCGGTATAAACGTGAAGGGTCGGATACCGATATTCAGTGATCCAACGCCATACGATAAGTTCTATCTTGAGACAAAGAAGATAAAACTTGGCCATGAGATAGAAAACATATAAAAATAAGATGGCTACATAGGAAGGGTTTCATTTATTTTTATACCCCAATGCCGGATCAAAATTTTGAGGAGCGGGAATCTCCAAACAACCTCAGCGAGTTATCGCTGGCCTGGATCCCCCATTATTCTTGGCGGTCAAAGCCTGGCTGTATCCGGCGTTCAGGCATTTCCTGTTCAGATCAGTGATCATGGCCTTTTCAAATGCCTCCCTCGGTATTTTCCCAAAGAAGCCCATACCCAGCATGAACCCTATGATAACAGCATTCGATCCCTTTGGATTGCCCGCATCCTTCGCCATCTCTTCGCCATCAACGATGTAATATGAAAATGCCTGCAGCTTCTCCACGACTGCATCAATATCTGGTGCATTTACACTGGGTACCACTGGTTTTATGGTCTGCCTGTTCAAAATGAATACCGTGCTCTTATTGGCGTAGGACAGGTTCCTGAGAACCTCGCTTGCCTCAAGACCGACAATAAAATCTGCGCGCCCCTTCTCTATGAGAGGCGCTATAACATCTCCGATCCTTATGTGTACCTGCACTGATCCCCCTCTCTGTGATAGACCATGGGTCTCTGCAACGAGAACCTTCACGCCTGCATTCACCGCGGCATTGCCGATCATCTTCCCCATCGTTATTATTCCCTGGCCTCCTACACCTGTGAGCAGTATGTTTATGCGTTCCATGCTTCATCCCATCCGACAGGTTTCTCTCCCTTTACGGATATGGCGTTGAAAGGGCATACCTCCACGCATGCACCGCAGCCTATGCAGCTATCATCAATGGTAGCCTTCTTGTTTGAGAGCGGAAGTATAGATGGGCAGGTAAAGAAATTATAGCATATGGTACACCCAGTACACTTGTCCTGATCCACATATGCCTTCGGCGTTTCTGAATCTATCTTATCAAGCACCTCCAGAGCGCATGCTCTCTTGGCTATGACGACGGCTGGTTTTCCCGTATTTTTTACGTACTCTGCAGCATTCTGAATGGATTTCTCGCCTGATTCAGCATCGAAGGGATCGAACGTCTCCACGTATTCAACACCCATGGCCCTGCAGACATTTCCTATATCTATGGCCGTTGATGGACTGGGCTGCTGGCCTGTCATGGCGGTTGATCTGTTGTCCAGAACCACTATTAGCTCAGCGGTTCTGTTGTAGACGGCATTTGCCACACCCTCCATGCCGCTGTGGAAGAACGTGGAATCACCTATAACAGCCACTGGAACGGCGTCTGTAGATCTGAACACACCGTTGCTTATCCCAAGGCTGGATCCCATGTTCGTGGCTGCATCCTGTTCCCTGAACGGTGGCAATGCACCGAGCGTATAACAGCCTATGTCCCCAGAGAAGAAGGAATTCTGCATTGATACTCTGCTAAGGCCCTTCTTTATGTCATAGAACGAGGACCTGTGCGGGCATCCAGGGCACAGGGCTGGAGGCCTGGGAGTCAGCGGTTCATCCTGTAAAATTGAACCCTCATACTTCATCCCATAGAATGTGTAGAGACCGCCTTTAAGTTTCTCAAAGGTCATCTCGCCTTCCATCGGTATCAGATCTTTGCCATGAAACTCCACCATGATGCCATTCTTAAGGAGTATGTCCGCCACCTGCATCTCTATCACAGGATCATTTTCCTCAACCACAAGCACCCTCTTCATCCCGTTAACGTATTTCAGAATGGTCTTCTCAGGAACGGGGACGGTCGCGTCAAGACGGAGGACATTTGCATGTATGCCTGTTTCGTCCAGCGTTTCCCTGACATATGAATAGGATATGCCTCCAGTGATTATGATGGCGTCTCCCTCGCCAGGATCGTAGGAGCAGAGAGAAGCCAGATAATCAGATATGCTGTGCCACCTCTCAAGCTGTTTCTTTCTGTCATTTCTGGCATTCTCAGGGGCAAGAACATAGGTACTTGGATCCTTAACCACCCTGCCCCTCTGAGGTTCGTGATCATCTGAGTATACCACTCTGGATCTTACATGACCTATTCTTGTGGTTGTCCGCACGATCACTGGATGATGAAATCTTCTGCTTATCTCAAACGCCTTCATGGTCAGGTCGTATGCACTCTGCACATCATATGGTTCAAGCACTGGGATCAGCGCATGCAGTCCATAGAACCTGTTGTCCTGTTCATTTTGCGAGGACCACATGGAAGAGTCATCAGCGGAAACTATGACAAGCGATCCATTGATCCCCGTGTACGAGGAGCTGAACAGAGGATCAGAGGCGACGTTGAGTCCAACATGCTTCACAGCTACAAGCCCTGATCCACCGCTTATAGCAGCACCATAGGCCGTTTCAAAGGCGATCTTTTCATTGATGCTCCATTCCACGTACACGTCTTGTCCCAGTCTCTTTATATTTTCTATTATCTCCGTGGATGGTGTGCCTGGATATCCAGCTGCAACGCTTACGCCAGCATGAATTGCAGCCGCCGCTATCGCTTCATTGCCGATCATGAACTTTGCTTTCGGCATCATTCATAGTATCGCACACGTGGTATGTAAATATGACGTATCTGATCGAAATAATTTGCCAATATGACCATAGACCATTTCATGTGTATGTCGCTTGCTTTGTGATTACCATAAACCAGAGAAAAGTTTATATATCGAACATATGATACGATTATTATCTATATTTTATATATAAAAAAGAATGACAAACCTAAAATAGTGATTATTTATAACCTTGCAGTTTAAAGGTGAAACCGTTGAACGATGGAGATTTCATAAAGATCGAGTTTGAGATGCGCGTTGGTGAGGATAAGAAACTTGTTTCAACAAGCAAGGCCGATCTGGCAAAGCAGAATGATATATTTGATGAGAACGCAAGATATGGCGATATAGTCGTGATCGTTGGTCAGGAGGGTATATTCAAGGAGGTAAACGAAGCCTTCAAGAAGGCAGAACCCGGGCAGGAGATCGAGGTTGAGGTGCCGCCCGAGGATGCCTTCGGTCAGCGCCTGCCATCAAACATAAAGATACACACGATGAGGGAGTTCCAGCGCCTGAACATAGATCCTCAGGTCGGAAAAGAGGTGGAGATCAACAGGAGAGTTGGAAGAATAATATCGGTCACTCCGGGAAGAGTCCTCGTGGACTACAACCACAGATGGGCCGGTAAAACGGTATACTACAAGTTCAAGATAAATGGCGTTATAACAGATCCTGTTGAAAAGGTGAAGGCAATAATAGCAAACAATTACGATCCAGAAGGCTTCAACGTCTCGCTGGACAGCGATATAAGGATAGAGATACCTGAGGGAGCAAAATTCAGCCTTCCATGGCTTGATGCAAAATACAACATTGTTAATACAGTGAGGAAATACGTTCCTGGCTATGATATAGTGATGCTTGAGGTGTACAAGAAGCAGGAAGAGCAGAAGGCTGAGGCAGAGCAGAAGAAGGAAGAAACCGCATCAAACGAAGCAAAGCCAGAGGCCACCGAGATCAAGCAGGACCAGAAGCAGGAGAATGTCCAGAACTGAATACCTATCCGAGAACGTTTACGTTGTTCTCGTATACCCAAAGTATCAGGGAAATATAGGTGCCGTGGCCAGATCGATGTGGAACTCTGGTCTGCGGCATTTAATAATAATCGGCAACAGGCCAGATGACGAGGCCTTTGCCAGATCGATGGGTGGAAGATTCATCCTTGAGAACGCCGAAATATACGACAATTTTCATTCCATTATCCCGAAGTTTAATGTTATAGCCGCCACATCCAGCACTGCTTCAAGCAACGAAAAGCATTTCAGAAGGCTTCCGATGACTCCAGAAAAATTCTGGGAGGAGATGTCGCATCAGACCGGTAAGATAGCGCTAGTGTTCGGCAGGGAGGATGATGGTCTTCGTAATGAAGAAATAGAGAAATGCAACTATTTCATAAGCATACCTGGAAATCCTGAGTATCCTGTTTACAACCTCTCGCATGCCGTCGCGATAATACTCTACGTGATGTTCACGAGATTCAATCCGCCAGAGGATATAGAGATAGCGGCAATAGCACCAGATCATGAGGATCTTATGCTGAAGAACGTTATGGAGATCCTGAGGCTTACGTCATATCCAGATCACAAGATGAGAAACACTGAGCTTCTCCTCCGTAGATTGATAGCGAGATCGCGGATGAGTGATCGCGAGTATTTCAGGATAATGGGGGTCATAAGAAGGGTAAAGGAGAACCTGCAGGGGTCTTTGGAAAATGAAAGTGATAATCAACGTAACTGAAATGGAAAAGGTCGGTATCACCATAACCAGTGCATTCAACCTGCTGCGCGAGGATCCATCTGCAATCGTGGAGATCGTCTTTCATTCAAACGCCGTAACTTTTCTGGCCGATGCAAATAACAGCGAAAGAGTCAAAGGTATGGTCAAAGCCGGCATGAGCGTTGTTGCATGCAGGAACTCTCTCATATCGAAGAATATAAGCGAGGCATCGATCCTCGAAGGTGTACGCATCGTGAATGCTGGCATATATGAGGTACTGAAGAGGGAGTCTGAAGGTTGGCTTTACATAAAGCTTTGATTTCCAGGATCGATGGGGATTGAAAAATTCATGTATATCTGTTGCATCTCATCCTATCCCTGCCGTCGTAGCTCAGCCTGGTAGAGCGCGTGCTTGGTAAGCACGAGGTCGCGGGTCCAAACCCCGTCGGCGGCTCTCACCCCTTCGTAATAACTTTAATTTCATCTCCATAGATGGCAGTTCTTCAGAGGAGGATCAGGAGCTTGTTTCTCTGACTATCGATATGCCTCTTTTCAATCTCGATATGAATATGCCAGTGAACATGGTGATGACGCCGACTATCTCCATTATGTCAGGTACTTCGTGATCTATGAATATGGAAAGTATCATGGTGAAGATAGGCACAGAGAAGGCCAGAACTGTTATCTTGTTAACAGAGCTCATCTTTATCATCATGTTCCAGAGGATGAACTGAATCGATCCACCAAGGATAGCCATCCACAGGACATCAGCAATGAATGATACACCTGGATCGAACTTAGTATCAAGGGGTATATATGCAAGGAGTATGACACCGCCAATGAAGAACTGCATGGTGTTGATGGAAACAGGGTCTTCTTCCTTCAGTTTTCTGTAGAATACAGTGAATAGCGCCCAGAAGACAGCATTGGCTATGGTGAGCACCGCACCGAATAGTGTGAATCCATGCATCAGGGGAAGTCCGTAGATAATGATACCTGCGAAGCCTATTGCAATGCCAGCTGTCTCTATTGCAGATGACTTCTCCTTTATCATGAGGAATGCGATCGGCAGGGAGAACACAGGCATTGAATAACTGAGGATGGCCGACTCCGCCGGGGAGACGTAGACGAGGCCATAGGCCCAGAGGGCCGTGCTCGTGGATGTCATTATTGAAAGAATTACAACGTTCCATGAGAGCTTCATATGCCTGGCAAAAGGAAGGAGCGTTAACCCTGCGATAAAGTACCTCATGGACATGAATATAGCTGGAGAAACCTGCTCGACTCCGTTCTTGGCGAAGTAGTAGGAGAATGAACTTATGATCACGTAGGGAATGAGGTACTTTATCTCCTTCATCGAAATGGGAGATGCCAGAGCAGATTATAAAATAACGCAGAATGAATTAATCAGGTCTTTGATATTATTATGATGCGAATAAAATAGCCCTAAGATAACGTTCGGTCTTAGATAAAAATAATTCAACAGAAATCAAAAAATCTATGGCTGCTTGAAACCGCAATAGGGGCAGTAAACAGAATCAGCAGGTATATCCTTTCCGCAGTTAGGACATTTCTTCGTTTTTGGTAAGGATGGGGGTTCATGCGCCTCAAAGACATTCTCCTTTTCCTCAGAAACGGCGGATTCAACGAATCTTGGTATGGTTTTGTTCTCTTCCTTCTTACCGGCGTTTATGTACATGCCTATATTAGCCGTTGGAGCCTTCGCCCTTGCTAGTTCTATCTCTCGTCTTCTCTCCTCCTCTATCCTCAGCTTTTCCTCCTGTTCGTGCCTGCGCTTGGCATCGGTTGTCCACCTCTCCATCTCCTTTTTCCACTTCTCTGGATCCTTTAGAACGAAAGTTGCTCTATCATCCCCCTTTTCGGTGGTGAATTCCACAGAAAGAGTCTTCTTTGTTCCGAGCTTTATCCTCGGAACTGCGGTTGATATGTTCAGGATGAGATACAGCGGTAAATCCAGGAGTATTTTAGCTGGATGAGCGTGGATGAATCCTCTATGTCCCTTCTCTTCATATATCAGTCTCTTGTCTGTGAGATACAGCGTACCCTTGAAATACTGTTCTCCTCCACGCGTCATACTGGATTTCTCCTGGAGGATCTCGTGCTCATCAGGTTCATAAACAGGCATCGTTTAAGTTAGTAAAGATTAGATATAAAAGTTTCTTATGCTGAATGCGGGTTCAGTATTCTCTCCACCTGTATCCGCATTCCTCGCATGTGTAAAATTTCGTCTCCGGCTCATCTGCGGATCTCGTCTGCTTCAGCACATACCTTGCACCCTTGTGATGGCACCGAGGACAGACAGCATCTGAATCCAGAGGCTCAACAGAAACCTCTTCTTTTATCATTATCGTTTCCTTATCGGCGCTTTTTGAAACTATTTTGATGGTCTCCTTGTTCTTTGAGATCTCATACCCACATGACGGGCATACGTATTTCCCATTCAGTGGTGTCATGAGTGAACCACACTTCGGACAGAACATAGATTTAAAGAATTACTAATTGATATTTAAAGTATACTTTAATATGGTATAATTTAAATATATACTTAATTATTAAACAGAATGTTAATTCTTCAGCATTGTCTATCATGTAGCCATTCTATTCCACAATATCTTAAATAACCAGACCTTCATTATTTTTTCATGGCCGACGATGTTGAATGGATACTAAGGAACAGCAAAAAGGTAGCTGTTGTTGGGATATCGGACAAGCCAGAAAGGGACAGCTACAGGGTTGCAAAGTATCTCTCTGATAAAGGATACGAAATAATTCCTGTCAACCCAACTATAACCACGTGGAATGGAAAGAAGGTCTATCCGGATATATCCTCTATACCTGATCCTGTGGACGTTGTGGACGTATTTCGGAGACCAGATGCAGTGCCTGAGATCGTTGATCAGGCAATAGAGAAGGGGGCAAAGGCGGTCTGGCTCCAGGAGGGTATAAGACACGAGGAA
This sequence comes from Thermoplasma sp., assembly GCF_008709555.1. Classification (GTDB taxonomy): domain Archaea; phylum Thermoplasmatota; class Thermoplasmata; order Thermoplasmatales; family Thermoplasmataceae; genus Thermoplasma. Next base: position 111,325 of record NZ_VYIJ01000003.1, read on the forward strand.
TCTGAAAACAAAGCAAGGCGGAATGGCCTGAGAGTGGTATCAGACCGCTGCATGATGAAGGAACACATGAGACTGAATAATAAATGATCCTTACATGGGCGTATAATTTTTTGAATGGGTTTATATCTGATGCAGTCATGACGAGCCGGTGAAAGATGGCATTCGTCATATTGAAGAGCAAAGGTAACGATGAAGATGTCGTGAACATCTTCCTTCAGGATGATAAGGTGTCAAGAATGACCGTCCTCAAAAGAGAAGGTTCGATATATGGTGAGGATGGAACCATTTACCTTTTCGAGGGTAACGATGAGGCCGTCAGCTACGTGAGGGCAAAAAGGCCTGCCAGCATGATCGAGCTTGATCCTGAGAAGGCTGAAAAAATATACACGAAGATAAAAGAAGAAAATGACAACGCAGAGCAGGGAATGGGCTTTGTATTCGGATAAAATTTAAAGTTTCAATAAAATTTAAGCAGGAACGGTCATCCTTGCAACAAGCAAGGCTAGGATCGTTCCGTATATTATGGTTATGACGTATATCACCATCAGAGCTATGCCTATATCTCTCTTCGCTCTCTCGCTGATGCTCGTATCTGCCACTATGTGGTTCAATCCGTTTATCCCATGGTATGTTATTATGTAAACGAAGATCAGGAAGAATGCCAACCACCATGGATTATGGAGCTGATTTATGACCGAGCTGAAGAATGCCACAGGATGCCTAAAGTCTATGTGGGCAACGTACAGATGCACTCCGAGGAAGAATATCAGGAAGAGACCAGTCACCGCCTGAACAAATCTGTTAAGAGATCCATATTTCATCTTTTCATTCTCAACCATCAGAAACCAACCCCCACAAACTGAAGCGCGTAGTAATCGAAGAGACCAAGCAGTATCATTGCGATTATCTCAAAGGTGAAGAATAGAGCTTTGTGATGATACATGCCTATACCGAACTCGTTCAGCGCGAGACGCACACCATTTGCTCCATGATAGAATATCACAAGAGCAAGCAGGAAATCCAGTGCGAGAAAACTGTCATATGGCCCATAAGTTATCGATTTCACAATGGCGTTGTAGGTCGCCTGGCCCCTGAGAAGATTGGATAGAACCGTGTAGTGCAGGTACAGATAGAACAGAATCACAAGACCGGACAGCCTGTGGAAAGCAAATGCGAGATAACCGGTACCTTTCCTGTAGAACTTTGCCCATGCGCTTATACCCTCCTTCATCTCCTTATTTGCCTCAACCATCGATCATCTACCTCCAAATATGCTTGCAAGCTCTATCTTCAGAGCGGTCCTCCTGAGTTTCTGTATTGCGAAGGACGGATCAACCCCCTTCGGGCAAACCTCAGTGCATTCACCAGCAAAGTGGCATCTTGAGGTACCCTCTTCGCCGTCCACAACCTCAACCCTGTATTTCGCCCCCTTATCACGGTTATCGGCTATGTATCTCCATGCTGCAGCCAGAGGAGCAGGACCAAGGTACTGTGGATCAGAGCCTTCTATCGGGCATGCTGCCATGCACAGCCCACATTTTATGCACATCGCGAAATTCGCGTATTCATGGAACTGTTCTGGTGTCTGCGGAAGCTCCTTATCATACTTGCCGTCGTCATCCCTTATTATGTACGGTTTGACCTCCCTGTATTTTTCAAAGAAGGGATCGATATCCACGACCAGATCCCTTATCACCTTATAGTGCTTCAGGGGTTCAATCCTTATGCGATCCTTCTTGAGATCCTCGACTATGGTTGAGCATGCCATCCTTGGCTTTCCGTCGATTTCCATACCACAGCTTCCACATATCTCCATCCTGCAGGAATACCTGAACGAAAGCGACTGATCAATGTTCTCCTTTATGTATAGAAGGCCCTCCAGTACAGTGGATATCTTATCCTTAGGTACCTTGTATGTGCTGTAGTAGACCTTTCCGCTCTCATCCTTCCTCTTTATTTCAAACTCATATTCATCGGTCATGGTATCACCTCAATATGTCCTGACCGTTGGCTGCCACTTCGTGATCACTACTGGCTTGTATGTTATCTTTGGGCCGTCCTTCGTGTATGTAGCTATTGTATGCTTCAAAAAGTTTTCGTCGTCTCTGTTTGGATAATCCTTCCTGTAATGGGCGCCTCTGCTTTCGGTCCTCATTATTGCACCAATGGTTATTATCTCGGCCAGATCGAGCATGAAACCAACCTCAAGGGCCCACTCAAGCTCCATATTGAATGTGCTTGACTTGTCCTGTATGGAGATCTTCTGATACCTCTCCTTGTACTCCTTTATGTTCTTGAGGGATCTGTTGAGGCCATCTGCATCCCTGAATATACCAACATTCTTATCCATGTTGTTCCTGAGGTCCTCCCTTATCTTTGCCACGTTTTCTCCGCCATCCCTCTTCAGTAGATCGTCCCATATCCTCTTCTCCTCGTTGTTGACATTCTCAACCACGAGGTCTGGTATATCGTGCTCCATGGCGTATTTGGCCGCAGATACGCCTGCAACGTTTCCCAGAGCCAGGCACTCGTTGGTGGAGTTCGATCCGAGTCTGTTAGCGCCATGTATGCTTACGCATGCGTTCTCACCTGCAGCGTATATGCCTGAAAAGTCTGTTGTTGTCTTTACGTTGGAATCTATACCCCCCATCGTGTAGTGGGTTGCCGGGTGCACCGGTATTAGCTCTGTGTGAGCATCTATACCATTGAACTTTTTCGCTATCTCCGTTATCATCGGGAGCCTTTCGTCAAGGATATCGGCCATGTGCCTCAGATCAAGGTACACATATTCCATGTCGCCGTATTCGCCTTTTGCTCCCCTACCGGCCTCTATCTCCCACATTATGGCTCTCGAAACAACGTCTCTTGAAGCCTTTTCGAGCTTGTTTGGTGCATATGCCTGCATGAACCTCTTCTTCTCGCCGTTGAGGAGGTATCCTCCATCCGCTCTCGCACCCTCTGTTATAAGTATACCCGATGGAACGAGACCTGTCGGATGGAACTGGATGAATTCCATGTCCTTCAGCGGAATACCGGCTCTGTAGGCTATCGCATCCCCATCGCCTGAAACAGAATGCGCGTATGTGCTGAACTGATAGAGCCTTCCCGCCCCACCAGCAGCGAAGACTATGGATTTTCCCTGAAATATAGTATAATCGCCCGTTCTCAGGTTTATCGTTGTAAGTGAGTTGAACCTTCCGCCATCCAGAAACATGGATGTTGCAAAATACTCATTGTAGAAGTGGATATTGTCGTATTTTAAAGCCCTGCTGAAAAGGGTCTGCATCACATGAAAGCCGGTCTTGTCGGCTGCGAATGTGGCCCTTGGAAAGCTCAGCGCTCCGAAATCTCTCTGGGATATGGTACCGTCAGGATTCCTGCTCCATGGGCATCCCCAGTGATCCGTCGTGTATATCTGCTCTGGAACCAGCCTGACGAACTCCTCAACGCCATCCTGATCTGCCAAGTAATCCGATCCCTTGATGGTATCATAGGCATGCAGGTCAAAGCTATCCTTTGGGTTCAGGACTGCGCTGGTTCCACCCTCTGCGGAAACAGAATGAGAACGCAGGGGATACAGTTTGGAGACCACCCCGACCGAGATTTTTTTGTTGTACTCCGCGGCTGCAACGGCTGCCCTCAGGCCAGCCATACCGCCACCAAGGATGATCACATCCTCCTTAATCTTTTCCAAGTAAATACACCAGAGTATTATACCTGAAACAAATATATTTTTTTGCCTCTCCATACACATACGACGATGAAAACCGTCTGTATCATTATCACTTGATGCAAATAAAGATGCTATACGTACATTGAAAGTTGAAAATCATAATTGTGGATTTTTTCTTAGATATGAAATGCTTATAGATCAAAGACTGCGGACTGGCTTGTATGATAGATCAACCATTGTTTTTGAGAAACCTGTTGATCTTCCATCATATGGTATGCATCAATGACCTGGAACAGAGCATAGGCAAATTCCGTGCAGTACCAATAGGTTTATTTTTTGAAATGGCTTGATCAATGGTGAATGCGAATGTGGTGATAGCCGGACCTGGAACCGGAAAAACGACAAGCATATCAAAGGAATATATACATCTGGTTGAGAGCGGTGTAGATCCGAGGAATATACTGTGCATAACCTTCACCAATAAGGCCGCAGAGAACATGAGGAGCAGGATATTGAAGGCACTCCAGAATGCCAATATGGAAGTCGATCTCAGTGCAATAAACGTTTACACATTTCATTCCTTCGCATATTCGGCGATAAGAAGATATGGCTATCGTGGAGTGGTCAACCAGAATTTCCTTAGGAAGATCATATTTGACTACCTGATAAAGAACAGCGTGTTCAATTATGAAAGGGAATATCTAATATCGAGAGTTGTTCCGCAGCTCGAAAACATAATAAGGTATCTTGGAAGCTTCGGTATAGACCGCATTGAAAACCCAGAGGAAACAGCCCAATCTCTGAAAGATGAGTTTGAAAAGCGCAGGTCGGAGAAAAAAATAAAGGAGACGGCCGAAGAGATAGCCACGCTCTTCGTACATATAAGCAGGATCATGGATGAATACAGGAGATCCAAGGAAGAAAGGGGGTTGATAGATTACAACGATATGATATTGAAATTCCTGGAACTTCAGGAAAAACCCAGATTCGAGTATGTTCTGGTAGACGAGCTACAGGATGCGAGCGATCTGCAGGCAAGGTTGATCAAGTCCGTTGCGGATCATATATACGCCGTTGGGGATAGGAAGCAATCAATATTCGGGTTTCAAGGAGGAGGCTTCGGAAACTTCACCAATCATTTCCCTGACGCTGAGACCAAGTATCTTCTTACGGATCACAGGAACTCGGAGGCCATTCTGAACTATGCACGCGAGTTCTTTTTACAAAACACAAGATACCCTGACCTTTACAGGAGCGAGCTTACAGAGCTCACCAGTTCCAGTGGGAAGCGCGGTTCCGTGGAGGTCATAAGCGGGGATGAAGAAGCCATAGTCGATCTTCTCAGGAGGTTCCCTGATGGCAGGATAGGAATACTTGCCAGGCGAAATGATCAGGTGATAAGGATATCTGGCATCCTTGACAATAATGGAATAAAGTATGCCTCCAGTGCACTTTCAGCAACCAGCGATCGCGCAAAAAAGGATGTGATCGCATTCCTCAAAATGATAATCTATGGGGACATGCAGAGCGTTATTGATGGTCTTTTCACGCCATTCAGTGGGCTGCAGATCAGCGAAGCATACGACATAAAGGAGAGCCTGATGAGCGGTAACACAAGTCTCCAGAATTATGATCTGCTCAACAGCCTGAAGAAGACCTATTCAGCCCCTGGAATAAAGGGCCTCATAGAACTGTTCAATAGGCTCATAATACCAATAGCGCTGGCGTTTGATCAGCGGTATTTTCTCACGGTGAACAGGATCTACAGAAATCTGAATGAATATCTGAGCTTCTATGGAAATGAAGACAGATCGGATCTGATAAATTACCTTGAGATATGCGACGATGAGGTCCAGGAGATCGAAACAGACGAGAGAATCTCCGTATTGACTGTTCACAAGGCAAAGGGGCTGGAATTCGATCATGTCATATACTTCCCCAAGCCGAAGAAGGATGAGAAGATGAGTGCCGTGGACCTTGTGGCCGAGCAGATGATAAAGATCAAGACGGGTAGAGACGTTGAGAGCGATCTTGAGGATGAGGATACTCGTGTTGATTTTGTGGCACTCACTCGGGCCGCGAAGAATCTCATAATAGTCTCGGACGATGCACGCTATCTCAACCGTTTCTCATTAAAGGGCGGTCCAATCGCTTCTCCTGCTGTGATGACTGGGAAGGAAATTTATGATGTCAAAAGAGAGCCGTATCTAGCCTTTGTGAGGGGAGACATCAAGCACGCCTTCGACATCATACATGAGGAGGGGAGGCTAAGAAAGCTGATTTACTCCGGTATAAGAAAGAACAACGTCATATCCTTTTCCCTGCTTTCATCATTGGAGGACCCATTCAGATTTCTCAGGGATCACATCCTGGGGCTAAAATACACAAGTCCTGCCATGAGCCGCGGCACGACGATACATGGCCTAGCTCAGGAGGTCTTCGAGCGTACCGTTCAGGTGGAGAAAATACCGGAGCAGCTGATGCCGTATTACAGAAACATACTGAACATAACGAAGAAGATACAGGAAGAATACGGAATGAACCAGATCGGCAGCGAGGTGGAGGTCAAGATACCCGGTTCGTTCTATATGAAGGAGGCGGAATCATTCATCCTGTATGGCAGGATCGATGCTGTATTCAGCGATGGTGAAAAGTATCTTATAGTGGACTACAAGACGGACAAGAGAAGGAATTCATCCAATCATTATGGAGATCAGCTGGCCTTTTACAGGATCCTTTATTCCAAATCCAACCATATAGATCCTTCAAGGATTTCAACAGCGATAGGGTATCTTGGTCTTCGACCGGCGGTGAATACCGGTGGGATAAGCTACGAGCTTTACTCCATGAATAAAAACGACTCCAAGATAAGGGATCTCATGCAACGATACATCCAGTATTGCAACGATCCAGAGAAGTTTATAGACGATCTGATAAGCTTCGGATCAGAGAAGACAGAGGACACGCTTTATGACAGAATCGTGGCGATACTCAGCCAGGGATCTACCCTTAAGTGATGAGAAACAAATGATGAAACGGCTTGGCCGTGCCATTGAACATGATCAATGGCATAATACCTATTATTTATCTATAATTATGTTATTACCACATGATGAAAGATCCAGCATCGCATTATTTTAAATGCACACCGAGGGAGAGGGCGGTATTTGAGGCAGGAATAAAACTTGGTACCGTATATCACCAGTATGTTGGCATACCGATAAATCAGGGGAATATTGGTTACATAGAGAAAGCAATAAGGGAAAGCATCATGGTGCAGCCGTTCGTTGAAGATGCCGAGGTCCGTATCGATCCAACGGTCAACAACAAGAAGCCCGGCGTTTACAAATACCTGACGCTGAGCGGTGAAATGCTAGATGTCAGGATAAAGGTCAATTACGATGGAAACACCGTTATTGCCCGCTTGAAGTATATCCCGGAGATGGACTACCCATTGATGTATATAGAGGAGTGATTGGTTTGGCTATAAAAATAGGAATAACTGGCCCGGTTGGTTCGATCAAATCAGAGGCCCTCCAGAAGATCATCGATATGCTCAGGAATGACAATCTTAATGTTCAGGGTGTACTCGTCTCCAAGGTCACAAACAATGGAAAGCTTACTGGCTATACAATAGAGGATATAGAATCGAAGAGGAAGGCGCAGTTCTGCTTCGATAACTTTGTTTCCAGGGTCAAGATCGATAAACTTGGCGTGGACACAAAGATACTGGAAGAGATACTGATTCCGAGCCTGCAGAAGGCCAGAGAAACGGCGGATGTGATAGTGATAGATGAAATAGGGAAGCTTGAGAACACCACAAAGAAGGTGCATGCTGAGATAGAGGAAACACTAAAATGCGGTAAACCGCTCATAGTAACTCTGCATAAGAGATCGAGGAACCCAGTCCTGCAGGAGATAAAGAGCCTCGAGGGGGTCAGGGTATTCGATATAACCCCGATAAACAAAAATATTCTACCGTTCAAGGTCATGCACGTCCTCAAGGGTGAGGAATGATAGTGAATGAAGGGTCCGCGGAGATCATAGTGCCGGAGGTTTATCATGGCCCGGGCAAAAGGGGTACAGGGTTCTACAACGCGGATCAGAAGATAAACAGGGATATAACTATAGAATTCATAAAGAGGATGGGCGTTCATACAGTCCTGGATGGATTTGGAGGTACCGGTATCCGAGGCATACGCATATCCAAAGAGACAGGATCATCGGTGACCATAGCTGAGGTCTCGCGGGAATCCTATCGCTTGATAATGCAGAATGTGGAGAGAAACGGATCTCAGGCCACAGTCGTGAATGATTCCTTCGAATGTGTGCTCCAGCACGGTGTTTTTGAGTACGTTGATATTGATCCATACGGTTCCCCGGCACCATACCTTGATGCCGCCCTACTGGGTGTAAAGCGAAATGGTTATCTTGGTATCACAGCAACGGATCAATCGGCCCTTACAGGTTCGGTTCCGCATAAGACACGGGTAAGGTATGAGGCCGTGATCAATAACGATACTTTCAGGCACGAGATGGGAGTTCGTCTTCTAATAGGGTATGTGGCGAGGAGGGCCGCATCCCTGGGGCGTTGGATAGAGCCAATGATGTCGATCTGGCATGGGCACTATTACCGGGTTTTTGTCAGAGTCATGAAGGGATTTGAGGGTGCAGGCCGGATGATGCGGAACATGGGCTACGTTAACAAGCATACGCTGCTATGGGATATGTATCCAGATATGGATGAAGGCCCAGTATGGAAGGGCAATATACAGGATGATGCCGTTGCCAAGGATGTTCTCGGATCTGCCGGACATATGAATTTCAACTCCGAGGAGAACAGGCTCCTGTTTTGCGATATGACCGATATCGCAAGAATCAGGCATACGAGCCTGCCACCAGTTGAAACGGTACTTCAGAGTCTGGTATCCTATGGCCATGCAGCATCCAGAACCATGTTCTCGCCCACAGGTATAAAGACAGATGCAAGCTGCACTACACTGGAAGGCATAATGATGGATGCACTGCGCAGGAGATCACCGGCATAGGCAAAAATAATATATTGCGTAATGTTCAGTTCCCGTAGATGAGCAAGTTCTCCATTATAAGGCCGGTAAATGGGATAATGGGTTTCATATCAACCTACATCTCCGCATTCATAGCAGTGGGAAGCAGGATAACTGCCCATCTGGTACCTGTGACCCTCGCCGCAATAGCAGTTTTTCTTGTGACTTCAGGGGGGAACATAATAAATGATATGGTCGATGTTGAGGTGGACAGGATCAACCATCCGAAGCGTCCCCTTGTGACCGGCGAAATGTCCAGTAGAACTGCTCAGGCTCTCTTCATCACGTTCTTCGCCGTGTCCGTGGTGATCTCCGTTTTCATCTCCATCGTTGCGACGCTGATCGTGATTCTGGCGGAGATCCTCCTCGTATCCTATGAGTATGCATTGAAGAAGACAGGCCTTCCAGGCAATGCAGTGATAAGCCTGCTCATCGGCCTCATATTCATATTCGGGGGCGTATCTGTATTCTCCTATGGGAAGATGATATTCCTCTTCCTTCTTGCATTCACGTCGAACATGTCACGCGAGATCATAAAGGATGTTGAGGATGTGAACGGAGATTCAGACAGAATAACGTTCCCAAAGAAGCATGGGGTCAGAAACGCAATAGTGCTATCAGATGCGATCATAGGCCTTCTTGTCATAATATCATACATACCGTTTGCAATGCACATCCTTTCAAGGTTTTACCTGTATGTCGTTATCGTTGCTGACGCACTGTTCATAGCATCTGGGGCAATATCATCACGCAACCCCTCATCCGGGCAGAAAGTTTCAAAGTACGCCATGATAGTTGGCATGGCATCTTTTCTGGCGGGTGCTTTCTGATGACTGTGTTTGAAGAGATGATCAGTAAAGCCAGGTGTGGCAAGGTCCACATGACGCTAATCGATCCTGGATCGAAATCACCGCAGGAATGCGCTCGCATTGCTGAAGAAGCAGAATTGGCGGGCACTGACTTCATAATGGTTGGCGGCTCAACAGATATAGACAGCAAAACGATGGATGAGGCCATATCGGCCATAAAGGAGAGGACAGGGCTAAAGGTGATAATATTCCCAGGATCATCATTGATGATATCGTCGAGGGCAGATGCAATATTCTTCATGAGCCTTTTGAATTCCGGGAGCCTGGAATACGTCGTTGGACACCAGGTTAAGGCCGCGATTCCATTGTCAGCGATGCGAATAGAGAAGATACCGATGGCCTATCTGGTCTTTGATCCAGGCATGACGGTTGGTCGTGTGGGCAAGGCTCACCTCATCCCAAGGGACGATGAAATAACCGCCCTTTCCTATGCGCTTGCTGCTCAGTATTTCGGATTCAGGCTCGTATATTTTGAGGCTGGAAGTGGTTCGCCTTACCATGTGGGCGAGAACGTTGTCAGGAAAGTGAAGCAGAATCTGGAAATCCCGGTTATAGTCGGTGGCGGAATAAGGACCCCTGAGGCGGCAAAGGCGCTAGCCGAGGCTGGTGCCGACATGATCGTCACGGGAACGATAGCCGAGAGATCTGCAAATGTCTATGAGGCGCTTCATCCAATAGTTGAAAGCATAAAGGAAGTTGGGATATCGAGAGCCCGCTGAAGCCATATTCTGTTTGTTCATCAATGGCGATTGCGTCATGAAACCGGTATGGCTACGCCATCACCCCTCGGATCCGCAGATCCTACTATTATTCCCTTATCGGTCATAGCCGTGATCTGCGCCGTGCCAAATTCCTGCGAGATCTCTCTAAGGATCACCTTCCTGCTTCCAACGTGTCCGGAGATCCTTCCTGCAAGATCTTCAGACTCCACATAGATGGCACCAGGATCCTCATATATAGTATACGGCTCAGCCCATCTTGGTCTATCTATAATCATCTGCGGGTCTGTGTTATCTTTCAGAATTCCGGAGATGATCTGCATCTGTACCTGCGGTTGTATATCGCCTCCCATCGATCCCAGCGAGGCATAAAATTCGCCGTCTTTCTCGATCATGCAGGCAGCCAACGTGTGAAACGTGCGTTTTCCGGGCATCAGTGCGTTTGGATGTTTTCTTTCCAGAGTGAAATACGAACCTCGGTTCTGAATGACGAAGCCAGTACCCCTGGGCACTATACCGGATCCGAAGCCCATATAGTTGCTCTGTATTATGCTGACCGATCGGCCTTCAGAATCACTTATGGAAAAATAAGTTGTATCTCCAGAATCGCCGCGCGTGTGCTTCGGTAAATTTCCGGTTTTCTGGATACCGGTTGATCCATCATGTCCCAGCATATACGCGGGATCCGTTATGTTCCGCCTCATCCTGTAGGCCTCTTCCATGGCCTCAAACAGATCCTCTGGCTTGGCTCTTTCCAGGCTCTGAGAATCGTAGCCATGGCTCACCAAACCATCTGTCCATTCTATCACGGTGATGCCCTGGCTATTGGGTGATGTTTCATAGATCCTGAATCTATCGATGTCCGTGTATACAGGGTCCCCTATCAGGGGCCTGTATCTGTGGAGGTCGTCCCTTCCAATCGGAGACCCGGAACCATCAAGGCCTGAGATGATAAGATCGGATAAGCTGCCTTCATAGAAGGATCTGTAGCCCTCCTCTGACAGCAGTTGAAGTGATCTGGCCAGATCTGGCTGCCTCAGTACTTCGCCAGCTGCAGGCACCCTACCTCCTGGCATGAATATCGAGGACCAGCCAGCATAGCTCCCAATTGCAGGAACGCTCCTGCCTATCGATTCTGAATAGTTCTGTGTCAAAGGAAACCCATGCTTTGCAGCCTTGATTGCGGGATCAAGTATGTCTGAGATATCAAGAGTCGCGAACCTCCTGAAGATCTCTTCCCATGCTCCGGCAATGCCGGGAACGGTTATGGCTGCATACGGTCCCCTTTCAGGTATCTTCGTAAGGCCCATGGATTCGTAGAGATCTATACTTACGGACATGGATGACTGTCCGCTGCCGTTTAGATCCACTATGTGTCCGTCTTCGTCCCTGATGAGGGCGAAGAGATCCCCACCAAGGCCGCACAGATTATTCTGCGTTACGCACAGCATTGCACTGACAGCAAGCGCGGCGTCGAATAAATTGCCGCCCATCTTCATTATGTCGCGTCCGGCAAGAGACGCCAGCTCATTGGAAGAGGCTATAACCGATCTCTCTGAAAACGCATTCGGTCTGCTCCTGACCATACATGTCCATACAACTTGGATTATTTACATTTTTTCAAAAATTGAAAGATAAAAAGTCAATTTTTGTCGATCATTTGGCGGTCGAGACAGATCTTGCGCTCCTGTAATTTACGTAGACGTACAGAGAGAGCATGAATGCAAGCAGGGTGAAGCCAACCGCGGTTGTGAGTATGGTTCCAAGAACCATCGGGCCGGTGGTAACCACCTGTGAGAGCACGAGTTTTCCATGCATGGCTGTTGGGTATACTGTGAAGTAAAGAGAGTAAATCGAAATTATTAAAAGCACAATGAATGCTGCTTTGTTTGTAAGTATACCTTTTGCAATATTGAACCTGTAGAGTATCGGAGCACCGATGATTATGATGGCCGGGATTACTATCAGCGGGCTCATATGGACACCCATCTGAATGAATGATACCAAACCTAGCACGAATCCCACAACCGAAGAGACTATACCTGCCGCTGAGAAGCGTTCGATGTCGTATAGCACAGGCGATAGGCCGAATGTTATGAGCACGGCCGATATTATGAACAGTATGTCGCCTGGACCTGCCAGCCATTTCGCCACGCTGAAACTGACCTGCGCGTTGCTGATTGATAGAAGCGAATCGACGGGATTTCCGGATATGGATATGCTTATTCCATGCCCGCTGATGATGGCGGATACGAACGCAAGGAAAACAACAGAGAGGAGAAGAGTTGAAGTCACGTATACATAGTAAAGCTGCCTGTCAGTGAAGACCTGTCTTTTTTCCGCGAACTCTCCGAGGATTATGGCAACGTTTCTAATTATGAACAGTATGAGAAAGACAAGCAGCAGTGCAGCGAAGGCGAACGCGACTGGAAGAAGTATTCCAGCGAATGTTGCATCAGTCTCAACGACAAACATTGCAAGGAAGGTACCTGTAACCTCCCACACAGGTGCCACATAGGACATAACACGCTGTCCGCTGTTCTTCCAGTCGAACAGCAGCATCATGCCGCCCATCAGTTCTGTCAACAGAAAAGCTATCGCTGCAGCTGCTGTAAAGAATTCAATTGCAAATAGTGTCAGCATTTTTTCACCTTCCCGCCACGGCAGAGGATCTGGAAGAGGCCACCTCTGATCTCACGTCCCCCCTCTTCATGAGCCTGAAAGCGTACCAGTATGAGAACGGCATTATAACGGTATAGAAGGCCATTATGAGGTATCCAGGCACGACTATTGACGGTGAGTAGTTGGCCGCCTGATAAACTGTCATAACGTTGTAGATTATCCATGGTTGCCTTCCAACCTCGTCAGTCACCCAGCCAGCTATGTATATGGGTATTGTCAGTATGGCAAAGAATATCTGCGCAACCAGGAACCCAGCATTCTCATATGGCTTCTTCTTCAGTATCCAAGCGACGAGGATGGCAAAGAGGTACAGCCCAAGAAGAGATCCACCAAGCACCATGAGATCGAAGGTATCGTGGACTGCCAGTGGAGGCCATGTGCTAGGGCTGAACTGAGAAAGCCCAGGTACAGGCGTATTGAGGTTGCCATTCCCAGCCAGCAGGCTCTGAAGAAGCGGTATTTTGAAACCCCCGACAACCACGTAATGCCCGTTCTGTTCAACTATCGTTCCAAATATGTGTTCGGGCGCATCGTTTGCTATCGGGTATGGATCGAGATCCAGTGCCGCATATTTCTCCGGCTGGTATGTGAGCAGGCCGCTCATCTCAAGTGTTCCGGAGATGCCTGCCATTATTATGAGAAACATGTTCATGGGAAAAGTCACCTTGAGACCCTTGCGCCAGAGGTTCCTCTCCTCAAAGGTCTTCGACCTGAGATACTGGTAGGCGAAGAAGGCCCCAAGCACCATCAGGCCTGAGAACGCCGTAACTATGGCTACATGGAAGATCTCCCTCCCAGTCGATGGAGTCATGGCTGTTATGAAAGGATTTACATCTATCAGCTTACCTGTCTCCTCGTAATAGCTGATATTGAACCCATTCGGTGTATTCATCCAGGCGTTGATCATGGTTATGAACACGGCAGAACCGAGGGTTCCACCAGCCACTCCGAACGTCAGCAACCAGTGATGCATTCTGTTCTTGAAGACGTCCCAGTAATAGTAGTAGGAGACCAGCATTATCGTTTCCAGGAAGAAGGCAAATATCTCGTAGTAGAATGGCAGCACTCCCACAACAGCTATCACAGTCATGAACTTCGGGAAAAGATCTATCAGCTCCACGGCCATCACAGCACCGGAAGCCGTGCCCACAGCAAAGAACAGCACTAGAGCCTTGGCAACCCTACGTGTCAGTATGTCATAGTAGGCGTCTTTGTACCTTATGGCTATGTATTCGAGCACTGGAAGTATCACCGATAGCCCAATGCTCATCAGAACTATCAGTATGTGGGAACCAATAGAATACGCGAAGAGTAATCTGTCAAACGTACCTATGTTCATATCGATATGTATACATAAGAAGTATTTAAGATTAAAATCAAATTATTCTAAAATAGAAATGAGATAAAATAAATGTTCACAGGAAAAAATAATATTTCCCAATCATGAATTGATTTGCGATGCCACATCCTCCACACTGCCTGATGGAGGAAAACACATGCCATAGCCGCAGACAATATAGGCCCCGGTATCCTGCAGACTGAATACGGTGTTATGGTATACGGAAGATCTCATGAGATCCTCTATCTTGGCCCTGTTTGAAGATACGTGCTTTCCCTTGAGATGAAATTCAGCAGATCTGACCATGGAAGGATAGGCTGCCGGAAAGGCCTGCACATTGCCGAATACCGACGCCAGGAGGTCACCGGATCTCTCATGCAGGTCCATATCATCAGCGAGAAGTGATATCTGGTCCAGGACTTTGGTCAATACGGCATAGGGCGATTCCACCTCTCCATCCATTGGATCCGATTCGGAGATCTCGGAGGAATAAGAAAGCCTCCCATCCTTAAGGAGGGACATTGCCTGATCAGCAAATCTGCGTGCATCCTCAAGGTATCCATAATCAAAGGTGATCTGGAACATATCGATCATGGCCTGAGAGAGAAAAGCATAGTCCTGAAGCGTGGTCGTTTCGATTTTTCTTCCGTTGAACATTCCATGCGAGACCCGTTCCCTATTCAGATCTCTGAGCCAGCCTGAAACAACCCTGGCGCGTTCAAGATAGATACCGTTGAGCGTTGACCTGTAAGCCCAGGCTAATGCTGACACAATCATTGAATTGATATCGACAAGTTCTTTTCTGTCTATGAAAACGTCGTCCTTCTCCCTTATCTTCCTCAGTTTCTGCAGGCCAGCCACAATGGATCTCCGGACACCGGAGTCGCTCATCAATTCTGAGAATTCCTTATATGTACCAGAGAAATAGAGGAAATTTCTACCCTTGTTTTCCCCATGGGTATCCGAGAAGTTTCCATTCTCCTTGACCTCATATACTCTCACGAACTTTGTGAAATCATCTCCAAGCGAGTCCCTGATCTCATTGAAGTCGAAGAGGTAGTGTCCACCCTCCTCTCCTTTATAATCAGCATCAACCGACGTATAATAGGACCGACCACTGTACATGCAGCCGTCCATGAATCTGTAAATGTCCTCCACGATCTTGGCATAAAAATCATCATGGAATAGAAGATGCATCTTTGCATACGCGCGCATGAGCTGGGCCTGAGTATAGCTCATCTTCTCGAAATGCGGTATTATCCACATCGAATCTGTGGAATATCTGAAGAAACCACCGAAGAGAGGATCATGGACTCCCCTTATGGCTATGGTCTTCATGGTAGTTTCCAGAAACTCTGCCACATCCCTGTCATGTGTGGTCTCATAACGATCCATCAAAAATTCAAGGACGGGAACATTGTAGAATTTTGTCTGCCCGGAGAACCCACCGTCGATCCTGTCCAGGTACCTTGATATGGATTCGTAAAGACGATCTGATATCCCTCCGGTCAACTTTGAGGGGATGCTGGCCCTCTCCTCCATGGCATCCGATACAGCCTTGGCCTGATCCTTGAACTGGTCAGGGTCTTTTGCGTACATGGCAGATAGCTGTAGAAGTATGTTCTTCAGCCCAGTCATTCCGTTTCGATCCTCCTTTGGAACATAGGTCATGGCAAAAATTGGTCTCCCGTCTGGCAGCAGGATAATGTTCAGTGGCCAGCCTCCATTACCGTTTATTACCTGTGAAACCTTCATGAAGTAGGAATCCAGATCGGGCCTCTCTTCCCGGTCGACCTTGATCGGAATATAATCATTGTTCAGTATACTGGCGATCTCATTGTCCATGAAGCTCTCGTCGTGCATGACATGACACCAGTGGCAGGACGAGTAACCTATGCTGAGGAATATGAGTCTGTTCTTCTCCCTGGCCAATCTTAGGGTGTCATCAGACCACATTCTCCAGTCCACAGGATCGTCTGCATGCATCAAGAGATACGGGCTAAGGCTTTTGGAAAGCTCGTTTGACATGAGGTTTCATTGGTTCTTGAATTAATAATTTTCTCTATCTGACACAGCAACAAATAAAGAACGATCTGGCAGAAAAAAGCAATAGGTTCAGGCGATGAGTCATTTCATGATCAGGCCTTCAATTATTGACTTCAGCATTTCCGCATTCTTCGGAGCGTATCCGCCATAATCATTGTTGAAATACACGTAAACGGTTTCAGGATTCAAGGCTATTATCCTGTGTGCCAGATCCATGAGATAGTCCTTGTCATAGTCTGTGGCGTATCCGTTCACATTTCCATGCAGCCTGACATATATGATTGAATCTTCCTTTAGCCACAGTGGGATCCTCTCTGAACTAACTGCAACGACGTGCAGATCGCTATTTTCAAGATCCAGTCTGGCAGCTTCAGAGAACCATGATCTGTTCCTGAATTCCACGGTATTGCAGAAATTATGATTTAAGGCATTGTCTATCAGTACGATGTTATCATGCGAATAACTGAATGAGGGCGGGAACTGATAGAGTATACAACCAAGTCTATTCCCGAGAGAGCTGACTACCTCATAGAATCTGGATATTTCATCATCGCAGCCATTCAATCTTTTAATATGCGTAATTATGCGGTTCATCTTCACGCTGAAGATGAAGTTGTCAGGAGCGTTATTTGTCCAGGATTTCACCCTCTTCTTATCTGGAAACGAATAAAAGGACGAGTTGATCTCCACCGTCTCGAATTTTTCGCTGTAATACCTGAACCACTCCTTTCTGTTCATGCTTGATGGATAGAATTTACCAGCCCAGTGAGGATAATACCATCCTGAACAGCCTATCCGGATCTGCATATATACCACTATAAATACTAAATAGAAAATCTTTTAATAATATGGATGTATGAGACGTTATGCGGCTCCTCATCCTTAGCGATGTTCATG
Source organism: Thermoplasma sp. (assembly GCF_008709555.1). GTDB lineage: Archaea > Thermoplasmatota > Thermoplasmata > Thermoplasmatales > Thermoplasmataceae > Thermoplasma. The sequence goes on from NZ_VYIJ01000003.1 coordinate 128,616, forward strand.
CGAATATATTCCCCATAAAATATGTCCTTGAACACGAAAAATTTGACAAGACGGTATTCTGCGGTGATGCTGTTGATTATGGCCCGGATCCATCTGAGACGATAGATATAATCAGAGAAAATGCTGACGTCATGGTATCCGGCAATCATGACTATGCTGTAGCCTATTCTGTAGACTGCAAATGTGGGGAGGAGAACCACGATCTTTCAGTATATACGAGGGAGAACATCACTATGAAAAGACTTGGGAAAAATGATATTTCGTTTCTCAGATCCCTCAAAAGCAGGGAGGAGATACAGATTGATGGCGCGAAATTTCAGATAATGCATGCATCTCCACGGGACGAGCTTTATGGCTATATGTACCCATGGTCTGTTCCAGATCATATGAAGAGTGCACTTGGTGCACCTCTGGAACCCGCCAATTATATAGTTGGGCACACGCATTATCAGTTCTCGCTGCGCTATGCCGGTAATTTCATATTGAACCCCGGATCCATAGGACAGCCAAGGGATGACCGCACACCTTCTTACGCAGTATACGATTCTGAGAATAACTCCGTGGAGCTCAAAAGGATTGATTACGATAGATCCCTGCTTAAGGAAAGGATCAGGTCTGTTATTAGGGATGAAACGGTGATTTTAAAACTCTACAAGCTGTTCAATCTGTGATGTTTTAGGGATTGCGTTTCGATCTCAGAAACCCATAAAAAAGAAGTACCAATTTGCAATGTATGTATTGATAATTTAATGAAATGTGTAGTTTGTGGTAAGAATGAAGCGGTCGAACATGGGGTTTGCAGCCAGTGCCTCTATGACCGTGCAAATATTGAGAATATCGGGAATGTAAATATAGCCATATGCCCAAAATGCGGGTCCATAAGGATCGGGAAAAAATGGTACCGAGAGGACTATGCAGATCGTCTTTTGCCGCTGATAATGGATGAGATAAAATGCAGCGACCCCTCAGCAAAAATATCCGGTGATTCTAAAAGCATATATTTCGATGAGGCAAACAGAAACCTCGTCCTGAAGGTTAATATAGAGAGAGAGCACATGGAACCAAAGATGCAGACCGTCTCGGTTCCATATTCCGTCAATTACATCAGCTGTCCAACATGCAACAAAGTCACCGGTTCGTACTTTGAGGCAACCATACAGCTGCGGACGGTTAGTACGAAGTACGATGATATGCTGTCTGATGTCCTAGATTCCATAGAAAAGATAATGGAAAAGCGCAGAAAGATGGATGCGTCATCGTTTATATCCAAGATAGAAAGAAAACCAGAGGGAATTGATATCTACCTCGGGAAGAAGGGTGACGGTGATCTAGTTTCTTCGTTCATACTCGATCATTATTTTGCCACGCTCATAGTCTCTAAATCGCTGGCGGGTGTGAAGGAGGGTAGAAAATTCTTCAGGTTTACATATTCCCTTAGGATACTGGATGCACCGGAAGGCGCAATAATATCGGTGGATAAGAAGAAATACATACTCACCGCGGTCAGAAATCGGCATATAGATGTCATAGATGTTGATACGGAGGAACGTGGAAGGATAAACAGAAACGTGTTTTTCTCGAACGATGGGAAGATATTGACAAAGGAACCTCAGGTAAAGAACTTCATCGTCATATCCAGGACAGAGGATGAAAGTCAGATAATGGACTCACAGACGTTCAAGATAATAACCATAAAGGGCCGCGCAGAGGGAAACGAAATAAGAGTATTCACATATGGAGGCAAATACTTCATCTGATCCCCTCAGCTTAAATTTTGGATCTATTGTATCAGATGATCTCTGCCTTCATGCTTTACGTGAGCTGCTCTTCAGTTGAAGCTTCGGATCTCATTCCTGCTTCAACGACATGCAGGTGATACCATCATGGTTCAGGTACACCACCAGATGTATCTCCACAGGTATTGATTGTGCACCGGCCCTAATTAGCCATTTCGTATGTACTGCTTGGTTATCGCAGTACATGCACTTCTACCGGACTTCTTCATTATTTTTTCCATTGGACGAAGTTCGTGTATCTCAAGTCAGAAGGAGAGTTTCACTGCTTCTCCTCAACCCCTAACTTTTCTATAAATCGTTCAAGTGCCTTATATCCTCAGAGAGGCAATTCCATGAACAATGGAAATTCCAGAACCTCCAAAGCTTTAGCGAGGAAATTATGTCAGATGTACTCCAATGTAATGCGTCCGTGTATCATGTAAGCATCGATCAAATGGAGGATACGCTAGACTACTAATACCCTGTGGTTATACTGTTACATGCGTTCTCGGGCTGAGTGGTATCCTCTCAAAGAGGTGATGATACACAGACCCTCCATTGAGATAGAATATGCAATGCTTGCACCAAAGCCTTTTCTTTTTGAACGTGCGTTCAACGTTGGGAAAGCTATCAGGGAGCACCAGCGACTTGAGGAAATTCTGAAGACCGAAGGAGTCGTCGTCAAGCGCCTGGAGACCGAAATCATAGAAAATGCAGAAAGATCACGGGATTTCAGAGAAAAACTCATAGATTACATAACACAGAATGTCCACTTCTATGGAAAGGTCGATGAGGTCAAATACGCGATGCAGGAACTGAAAAAGAACCTGGAAAAGCTTGACAGTTCCACGATCTTTGATTACATGGTACTGGAACCCTCGATAGATCTCAAAACTGACTATGAGAACAGAGCAGTGTATCCGACGGTATACTCCAACATTCCACTTGCAAATCTATATTTTATGCGGGATCAGCAGGCGGTGGCTGATAACGGCATAATAATAGGAAACATGAAGAGGGACCAGAGAAAAAAAGAGACGGAGATCACCGAGTTCCTGTTCAGAAACGCCATGGGTGTTTCGAATCTTTTCAAGATACCTCCAAATTCTCACTTTGAGGGTGGAGACTTCATGCCAGCTCGCGATTTCAGTCTGATCGGCGTTGGATTGAGAACTGATATGAACGGTGCATTCTCCGCGATGCAATCTGGTATGATCACGACGGATGAGGTTGGAGTCGTAGAAAATCCAGCCTATGATTTTTCCAAGGAAGACAATATGGTAAACATGCATCTTGATACATACTTCAATATAGCCGGTGATGGGATCGCCGTAACCTCCCAATATCTAGCGTCAAGGGCTAGGGTGACGGTCTATGGGAAAGCTTCAAGTGGAAATTACGAGCGCATAACTGAAACAACGCTGCTGGAATACATAAGGTCTAAGGGATTCAACATAATCGACCTTAGCATACCTGAGCAGCTCGCGTATTCCTCAAATTTTCTCACCATAAGGGATCGGCGGATTGTGGCAGTGGACGTGAAGAGCGTCATAAACCGATTGATCTCTGACGGCGCATTCGATCCCTCGACGGAGAATATAGTTAAACAGGAGCTACCCAAGATCAATGGCAACGTATTCCCGGAAAGGAAGGACGTCTTAGGCGCTGGAATTGAATACGTCAACGCCGAGCTTATAGAACTTACCGGAGGTTATGGGGGAGCACACTGCATGACCGCCACACTGGATAGGCAGTGATAACTCGCCTTTTTCATTTTTCAAACGTTTTTCAAATGCGACAACGGTAAGAATATCACCATAATGGCAGCGCGATAATTTTATCACCTTAAAGATACACCGGTGATTGTTGGAGTGTGATTTTCGGTCATCAGGAAGATTGAACATTGCCCATATTTTTGGTGGTCCAGCTTAAGATATAGACTATCACAGCGACATCTATCACGCATATACCAAAGATCTCGCTTTCAGCAACAGAACCCCATTTTACAAGATACTCAACGATCCATGACAGGGCAAGCATTGCGAGAATGGCAGTGCCAGTCCCATATTTTCGAAGTATTATTCTTGAAATGCCCAGCGTCGCAAATGATATTGTGGAAAGAATGAAGAACCAGATAGACACGAAATCATGTGGATATGTCCCCTCATGGTATATTCCGATCAAACATAGAAAAAGACCAGATATCATGAAGAAAGAAAAGCCAGTATTCTCCACCTTACTGCTGGAGTGTGCAATCCCAAGGGATGAGAACAGAGCTATGAGAAAACCTGTTATTATCATGCCACCGTTGTATACGAAGGGGAGAGCGGGCGCGGGATGGCCATTGTATAGCATGTTTCCTCCTCCCAGATCGCTGAGGGCATTGTGAGTAATGGAGAACCAAGGATTCAATAGGGCAGATACAAGTATCGTTATCCATGCAGATGCTATTGCAGCGGCTGCAGTGATAATCAAGGATACAGGAGGATTGCCATATTTGGTGGTCATATCTTATCACATACAAAAATCACTAAATAAAGCATTCCTCTGGAATGAACATGTCAGAACAGGGCCGGGACCGGGAATCGAACCCGGGTCCGGGGATCCACAGTCCCCAAGGATATCCACTACCCCACCCCGGCCATATGTAGGAAACAGCAAACTGGGAATCGTAATATTCTGGCGATTGATAAGCTTTTCCTTGTTTTCCACATCTGTGAACGTTATGGTGTTGGAAAATTCAGCATAATATGCTCATGGTTAATTATCAAAAATCAATTGCTGGTTATGTCATTGATACTCTTACTGCTGCTAATTGGAATCAGCGTTGGCGCTCTTACCGGGATAACGGGGAGCAGCGGGGTGCTCATCGTGGTTCCGGCACTCAGCATCATGGGCCTTAGCTTTCAGGATTCTGTGGGAAATAGCCTGCTGGTGGATGTCATAACAACCTCAACTGTGATATATGTCTATTTCCGGAATAAAAATATAGACGTAGCTCCAGCGGTGATAATGGGCATTGGTGCTCTCATAGGTACTCAGATAGGAATAAGAATTGCAATAAGCGTGTCAGAGAAACCGCTGGAGATAGCATTCGCCATACTGACTGTCATTCTCGCAGTTCAGATGTTCAGGAGATCTCGGGGGCATGGGATAAGGACAGGCCCCTAGCATGAGAACAGGAGAGGCAAATGGATCTTCGCGTTTCTTCTCAGTATACCGGTTGGCATACTCACCGGAACGCTTGGAACAAGTGGTGGTATAATGTTCATAGGCATACTCATGCTCTTGTTTTCGCTCAGCGCACAGAAGATGGTGGGAACTGCAACACTTGCAATGATATTCTCTGCATTCAGTGGATCCGCGGGCTATCTGATCGTTGGGAGAATATCCCTATTAGATGCGGCAGTGATAGGTGCTGTTTCCCTGGTATCTGGCTACCTATTCTCTATAACGGCAAACAGGATCAGGGAGAGAACGGTTTATGCGGCCATAGGTTCAATATTCGTCGTTGTCGTTATAGTGGAATCCCTGAAGATAATCGGTATTGTCTGAACGAGGTCTGCACAGAGATTATTTCTTATCAAAAGATGACAAAATTCAGAATCGGATCTTAAAAATATATTTTGATATGGGTTCAATCATTTCCTTGAGATGGAATCAGAGTACATCGATAGCGCAGCCTTACAGCCATCGCCCACAGCTGACGCAATCTGAGCAAAATTTCCTGAGGTTACATCGCCGGCCGCGTATATGCCCGGAACGCTGGTTCTCTGTCTCGAGTCAACAATTATGTAACCTCTTTCATCAAGCTTCACGCCGCTGTCCTTCAAGAATGAGGTCTGCGGTATCAGACCGACGTATATGAAGACTCCATCCGTCTCCACAAGCTTCTCCTCTCCAGTCGTTCTGTCCTTGTATTTTACACCTGTCACCTTTTTTCCGTCCCCTACGATCTCTGTAACCTGTGCGTTCATTATGTATGGGATATTTCTCTTCTTTATCTCCTGGATGTAGGCATTCTCGCACATGTACTTCGGCATGTATTCTATTATGGTTACATTCTTGACGTATTCGCTCATGGATATTGCGGCTATGGCACCAGAGTTTCCGCCACCAATTGTTACCACACGCTTTCCCTTGAATAGGTATCCATCGCATGTGGAACAGTATGAGGTGCCCTTTCCAAAGTATTCTGATTCTCCCTTTACGCCAAGGTGCTTGTGTGTTGTTCCCGTTGTTATTACCACATATTTTGCGTGATAGACATCATCGCTGGTTTCAATATCGAAGCCTCTCTCGGTCTTCTTTATGGATCTGACCTCAACCCCTTCTCTTATCTTGGCATAGTTGGACGCATGGTCCGCAAATAGCTTTGCCAGATCGGAACCAACGATGCTTTTAAAACCAAGATAATTTTCCACCAATGGCGCCTCAGCGGTCAAACCACCCGCAACGTTTTTGTCGAGGATGACCACACTGAAGCCAGACCTTGCCGCATAGACAGCAGCCGAAAAACCAGCTGCACCGGCACCAACGATGACAACATCAAAATCTCTCTCCTTCTCCTGTGATGATACAGCATGCAGGTTAAACTCCATGGCATCTCTATTATTAATCGATTAAAAAGATTTACCATGCAGATATATGGTTACACAAGGGTTATGGGTTCGGTGGAAGCGGTAAAGCTAAATCGCTTCAGCAATTGGATACAGCGATTTGCCCCAATATAAGATTTTATATCTTTCTAAATTCAGTGCTGCGTGGAATAGATGCCCCTGGGGATCATTCACATCTATGGTATATACTCGTACGAACAGATCCCTCACGGAAAATGAAGATCTGAAGCTTAGCTGAAAAATAGATCATTTGAGATCCACAACATGATAAAAGTAGCATAAGGCCGATAAGCTTCAGATCAGTGATCGCACCGCTTTGACCAGGCTGAAATCTATGCCAAAATGCTTCATTTCTCTAGATATAGGGCCGGCATAGCGAAGATTTGAAGGCCTCAGAAGATTACCGGCCTGAACTCTTTCCACAAATTCTGAAAGCTGGTAATATGATGAAAATCTATCTCTCAATTTCTTAGTGTAACTTCGGATGACCTCATCCGGATCCGATCCATGTGAAATCAAATCATATAGCAGTTCAGCCGATTCGATCGATGGCAAAATACCCTCTCCTGTAAGCGGCGATACGGTGCCAACAGCTTCGCCTATGCCAACTATGTTTCCTCTTCTTGCGGACTCGAAAAGCGGCTTCATCCTTATCTTTCGTCCGGTTATCTTTATCCTTTCTTGTTGGTCTATCCTGTGCAGATCGTCGTATACCCTTGAACCCACACCCACATGGAAATGCCCCTTGTCAAGCGGAAACTCCCATAGGTATCCATTTCCTCTTTCAAGGAACAGAAAATAGAAGTCATCGTGTGAGGAACGATCGGTCAGATACTCTTTCGTATAATATGTGATATCTCCAGGATCTCTTCCGAGATAGTATCTAGAGATACCGGTAGCATCCACAACGATATCAGCGTCTTGATCATTCTTCATCGCGATCCCTCCCATCAGATCCATCTGAAGCCGGTTTCTGTCGAAGGTGACAAGACCTGCGGAACGGAATTCAACACTCATTCCTCTCTCCCCAGCCAGAATTATACTCTCCGCATGATGAAAAACATACTCTTCAAAATCAACACCTATTTTCGACATGAACGGCTTCATAAGGTAAAGGTTGGTCGCATATGCACAGGGGATATAGAAATCAGGTCTCTTTATGTCAAATCCGCTTACATTAAAGCCACCTTGCCTTAACCTTTCGTAGAGATATAGTCCGGATATGCCCAGGCCCTTAATCGATATCCGCATATGAACACCAGATCTTTTCTATACCGTTGATTATACGTTTCCTTGAACATTCACGATATATTTCAATTCTTGCTTTAAGATGCATATATATAGACTTGCCGAATGGTCTGATAATCCTGCTTCATGACAGCATGATCCAGGATATATATCGAATTTCAGCCGCCCATGAATTTCCATGGATGGAACTGCAACACTATATTTCGGTCATGTTCGTATACAGAATGAGGTAAGCAGGACAAAATTTATAGAGATGTCATGTTCTTCGTGAGACTGTGAATGATTGTACAATAAGGTATTTTTATTATGCGGCATTTAGCTATCTTGTTTACATTATGGGCGAGAGGATGGAGGACCGTCTTGAGGATGCCAGCGTGATCCGGATAAAGCTCTCGAATGGTCTTAATTTTACGCTGGTAGGTGAGATAGCTTCCAATATGATCAGTGGAAGCGAGAAGACAAAGATCCCCCTATTAGAGTACATGAGGAGGTATACCAGATACAGGAATATTGAATACGCCGAAATTGTCAGGAGAGGAAAGGCCAAAACAACGCCCACCGAACCTTTTCAGATATCGATAGACATATTCTTCAACCCACATATCTGTTATGGGGTAAGGAACCATATACGCATCTCGGGGAAGGAGGCGGAAAGAATAATTCAGGAAGCGACCAAGAAAAATATGACAGTGGAAGAATATCTTAAAGGCCCGGAATCTCCATATATTGGTGTTGAGGAGGTCACTGTAGCCTGATGAGTGTGTCCGTATCGAGAACGCCGTCAATTTCCCTGATCTGGTCGACGATTCTGTTAAGATTATCCGTAGAATCAGTCCTTATTCTTATTGCAACATCAATTTTTCCTGTGAACTCATATACCTCCCTGAATCTGCTCTTTATCTTCTGCAGTGCGTCCCTATACCTCTTATTATCGATCTTTACGAGGACGAGGGCGTCTATAGTATCGTCGCTGGTCTCAACGGTGAATCTCTTAATTATCCCATCATCCACCATCTTCTTTATGCGTTTCCTCACCGTCCCCTCTGATACATTCAGAACCTTCGCTATCTCTGTATTGCTGATCCTTGCGTTATCGATGAGCAGATTGAGGATGTCTCTGTCTTTCTGATCCACGACCATACAATTCCTTTCATGTTAAAAATTTAACTATGGGATCGTGAATGATAGCTCCTTTTCTCCGTCATGAAAAATTGGATTTTGATGGAGGCGTATTATTAAAAGATCTGTTAAGGCGTTGCCGGAATTAACAGGCGTAAGATTTACAATGAAATGAGCAAGAAAGTTCCTA
>NZ_VYIJ01000040.1 GCF_008709555.1 Thermoplasma sp.
CCAATAACTATTTAGACAACTAATGTGTTATGTTATTAACCATGAAGGCAAAGGAGGTATTAAATCTACTACGAATATCAAGAAAGACACTCCATGTATACGCCTCAACAGGAAAGATAGGGTTTACAGTTATGCCCAATGGATATTATGACTACAATGATGGGGATGTTTATAAATTATTGAATAGGGATGTTAAGAGAAAAACAGTAATATATGCAAGGGTATCAACAATAAAACAGAAGAATGATTTGAACAATCAGATAGAGCAGTAAAAGCAGTGGTGCTTCATGGATGATTATACTATCAGTGCAATATACTCTGATACAGCATCTGGAATAAGATTTGATAGGAGGAAAGAATTCTTTGAAATGCTTGATGAAATCTTAAACTATAGAATAGAGAGGGTAATGATAACGTACAGGGATAGACTAGGCAGGGTGGCTTTTGATTTATTCAAATTTTTATTCCAGAAATACGGCACAGAGATAGTTGTTGTATCTGAGGTTAGAGATAAAAAACTGGATTCGGAGGAAATATTTGATGATATTATATCCATGCTTCATTGCTATTCAATGAAGATGTATTCAAAAAGAAAAAGCAATTCGATGGAGATAGGCTATGAGGATAATTAGAACTGAACAGATATTTATCCGTGATAACGGTATAATATCAAAAATGTGCCATATATCAAAGAACCTGTATAATCAGGTAAATTACATTCTAAGAGATCAGTTCTTCAACCGTGGGAGGATGCCATCATACGGAGATCTGGCAAAGCAGTTTG
>NZ_VYIJ01000041.1 GCF_008709555.1 Thermoplasma sp.
ATTTCTCGAAATACGCGGAGGTTGGATATGTGTGGGACTTCGCCGGTGATCGGGATGATCATGTCCGCCGTGTTGGTCTGGGTTTCCCGCTGACCAATGGGTGGAATATAAAGAAACAGCTCACCGCGTTCACGGACGAACACTCGGAACTGGCCGGGAATATTGATCATGTCATCGCCCACCAAATACCTGTCGGCAAGCCCGCAAGAGTAGTTGCTACGCAGCGTGTAGCATGGGCAGGTGACGTTGTGGGCACATGCCAGGCCGATACCGGTGGTGGTCTGCAAACGGCATTCTGGTCAGGTATGGAGGCCGGCAGAGCCGCTGCAAACGGGGACCTGATGCTGTATCAGAAGAAATGGGATTCCGAGATATATCCACACCTCTTGAGGCATTACAAGATCAAGAAGGCAATGTACCGCATAGGCACGAGCAACCTGTCGTCATTGTTTCCCTTGATGCGGTCGTTCAATGTCCGCACAGAGGATGCCAGCAAGGAAATACCCAGATTGCTGTGGCATATCGTGAAAAATAAACCATCCCTTCTCGTGACGGTTTTGCCATCCCTAATCTGAGTCAGCTACTCCTCAGCTGAAGCGTCGGAGCTTGCTGCTGGTCTCCCCCTCACCCGTAGGTGAGGCTTCATCGAACCGCAACGATTGGCTGGCTGACAACAGCCTGAAGTACTCAGATATACCGAGCACTTCGATGTTCCTTGAG
>NZ_VYIJ01000042.1 GCF_008709555.1 Thermoplasma sp.
CGACATAGACAACAAGAACAGCTACGCCTACATAGCATTCGGTATCGATCAGAAGTTCTGGGGCCGAGGCATAACAACTAAAGCCGTATCGCTGATGATGAAGTACGCCTTCGACACAATGCACCTGCGCAAGCTGATAAGCAGTGTCTTTGAACCAAACATTGCATCCAGAAAGGTCCTAGAGAAGAATGGGTTCGAAGAGGTCGGTAGGTACCGCAGGCACGGATACGTACCTGGATATGGCTTTGCCGATGAAGTGCTCTTCGAGAGGTTCAACGAGAAGATAATATACATATAATCAGAATAGCGTCCTGTTGATCCTTGAATTCTCCTTCAGATAATCCTCATCCTCGCTGTGGCATTCCACTCCAAAATCCCCGCATATTCTTCTTATCCTGGGCTCAAGCTTCTTCATATCTGGAGCTGCCGGCCTTATACCGGCCCCGATCATCATCTCAGCCGATCTGGGGTAGAACGAATAGGCGTCAAATATTATTCTCGATCCTGTATCGGATGCGATCCTTGCTATTCCCTCTATCTCCCTATTGGAATCATTGAAGCCTCTTATTATGGGGCCGTAGAAGATCCATGTGCGTATGCCGGCCGCAGAAAGCGAAGCAAGAGCCCTGTGCCTCGCCTCCGGCGTCGGGCTCTGCGTTTCTATAATTCTCGCCTTATCCGGCGACGCTGTCGTCATCGTGATGCCCACATCGACCAT
>NZ_VYIJ01000043.1:0-107 GCF_008709555.1 Thermoplasma sp.
GCACACTTCTCCTATATTTCGGGCAAAATATCACATGGTACTGACAACTGTACACCATATGGTTTTCGTGATGATACTCCTTTTCTTTGTTAGTTATTTCCATCTTC
>NZ_VYIJ01000043.1:117-699 GCF_008709555.1 Thermoplasma sp.
TGTGTTTATCCGGAGCCCGGTGATCATAATATTTAACTATTTTCGGCGGTTGTGCCTACAATGCCTGAAATGCTGTGGTATGAGCATCGGGAATACCGGCGCCAGCTTTATATTGAGGCATACCGGAATATGCTTCAGTGGGCCGAACAGCTTATGATGTATCCATCTCCGCAGGTGAGGGAAAGCTTCCGTCGTGCTATCAGACGCTCCGAGCAGCTTTACAACGAATTTGTCCGGGACTATGGCCAACCGCCCATAATGAATGTGGAGATAAAATAGCCGAGCGGTTTGGTTTGCAGCCCATTAATATATTGCGATCCGTGTAAGTCGTTTAACCCAAAGAAAGACAGTGATATGTATGTGTCCAGCGATGGCTAATCCCGTAAATATCGCCGTTTTGTGCATCCGGCAATCATCGTAGCCAAGATTTATATGCGAAATTGTGTTTCGTTTTTCTATGCACGATTTAACATTCGAGTCCAAGATGCACCGGAATGGAATGGTCGTTATTCCGGCCGATATCGTCAGGCAGATGGGGTTGAAAAAGGGCAGTTTTGTTCTCTGTTTCTTTCATGTGGAGAA
>NZ_VYIJ01000044.1 GCF_008709555.1 Thermoplasma sp.
AACGGTGGTGCAATAACAGAGATACAGATAACAATAAACGGTACTGCATACACAGTTTACAGCAACTCAACGGCAAGTGCAGTCTATGAAAACTTCACGTTACCAGCAGGTGCAAGTATAACGTTGACATACACAACAGCACCGACATGGGAGTGGTTACCGGAATGGTAATCATCGTCATTGTGGAGGGATACTGATCTGGTGAATGATGGATGCTGACAGGAACACCCACTACTCTTTTTTCATTGCACTGCTCAACCTGATACCCTTTTTCATTTTTCTATCGCTCCCGCACGATGAAAAAATGCTCTACTATGGCTCAAAGGTAATACTGCCACAGGCGCCGACCATCGGTCTCTATATCCTTGCCCTGCTTTTCATACTCATCGCAGTGCTTGACCGGTATTTTTTCAGGATCGCCTTCCTCGTTTCTGCCATAGTGGTATTCGCTCTGTTTGGCCTACAGACGGCCTTTGAGAACGTGGCGGTGATCGTTGGAATGAACGACGTCCTGTGTGCCGTGCTTATATCCCTTGAGGCGTACCGCATGGGCAAAAGTGTGAGCTACTCCTGAGCTGAAGCATCGGAGCTTCCTGATTCAATGACCGACATCTGCCTGTACGGATATATTCCATGCAAGCCCGAAGTTGCGATCTCCACAG
>NZ_VYIJ01000045.1 GCF_008709555.1 Thermoplasma sp.
ATGGCAACCTTGCCGTTTGAGTAAACCTTTCTCAACTGCCGTATCTCGATGAGAGATCCACCCCATGAATATTTGCTTACAGACGACAAAAGAGCACCTCTGAGACGTACGAATTATTATGTTGTCTAAAGTTTAATGTACTCCTGTATTTCAAGCCTACCTTTCGCAAGACGGCATCCAGTCCTATGATACTTTGATCTTTGGATCGGCAATATCGAGAAAGATTTTTACCTTCTGTAAAATACTATATTGAATGAAGATACTCATAATGGGCATTGACGGATATATTGGTTTTCCACTTGCTCTCAGGTTACTCAACAGGGGACATGAGGTCTATGGACTCGATAATTTCATAACAAGAAAGAGAGTTTCTAATGTAGGTTCTGACTCTGCTCTCCCCATACTTTCATTCCAGGAGAGAAACAGGAAGCTTCACGAACACTTCGGGAAGAAAATACCCTTTTTCTATGGCGATGCGTCAAATCCGGATTTCATGTACAGGGTTATAAAGAAGGTAAGGCCGGATGCCGTCGTGCATCTTGCGGAACAGAGATCCGCCCCATATTCTATGATCGGCCTAAGGGAGGCCAATGAGACCATGGTTAAGAACATAACCAGCACCATGAATCTGATAT
>NZ_VYIJ01000046.1 GCF_008709555.1 Thermoplasma sp.
CCAAAGCGTGTGATGTCCCCATCAGCCCCTATTTTAATTTGTTTGAATACCGATGACAGAAATTATCGAAAGCCGCCTCAGAGGTCGGGAGACTGCCAGGTTGCCACCCCTAATCTTACACTGGCATCGTCATGTCAATATAATTGGAAACCTTTCTTCGATGCATATTCATAATTCTGTTACAACCTTAACTCGCTAAAGTTTAGGTAATATGTTCAGGCCCAGGGTATTTATAATGTTCTCCACCTTCTTCGGTATGTCCAGGAATCCTGTTGTCCCGTCAGCATACTTCACCAGGTATACCCTGGATAGCTGCAGCAGTACCTCATTAACGGATAGCTTACCGACAAGGTCCTTGGACCTTATCAGCGCAAGGACCCTGTAGTGCTGGTATAGTGACAGAAACGTTATGAAGAAATAGCCCCATATGGACTCATCATCCTGAAGGTACGTCTTGTCCTCCTCAAGCTCGTTCTTCATCGCATCAAAAGACTGTTCAACATCCTCCCGGCTCTTGTATATATCGTACAGCAATTCACCGTCCATTTCCAAGCTTGAGAGTAT
>NZ_VYIJ01000004.1 GCF_008709555.1 Thermoplasma sp.
ACATCCTCTTCAGTACGATGCTGCTTATTTCAGATCCATCGTAGCTGAGCTTGTTCACAGTATCGTCATGCTTCCTGAACTTCATGAGCGCCCAGAATGTTACGAAGATGTTGACGTCGATCCCGTTAGCGACAGCACCGGATGTTATTACACCCGCTGCGGCTATCTTATCTATTGTTCCAGAGGCCAGAACAATCGACATGGTCTTTGACATAAGTATCATATCGATATTGTTATTTCGTAAATAAAACTTATGTTTATAGCAGATTATTTCCAATATCAGTAATATAATAATGAATTACAGATGATTATAAATTATTATGTAATAATCAATAGTAATAATTATGCATCTTTTTAATTTATATTAACTGATTCCATAAGCAATATACCGATAATGGTCAAATAATGCACATATAAATAAACTTATATACGCATTTAGAATAGGGATTTGGTGATAATATGAGTGCAGAATTCATAGATTCATTGGCTGTAATGCTGCTTGCGTTGGGAATGTCTACGGCCATTGGTGCAATGTACTTTCTCTTCTCAGCTCTTGGAAATGAGAAGAGAATTCAGGGCATACTTATGCCGGCGATTGGTATCGGGGTCTTTGATTTCCTCAGTGGTTTCATAATGTCTTTCACCTGGCCACTGCCGTCGAGTTACAACATGCTCTTCGGCGATCCATTGCTAGTGACGGGCCTGATTCTGATCATGTCAGCATTCGCTTATTACAAACACTACGATCTCTCCTCCGTATCTATTCTGCTGTTCTTCCTAGGCATATACGTTCTCATAGAGGCGGTTGGCATAGTGAACTACCATCTGGAATCAGGCGACAACCTCCTAGCTGCAATGGGATTATATATAGTGGATGGAATAGGTGCTCTGATCTCACCGATAATGTTCATAGATCCTAAGAAGGGCAAGCTAGCCTACATGGTCGAGGCGGTTATACTCATAATAGGTACGATCATAGCGCTGTTTATCGGATACACCGCCATATATGGCCACCTGCTAGACTTCATAAAATATTTCCCATAAAGATCATTTTTTCTCTTTGAATTTATTTATTATTTCCAATTTATCTATGAAGTTTGGATTTATATAATATATCTTCCCGTATCTGTCACCTTTTGATATCAGTACTCCGTTATCTTCCAATATGCGAATATGATGCTCCGACGTCCTGTAATTTATACCCAGAGAAACGCTTATTTGGTTCAGATTTGATGGCTTTTCTTTGATATGTTCCACTATGCGTAATCGCATAGAACCTCCTCTGGTTCCAAAAAACAGCCACCAGATGAGACGCCTGTATTCATCGTAATATTCGGAATCTGAAGCCAACATTTACAGATAAGATAAATGTATATAAATATGAAATATTATGAGCCATCGCTCAAATGATGTGCTCCTCGTGCTAAAGCATCTTAACCTCCACATTTGCTTTTTTTCCACCCACTCCTCATCGCCTGGGATCGTTTTGCAGGACCATTTCAAATCAGACATGGGATGGTTATTCAGCGTTAGCATCCTGCATGCCTTTCAAGAAAAAGGCATATCCACAGGCCTTGCCACGGTCCTATCAATATCGTTTCGAAGGTTTACTCTTCCAGCGCAATTCATATCCTTTCTGAAAGTCGAAGATTATTTGCTCATCTTTTTGTAAACACCTATTTTTGTGAAACCGATGCGAGAAATTGCTTTGATCGAAATCCTTAGGACTGAAAATTTGGGATATATCTAAGATCTACATATTCCCCTGTGCAATTTACTCTTTGCTATAAATGGGTCATAGATCCGAACGCCGTATATTCTTAATAATGTTTCCTGATCGGAAAGATCAACGGCTAATGTAGAAACGATGACGATAAAAGCACTAAGCTTAATAAGACACAATTCCATGAAAGATAGTAATTATGTCTCTAATTGTAACAGACATATTGAAATATTACGAACCCGAAATAAATGATGATCGCATCTCAAAGCTCTATATAACCACATCCAGGAAAGTTCTGGGGCAGGCCTACAGTCTCCAGAACAAGATGATGGTCGTTGGAAAACTCCTGGATGTTGCAATAGTTCCTGACAAAGAGAAGATAACAGAAACTGCAGTTCCAGGTAGAGACAGACTGATCGGAACAAAGCTGGAGGCCTATTTTTTCACTGCAAATGGAAGCGATAGGGATTATCTCTTCTTCTCCTCGAAGTTCAGTCATATCCTGACAGAATATGCCATATTTGCTGAGGAATATGAAGTCAAGGTTGAGTTCATCTATGTGCAGAAAAAGATAGGAAAGATAAAACTGTACACGAAAGGTACAGTCATGGACAGTTACAGATCACAGGAGAGTGAGAGTGTTGGATGAGGCAAGCGAGAAGATAGACAAGGCCACGAAATTGCTCCAGGGAGGCATGAAGGAGGAATCTCTGGGCCACAGGGACAAGGCAAAGGAATATTATTTTGCGGCTTACAGGCTCATGCTTGAGGCTGCCAACGCATCACCTCCAGATCTTAAGAAGAAGAGACTTGATCAGTGCAATATAATTCTCAGCGCCTACCAAAGGGTCAACGATAACGTTCAGGCCAACCCGGAATCAAGAGAAAACGATAGTATATCAGAAGGTGAAGCCCTACTGGAGGAGATCGGCCTCGAAAAACCAGAAATACCCAGGGTTACGTTTGAGGATGTTGCAGGACTGGATGAAGTAAAGAATGAGATCCTGGGCAAGATCGTATATCCCATGAAATTCAAGGAGCTTTCCCAGGAATACAACATTCAGTTCGGTGGTGGAATGCTCCTCTATGGGCCACCTGGAACCGGAAAAACATTCATAGTCAAAGCCATAGCGAATGAGGTCAGAGCGAGATTCATAAATGTGAATCCAGCTAGCCTCTACAGCCAGTGGTTCGGAATGTTCGAAAAAAACATATCGAAGCTGTTCAGGGCTGCAGCGCTTCTATCCCCAGCCATAATCTTCTTTGACGAGATTGACGCACTTGTGCCCAAAAGAGATACTTCAAATTCGGACGCCGCAAAACGGGGTGTTGCGCAGTTGCTCAACGAGGTTGGAGGTATAAATTCTCAGAAGAACAAGAACCTCTTCATAATAGCCGCCACAAACAATCCATGGGAGATAGACGAGGCAATGCTTCGGCCCGGAAGATTCGATATAAAGGTATACGTTCCCCCACCGGACATCGTAGCGAGAAAGAAGATATTTCAGCTCAACATGGCCAAGGTGAAACAGGCCGGCAGTATTGATTATGACCTGCTCGCCCAACAAACAGAAGGCTACAGTGGTGCGGATATTGAGTTCATATGTAAGAAGGCAAGTCAGAATGTCTTCATGGAGGCAGTGAAATCTGGAAAACAGAGACAGGTCGAGACGAAGGACCTTCTGGATGTCATAGGGAGCATAAGACCATCAATTGATGCCGATCTGCTCTCAAAATACAGGGAGTTTGCAGGTATTTGACGACGGGGATTGAGATGCGTTCGCTGTTCAAAAAATTAAATTATCAATAGCTGCAGGTCGTTATTCCGCTTACGCCACAGAAAAACCTTCATCATCCTTTTTCAAGAGACCTGAATAAACTCCCCACTCTATCAGTATGACCTCAAGATCATGTGTACCGGATGGTGAATTGAAGGTCTGCACACCTTCCTCATTCAGAGATTGCATGAGCTGATCCAGATCGAAGCGACGGAGCCTCAGTGCTGTTTTGAACGGTTCGATATTCTTCAAGGATTCCCTTATTATCTCTTTCCGCCTCCTTATGCCCGATCGGACGTATTCTCTCCCCTTATCCGTTATTATTATGTCCCCAGATTCTGCAGAAACGAACCCGAGATTTGATGCGGTGTACACTATGGGCATAAGGTCGTCTATATCCACCTCCATCTCCTTTTCAAGCCTGTAAAGATCGGTCTTACCTTCAAATATATTATTCATAACATACAATAATCCAACGAGATCGGCTATCCTTGCGTTGGGATCAACGACTTCGGTCATCGTCAGTTAATGCAATGCATAATATTAAAAGTGTTCTATCTGAGGATTTATCCGGGAAGGAGAACTCGCATTATCAAGCTGCAAATACTCCCTCCTCCGCCACATACCTTTTCCTGGCAAGATCCATCATCCTCCTTGTGAAGAGTATGGAATATATGGCAACAACTATACCGAAGATGAATGATCCCCATCCAGCCAGTGCTATATTCCCTGTATTTGTCTGAACATCTATGAATTTCATGAGACCAAAATGTACCTCGAGACTTCTTCCGGCAACTATGTCTGGCCAGTATTCCCCTATCATCAGGCCACCCCACGCGCTGTTTATCGTGGACGATATGCCGGAGATCAGGTATGGAAATGTTCCTGGCAGTATTATACTGCGCATCCTGCTGAAATAACCCATATTCAAGTTCTTCATTACCTCAAAATACTCGGCCGGAAGGGCCTTAACGCCCATCCAGAATGAATAGAATATGTAGTAGAATGTGCTGACAAATCCCAGAGAAAGAACATAAAACTCATCTGTGAATGCACCCAGTACTGAATGTATGGCTGTGAAACTGGCCGCAAATATGAACGGTAAGTATATGGGTGGCGGATAGGCACTGAGCGCCTGTATTATCGGAACGCCAATTCCCTCGGCGCGCGAATGCATCGCCAGATAATATCCAAGGAATATGGCTATCACGAAGGATATCGCCAGTATTACTCCGACCCTAAGATAGTCATAGAGCAGATAAAGGACAATCCTTGGCGTAATACTGAAAAGCCTTCCCCATTCCGAATGTGGCACCGAGATGATCAGATCCACGCTGGAATACAGTATTAAGCCCAGGATGATCACGCCTATGGCTATGCTGGTATACCTGCTGATCTTTTCCTTGCGGATCTCGTGCTTCTCGAATACCTCTGGTGGCCTTGAAATGGCCCTGGATCTGTAATATCCTGCTAGCCTTGAAAGTGGATTTCTGGCCACGACGGATAATAGCCTTGTTGTCTGCTTGACGTTAAGACGCCCCCTTCTTATGATCGGAGCATCTGTATCGACGGTATACTTCGACACCGCATACCTGCTGAATTCCCTAAGCCCAATTATTATAAGTATAATAACCACGGCGAGTATCGCAAGATCAATGTATATTAGCCGTGTCTGGCCGCTGGCCACCAGGGAGTCCAGAACAGTGCCTATGCCGAATGTCTGGTACGTGTGTATTCCCACGCTGAAGACCTCGCTCACCGTGATGTAGAAAAAGCCGTCAGATACACTCGGGAATAGGTTTGCTGCTATCCTCGGATAGGAAAACGGTATGAAAATTCGTCTCATCTTTGTCAGGAACGACATCTGATAATTCTCCGCGACCTCCAGCATCTCACGCGGTACAGTCTTGAATGCCTGATATTCTCCTATCCATATGTTCCAGACAACAGCGGTAAAGACAAGGAAATCCGCTGCCATCTCGACTCCAAGTGGACCACCGATCCTTGTGACGAATATTATGAGAACTATTGGAAAAAATGATATAACTGGAACCGACTCGAAAACCTCTATAAGAGATATGTAAATATTCTCGAAAATTTTCCCCTTTATAGCAGCATATGCCAGGAACCAACCGGTGAATATTGAAATGAGTATGAGACCAAGCACGCGACCTGCAGTGGCAAGTGTTGCAAGGGTGATGAGGAGGATCTCATTCATAGCTTCTTCACCTTCGGTGGTGTGAGATAGTTGTATAGGGCATCGAGTATCTGGTTGAATTCCTCGCTCCTCGGATTCCTTGGCCTTGGCAGATCCACATGAACCTTCCCCACAACGGTAGCAGGAACATTGTTAAGCACGTATATCTCATCGGCAAGTTCCACCACCTCGGTCAGGTTATGAGATACCAGAACCACGCCCTTCAGAGGAGTGTCCGGACTGAACAGTATATTGTAAATATCCTGCCTGAGGCCTTCAGCTGTCAATTCATCGAGATGCGCAAATGGCTCATCCATCAGAAACACAAGTGGGCTTGCGGCAAGTGCACGTGCTATTGCAACTCTCTGCCTCATGCCGCCGCTCATCTCCTTTGGATACAGATCTTCGAAACCCTGCAACCCGACCATCTCAAGTGCATTTCTGGCAGCCTTCTCAGCCTCTTCATCCGAAAC
This sequence comes from Thermoplasma sp., assembly GCF_008709555.1. Taxonomy (GTDB): domain Archaea; phylum Thermoplasmatota; class Thermoplasmata; order Thermoplasmatales; family Thermoplasmataceae; genus Thermoplasma. The sequence continues at coordinate 6,172 of NZ_VYIJ01000004.1, forward strand.
GTTTCTGACCTTGAGCGAAAGCATAACATTCTCCAGGGCGGTCAACCACGGAAACGTCACTATGGACTGATGTATCAGTATTATATCTGGCGTCGGCCTTATTATTGGCTTTCCGAACAGATATACAGATCCGCGGTCAGGTTTCAGAAAACCTCCGAGGATCCTCAGGAGAGTTGATTTGCCTATGCCGGATGGGCCGACTATGGCAACAAACTCGTTTTGACCGACATCGATGTTGATATTTTCAAATACCTTGTACCCATTTTCATAGGAAAAATCAATACCTACGGCACTGAGAACATACTGGGCAGCTCTGGCTCGTTGCATTGCGTTATCTTTAATGAGATCCTCGTCCATGGATATCACCTGATGGGACAGTGAATCTCCCCGATCATGAGCCCAGATTTCCAGTGCAGAGATCTCAGTTTCTTCTCACGGGGCAATCACCGTAAAGCCCGATTCCTAGAACATATATAAACACTGTTTTACACGTTATTATCTTTATTTTAAGAACTTCGATAAAAGCATGATATCGTTGACAACGGCACCTGCAGTTTCATATGGACCATCATATACATCACCTACATTAACAGTGCCATTGTTATCCGTAGTTATCTGATAGCCAAGTCCATCCATGCCTATTCCTTTCAGGAAATCGTTTTCTGGTAGAGAGACAATTCTGGATACTGCTACGGGTCTTCCGTCATCAGAGTAAACCTCGGTTATAAGGCGATCATTTATGCCATAAGCCTTTTCTTCAACACCAGTATATTTAATGTCTCTGAGCATGTATTCCGTGCCGAATATATGATTTACAAGTATGACGCTCTTCCTTGCGGCATCCAGGCCCATTAGGTCGTCCTGTGGATTTCTCTCCGCTATTCCCTTATTGATGGCCTCTTCAACGACATCCCTGAGAGTCCTTCCAGCGGCCATATTTCTTATGACGTAGTTGATAGTGGAGCTCACGATTCCCCTGAAACGGCTGATCTTTGAGGGCAACACGGAATAGTCAAGGACACTGAACAGAGGAACGCCGCCGGCCACCGTGGCTTCATACCTTATGGCCTTTGAATTTGATCTTGCAGATTCCATTATATCATGCCATCTGTTGGCCAACCCTGATTTGTTTGCCGTGACGACATTCATTCCGCTTTCGAACGCCATACGATAGAGATCCGATTCTCTTATACCGTCTCTTGAAGCGGGTGTGCAGTCCACAAGCACATCCGCATGCTCTCCGAGGAGATCTTCCGGACCTGAAAAATCTTTATTGGACAGCCTTCCGGCCTTCTCTTTTGATTCTATGATATGCAGGATATCCAGATCCTGACCGGCTACGTAGCTCCTTGAATCGGATACGCCTACAACTCTTATCCCACCATTTGAACTCCGATGATTATTGATCTGTATGATCTTGAGAACGTTCAGACCGACATTTCCAGTACCAATGAGTATTATTCGTGTCTCCTTCATTCTGTTGATAAATGGCGTGGATCTATAAAAGCTTCAACATGAGCCAGAAAATGAGATTAAGCCTACTGGGTGGTTTTTTATGTATTTGAAATTTAAAGAAAAACCATGGAAAAAGGCTCACCGGTCGGTCACATATGCAACAAATTTAAATACGTGCTTTATGTTAATCATCCAATGGTTGAATTAACGGGCTACATCCTTTTGATTGTTGCCCTGATAGATGGCCTGCTGTTCGGGCTTGCGATCAAGAAAGGCGTGACATCTTTCATACTAATAGTGATCGCACTGATCCTGTCTACGTACGTTGGCTTTTCGTTCGCTCCGCACGTGTCAATAACGAACATGACTGCAAGGCTCCTGCCATACGTCAAGAGTTATGCAGCTCAGATAACCAACGATATCTCAATAGGCTTCGGTGGATCTCTGTCGCTCACGGTGATCCTTTTCCTGATAGGGCTGGCCGTAGGGCTCTGGAAGGGATGAATGCCTCACAAAAAAGATGTGTTCGATGACTGGATTCTTCATCCATAGTTTATATTTTTAAAAGTTATTATATATCTCATATGGATGTGATCCAGAAATAGGTTTTGATGGATAAAATGATTTATTTTGTATGATCATCGTCATTTTTAACGCCGCCAAGAGATTTTAGCAGGTTTTCAAGATCTTTATCCGTTGTTGAAGACTCTGCCGCTTCCTGCACTGTCGGCTTCTCTTGAGATCTCTGGCCCTCACCCGAGAGCGAGGTAAGTATCTTTTCCACACTTTCCGGATTGTATTCGCCCCTCTGGTTCACTGCAGTTGTTATCTGATCCAGCTGACTGCTCAGCCTCTCCTGTATCTGATCCGAAGCTGAGATTATTTTCTCCACATTCTGCTGCATCTGTATCACCTGTTTCTCTGTGAGCTGGCTCTTAAGCAGATCCTCAGATCCTTCCTTTAGGGAGGCCCATACCTTCTTGGTGGTGTCCGCAAACTGAAGATTGAGATCTATGTTCTCAAGGAATAGCTTATAATCCTTGAGGCCCCTTATGGCACTGTCAAGGGATACTATGTTCGATGCAAAGACCCTGGCCTTCTCTATATTGCCGTCCTTCAATGATATCTTCGCGTTCTGGATGTTCATCTCTCTGTTTTTCTCGTATTGCCTGATTGCCCTGTCTATATCGGATTTCCACTTGCTTATCCTGGAACGCCTTTCAAGCATCTTCTCTTCTTCGCTTTTTCCAAATTTGAATAACACCATAATTATCTCCTTCAATCCCTCTGTTTTTCTTCCCTGTTAAAATATTAATTTAATGTGAGATATAAACTTTTATACGTAACCACCTCAAGTTGTTCGAATAATGCGGACAGATGACCTTGGATGCACCAGTCTCTCATTTTCTCTGAACTATATGCTGTTTGCGTAGATATCCTTTACAGCGACAAGATCCCTGAGAGCCCGTTCAGGATCGAATGGTACCGGTGTGTTATCAACGATGCTCCTCAGGAAACCGGATACCTCATCCAGGAATATATCGTGGTAACCAAGATCCATGGGGTCTCCATTCAAAATAGGATCACCGTAGGCTCGTTTTCCCTTTGGGGCCTCAAAATTCTTTGGCTTGCTTCTGAGATCCTCTATGATGCTACCGTCGGTTCCCACTATCTCGAACGAGGGAAGGTCTGGAGGATTTGGGTATCCCCATGAGTAGAAGAAAAGGCCGTTTGATCCGTTACTGAACTTGAAGATCGCCTCGACCGTATCAGGCTCCTCGATGGATGCAACGGACCTGTAGAAGTTTGACCTCACTGAGCTATAGGCCCCACCGAGGTTCAACAGAGTATCTATGAAGTGTATGCCACCATCTATTAGGGGACCACCGCCCATAACAGATGCCTGGGATCTCCAGCCGTGCCAGTTGTATTTCCTCTGATCTCTGATAATGACTGTATGCATGGTCCCTATTTTCCCAGATTCGATTATGTCCTTTGCCTTCCATACACTGGGATCAAAATAATACTGATCGGCTACCATGAACTTACGCCCATGCTCAGTGGCTGATCTTATCATCTCCCTGGCATCTGCGATCTCAGTTGCTATTGGTTTCTCAACCAGAACGTGTTTACCGAGCGAAAGTGACTTCACGGTCACATCCCTGTGCATGTTGTGAGGCAATACCAGATCGAATATTTCCGCATCGGATCTGAACGCTTCCTCAAGGCTTCCGTTCACCTTCACTATGTCATATTTCGCTCTGAGATCGCTTACAACATCGGCTTTTCTCTCGGTTATCTCGATATCTACGTCAAGCTTTGACCATGCCTCAATATGACGTTTTCCGAACCCATTGAGACCTATTATATTGACCTTCATGACTTATCATATCAATAAAGAGTTCATCAATAATTAAATTTGGCATGCAAACAGGAGAACATCAGAGGATGCAGTGTTCTCACCATATAGTTTAGATATTTTGCCATTTCTCATCTGTCATCGCATATGCGATTTTCATATTCGGATTTAGAAATATTTTTTAATTGTTTTCCCATAATGCATAACATAAGAGATGATGCATAAAGTAATGACTCCATCATATCTTATATTTAGATGTTTAAATAAATATAGAATACAGGAGTGATGATGGATTTGAATATAAGACGAGTGGTGCTTGATGTGGACAAGGGCCTCAACAGGCCGACACTGGTTGAACTTGCTGCTGCAATAGAGAGGGTCCAGGGGGTAGAGGCCGTGAACATCATAGTCACAGAGATGGATATGGAGACCATGGGCACGAACATCACAGTGGAGGGTACAAACATAAATTATGATGAACTTATAGAGACAATTGAAAATACTGGGTCTGCGATCCATTCTGTTGATGAAATAGCCGTAGGAAAGAGACTCATCGAGAACGTGAGGAGAAACCAGAATTGAGGGGCCGTATACTCTTCTCGGTTACTCTTGGGCTTTCCGATGGAATAATAACCTCGCTAATGATAGCTGCGGCAGCGCTTTCGTCGTCTGCCTCGCTTGGAGTGACCGAAGCACTGAGGATAGGAGCAGGATCGGCTATAGTTGGTGGTTTCAGCTTCTTCATCGCAGAATATGCTAGGTTGCGCGGAGAGGTATTCAGGATGTCCAGACAGCTTGCAATGGATTCCCCTCGAAAGCTCATGAGAAGCAGAATTGGCATAGAGATCACGGAGGAGGCCCTGGAAGGCACTGCAATAGCTGGAGCGTCAGGATTCCTTGGTTCCATGATACCACTTGCGACCGATGCGTTGTTGCCAAATTATCATATTCTTCCATTTGCAGCTGCGGTAATCGCACTGGCCTTTCTCGGCGTGGGTCTTGCCAGATCAATATCCGGCCACTATGCTGTATGGGCTGTTGGTATGTCTGCGGTTGGTGTTATAATGTCATATGTGGGGGTATTCCTCCACATAGTTTCATGATTTCTCGAGTTTTAAGTAAGGATCAAATTCATCTGCCTAGATGGAAAGTTCATTTATAATTGGGCTATATGTGTGAGTGATCACGGACATCCTGACGCAGATACTCGTACTGTTATCCGTATCGATGCTTCTTGGTGTTCTGCTTGACAGATTCAGGATACCAGGGGTGGTTGCCTACATCGTCTCCGGAATCATCGTTGGCGTGGGAGTACTCAGGATAATATTACCATCACAGCCCATTTCAGACATAGAGAGCATATCCCTGTTCTTCATAATACTATCAATAGGAGTGGAGGCAAACACTGAATACATCTACGGTAACCTCAGGAGATCGATACTCTTCACCATATCTGGTTTTGTTCTTCCAATGGTTCTTGGCCTTGCCATACTGAATTTAATCAGTCCGTTCGGTTTCATCGCATCCTTCTTTGTTTCTTTATCTGTGAGCGTACCTTCCATTTCCATAATAGCAGTTCTCCTCATGAAATATGATCTGCTGAAGGTCAATGGAGGCCGCCTCATTCTCTCCTCGGTCGTTCTTACGGACATAGTTGCCTTCATCATGCTCTCCGCCACCACCGAGAATATCTACAGGGTCCTCGAATCGCTGGGATTTGTGATACTTTTCTTCATCTTGATAGCGGTATTCGACGTTCTGATCAGGCGCAGGACATTGGGAATAATGGCCTGGATAGAGAAGCGGGAAGAAAGCGCAAATATTGCGTATCTCCTATTCTCAATCGTCATAATAGCAGGCCTGCTGGTATCTATAATATTTGAAGCAATAGGCATAACCTACGTCCTTTGATCCTTCTTTGCAGGGATATTAATTCATGAGGCTTCGGTAGGTGAAAAATATCACCGGATGCTTCTGAACACACTCAAGAGAATAAATGACTCCTTCTTCATACCTCTCTTCTTTTCCATATCCGGGGCCAGCGTCGTATTCCCAAAAGCCGGGATATTTTTGATATTTCTGCCGGCACTTATCGTTATCATAGCATCCGGTACACTCCTAAATTATATATTATCAAAGAAATTCATAAGGAGCATAACACCACTGACAACCATGTCCGTCCTGGGTGGAAGGGGAGCTGTTGGCGTAATAATAGCTGCGATAGCATATGACACCAACATAATAACAGCAACAGAGTATTCCCTTGCAATACTCGGAACTGTACTGATCTCACTGATAATAACGCCACTTATATCGCTCGCTGGGGCTGGAAAGAAGGACATGAATAGTCCGGTAAATACGTGAAATACGTTATGATACCTGTTGGATCAGCAGAATGTCGGCACTTCATAAGATTATGAAATAAAAAATTAAATCTAGAAATATTTTATACTTTATAATCGGAAAAGTTAATTAAATAATATATCCTATTGACCTATGGCAGATGAAATGGAACTTGGAGGTTATCCCACAGAGACAAGGATACTTATTGCATTGAAGAGATCGGATGGGATGACGCTTCAGCAGATTGCAGACCAGATAGGAGTATCTAAGATGGCGGTACTTAAACACATTCAGGCCCTTGAAAACAGGCATCTCATTGAAAGAAGAATAACAAAGGGCGATATGGGTAGACCGTTTTACAGATTCTATCTGTTGAGAGGATCCTCTGAGGCATTCGGTTCTTCCAGCGGCGGGGTTCTGGCAGATCTGATCGAATTCCTTGTTGCCACAGGAAACAGGGATCTTATCCTTAAATTCCTCAATAAGCGATACACTGAGATTGCAGAAACTTACAGGATAGCCATTGGCAGCGCAAGGGATGATGAGAGGGTAGAGAGGCTCGTTAAGCTACGGTATGAGGAGAACTACGTCCCAGAGATCAAGAAGGTGGGAAATGGCAAGTACGAGTTGCTAGAGTACAACTGCCCAATCTTTACCATATCAAGGAGATTTGGTGAGGCATGTGCACTGGAATGTCACCTTTTTGAATCCGTTTTGGGAATGAACGTTACGTCTTCACATACGCAGGTAAATGGTCATGGCACGTGCAGGTTCCTTATAGAAAAAAAGGAAGCAGATCTTTGAATTTTGCACCACCATAAGCCAGAAATGCTGACATTCTCTATCAATTCGATTTTCTTCGATTGTTGTTCATTTATAAATTTTATAAACTGTTTAATTTATTAATTCAGCTGAAATGAAACGGCGTGAATCCCAATAATAAAACGATTGGCCTTTTCAATATGACCAAGGTGATGTTCCTCTCATCCAGCCTCCCCATCGAGATATATATAATGTTTCTGCTCAGCTCGACCCATACAGGGAGGATTATCTTCGGTGCCATCATGCTGGTCTCTCTTACGGTCATAACTGGACTTCAAGCGCCCATAGGGAAGATAATAGATTCGATGAAAAGAAAGACCATCGTTCAGATCATACAGGGATCGTCGTCAATAGCAGAGGTTCTCATCTTCATAGTATGGAATTTTTGGCAGGTAAGTCCAATACTCATCCTATCAGCTCTTATGATCTATCTTGATGTAAGCGAAACATTCTACTTTGATGCAATGCGGGCGCTTCTACAGACCATATCCGAATCAGGATTGTACGTCAGATCCAATGGCCTCTCAGAGATCTCCGGCCAGCTCCCATCCATCATCGGACCGATTATGGCCATTCCGCTCCTGCATTTTCTTGGACCGCGAACGGCACTCGTTGTTGCAGCCCTCCTTGCATCGGTTTCGCTTATACCCCTATGGTATCTGCGGGACGATTACAGACCGACCAAGAACACCAGACATGGTGTAGATGGAATGACTGGAACAATATCTGTCATCAGAAGATTCCCGAAACAGATCGCACTGATATACCTTCTCAATTTTCCTTTCATAATGGTCACCGTTGGTAATCTGGTGAAGCCCGTATTCATAGTGAACGTCATCCACGGCGGTGTTGCGGATATTTCATTGTCAGAAATTGATTATGCAGCGTTTGCCGCCATAACTGGCCTCTTTATGGCCATATTCCCAAGCAGGAGGGAGATGACAAACACCTTCATCTTCTTCCTGATCTATCTGGCTGGACTGATTTTAATGCCGTTCTCTTCAAGTTTTGTAGCCTTCCTGTTATTTCAGAGTCTGCATGGAATTGGAAACCCGGGAACGCGCATAAACAGAAATTCTCTGGTTATGAAGTATGTGCCAAGAGATCTTCAGGGCAGATTTTCCTCAGGCGTTTCTCTTTTCTCCACCATAACCAGAATGACGATACTCGCCGTGTTCACCGTTGAGATCGACCGGGTGAGCTCCATTGATCTATTTCTGGCAATGAGCGCCATAACGGTCTTGGCGATGGCTATTGCCCTTGTTCTGAAGGGTGGCACCAACCTATGGTCTATCGCGGAAACGTACGACGAAGCGTCTGGAAAACCAAGGACGGATTCAGGATCCTGACCGGTTCCCGAAGGAACTTCTGAAGAGGAAATAGTACAGCAGTGGGTCAGCAGCCGTTATTATTCCGCCTATGAGCGGTGGATAGATCGTGCTGATGGAAAGCAGGTCTCCGGCCACAGGTGGAGATGCTGCAGAAAAACCCGTTCTGGTCATAGAGGTAACTCCCGAGGCTGTGGCCCTTTCCGTGCTATCCACGATACCCATAGAAAAGGACTGTCGAACCGGCACCGCTCCCATCTGAAGGCCCTGCCTGGCAATATAGACTGCAGCGGCAAGAGGGGGGACTGTTACGAAAGCCAGAACTATGAGCAGGATCGAAGATGCCGATCTTGTCCACACTATTGCGCTGAGCTCTGACTCAGGTTTTATGATCCTTGGTATCAGCAACATAGGCAGAAGAACAAAGATATTTGAGATGCCAAAGATCAACCCTATCTCACCGGATGATATACCATAACGAAGGTGGAACCAAAGAGAGAAGATGGGTGATATAAATCCAGCACCTATCCCATTGGGTATAGTTGGTACCGAGAGCTTTATCATCCGCTTCCATGATATCGTGGGAAGCAATCTGCTGCTCTTGACACCGTTGTCCTTGAGGAATACAGTTATCAGCATGCCTATGATGCCCATGAAGCCGGCTACATAAAAGAGACTAAAGACGTTTCCATCCAACCTCTCAACAACATCGATGAGGAATGAGCCAGCGCTAGAGGATATCAGGCCAATAGCGGAAGCTGTTGAAAGTACTCTTGAGAACCTGCTTCTATCCGTGAACTCAGTTATCAATGCAGTCTGAACAGCTCCAAAAGGCCCTCCGGATCCTATCGGCCCACCACCGGAACCTGTGAAGCTGCCAAGACCACTCAGAAGTATAAGGATAGAAACGTCCTTTGAACTGAGGAATACGAAAGATGAGACTGCAAAGATAAGATAAAGGAAAACAAGCACCATCTTTCTTCCGTAGTGATCCGCAAGCATTGCCATGAGAAAGGTGAGTGAAGAGCTCAGGACTATTGCTGAACCAAGTATTATGCCCACCGTAAGAAAAGAGTATCCGATATGATGAAGGTACAGGCTGACAAGAACGTTGAGAAAACCGTAACTGAAGCTCAGGAGCGCCCTGGCAGAAACAATATTAGCCAAACTGAAAACGGATCCTGAAGTCCTTTCTATGGTTCCCGCCCCCTGATCCTATAATCTTTATGCCCGGGCCGGGATTTGAACCCGGATCTGAGGCTCCGCAGGCCTCCAGGATATCCAAATTACCCCACTCGGGCATTCACGGTATTCATTTTACATATTTATAGTGACGTCAGGGTTTCCACTAAACCCAGGTTCAGGTTATAGAAAGCGTTATGAAGAAAATTTCTTGGTGAGTAAATGATTAACGTTGATCCAACGGTGAACCAGATCTCCGATCCGTGCTTTCCTGCAGCACATATCTAGAATTCATTGAAGGTACTTACTAATAAAAAGGATATAAAAAGAACGGTCGTGATCGTTCAGATTATATGAAGTTTTTTTCCGAGATCTGAAAATGCGTCCACAGCGATCTTTATATCAGCGTCTGTGTGAACTGCAGACGGCATGAGCCTGATCCTGGCCGTACCCTTTGGTACCGTAGGATAAACGATTGGCGAGGCAAATACGTCCTTCTCGTCGTACAGTCTCTTGCTCAGATCTACGGTCTTTTTCTCGTCCCCTATTATGACCGGCGTTATCGGCGTCTTGCTGTGGCCTGTGTTGTATCCTATATCAGATAATGATTTTTTCAGTATGTCGGAATTGTGCCACAGCTTCTTTATCAGCGAATCGTCCTTCTCAAGGATCTCTATGGCCTTGAGGACTGCAGCGGCATCACCTGGGTTAAGAGCGCTGCTGAAAAGGAACGGCCTGGCCTTCTGCTTCAGAAGATCTATGAGATCCGCTGACCCAGCAACAAATCCACCCATGGATCCAAGAGCCTTAGAAAATGTGCCCATCTCTATGTCTACTCGATCCTCGAGATGGAAATAGTTGACTATTCCCCTACCATGATCGCCAAGAACGCCTTCTCCATGCGCATCGTCCACGTAGACCATCACGTCGTTCTTTTCGGCGACCTCCGTTATCTCAGGCAGAGGCGCGATATCTCCATCCATGCTGAAAACTCCGTCTGTTATCACCACGGCCTTCTTGAAAGCTGACCTGTTCTCTCTGATCTGTTTTTCAAGGTCCTCAACGGAGAGATGCTTGTACACGATCCTCTTCGCTGAACTCAGCCTTGTCCCATCTATTATGCTGGCATGGTTGAGCTCTTCAGAGAATATGACGTCATCCTTTCCAACGAGCGCCGGTATCGTTCCCACATTTGCCAGAAGCCCTCCCTGATATACCAGAGCAGATTCCATGTGCTTGAATCTGGCTATCTTTTCCTCCAGCTTTGCATGAATCTCGTCTGTACCTGCTATGGATCTGACAGCACCAGCACCGACTCCGTACTGCTCTATAGCCTCTATGGCTGCCTTCTTTGTCTCAGGATGATTGGCGAACCCTAGATAGTTGTTGGAGCACATGTTCAGGACTTTCTTACCACCGATAGTCACCCATGATCCCTGAGCGCTCTCTATCGTCCTTATCGGTACGTATCTACCCTCAGCCTTGAGGGCTGAAAGCTCCTCCTCCACCCAGCTCAATTTCTGCATATTTATTTAATCGGTAGAGCCTATATAATCATTTCACAGCGTTATGCTGCCTGCCACATATTTGCTTGCCCATCTACACATTCACCTAGCTGGTCGGGCTGGCTGCGGCATCAACACGATCCTCACAAATTGCTATATACCTGAAAGCTATCAACTCATAGAGCAGGTAGTGAGAACCCTCGCATAATTAAAGATAAACTAATGGTGAATAGGTGATCAGATGGATGAAGAGATGCTAATTCCAGAAGAAGAGTACCAGAAGTCGGGAGTGCATATCGGTACGCAGGTCAAATCCAGCGATATGAAGCCGTATATATTCAAGATAAGGAACGATGGCCTTTACATCCTCGACGTCAAAAAGACAAACAGCAAATTGATCGTCGCAGGAAAAATGCTGGCCCGCTTTGAGCCACAGGATATACTCGTGGTTGCCCAGAGGCAATATGCCTTCAGACCGGTTGCCAAATTTGCTGAGGTCACAGGCGCTACGGCAATAACTGGAAGGTTCAATCCAGGCACGCTCACAAATCCAAGCCTGAAGTTCTACAAGGAAGTAAAGGTCATAATTGTGACCGATCCGCTGGCCGACGTTCAGGCCATGAAGGAGGCAATAAAGGTTGGCATCCCCATAATAGCCCTGTGCGATGCCAACAACAAGACGGACTTTGTGGATCTGATAATACCGACGAACAACAAGGGAAGAAGATCCCTGGCGGTTATATACTGGCTGCTTGCCAGAGAGATCCTGAAGAACAGGGGAACAATAACCAGCTACGACCAGTTCAAGTATACAATAGATGATTTCGAGGCTCAGATCTAGATAATATCCTTAACCCTTTTCAGCGCTACGTATCTGACCTCATTTTTATATATATCTGCATATATCATTGTTTTTCTTACGCTTGAGGCGACACGCACTCCCCTGCTTATGGCGTACCATCTCTCCTCCCCAGACATAACGCTTACAAGGTATTCGGCATGCTGGCTGTCCATGCCAAGGTATACCCTGAAATTTGCACCGTACTTGAACCCGGTCTTCACAATACAGCCCCTATTGATGAGATCCGAATATACGGTATCGACTGGCGTTGCGTTTCGGTTTCCAGCGATGTAGTTCGCCTCATTCTCCGTCAGAAGCCTTAACCCATGAAATGCAGACCCTATCCATGAGTCCAGATCTCCAGTCACGAAGCTCCTACCGCCCATCCTCACAACCGTTCCAGATATTTGCGATACCGGATTTCTCCCCTCCGGGAATACCTCCTGCGATGAGTATATCGTCGGATCGCCCTCCTCATCCACGGTGAAGTAGTAGTCCACGGGATTCTCAACAAGTTCTGAGAATTCTATCCTGTCGTATTCTCTCATGACCCTGAGGCTAAGCGGTTTTTCCGTTCCCTTCCTGAAGTAGATCAGCCCGGAATCCTCCTTCACGCGATACCCCTTGTTTTTCAGAAGTTCATAGGCCACATACCTGTCAAAAGTGACCGTATCGAAGATATCCCTGAAGGCCCCCTCTTCTTGGAAACTTATAATGCCCTTTAAATATAGATATAAGCATTCATACTGGTCTAGAACTAGGTTATCTCCGCTCAAATAGCCGATCCTGTACTTTCCTATGATGTAATTTTTGCTCTTACCATTCTCGATAAAGAAGATGCGGGATCCACAGATACCCTGTTCCATCTATTTCCTCAACACATTCCTGCTTATTATCTTATCAACCATATCATCTAGGATGCCATCGAAGCCTGTACCATCCTTGCACGAGACCATATAAAATTTAGAACCGAACCTCTTGCTCAGTTTTTCAAGATCCTCTTTCCATATCTGAGCCTCATATTTCAGATCGGTCTTATTTCCTACTATGTAAACATTGATCTTGTTCATTTCGTATGCCCTCGCAATGACTTTTTCAGCGAATCCAAGACTCTCTGGATTGGTTAGATCTATTATCACGATCATCCCAGTGGCAGTACCCATGACTTTCCCGGCATCTTCATCTGCCTCCTGAAAGAGTATATCGACGCTGTATCTTTTACCATCTATCTCTCGTGTAACTGTCTTCTTGATCATGGATCTTGGAATGCCAGGAGCCATCTCTCCGTACACCATGAATGATATGAATGATGATTTTCCTGAACCCTTTGAGCCAATCACGAGGAATTTCCAAGCTAGTTTCTGAATGGGCATTGGGCATCAATAGGTACCTTTTAGTTATACTTTTTCCTCTGAAATAACGTCCTTGCGTGCTGGATTTCCCTGACCACTGACAGCAGATCTCAGACGGAATTCGTGAAAAACGCATCTGCTAAATAATGGCACTATAATTTTATATATTTACATGATATTTAATAATCATGGAATACAGATTTTCTGATATATTTCGGTACATAAAGCCCTCTGAGATAAGGTCGTTATTGAAGTACACCTCCGATCCGGATCTTATTTCATTTGGCGGTGGAATGCCAAACCCAGAATCATTCCCACTGAATGAGATGAAGGAGATACTCAACGATGTTATAGGGAATTACGGTAAAAAAGCTCTTCAGTATGGGACTACCGAGGGTCTTGACCCACTCAGGGATGAGCTCGCAAAATATGTCGAGAAGACCGAAGGGATCAGGGCGAAGAGGGAGGAGATCATTCTGACGACTGGATCACAGCAGGCTCTATACGCCATCGGGAAGATATTCACCAACCCGGGAGACACCGTCATAACTGAGGGGCCAACCTATGTTGGAGCCATATCCGCCTTCAATTCCAACAAGGCCGAGATGATAGCCGTTGATCTAGACGATAAAGGAATGAACATAGATGCCCTTGAGGACAGGATAAAGAACCTCATGTCCAATGGGACAAAGCCAAAGTTCATATATGTGATTCCGACATTCCAGAATCCAGCAGGAACCACGATGGTGCTTGACAGAAGAAAACAGCTGCTGGAAATATCAAAAAGATATGAGATACCCATAGTTGAAGATAACCCGTATGGCCAGCTAAGGTACGATGGAGCACCTGTTCCGTCCATAAAGAGCATGGATGACGACGGGAACGTGATCTATCTGGGTACATTCTCAAAGGTCATGGCACCTGGCCTGAGGCTAGGATATGTGATAGCGGACAGGCAGATAATAGAGAAGATAAACCTTGTGAAGCAGGGTCTTGATCTAGCATCTGATTCTCTATCAGAATACATCGCGTACGAATATCTGAAGAGGGGAGACATATACAGGCAGATACCCAAGACTGTAGACCTGTACAGGAAAAAACGCGACCTGATGCTTAAATCAATATCTGAGTATTTCCCAGAAGGGGTCAAATACACGAAGCCGAATGGGGGTATGTTCCTGTGGGTATCCCTGGATGAGAGGATCGACACGACAAAGATGCTGGAAAGGGCACTGAAGGCAAAGGTTGCATACGTGAGCGGTGCCGCATTCTATCCTCATGGAGAGAAGCATAACAGCATGAGACTTAACTTCACCTATTCAGACGATGATAAGATAGTAGAGGGAATAAAACGCCTCGCATACGTCATAAATGAGGAGATGGAGGTAGTGGAGTAACCTCCATCCCCATGGTTTTCAGCCTAAAGCCAAATATATTTTATCGTTCATGCCATAACGTCAGGATGATAACCGTCATAGGAGGGACCTTCTCAAAGCTTCACAAAGGACATAAGGCACTGCTAAACGCGGCCATAGATACAGGAAATGAGGTTGTTATCGGCCTGACCAGCGACGAATATGTGAAGAAGAACAAAGTATACCCTGCAGTGCCTTACAGTGTGCGCTATAGGGCATTATATAACTTTATGATAAAGCGAACTAAAAGGTTCAGAATAAGACAGATAGATGACAGAAATGGCAATGCCCCCTATGAGAAGGATTATGAAGCGATCGTTGTATCGCCTGAGACCTATCCACGATCGCTCAAGATCAACGAGATTAGGGTGAGCAACGGCCTTCCGCCTCTGAAGATAATACGCGTCCCATATGTCCTTGCTCAGGATCTGTTCCCCATAAGTTCTACGAGGATAATTAATGGGGAGATAGACACCAATGGAAGAAGACTGGCCCCACTTAAGGTTGGCATATCCACCAGAAATGAGGCAAAGATCAACGCAGTGGAAAAATTCGTCAGGAGATTCGTGAAGAACTACCAGATAATAAAAAACGAGAATTACGATCTGAAAACTCAGCAGCCATTTAATGAGGAGACCATGGAGTTGGCAACAAAACGCGCCATGGAATCGCTGAGAGACAATGATTATTCTGTTGGAATTGAATCAGGTATAATATACGAAAAATTTTCAAAGAGGTATTACGATGTGCACTACTGCGTCGTCATGGATAGATTCGGAAACGTCACGAGGGGCATGAGCAGCGGCTTCGAAATCTCAGATCATATAGTAGACAGGATTAAGCACGATCGTACATTTTCCGATGCCTATTCTGGACATTTCAGCGTAACTGAATTGGATCAGGCGGAGGGCATAATCGGAAAACTATCCAATGGAAAATTGAGGAGGATAGAACTCATTGAGGAATCTATCAGAAATGCGTTCATTCCCAGACTCGATCCTGACTTTTACGATTCAACGTACACACCGCCGTGATCCGACCATCAGCTAAGCTTCTGGGATTCGTTTTAGGCGAAGGATCTGCACCGGCATCTTTCCGGACTGTCCCTGATCCGATTATCACGAACGTATGAATGCCATCAATGGGCTCTTCCATTGTGGGAAATCGTGCATTCTTTGCCTGAAGGATATTTTAAAGCTTTCCCCAGCCACCTACTTTCTTTAAAGGTTGGTTTCTGTGAGCGGAAAGACAGTTAGCGGAACTATGGTTATGATTTATGAACTCTGCTCCATCTTCTTCCAGAAATTATGCTCAATGCTAAAACGAAGAGCGACATGCAGAGAATAGCCAGAAGCATGTAGATTAGATCGCTGAATCCAGTGGGTTCAGCAGCCACAATGAAAGCCGGGATCAGGCTCATCTTGTAGATGGTGCTCCCAGTGAATATACCCATGCTCACGATCTTCTTCCCACCCATAAGCGACACAAGTATCATTATGACCTCAGGGAGGGAAGATATGATGCCTATGCCATATGCACTGAGGTCCACAATGCTGATGCCGGTATACGCTGCTATGCCTAATGTGCTCCTTACCAGCACATCTGATGATATGAATATGAGGAAGAAACTGACAACAAGACTGATCTTAGAGTATCCACGTGCATCATGATCCGACACTATGTTGCTCCTCATCTTTATGATGAGATAGATGATGAAGGGTATGAAGAGTACTATGCTCCCGTACCATGGTACAGAGACGAATATCTCAGCAAAGATGATGGATATCGTGGTCAGCATAACTATCATTATCATATCCACTGTGAAGATCCTCACTACGCGCAGATAGCTTACAGCCATGATCACGGTGAAGAAAATCATGGTTATGAGGTTTGAACCTTCCACCGCACCCATGCCTATCTCAGGGTGACGGAATACCAGAGATGAAACTGATAGCGCTATCTCATCAAGAACAGAAGCAAGGCCCACGAATATTGTTCCCGCATACATATCACCTATGCCCACGGATCTGAACATGGGAACCGCATTGTCGAAGAACAGATCGCTTGAGTATACAAGAACGAACAATGAAAATATGAAAAATACAGAAATGTAAATAAGTGAACTGGCAGCTGATAAAAAGACGATGATGGATAATATTGCCAGTGATGATAGTATTTCAATGGAGTGCGGCTTCCTCAATCTGGTTCTCTCCCGCCTCTTCTATCATATCCCCACGTATAATCTTTCTAGTTGATATGGACGTAGGCCGAAGTTTATCCACGAGATAGGCAAAGGCATCATCCGCCGTCCGCGGATCCCCGCATGTATAAATATCCAGCGTTACAAGGCCATACTCGGGCCACGTGTGGAACGAAAGATGCGATTCGGCCAAAAGCACTATGCCGCTTGCACCCTTTGGCCGGAACTGGTAATAGTCCGATGATATCTTAGTCAACCGGCCGTACTCTACAGCGCCCTCTATGATAGGATACATGCGTTCTGTAGTAGCTATCAGTTCTGAATCCACCCCGTAGAAATCTGCAATGATATGAATTCCTACTCCCACTTCCATCGTCCTCCATACAGGTTTTCACCCCTTAGGTTAAGGAAAGAATTAATATGTTGTATTTAAATATTTTACATAGCTGGATCATATGTATAAAATTTATGAATAGCTATTATTTTAGCAAATCCATTGCCAGTTATTCATAATTTATAAAAGATAATATTTTAAATATAATAATAAGGTTCAAAATATTCATGAAAGGTCTATTATGTTCGCTTTGACAGGGCTGTAACGGTTTTCAAGCTGTGGTATCTCTGCCATTGAATAGTGCAGACGCCTCCGTGAAGTGACTAGGATGGCGTTCTGCCCCCTGACACAGGCTTCGAAGGCCGCCTGCAGCGCTGAATACTCTATATCTGGTTTCAAACCTATGCTGTTCAGCGCCACGTATCCTGCCTCTCCCATTGCAGCCAGCAGTGCTGGCCTGAGACCGTCTATGGTTTTTTTCAACTTATCATTCACCATGTGGTCGATTGAATCTGGAATGACAAGAACCGATAGCTTTCCGAATGGAACGTCGATAAGCCCAGAAAGGCCAGTGATATCGACAAGGCCGCCAGCGTGTGCATCGTTCACAGCCCTGCCTGTTGCGCCTCCTCCACTAAGGTAAGCGTAAAGATATCCATCCTTCATTCTCAGATATACCGTAGAACCAGAGTTCATATCCTCGGCAGCTATCGCCTCCCAGACCATCACGCTGTCCAGATCGAGTATATTTGATGTGATAAATTCCCGCATATCAGAGAGCTGCCTGTAAAGGAAGTCAAACCCCTTCTTCGTTATCCTGTTCTCGTCATCTATGAAATCCTCTTTGCGCAGATTCTTTATATGATATATTACTCCCTGAAGGGTTATGTCCATCTCCCTTGCTATCTCTGAGGGCTTCCTTTTTCCATGGTATATATTCAGAAGAACTATGATCTGGTTAATCTGGTCTGGTTTGGGTAACATTCATTACAATATATAAATGAAACTAATATTTTTTACTGTAAGGCTTTGCATCACTTGACAAGGTGGATCTGCATTATAGACGCGCCGGCAACAATATACCAAGTATAAGCGATATCAGATACAGGAACCCTATGAACGAATTGGCATTGAAGAACGACCTTCTGACCGTTTCAGGCTTTGATGGGTCAAGTATCACATGCTGGTAAACCACAAGGAAGCTTATCGCGATCATGGCCGCAAGGTACCAGTACGTCCTCACGTAGAATAGGACTGCCCAGAACGATAACAGCGTTATAGCGTGAAATATAACAGATATCTGGAGCCCTCGTTTCAGCCCGTATCTTACCATCAGCGTTTTAAGGCCATTCAGCTTGTCGTACTCTATATCCGGTATAACGTATATAACATCGAAGCCGGCTATCCAGAAGGATGATCCTATGAATATAAGATATATGGAGGGGTCCATGGGGAACGAAGGTATGACCGCAAGATACCCCGCAAGGACGCCGACGCCGATTGTCGACCCCATATATATGTGCCTCCACGGCGTGATCCTCTTTAGAAGAGGGTCCGTAAGGAAAAGGAATATAACCAATGGAGAGAGAATCAGGACAAGCCTGTTGAGGAAATACGTGGATACCTCGAATACGACAACGAAGAATACCGTCATCAATATGGCTTCCCTCTTAGATATCCTCCCTGAAACCAGAGCCCAGTCTTTCTTTCTTGGATTGATAACGTCATAGCGGAGGCCCTCAATCCTGTTTATGGACATTGCAGAGGCCCTTGCAGATACAGCGGCTATAAGTATAAGTACTATCTTCAGGGGATATATGTACCTTCCAGCCGCGATAACGTATCCAGTGAATATGAAGGGCAGATCGAAGACCGTGTGCTCCAGCTTTATGTAATCAACTATATCTCTGAAGTTCATATGCGTACCCGCCACATCTGGCATCGCCAGGTCTCATCACTGAGTCAATCCATTCTTCTTCATCAGATCCCTGACCTTGTTTGCGAGGTCCTCCGGCATCTCAAGGACGTCTGGCCAACGTCTCTGGTATCCCTCATCCGGCCTCTTCTTTGTTGCGTCAATGCCCATTTTTGAGCCGTAGTTGAAGATCGGTGATGCATGATCAAGACTGTCCGTAACGGTGCCCGGTATTATTATTACGTCCCTATCCGGATCTATCCTGGTGGTCATAGCCCATATTACCTCCTTCCTGTTGTGCACATTTATGTCATCATCCACAACAACGATGATCTTGGAGAACATCATCTGGCCCATGCCCCATAACCCGAACATCACCTTCTTTGCATGACCGGGATACCTCTTCTTTATAGAAACTATGACCATATTGTGAAATACCGCCTCCTCCATGGTGTTTATATCCACTACCTCAGGCATGACCATCTGTATCAGAGGCAGGAACATCCTCTCTATGGTCTTTCCCATTATAACGTCCTCATGCCATATTTTTCCGACTATTGTCGTTGGATAGATCCTGTCCCTGCGCTCTATGATCTTCTTAATGTGGAATACAGGGAACTGCTCCTCCAAGGAGTAATAACCCGTGTGATCTCCGAACGGGCCCTCTACACGCGTCTCGGCGGGATCGATATACCCTTCAAGGACTATCTCAAAATTCCTTGGGTATTCCACGTTTACCGTTTTGCCCTTCACGAGATCGAAACGTTTCCTTGAGACAAGCCCACGAAACATGAACTCGTCAATTCCATTAGGAAGAGGGGCCACCGCAGAGAATATGGTCAGCGGATCCGATCCTATTACGACAGCGACGTCCATGACCTCATGTCTCTGCGCCTCCTTCTGGAAGTTCTCCGATCCTCCCTTGTGAATATGCCAGTGCATTCCAGTGGTTTCGCTGTCATAGACCTGCATCCTATACATGCCCATGTTCCTTGTCCCTGTTTCAGGGTCCTTCGTTATGACAAGAGGTAGAGTTATGAATTTTCCGGCATCCTGCGGCCAGGTTTTGCATATCGGGTACCTGAACAGATCCACCCTGTCCAGATCGTCATAGCCTGACGGCAGACTCTGCGCTATTTTTGGCCTCAGACCGCCGAGCTCCCTCATCATCTCAATGCCCTTGCCTATGAAGCTCTCGCTATCCCCCGGTGGCTGAGCTATCTCGGCTATCCTGCGACCGATCTGATATGGATCATCGCCCAGGATTGTCTTCATCTTCTCGTACGTTGAGAACAGGTTACCCACAGCCGGTATCTCACTTCCCTTCACCCTGTTGAACTGTATCGTCCGCCCACGCCCTATGCGCTCTTCCTCGCTTAGTATGTATGTAAGCTCCAGATCCGGGTCTACCTGGTCGTTCACTGATATAAGATCATTCTTCTTTGCCAGAAAATCAAGATATTCGTGCAGATCATCGAACAGCATACCAGCTCATGCCAACTGACATTAAGAAATTTAGCCATAACGTTATCGCTTGATTCTAATATGGATCTATACCATCAAGACTGAAGCAGATTCTCCGCTACATGAGGATTGGATAGAAAATGAACATGTGCATAGGTGGCCGTAACCGTACCATCTGAGAATCCGTCCTCGGTTGAGGATGACCTGCTCCGAAGCAGGAACGGATGATTGTACGATCCTTCGAACCTTATCCTCGACTTGTGAAATTCATGCCCCTTTGCTGTTTCTCCGGACTTAAGTATTCCGGTATCCCTCCTGGCGCTGATCTCTCTGTACCCTATTACAAGCTTATTCTCCAAATACACGGATGCTGGGATGATCCCAACACCCTGATAGACTCGGCCTTCTGTGCTTTCCAGTGATCTGCACAGGAACATGTATCCTCCACACTCCGCGTAGATGCCAGTGCCATGGCCTGCAGCGAAAAGTATTGCATCCCTGGTATCCTTGGCGGCCTCGAGCATTCCTGCAAATACCTCTGGATAACCACCGCCAAGATATATAAGATCGCTATCTGAGCCAGGTACTTCGTTCCTTATGGGGGAGAAATAACTGATGTTTGCACCCATCCTCCTCAATATCCTCAGATTTTCCTCGTAATAGAAATCAAAGGCGCTGTCCATAGCCAAGGATATCTTGAATGTGCCCAACCGATCAACAGCTGGACGGTAGGATGTATAAATATCTTCTGCGGATCCGGCTATATCGATCAATCTTTCGGTATCTATGAAGGTGCTCGACTCTATGGCTTCGAATACACTGTTTATCTCACCTATCTCGTAGGCCTGTACAAGACCAAGATGCCTGCTCTCAATAACGGCCCTCTCATTCCTTGTCATGTATCCCAGAACTGGGACACCGGTCTTTTCCTCGATCGCACCCCTGATCAAGCGATAGTGCGGTTCTCCGGAGACTCTTGTGACGATGACCCCGCGGATCAGGTCTCCGGCATAGGCCTTAACTCCAGCGACGATGGCGGCACCAGTGGCCGATATTCCATAGCCATCAAGAACCAAGATTATTGGCGTTCCGGTCCTGCGTGCCAGATCGTATGTGCTGCCAGAAAAATCCGTTCCGGTTCCGTCGAAGATGCCCATGACGCCTTCAATTATGGATATGTCGTAGCCCTTAGATCCTTCGATCAGCAGGTATTTTATCTGATCATCATCCATCATCCACAGGTCAAGGTTCTCGCTTGGAACACCGGAAGCCAACCTGTGAAACTGCGGATCTATGTAATCCGGGCCAATCTTGTATGGCTTGACCTTGACATGCTTCGCCATCAGTTTAAGAATTATGGAAACTGTTATGGTTGTCTTTCCGGCGCCACTTTCGGTACCGGCCACTATCAGTCTAGGGATCTTCATCCGAAATAACCCAGATCCTCCTTATTTTGCTTGTTCTGAAATTCCTCAGCCATCTTTCCGGTTATCTGCTCTATCTGCTTGCTGCGCGTCTCGATATCGCTCATGTCTATCTTTATACCTATCTGCTTTTGAAGAACGTTGAGGACCTCCATGGCACTCTTTGGATCGGCAAAGTATCCTGAGGTCTCGCCCATAAGGCAGGCACCGTTCATGCTGAAGAGCTCCATTCCAAGACCCAGGATTAATCCGGCGGAACCAACTATCCCCCCACCTGGTTCTCCCTTCGGAAAGACAACGCCGTTCTTTTCAAGTTCCCCTATCAGGTTCTTATCGGTCACGGCCCCAAGAACACGCGGCTTGTCGACTATCTTCCCTATGCTATAGCCTCCAAGCGTGTAGATCATGGATACACCTATCTCCTTGGCTATCTGAAGAACCTGATATGATAGTTCGTATTGCGCCTCCTGAGTGGTTCCCTGAAAGTCACCAGCTAGAATCACCAAATCATGTTTTCCGCGCATTTTCTTATAGTAGATCGAGTTCCTTACAAGATGCACCACACTGTCGTCATTGATGAATACCTGAGGCGGAAGGTATTGTGAAAATATATCATACATCTTTGTCATGTTCAGTTTTTCAACTATGTAATCCGCCGCTATCTTCCCCACATTCCCGATGCCTGGCAGACCTCCGATTAGTATCGGGGATTTAAGTTTGACATCCTTATACTTGATGACCACTATTTTCTCCATTAATTTCACCTCTCAACTCCTCAATCCTGTACTTCCTGAACCTGTCCACGGGGGAATAACGTGGCGGCACAGCCATGTAGGTATCTGAACCGCACTTTGGGCATTTCTCCTCCATAGTATAGGTGTGGCACCTGGGACATTTCCTTATCAGTGATTTCATTGCTTGTTGAACTCCACTTCAACTTGCAGCTTTTTTGCCTTTTCGTTGACTATCTGTACAACTTTTTTGAGTGTTTCTTCTGCCTTCTTATAGTCCTTGTCCTTGACCACGACCCTGTATCTTGGAGCACCAACATATTCGAGTTCAACCTTGCCTGCATCCTCTGGTATGGCGAGAGCTTCCTTTATTCTATCGACACCATCGGAGGCGAGGGAATAAACCTCAAAGTAGCCGGAAACTGAAACTTCCGGTATCGTTATGTTTTCCTTGGCAATCCCCACAAACACATCCTTCCAGTCGCCCTGAATATCAGGAAGCCATTCCCCGTTTGACTGCGCGGCATTTTCAAAGGCGGCAAAGAGCGTCCCAAACAGCTCAACAAGCTTTCTGCCAAACTGGTCTTTGCATTCTTCCTGTTTCCGATTCAATCTGTTGCATACTATTTCGAATAGCTTATCGGCCTTCTGCTCGTTCTTCCATTCGGCTATTTTCTCCCTGCTCTGATGCTGATTTACACGCTTCAGCGAGAGGTCAACGACCTTTCTGTCCGGATTAACGCCTATGACCTTGCAGACCACGCGCTGACCTTCGCGAAGGTAGCTCCTTATATGTTTGACCCAGCCCGTGGCAACCTCCGATATGTGTATATAGCCTTCCACACCGGGATACTCCTCCAGGACACCGTTTGCCCCGAAGTTCTTTACCTCCGTTATCCTTACGACCACGAGGTCTCCGTTGTCTGGGAGGGGTTTAATATTCATAGTACCTCTACTACCTCACCAGAGGTTGCGAGCGTACCTCCAGTCGGCTTTGCGATGGTGGCGCCGCATATGTTGCAGGTTACAATCGAAGATGGCCTGGCAAAAACTACCTGAACGTTACCACAGTCCTTGCATTTGATCTTCACGAAGTGGCCGTTTATGTTCTTTGGTTTGACGAATTTAACATCTGCCATATTCATGCCTCCACGATCTCAAACTTCTTGGCCCTTATTCCTGGCGGCGTTACTGCCTTGTGGCACTCATCACAGACAAGCCTCAGGGCTATCCTCTTGGTAGGTTTCTCCCTTCCCTCGAATTTTGGCCTCGGGAAACCTCCGTAACCAGATGTCACCCTTCTGAATCTCCTCTGTCCCGCCTTTAATTCGCTGGCTTTCCTCTTCCTTACCCTCTCCACTGAATGGCTGGTATGCTTTTTACAGTACGGGCAATACGCCATTATCTTCTTAGGCATCTTCAAATAGATTCACCTTGATGTGCAAGTATTTCAATCTATTATTTTTACCTTTTCGCCATCACCGATTTGAAAACCTCTTTTGAAAATAATGGACGCATGTCAATTGAACGATATCCGGAATCAAATGAAAAATAAAAAATCAGAGTTTCTCTATCACATTTTTCAGCTCATCACCAGGCTTTATCCCTATCTTCTGCGCTTCCTGCGAGGCATCCGCAACCTTGGCGGAAAGCATATCTTCCAGCGTCTTCACTCCGGTCACGCGGACTGCAATATCTCCAATCTTATTCGCCGTCTCTATGTTAAGATATCCGCACATCGCATATCCTCTGCTTCCCTTTAGGAATAGAAGAGGGGCATTTCCAAGGTCGCTCTTGAAGAATTGGTAGACCTTTCCACCGATCTCAACAGAATCTATCTGCATCATGCTTCGATATCTGACATCCCAATAAATTACTTTCCAGAAGGGTTATCGGAAAGGATCCAACGGCAGCTTTGATCGTATCATACCAAGATTTGTATATAACGACATCATTAATGCTGTGATAAGCATGGTTCTCCAGGATATTGACGGGATATTTGACTCTCAGGCTCTCCTCGCAGGTCGTTTCCATAATGATCTGACTGCCATAAATGAAAAGTACGATCTGTTCTATCTAATGCTGCCGACAATAAATGAGAAGAAGGTCGTATCGTTTTACGTATTCCTAGAGGATGATCAGATTCCAGAGAGGCACAGGGAGGAAATAGAATCTGTGCTTAACAGATTCAACCCTGTTGTAAAAAACGGCATCTGGAAGATATATCTGGATACTGAGAGCTTCAAGCTGAGTGAACCATTTTCAACCTTCTTTGGCATCGATAGCATTGTATTCGATATGGCTTCCATGAAGGGCGGAGAGATGCTACTGCCTGTACGTTTCATCTCAAAGGATAAGGACGCTCTTGTTAACTCCGTCATAGATTCAGCGGGTTATGGCGAAAATATATATCTCAGATACATTGGCGAAAACAAAGGTTTCGACTACTCATTCACCGCAATAAAGTTACTGGAACAGGTTTATAAGCTGACGGTTTCCATAGACAATCCTAATGTGATGCATGGAATATATGCTGAAACTAAAAAGAACATCGCCTGGAGGAGAGAGTCAAAAGCACCCCACAAGGACAATACCGAGGATTACATCTATGCGCTGGATGATACCCATACCATACCAGATATACTCATAGACACCGCATACACTGGAGAAAAGGGAACAATTTACATCGGGAAGCACTCCAACTATGATATTTACAGAGCTTTCTTTGGCGATTCGCTAACGAACCATATGAGCAACGTCATGATATCGGAAAACGTCTATTACCTCAGAAGATGGTCAAAGTACGAGGATGGTAAGCTCTTCCTATATTTCTACACAACTGTTTACTTCCTAAGGCTTATTCCGGCAATTCTGGGCGACACGAAGAAGAATTTCCCCAAGGTAAACATGAGGATCGACGAAATAACACCCCTGTGATAACTTTTTTTCCTAAAAGCCACGTCGTCGTTCAGGGTATTCGTGATCTGTTCCTTGTAAAAGCAGCCACCCTTTATTTTCTGGGAAGAATCTCTACCAGTATTATATAGGCGATAAAGGAGAATGATCTCCACGGGCATGGGCTCCCCACCTGTCCCACATTTACGAAATATAAATCCTTTCATTGTGGAAGCTTAAATCTCAATCGCCTTAATGACTGAATACATGAACTCCCAGAACCTTAACCTTCGCTTAAATATGGATCGATTAACGTGCCGTCGTTCTTCTTTAAAAAACATTAAAGCATATACGCTTCATCCGAAAAATATTAGATCATCCTGAATGCGTCAACGTCAAGAACATCGTATACATCAGTTCTGCGGTGTTTCAGTACAGGCACTTCTTCACGGTATTTTTCAACGAGGGAGAAGTTTATGTCGAATGTTATGACGCCCTCTTCCATCCCCATCTCTGCCAGTACGTCTCCATATGGGGAAACCACCATGGAGTGTCCTGTGAACCTATGACCCGTCTGTGCAGCACCGATGACGAAAATGCCGTTCTCCATCGCCCTGGCCCTCAACAGCGTTTTCCACTGATCATATTTGCGATCGCCCGCGAACCAGCCTGCCTGATAAACTATAAGCTTGGCCCCCTCAAGCGCCAGCATTCTGGCCGGTTCAGGGAACCTCAGGTCATAGCATATCTGAACTCCGATGGGGTCTCCTGATCCATTGAAGACTCTGGGTGTCATATCGCCCTTCTCAAAAACGCTGCTCTCCTTGAAACCAAATGCATCAAAAAGGTGTAGCTTTCTGTATTTCAGAATCAGACCGAGCTCATCAATGTAAACTGCGGTATTAAATGGCTTCAGGTTGAAGTAATTTTTCTCAGGTATATTAATTATTATCTTCTGACTCGCATCTCTTGCTGCTTCAGTTATGCTCTTAACGAATTTTCCATCCAACGGCTCTGAAATCGACGCAACATCATCCTTTCCATCGAACGATGGCGCATAAATCTGGTATTCGGGAAATATCACAAGTTCGGAGTTCTTTGCCCTCTCCAGCAGTCTGTAAGAAGCCTCTATATTATTTTCCTTGTCTGCACCGGATTCCATCTGAATTATAGCCACTTTCATACGAGACACCCACCGAATGGTTCACGGAGATCTTACACGTTTATATCGTACAATTATATTTTAAGGTATTCAGGCGCAGGCAAGATCCGACAAAGTCCGTAATTCAAAGTCGATCATTGGGAGGGAGAGATCTATTCGGAACACAAATTTAGCAACATCCTAAGTACCATTCTCATTTCGATATAATCTTTAACATGAAAATTAGCATGCGATTCACCATCACCAACCTTTATGGTCACAGCATCCTCATTCTCCTCGAAGGCAAGCTCGTCCGTTGCATCATCACCAGCGATTATGGCTGGTCTACCTTTCCTCACAGATCTGATGGCAGAACCCTTGTTGACGCCAGGAACGCGTAGCTCTATGATCATCTTTCCGTAGTATGTTTCCACTCCGAATTCCTTTGCAATCTCTTCTATTCTCGATCTGAGTGCAGGCTTCATGTCCGCACCCATGAGACCAAGGTGATAGAGTACGGCGAGATTCTTCTTGTATATTCTCAATCCCGGGAAATCTGATACCCATGCTTTTGTGACATCGTATATCCTGTTAAAGACGTCCAGAAAACGATCCGATCCATTATGGTATATCATTTGCCCTCGGATAATGGAACAGGCCCCATGATAGCATATCATGTCTATATTAAGTGGAAGGAATCTCCTTATCTCTTCCGGAGATCGCCCAGTCACGATATAGGTGTCGAATCTGTTCCTGAGATCTGAAATTAAGGAAGTAAGATCACTGTCTGCATAGCTCTCCTCTGGATTCATTATTATTGGAACTAGAGTGCCGTCATAGTCCAGAAATAGAATTGGGTCCTGTCTCACGACTGCACGCAGCGCCTCTTCAAGCGAGTGTCCTATCATTGATCTTCCTCATCGCAAGCGCATTAATTCTTTTGATCCACCAGTCTGTGTCCCTCCTTGATACCTCCATCTTCATCCTCTTGAGCCTTTCCTGTATCTCATCCTGTCCCATATTCATGGCATTGTAAATGGCCTCCGCCACCTCTCCAAGGCTGTTTGGGTTCACCACTACGGCCCCGTCAAGGCAATTGGATGCGCCAGCAAACCTCGACAATATAAGAATTCCCCGCTCAGATGCGGCCACGAACTCCTTAGAGACCAGGTTCAAGCCGTCTATGAGTGGCGTTATCAGGGCTATATCCGCATTCTTATAGTATGATATCAGCATTCTGTCGGAGATCTTCCTGTACATGTATAGTATGGGCATCCAGCTTATGGATCCAAATTCTCCGTTGATTCTTCCAATATGCATCTCAAGCTCACGCTTCATAACCACATAGTCTGAAACCGTGGTTCTGCTTGGGGTCACTATCATTACGTAAACGAATTTACCAACGAGATCTGGATGCCTCCGAAGCAGTTCTTCTATGGCAAGAGCGCGATTAACCAGGCCCTTCGTGTAATCAAGTCTGTCTATGGAAAATATTATCTTTCTGTCCATAAGTGCGTAGCTTCTTATCTCTGTACCCTTGGTCCTGCTGAAATAACGATAATCTATGCCAAGTGGAACGACCAGACTTTTAACCCTGGAATTGCTGTCCAATAGATCCAAGAAGTTCTTCCTGTAAGTCTCTGTGTGGAATGTTATGAAATCCGATCTGGAGAGACTGTCAATTATATCCCTGCTCTCAGGGAGCGTTTCGAACATCTCCCTTGAAACCCATGGTATGTGCCATGTGAAGATTATCCTGTTAGAAACGCCCTGATCTCTCAGCATCTTGGGAATAAGCGAGAGCTGATAATCATGTATCCAGATTGTGTCGTCTTTGGAAAGGGACTGCATGATCACAGAGGCAAATTTTTCGTTTACCCTCCTGTATATCTCATAGCCATTATCCGTGTATTTAACCCTCTCTCTGAAGTAATGAAAAAGCGGCCAGAGAGTTCTGTTAGAGTATAGATCGTAATAACCGCGCTTCTCAGGTACACTTAGCATCACCCTGCGGATCCTATATTTGCCGACATCTTCATCAAGATATTTACCATCGAGCTTGCCATCTCCCCAGCATATCCATGTTCCACCGTATTTTTCCATTGCCCTACGTAGCGCCGTCGCAACGCCACCAACATTCTCTTTAATGACCTCCTTTCCTGCAACCCTGTCATGGGAAAACGGGCATCTGCTGGAGACGACGATGTATTTCATATATCCTTATTGTCTTTTGATATTAAAAACCTAAAGAAGATTGAGTGTGCAAAAAAAAGAAATGAATCGGGTACTTCATTTTTTATAAGGCGATTTGTATGTATGCGGAAGCCGCAGAATCACGAAAATCTTATATAGAGGTGTTCCATATAGTGTTTGGCAACGGTCATAGCAGCAGGGAAACACCAGATCCCATTCCGAACTCGACGGTTAAGCCTGCTGCGTATTGCGTTGTACTGTATGCCGCGAGGGTACGGGAAGCGCAATATGCTGTTACCATTTAAAGAATGAAAGTTTTTTACATATCTCTTTGATTCGGTCGTGATGATAAATCCTTGGTCATCATCTGATTTCTTCGACTATGAAAGGCTGAAGAGGGATTTCGGTATAGGCGATATGAATGTGGATTTCGATCATTTTCTCTTCAGGAGGCATCTCATCCTCGGCCAGAGATCAATAGAGTATATCGATTATACCCTAAAGCACAACCTCAAATTCAACGTGATGACTGGCCTAATGCCATCCGGGGAGATGCATCTTGGAAACAAGAGCGCGATCGATCAGGTCATATTCTTTCAGCGACTCGGGGGGAGGGTATCTATAGCGGTGGCAGATCTCGAGTCATATTCCACAAGGGGAATAAGCCTTGAAAAGGCCAGAGAGGTTGCCATAGAGAAATACATACTGAACTACATCGCCATGGGCCTGGAACCATGCGAGATATATTTCCAGTCCAGGAACAGCGATGTGCAGTTCCTGGCGTACATGCTGGGCAACAGGACAAATATGAATGAGTTGAGGTCGCTATACGGATTCACTGATACACACGATCTTCTCCATATAAATTCACCACTGATACAGGCTGCGGACGTCCTGCACACACAGATGAAGAAGTATGGAGGCCCAGCACCCACGGTGGTGCCTGTTGGCTTCGATCAGGATCCGCATCTCAGGCTGATGAGGGATCTTGCCAAGAGAATGAGGGTATTCAACATACAGTATGATAGGGATCTTATCGTGTCCGTCAAGGGTAAGGACGATCCAAAGGAGTTCATAGATATGGCCTACGACTATCTCTCGAAAAGGTTTGACGGGGTGAAGAAGGATTACGAATACAGGGTTGTGAGGGCAGAGGGCGTCAATCAGGAGGATCTAGTAAGTATAGATCTTGATCTTGCCGGCATGGAAAGCCATTACAATGATTTCACCTTCATAGCCCCATCTGCAACGTATCAGAAACTGATGAAAGGGCTTAAAGGCGGCAAGATGTCCTCATCTGTGCCCGATTCACTCATATCTCTCAACGACGACCCGAAGAACGCAAGGAGAAAGATAATGGCCGGAATGACCGGTGGCAGGGATACAGAAGAGGAACAGCGCAAACTTGGAGGCGAACCGGACAGGTGTCCCATATTCGATCTCTATAATTACGAGGTTGATGATGACAGGTACGTGAAGGAGGTCTACGACGATTGCAGAAATGGAAAGAGGATGTGTGGTTTCTGCAAACGGGAAATAGCCGATAGAATGAGCGGCTGGCTGTCAGAACTCCAAAAAAAGAGGGAGGAGGCGAGAGAAAAACTCTCACTTTATGTTCATGAATAGATCCTTTTCCATTAATTCCTTCAATTTATTCAGTTCTGACGGCTTAAAAATACCATATTCTGTTATGAAGCCTGTAACGTATTCATTCGGTGTGACGTCAAATGCTGGATTCCTGCTGTGGCTCTCTGCAGGACCTATGCGCGTTCCATTGATCTCCAGAACTTCATTCTCATCGCGTTCCTCGATCGGTATCTCATCGCCGCTCTTAATGCTGAAATCGAAGGTGCTTCCCGGAGCAGCAACGAAGAAAGGTATGCCGTTGGTCTTGGCTAGTACGGCCTTCTCGTATGTACCTATCTTGTTCGCGAAATCTCCGTTGCTAGCGATGCGATCGGCACCGACTATGACAAGATCGACCTCCTTGCGCCTCATGTAGAACCCAGCTGCGTTATCCGCGATTATGGCATGATCGATGCCCTCCTGTGCAAGTTCCCATGCGGTAAGCTTCGCACCCTGCAGCCTTGGTCTTGTCTCGTCCACAAATACGAAAACGTTCTTTCCATCGCCATGGGCCATCCTTATCGGAGCAAGCGCCGTGCCCCAGTCAACGACGGCCAGCGCACCGGCATTGCAGTGCGTCAGAATTCTGGCATTCTGACCTATGATCTGGTTACCTATCTCACCGATCTTCCTGCTTCTGCCGGATATCTCCATCGCGTATCTCCTTGCGGAGTTCATGTCGAAGTCGTTGATCTGCATGTATTTTATGGCCTTGAATAGGTCGTAGGCCGTGGGCCTGGTAGACCCGATCTTCTTCACGGCCTCATCCATGTTTTCTCCCTTCTTTTTTGCCATTGCGAGACCATATGCTGCTGTCACACCGATGGCAGGTGCGCCCCTGACAACCATATTCTTGATCGCGTACGCAATATCGTCCGAATTCTTTGCCTCGAATATCTCAATTTTTTCCGGAAGCTTGCGCTGGTCGATCAGCTTTACCTCATCATCCTCATACCAGACGGCTTTCAGTGTCCTGACTTCACCATCTATGACTACCTTCATTGCGCATTACCTGATTCTTCATTTTCATGTTATATTTAACTGATTCTCATGATCATCGAACTGATGCAGGCTGATCTGCTTTGCAATTGGATCGCGTGAAAGATCGATCTTTGGACCTCTCGGATCTGCCCGGTTATTGCGATGCTGAGCCTCCGACATATTTCGGAATGCCCATATGGCTTGCCGGTTATGCCTCTCGCATGCTGATGCCTTTCTCGGTATCTGGTGCAAATCATTCCGCCATGCTGTCCGATTTATTCTCCTCCGGAACCATCTGCATCTTCTGCATGGTTTTCAGCACAAAGATGAAGATGGCCATACCGAGAAGCGATCCGAACAGATCCTGAGGAAGGTAGAGAAACAGAGGATTAAGTGGATTCAGAGGAACAAGATTGAAGATTATGCCAACTACTAGTCCAGATATCCCGGCTATGTTGGCATTTCCAAGTCCGTTCCTTGGTATCGAATAGAAATCTGCACTGACCGCATTATACCGGCCCATCATGAACCAGTCTGCTATGATGACGAAGGTGAATGGAAATATCACCGATCCGCTAAGATTCAGGAAACCTGAAGCATAGTTTAGAATGCCAACATAGGCGAGTACCGCGCCGAGCGTACCCAGGATAACTGTGGATACGGGTTGTGCATACTTCCTTATCCTTCTGTTGAACAGCCCTTCTATGGCGGAAAGCAGATCCGCTGTGGCTGGATAAAGGTTCATTGAGTTTGTGTGTATTATGGCTAATGATGCACCTATGGAAGCTATGATCGCGATCAAGCCTTCGACGCTGCTGATGCCACCGAATCTGATGGCGGCAAGATTCCAGTTTCCAGCAGCCGCCTGCGAGATCAGGCCAAGAACGCCCATCATGTAAACAGGGATAATGATTCCGATCGATGGCGCTAGAAAGAATAATGATCTTTCTGAGATGGGTTCGCCGTCATGTTTCATTCTTGCAAATCTGCTTATTGTTGATACTTTGTACGCCCAGGCAAGTATGGAAAAGGCTAAAACGAGACCTATTGCAGATCCCCAGTTGACGGAGGACGCTGGACGAAGCAGATCAGCCATATCGGGTCGATAGACCGTGAACAGAAAATACGCCAGGACGCCATAGCTGATCACAAGGAGGATCGCAGTATACCTGTAGAATTTCTCAAGGTATTTTGCCCCAAAAAGCACCAGCACTATCTGCACCACGGCCATGAACGTTATCCAGACGATCGGAGATGAAGATGTCACCGAAGAAAGTATGAGACCGCCAGTTACATCGTTTAGTCCAAACCAGCCAAGGTTGACAAATGTGAATATCAGCGACATGACGCTGGAGGAAGCATAACCCAGCGTCTTCCTCGATATTATCATCGCCGGTACGGGAAAGGTCCTCCCCATATCAGAGAATATTCCAACTGGAATAAATCCGATCATGAAGGCCACAGATACAGCAACGATCATGTCGATCAGCCCCAGCGGATAGAGTAAATAGCCAATCAGGGGCGTGAGTGCAGAAGCGCTAGCCATTGACCAGAAAACCATCATTTTCCAGGGGCCGATCATCCTAGAGGAAAGTGGAATGGGATCGACTCCGATTGTCTCTATCCCATGTTCACCTATACCTGCATCCATTGAAGTGAAAATGCGTCGATATATTTTATTTATCGCTGATGACGAATTTCGTACACGAGATATATATTCACATAAGCTAAATATCCGTTATGTGTTTCTGTGCAGATGGCCATACAAAACAGTTCCTGCATCTGGGTTCGTACAGATCCTTACCTCCTATCCTTATTATCTCACCGAATGCCGGCATTCCGTTTATTATCCTCTGCGTGAAGATGGCATCATTTCCACACCTGGAACAAACAGCACTGAGCGTGTATATCTCATCCGATATTGCAAGTATCTCAGCCGTCATATGGAATGGGTTGCCGAAGTGATCCCTGTTCAAGGCGGCAACATAGACGATCCTTCCGGAGTTTGCCAGATCCTCCAGCCGCTGGGGTAGCTTCGAGGCTTGTTTCCAGAACTGCGCCTCATCAAAGCCCAGAACCACCGAATCCTTGATCCTCGGAGCCAGAAAATCTCCGAACCTCTCATCCGTTGGCGCTAAGACCGCTGGCAGCCTGACGCCTTTATGGGTCACAACCTCATTCTCTGAATACCTTGAATCTATCTCCGGCTTGAACAGTGTAACCTTTCTGCCTGCGAGGATATGCCTTTCCATGAGCTCTATCAACCTTGATGTTTTTCCTGAAAACATGGGACCAGTTATGGTTATTATCTTACCGGGATTCCCGTTCATCTACCGTTAATCGAACTTTATTTGAAAAACTTATTTCGTCATTTATAATTAAATCAGTTGCAACATTTATCATTCTTTTTAATTTGGAAATTGGAATTAATTTATAAGATAACATAGATATAAATCTTCATGATACCACCACATGATACGCTTCGGCAAGATTGTATTCACCGGCACTGATCTAGGAACGGATTTCAAGATATACCGTTCCTTCTCTCACCTTCTTCTTCCAGATCCGAGGTCCACTAATTACTTCGTTATGCAGTGCAGAGGGGGGCATGTGCACTTCTTTCTTGGGAGTGATGACCTTACGAGCTTCAACTTCATCAGCAGGTTCTTTGTAAGGCTCTATCCCAGCTACATAGTCGACGAGGATCCAGATATGCAGATAAATGCGTCAAGACGTTATCTTTTGAGGAGAGGGGACAGACGATCCGGCGAGTTCTATTTCCCGGACCTGATCGATGACATAGTGTCGTTTCACAGCACATTTCCGGATATCCCCCTTACCTATGTGTGCAGCGTGATATCCGGAAAGACCCATGCAGGTAGAAGGTATTCGATGTACATCGATATCGGGATCGGATCCTCAGAACTCAATCTGGACAGCATTTTTACCGTATTCGAGGAAACATTCAATTCTCTCAGGATGAGACATGGCGTAAAACTGAAAAAGATCAGGATCGCACCAATCATGATGAATGACCTGATGCGGTATCCATTCAACCTCATAAATTTCGTTCGAGTACCGGCTGACATAAATGTTTGACTATGATCCATCGATCCATTCTGGAAGAAGGATGGATTCTGGCATATTGATCGGATACCAGAATGACGGTTCACCCTACTTTCTTCCTGTAGATATGTTTTCAGGGCATCTTTCAATAACTGGAAAGACCGGTACAGGGAAGTCCAGCTATCTGCGTTTCCTCATAAAGAACATGGATGATGTACCCGGCAATCTTGTAATAATTGACCCGCATGGTACACTTATGGATTCGGTATACAGTTCCAGAAGAGATCTGGTGTATCTCGGTCTCGATAGTGTCGTTATTGATGGGTTGGAAAGGAAGATGATGATGAACGTTCTCGATCAGGATGCTGATCCTGATATGGTGGCTGGATGGATTAAGTCCATATTCTCATCATCCTCGTTTTCCAACAATACATGGGGACCAAGGCTTGACGTCATGTTCAGATCGGTTCTTGCTGAGTACATAAGGGATGCCGAATATCCAACGCTCTCAGATTTTTTCAGCATAATTGCAAGTCCAGTAAGGACAAGGGCCTTCATATCTGGCATGCAGGACGGCCCGGTTAAAGATCTCATACAGAGTTTCATCTCGGATAGGGCGTACTGGAGGGAATACACCGCATCGACCCTCAATAAGATCATACCAGTGATATCCTCCATGAAGCTTTCAGATCTGGTATCATCCAGAAAATCATTTGATCTCTATTCCACGATGTCGCAAGCCGGTAAGCTTGTATTCGTGGATGTTGCCAAGGGAAAGATGCCATCCGACGTGTCCTCGCAAGTATCCTATCTAATTCTAATGAAGATATGGTTTGATTCGCTCAGGAGGTACGGTAATGGCCGGGTTGTGAACACGTACATATTCGTTGATGAGGCTCAGAACATACCCACGGGGATACTGGAAACCATACTGAGCGAAGGCAGAAAATATGGCATGCGGTTGATACTCTCGAACCAGTACATGGATCAGGCATCGGCCTACCAAGCAGCGCTTTTTGGGAACGTGAGGAACTACATATCATTTCAGGTCTCTCCATCGGACGCTGTTATTCTTTCCAGAACCGTAGAAGAGAGAAGGCGTAACCATATGATCAGCGTTCTTACCTCACAGCGCCTTCACAAGTTCACAGCGTGGTCAAGCGACCAGACCCTGGGACCGGCAACGCTCTCGTTCACTCCGCCTGTATTCACTCCGGATGACCGGATACAGAAGAGTATTATAAGGTATGGATCAGAACCGGACTGGACCATGGAGAAGGATGTGCAGACGTCTCTGCATTCACAGCTGATAATGGATTTTGCAAGGTTCCTGGATATGAATGGAATAAAAGTGCAGTTCGGCCATTTTGGCAATCTGATACCTGATGCTCATTTCTATCTGGATGGACGGATCTATATGGTTGAGGCGGAGGTATCCGACATGGAACATCCCTCAAGGATATTGGAGAAGATCAGGAATTACAGAAACTACAATCTCATATTCATAACGGATGATTCCCGGATCGAGGAACTATACAAGATTCTCTATGAAAGGAGGAAAGTGAACATCGACGGCACCATACAGTTTGCAGGATCTGTCAGATCGCATATATCAGACATCTCCGGCATATTTGAGAGAGTATGGATAGTGTCCGCACAGGGAAAACCCAAATATCATTTCCTCGGAAAAAACCACAGGTTCATTAGATCAGTGTTGGAGGAGTCTCCATTCATGACAAGACTGAAGCGCGTCAGGTTTGGCCCAACCCTCATGACGATATATGAACTGATGAAATCCAGAGACACATATATATTTACGAAGGATGAAATTATTTCATTTTTCAATTTTGATACTGATTTTATAGAATCAATAATTGACGAAAACGGAATTATTTCATTGTATGACATTTTTTTAAATACAAAACTAAAATTTCACTAGGAAAAAAGATTATACTACTTCTTAATAGTGTCTTGATATGACTGACAACAAGAAGATAATGGATATCGCGAGAATGACAAAAAGAGGTGCTTCTGTCAGAGTTACAATTCCCAAGAAAGTACTGAAGAAACTCAACTTCAAGGATGAAGATCTCATCGCTTTTTATGAATCGGATGACGGCCGAATATACATAGACCTTTTGAAGTGAGGTGTTTTAGATATCGAAATATGCTTGACATGATCCCGCGAAATATGATATTTAATTCTGCGTTATCCGGACTAATCTGTCAGACATGCATGGGCAAATGCTTTTAGTGCCACATTGCAATCCATACACATGAGTATCCCCAATCTCAGCAAGCGGGAGCTGATCGTCCTGGGAGCACTGTATAATAATTCCAGATTGACCATAGAGGAGATATCAAGCGAAACTGGCATAGGCAGGAATACCGTTGCGCAGATAATAAGGAAACTTGAGAATAACGGAACCATAAAGGGGTACACAATAAGAATGGATGACTCAGACATGGAGACCGTCATTGCCGTGGTGAATGGCCAGACAGACATTCCGGAGCATGTCATATACGAGGATTATGCGCTGAGCAATGGCAGGCACATGCTCGTCTTGGACAGATCTGCACTCTCCATGAAATTTCCCTATGAGTACCTGTGGATCTCAACAGGAAGAAGCTACGGGAAAGCCATGGAAGCAAGGACGGCTAGCGTCTGTGATTATTGTGGCAAGACAATCGTTTCTGATCCCATCATAGTGCACAGCCATAACAGGGATTACTATGTATGTTGCCCTAACTGCGAGCACGATCTGAAAAAAAGATTGAAGACGGATAGTTAAATTTTTCAGATATCCAGCTCTCCAAGCCCCATCACTATGAGCACAAAGCCTATGAAGGAAAATAGAAGTGCAAGCCAGCTTCCTATCTGGTGTGGCCCAACCTGGCTGTTAATAGTGGGTAACACCTGATAATCCAGGAACACCGGTATGGAGATTATCAAGAGGACGATCCCTGCAATTATCTTTCCAGTCGATCTCTTCTTCTCCTTCAGCATCTCCTGAATACCGCTCAAAAACCGCTCACCCCCAGCAACGCAAATGCAAACACATAGAGGATCAGCGGTGCTATGATCGTCCTCATCGATACCTTTCCATTTCTCGTATGATTGTGATACATGGATATGCCATAGAGAACGAGAGAAGCTATCATCACTATTAGAGTGAAGGCCTCCAGCGAGAACAGGTATCTTCCGTAATTCCCGAACACCGGTGAGGTCATCTGGCTTATTGGCTCATGGTACATCAGTGCTATTGGCTTTATTATCAGCGTGTACAGTATCAGCGTGATAGATCCGAATATGTAAATCATCATAGAGGAGTAGTATAGCCTGAGAGAAAATCTATCCAATCAATTCACCTCCATCTCATGCCTCATTATTATAAACGCTATCGCACCGCTGAGTATCAGATCGATAGCGAAGACCACCGCCCAGATGCGCTGATCGCCCGTGCTGTTGCTCAGCGCTATGATCCAGAGCACTATGGCTATGACGAATTGCAGACCGCCTATGGAGTAGACCGCCTTTACCGAACTGTTCATTTGTCCTCACCATCCTTTCTTGCAAACCTCATGGCATAAACTGTGGCGAAGGAGACGAATGTTATACCCCACCACATGAACATGGTCAGAAGCCTTGTCTGCGAAAGCCCTGGCTGGCTTGCACCCCATATTGCCATGACCGGGATGCCAATAATCATAAATACGCCAAAGGCTGTTATTGCTGGTCTATCGAGGGGATGGGTTCCGCTGTACCTATCTATGAACGGCAGTATGAAAAGAAAGACGAAGAATAGTATCACGAGCGGGACTCCTCCGGTGGTCAGACCGTATCCTGCAGTATCCATAAGCTTGTAAACTGGTAGTATATACCAGTCTGGGAATGGCGTGGTTCCATATACGGGCAATCCGTAGGCATCAGGTATGACCTGTGGGAAAGCCGCCGAGAAGACGAGTATAACTCCGATGAACATCAACGAAAGAAATACCGTGTAAAGAAGGTTGACCGGGAACCATGGGACAAGCTTCTCGTTCTTCTCATATTTAACACCGTATGGCCCGGATTTTTCAAACAGGAAGAAGTGTATGAACGCAACTATTATGATCAACGTCGACAGTATCATGACGTGAAGACCGAGTATGTGGGAGAATGTCTGTGCGGTCGTACCGTTTCCAACCAGTATGGATATCAGCCAGTTGGATAGGCCAGGAAGAAGCCTCCCAATTATGCTGCGCTCTATGAGAAGCTCCCCCACATGCGTTGCAGCCACGCTAATGTAAGTGTATGTCAGCATGTATCCAACTATTGCTGTGGTGTATACCAGTATGAAGAGCACAACACCAAGTATCCACTGGAGCCATCTCCACTTGCCCTTGTATGCACCGATAAAATAATTCCTGAGCATGTGAGCGTAGACCAGGACTATCATGGCGTAGGCCATATACAGATGAGACGTAAGCAGTGCATATCCGAACGGGACTGTGCTCGTAATGGCGATCGTTGATGAGTAAGGATGCCCACTCTGGTAATAGTAGAATAGCAGCATGCCGGATACTGCCAAATATGCAACGGCAGCCATCAGAAACGAACCTGTCCAGTAGTCAAGCCTGAACTCCTTCCTCGATATTGGCCTGAGAAGTATCTTATAGGATCCTGGATATTCCGTATCTTCTTCCATCAGCTTTGTTAAATCGTATTCGTTTTTTTCCATATCAGAACCTCCCGCTCCACTTGTAATTGGAACTCGAGACAACGACGGTCTTGTAGTTTCCGATGGTGCTGTCATAGGGCAGTGCTGATCCTCCTGAGAGATTTTCCTGGGCAACCTCAGGCCCATAAACCTCCCCGTTTGGCTGCCATAGGTGCGTTCTTATAACTGCATTAACAGGGTTCATACCTATTGCATAGAGATAATCCGTTGTCGTATCATGGTAAAACAGAACCTGAGGTAGAGAATGGTTGGCTGGGCTTGGCGCTGGGCCTCAGTTATATAGGTTGTGAGGACCTCTCACAGGATCATACTGGCTCCCATGGCACTTGCAGTAGATCAAGCCGTATGTTGGCCAATTTGATTTCGTGTAGCCTATCAGCTGCGCCTCGAATGGTATCGAATTGCCCGGGTGATAATCCAGAAGCGGGACTGTACATCCAAGATGCTGACAAATGCCACTGTACGCGGTTATACTGTCGATTCCGCCTTGAGAATTTTTTACGTGTATGGCGTTAGGGATCGTAACATTCCTTAGTCTCATAAGTATATTCGGTTCATCTTGAAGAGGATAATTGAACACCAATATAGGATAGCTACTGCTGGAAGGCACAGCATAGGGGATCTCAGATGCCGTTATTGGGTTGTTATCTGGATCTACAAGTAGAGCTGTGGGATATTTGCCATCATACGATGTTACGGGGACATTTCTGGTTGTAGGAACAAAGAATCGCTCGAGGGATATACCGCCTATTGCCACCGAGAAGAGTGAGAGCATAGCCCCCTTCAGAAAAGATCTCCTATTCTCGTCCACGGAATCCGCGGACTGCCCAGACTTATTCCGCATAATCAACTACAAAAAATTATTTTACTTAATTATTCTGTGAATTCGCAAGCAAAATTATACAAATTACCTTATATTTATAATAGAAAGTTATAATTTTTTCAGATCAGCTTTCTAGCGCGATAAGAACAAATATAATTATTTCAATATTAAATAATAATATTTTAATTGTTCCACATCCTTTCACTACATTTATCTTATATTATAAATATTTTTAGTAATTTCGAATAAATCTGATTTGATTTATTTTTATTTAATATCACATAATAATAATTAAACATAATATCACACAAATCGGTAGGCTGCAAATATCAGATACGGCAGTATGATCACCGAATTTACACCTATCCTTTTAGAGACAAAGATTAAATATTGTAATTTGCTGATAGATTGATTATATGCTTGATTCAGCCATTGAATGGTTAATAGTCATCGTTGCTATCCTTGTTCTATTTGGAAGTGCAAAGAAGGTTCCTGAGCTGGCAAAGAATATAGGAAGAGCAACCGGAGAATTCAAAAGGGGCCAGATGGAGGTAGAGGAAGAGATACGGAAGGCCATGTACTCTAAGCCAGCACAGGCTCAAGCTGCCTCTTCCACAGGTATAGACTATGTAGCCGTTGCGAAGACAATGGGCATTGAGACAGATGGAAAGAGCGTAGATGACTTGAAGGCAGAGATACAGGAAAAACTTCAGCATGCCCAGTGAATTATTAGACCTGCTACAGAAAAATATTGAGGAGCTTCGCCTAAGGGCAGTTAGGGCGCTGATAGGTTTTTTCGTTTTCTTCTTTATATTTTTTACGTTCAGGTTTCAGTATGCAATCATACTTGGGCACAGGGTGATTATACCATATCCTGACCCGTATGACAATGCGGGCGCACAATTCTTAAAAATCTCAGAGTACCATGTCCTGCCGAAGAACGTGGAACTCATCGCACTGAAACCAACAGACGCTATGGTTGCTGATATATACAGCGTCATGTTTCTTGCACTTCTTTTCAGCATGCCCATAATCGTCATGGAGGCTGCAAAATTCATAGCACCTGGCCTGAAGAAGAAGGAATTGCAGGCCATAAGAAGCCTTGGCATACCGGCTGCGGCTCTCTTTGCCATAGGAAGCCTCTTCGGATTCTGGTACGTCTTTCCTCTCCTTTTCAGAATATTCTTCTATTTTGATTTCGCCGTTGGATCGTCTCCGACCATGGGCATAGCCAACTATACATCATTTTTCTTCATATATATAGCATCATTCGGCCTATCGTTCGAAATGCCGGTCATTATGGTGGGTTTGACGAAGCTAAGACTCGTTCCAGCCGGCTTCTGGCTCAAGAACTGGAGATATGCTGTCGTGGGTTCTCTGATATTCGGCCTCGTTTTCTCTCCAGGGGTTCTAGGTGTTAGCATGATGATAATGGCCGTACCGATGATGGCGCTTTACGTGATCGGAGCGTTAATTGCCAAGAGAGTTGAGAAAAAGGATCAGGCATTATACAACGTTGCCACTGATTGAGGTATGGTATGCTTTTATTTGCGTCTCTTTGCCGTGAGTTACTCCTCAGCTAAAGTATAGAAGCTTCCTGGTTCAACGGCCGACCTCTGTCCATATTGAATATGTAATAGAAAAGCACTACTTTTATGAATCCAATTTTCAGTATGTTTATTATGACATTGAAGTGTGAGTTTTTCTATTAAGATAAGTCCATGTATCTCCTGTACGAATATATGATGATTTATCAGTTCTCACAAACTTCTAGCCATCCTTTAAAGACCAAAATTAAACTTGAATGCTTGAAGATCGTATGAGGCTTATGTATAATGTGAGGTTGATACATTATTCCGCGAATCCATTTATAACTGCACGTTATAACCATATCATGGATTCTGTGGTCAAAGAGATAAAGAACTATGCAGACGGTGTTTCGTATTCCAGGATGACTGAGGAGGAAAAGGAAGCTCTGAAGATGAGGATAGCGGATTCCATTATCACTGCGTATACCGCTAGGAGTTCCCCGCCGGTCAATGCCCTCCTCGATGTTCTCGGCGACGTTAGCTCAAAGACGGCCACACCGCTGTACTTCAAGGATAGGAAGATATTCTCACCTTACGCGGTGCTGATCAACGGATGCATGACCAGATACATGGACTATAACGATACATATCTATCAAAGGAGGCTCTGCATCCCTCCGATAACGTTCCACCAATACTGGCAGCTGCCCAGATGGCTGAAGCGGACGGAAAGGATATACTCAGAGGTCTGAAGATAGCATATGACGTCGTGTGCTCATTGGCCGATGCGGTTTCAATAAGGGATCGCGGCTGGGATCACGTCAACTATGATTCAATATCCTCATCAGCCGGCATAGCATCGATCTTCGATCTTGATGATGAAAAGTTTGAGAACGCCATCTCTTTGGGGATAATCAATAACGTGAGCATGAGGCAGACCAGAGCTGGAAAGCTGAGCATGTGGAAGGGGTGCACGGTGGCCTATCAGACCATGTCCTCTCTTCTGGCCGCAATGAACGCCAGATCCGGACTTACAGGCCCATCAGAGATATTCGATGGAGAAATGGGCTTCAAAAAACAGGTGTCTGGCCCATTTGATCTCAGGATATCACCGCATGTGCTTAAGACCATGATAAAGAACTATCCTGTGGAATACCATGCTATGAGTGCCGCTCAGGCTGCATCCCAGATAAGAAACAAGATAAAGGGTAAAATAAAGTCGATCAGTGTGGATACCTTCAGGGTAGCGCACACAATCATAGTCAAGGATCCTGAGAAACTAAGACCGGAGAACAAGGAGACGGCGGATCACAGTATGCCCTATATAATCGCTTATACCCTTCTATACGGGGAACCAGACGTCAATTCCTATGATGCAAGATATCTCAAGGACGAGAAAATACTGGATCTGATAGACAGAATGAAGTTCAATGTCACGAAGAAATTCGATGACATGTACCCTGAATATCTGCCGGTGAAGATCCAGATCGAAGACGATGAGGGAAAGAAGGATATCGAGATCGATGTACCCAAGGGTCATTTCAAGGATCCGTACACATGGTCAGACCTGATGAACAAGGCAGAACGCGTTGATCCGAAGATAGCTGATGTGGTCAAAGAGCTAAGAAACCTTGATAGAATGCATGCTGGTGAGATCTTCGAGGTGATAAACCGTGTCAAGGCTTAAGGACAACGTCAATGGAGGCCCAGCCGCCCTGCGAGAACTGATCAAGAACGATATGGTGGTTGCGCCAGGTGTCTTCAGCGGCATATCTGCACTTGTGGCAGAGAGGGCTGGTTTTCGATCAGCATACCTCTCTGGATCTGGAGTCGCAGGCATGATGGGCCTTCCGGACCTGTCCGTCACAACGCTCACCGAGGTCGCTGCAGAGGCATACAGGATTACCACTGTATCGAGTTTACCGATCATAGTGGATGTTGATACCGGCTTTGGTGAAACTGTCAACGTGATGCGGACCGTCAGGATGATGGAGGATGCTGGCGCAGCTGCAATACACATCGAAGATCAGGAACAGCCAAAGAAGTGTGGGCATCTCAACGGAAAGCGTGTGATAGACAGGGATGACATGGTGAGGAAGATCAGAGCCGCGGTATCGACCAGAAAGAACGAGGATTTCATGATCATAGCAAGAACGGATGCCAGATCGGTGAACGGACTTGAAGATGCAATAGACAGGGCCAGTGCGTACATCGAGGCCGGCGCTGATGCCGTATTTACTGAAGCGCTTGAGAGCAGAGATGAGTTCGTTGAGATGAGGAAAAGGGTCAGAGGGTATCTGATGGCCAACATGACCGAAGATGGAAAGTCGCCACTTCTATCCGTGAGAGAACTCAGGGAGATCGGATACAACATTGTGATATTTCCCCTTACAGCTTTCCGGGGCATGCTGAAGGCAATAGACGGAATATACAGGGATCTGATGAGGGATGGTACTCAGAGGAACTTCCTTGACAGGATAATGCGCAGATCAGAATTCTACGAACTCATCGGTTACTACGACTATGAAAAGGAAGATAACGTATTCTATAAAATATAAAAATTATTCATTATAAGTTATTTTTCTGTATATCTTGGTTATGGATCCCAGCGAAAGCATTATTATTCCTATTGCAAGGGAGTAGAATGCCTCGTCGGTAACGGATGTCGGGTTCATGATCGAGACTATTGTTGCCAGAAACAGTGAAAAGAATCCAAGAACGGCAGCTATGGCGATGTAAAAGTACCTGCTCTGAGTGGTCTTCTTTGTCTCGGAACTGAAATAGCCTGCGGATTTCATGAGGATAAGTATCATCAGGACTATCAAGACCGCGAGGAAGATCGAGGCCTCAAGATATATACCTCCATCACCCCTGAAGTACCCCGGCAATAGGATACCAAGCTCGAATGCAAAGAAGCCTATTACCGGTGCAGATCCTATGGCCGCTATGTGGTTGTAGTTCAGCTTTCCCATCCTGAAGTACTTCGCCACAACGGTTGTTATGGGCAGAACGATTATCAGTGGTACGATGAAGAAGATCAGGGCATATCCTGTCGGAATCTGTATACCTGGCGTCAGGGCACCCCAGACAGAAAGTCCGATCAGATAGAATATGCCAGTTATGGCAAGTCCTGTGAAGATTGGCCTGTCAGAGAGTTTTAGCGAGAACGTGTTGTCTATGTATGGCAGTATTATCAGATAGACGAGGGGGAATCCTGCAAATATTACTGTGGCCCAGAATGGCCCTATCCCCTGTGCAAACTGGAAATCCAGCTCCTTGTACATGAAGAGCAGGAACCATGGCGGATATGCGGGAACTGCAGAGGCTGCTGGATTTCCTGGGGCTACCTGCG
The DNA here is from genome assembly GCF_008709555.1 of Thermoplasma sp. Lineage (GTDB taxonomy): Archaea > Thermoplasmatota > Thermoplasmata > Thermoplasmatales > Thermoplasmataceae > Thermoplasma. Next base: position 51,167 of record NZ_VYIJ01000004.1, read on the forward strand.
GGAATGGAGAGAACAGCGTAGGGACTCCAGGAAGGAGAGCTGCAAGCGCTGGAAGTATGAATATCGCGGCGAATGAGAAGAAGCCGAGTTCCACCATGTAAACCATGTTGTACGGGTACCATGGCTTGTAATCCGGCTTCTCTTTATCGATCGCAGGTGCCATGTAGTTTGTCTCGCTCCTTCTTGGCATTATGGTTCTTGCCTCAGCCAGGAAGAAGTGTGCAGCAACCACGACAGCTATGAGACCTGCCAGCAGGATATGCCATGCCAGAAGCCTGTGGAACAGATCCGTCTGCGTTCCGTTTCCGAATATTATCTCCATTATGTAATTGCCTATTACCGGAAAGCCCTGTGCTATCCCGCGCCCGACATCAGTTGCGTCTGCGGACAGCACGTCACCGCTGAGAGAGTAGCCGAAGTATCCGACGCCAAGCGTGAGAAGAAGAAGCAATACGCCTGAAAGGAACTGATCCCGCCTTGGCTTCTTGTAAGCTCCAACGAAAACGTTCCTGAGCAGGTGGATATAGAGAAGACCTATCATTATATACGCGCCGTACAGGTGCGTGGTCAGTATTATCTCACCATATGGAACGCTGTGCAGAAAATTCTCTGTGCTTGTGTATGCGTTTGACGGCTGATAGTAGAATAGCATGATCAGCCCGGTGATGACTTCGTAGATGAACGCAAACATTGTCAGCGCACCGGTCCAAAACCACACACCACCTTTCCTTCGCATGTAATCTGGAACGCGCCTCGGTAATGGTTCTGGATTGTTTATTATGTTGACGATGCTTTCATAATCCTCTGGTTTTTTCTCTTCCACTTGAAACACCTCACGTTGATGGAAGCCCCTCGTTTACCACATCCGTGCTATTTCCAGAAATGGCAGTCCCACCTGACAGATCGCTGCTGTGACCGTAGATGGTAGGACCAACCATGGACACAGCCTTGTAGGTGTCCGTTGAAGAATCATATGATAGGACAACGCTGGGCAGTGGATGCGTTGTAGGGCCAGTGACCACGGAAAAGCCGTTTATAGGGTCGTACGTGCTTCCATGGCAGTTGCAGTGAATGAGCCCATGGTTCGACGATCCTGAGATGCTTGTGTTGGGTATGGACGTTCCGGGTGGATAGTAATGTATCTCTGGAGGGACGCAGCCCAGGTGCTGACATATTGCGCTAGACGCCACAACCGACTTGTATGGCCCGACTCCACCGGGCGATGTATAGGTTTGACCGGTTGCAGGTATTTTCACGGTCACTGCCTTAATTGCCACATCCTGGCCGGAAGAATTTCCAAGCCTGAGCAAGAAGTTTGGCTCATTCTGAAGCGGGTAATCGAAAACCACTATCGCAGGCGAGTTCACCGTCAGATCGCTTGTCGTGATGGGCTTACCTGTCTTACTGTCCACTAGTGTAAGCGTTGGAAAAGTGGACGATGTAACTTCCTGGGGCGGAATTATATTCTGAATCAGGCTGCGCAGGGAAAGACCTGCCACAGCCGCTATTGAAATTATACCCATGGCCTTTATGAAATTCCTGCGCCCTGGATCGTTAATAACATCCTGATCCTGATTATCTTTGCATTTCTTATCCTTAGGAGTATCTGCCGTCTATAACACCTCCAGAATCATAGTATTCCCTGATTGATTCTTTTAAACTAGCTAATGAAATAAAGTCTTAACCTAACTATTCAGGTTATTACGGTGTTATTGGAGGAGATGATCCATAGATCTGCCTAACACTTAAGACCAAAGTATTTTATCCATTCGCTATATGAAATATCGTGGATACCAAGGTCTGTAACTACGTTCTGTGTTCTGAGAGATCTCAGATAAATTTTACCATATCACATTTTGTCCTATCAAAGGTATCCGGACATTTCAGCAGGTTCTTTGGCTGTGCTTTGATCAGCGAAATGGAATCAGTCGATTACGCCTTCCTCAAGATAGACGTGACGAGCATCAGAACCGGTAACAGCATAAGGGACAGGAACCTCATGAAGAGAAGCTACTTCAACTCATCTGAATACAGGTACATAGAATGTGAGGTCAAAGATCTCGATCTGAAAAAAACTTTAGATCATCCGGTGGATTTCCATGTAAGAATAAAAGAAATGGAGGAGGTTATCCCATTCAATGTATTCGTGATCTCGGCGAACAGCGATATGATCAACCTGAGAATAACTGGCAAGATCAAAACTCAGGATTTTGGACTGAAATGGCCGTCTCCAATCAAGGCGGGCTTGATGGTTGGGTCAGAGGCCAACCTTAGCATCTTTCTTTCATTGTTCAGGGGTCAGACTACGATAGAGAATCTCGGAAATAATCCATCACAATCTTCTTCAGTCCACGTCGCATCACATCGGAAATAGAAGATGTCTTTATTCCAAAGCTCTTGGCAAGATCCTTCATCGATATCTGCCTGTCTATATCGAAATACCCCAGCTTGAGAGCACTCATTATGACCTCCCTTTCCCTGGGCGTGAGTTCATTCTTGGAATATTCGCTGATGGAGATGACAATGACGTTTATCTCCTCCTCCTTAAGCTTTCTGAGGGCTCTGTTAAACTCTGATCTTGTAGGCGCGATGATCCTGTATCTTACCTTATCGAAACTGATGGATTTGCCGCCCATAACCATCATATTGAATGACTCGAGTATACGGCATGCCGTACAGCTCTTACCCTCTGCCCAGATCGCGTCTTTACCGCTGAGGTTGGCTTTCAACACATAGCCGGGATACTTTTTTATCTCGTTGAACAGCGAATGCCGATCCATTGAGGGTTTTATAAGATGTATGGTAGTATTTTCACCTATCCTAAGCCTCTCGATCACGGCCTGTGGATCCCTGTCCAGAACAAGGTTGGTGACCCAGCAATCCTCCCTCTCCACTTCGATGATAGCTTCAATTGACGGGTTGTTTCCTTTCAATCTAACATGTTAGGCATCCATCAAATATAAGTATTACCTTTAGCGTTCCGATAAGATGACAGATATCAGAGTAAGGGGCTATAGGAGCATTTCATTCTGGCAGGAAGAAGGCATAGGGCTGATCGTGATAAGGAGCGATAGCCATGGCGAATTTGATCTTAATACCCTTGATGAGATCACGGCGGCCATGGGTATCGCAGCGATGGATGAAAGCGTCAAATCTGTAGCAATAACCGGAATGAACAATGTATTCGGACGACGCATCGTGAGCGGCCAGCTATCAAATAACATCGTATACAGAATGATGCAGTCCTCATCAGCGCTGATATCTATGATATATTCTTTAGAAAAACCGGTATTCGCAATACTCAACGGCGACGCCATAGATGAGGGTTATGAGATCGCACTTCTCGCCGACATGATAATAAGCGCTGACGATGTACGGGTTGGCTTCGAAAAGGGTTACGAGTTCAAAATCGGGGGATCCTTCACATCGCTAAGGATGCGGAGAACCGACCTCTCGGTGGCGGAAGAGGGCATCAATGTTGATCGCGTGCTGAAGCATGAGAGTCTGCTTGAGACTGCTAAGGAGATAATAGAGAAAACTGCAGATGCCAATTTCTCCATCAGAAGAAAACAGAGATATAGAGGTATAACTGAACTCATAAACATGGAGAAGCTGAACTTCTATGAGCACTATCTTATGCGAACCTGAACGCCTAAGTGATATCGAGAATTATGTAATGCATTGTTATGCATGGTATTCTTGAGGTCGCCGGCATTCTCAACAGCCGCCTGATCTGGATGGTACAGGCGATTATATTTCATCAAACACCAGGAGTGCTCTTCCTGCGGTAAACAGGATATCGAGTGATCATCTAAGGATAACGATTGCCACCGATGCCAACCTATCACTGTCGCAGATGGCGCTGCGTTTCGAACGCTTCAATTCCTTCCAGATTGGACGATCTAACTTCCAACATGTACATGACATTCGTAAGAAGCCCCTCAATTTTAAAGCATGATACATAATTATATTGAAATCATTTAACAATTAAAACTCTAAATGCCGAAGTTACTAGAAGGCGATCATAGGACTCCTCATTTCCCCTTTAATCTTTTCCTGAGTTCTGAAAAAACGTTTCTCACGTCATAGAAGTATATGTTATCGTAGGGGCAGGCAAGTATGCATGATCCGGATCCAACACATTTCGAGCTCTTGAAATAACCCTGCTTAATGAACTGGCCTGCAAGATCCCCGGCACCGACTTCACATGCCGTGACGCAGGCCTTTGTTTTGCAGGTCACGCATTTGGATGGATCATGCACCTTCAGCCTGAATAGACCGATCCTGCTGAAGAACCCGACGAAAGTACCGGTTGAGCACCACCCGTACCTCCTGCATGGACTCATTCCGACAAGCGGTATGCTCATGAAAAATATGTACCAGATCACGTTCCACACCGTAAAAGAGTATATCACTGCTGGATCGGCGCCATATGGATCGGCCATATGACCGGTGCTGGCAAGATACGAAAGATATGCGGCGATGAGTATGAGTACCCATGATGAACCGATCACCGGGTATAACGATTCCTTGAACCTGCTACCAATGTGCTTTCTGCTTAACGGGGCGGAATAATTGTATTTTATCATGGCCTGGCCAAGTGTACCACCGTACATGACGGCGGATGGACAGAGTGTGCTGCAGTAGCTTCTTCTACCGAAGAGCAGAGCAAGGACGGCGTAAAGTGCATAGCTTCCGATCAGTGCTCCGAGTATGCCTGGGTAAACAGGTCCAAGGCTTCCCACATTTCCCCAGAATGGCAGGATTTCATAGTACCGTGGATCCACAAAATTTGGGAAATAAATGGTGTAAAGTGCATAGGCTATGAGGGCAAAGGTCAGGTTCCATCTCTTCTCGCGCCACCTGAGCTTTCCAATCCTCACTATAACAAGAGAGGCCATCTCCACGCCCATTATTATCAGAAATATGTATGAATTTGTTACTGAACCGAATACTAGAATGGCGTTGAGAACCGCCGCGCCAAGACCGCCCTGCATACCGATGCCGAAGCTGTTCATGAAGGAATTCAGACCATGAACGTTTCCAGTGACCGATATTATTGATGCTGCCGCCAGCCACTCTGCAAGGAATGAAAAAAGGAGCACATAGAACATCTTGTACCTGTTGTTTGACCATCCGATTCTGCCCTTTGCTCCATTGCCCATGAACAAAAAAAGAAAGTAGAATGCCATCTGAGCCAGCATCGATGCGTCAAATAGTGCGAGGAATCCGATCGAACCGAAGACCAGCGATAAAAATAGGCCGACCGCAGACAGGCTCATCAGACCGAAAAAGATCGATATCAAGATTATTTTACTATAGTTCATCGTATCGAACTTTGCTGCGATCACCTCAAAGAGCACGGCCATGAAGATGACCATTACTGCTGTAAAATATAAAATGCCGTACAGCGGAAGATAAGATCCAGGAAGGAAAAATGGATTGAATAGACCTGATAGGGCTATACCCGAGAACACCACTTTCTTGATCCTATCTTGCTCAAGGAATAACAAGGAAAGAGCCATTTCTATCTCCATGGATACTATGAATAGATAGCTGCTGACACTGTGGATCAAAGCATATATCATACCATTTTTCAGCAAGGTTGGATAGGATATCATGGTGAGAAAGTAGGCCATGGTCACCTCGTTTGCTATTAGAAGCGATATGAACAACGATATCCTGGGCGTGCTCTTTGAGGAATCCCTAGTCAGATAAACCCATACGATCGCTGCGCCCATCAAGGCCATAGGTATGTCAACAGCAGCGGATGCCTTCGTGAAAGTCAAAGGACGATTGAAGTATATGATGAGACCCAGAAACATCGAGATCATCATAACCTCTATGAATATCTCCAGACCAACATTGGTGCTTTTTTTCATGATCCTGTAGAAGAGATAGAAGAAGATCAGCGACATCAGGATCTCGATCGGAAAATCAATCAGCGTGTTCAACGATCATCACCCTGTTTCTCCCTGGAAGTGAGAGTCCTGCGAAGCTGTTCAAGGATAGGTGCGTTGTGTACCACATTATGGGAAGCATGGCGATCCAAAGAGCCAAGCTGAACCATACCTGATCTATGAGAGGCATGAACGGCCATATGTGCACCTCCATTACGGACGACATGTAGAATATCACAAGCGGGACGACGTTGAAAACAACAGTAACATATTCTAGGTATGTGTACCTAGTAATGGAAGGCATCAGGCTGTATCCTGAACCTATGAGTATACCGGCTGAGTATCCAGTGATCATCATCAGTGCGTAGAATGCTGGTTTATAATAGGCCATGAAGGTGAGATCCGGAACGAACCATAAGTATGAAATTAGTATGCCCAATACAGACAATGCAGAGGCAACAACTTTATAGGATGAATTCAGCGTCAGGAAGCTGAACAGTATTGTGGCGAATATGAAGCCAGATAGAACCATGGCCATACCGCCCACAAAGAAGAATATGATGTTTTTCTCCAGCCCCAACGAAACAAGAAATTCCAGGATCAATGGGAGTACCACCGATCCCGCCAGGATGGCCACTGCCTGCACAACCGATCTGTCCCTTGGCCGCACAAAGAACCTCTTTATCCGCCTTCCTGATCTGTAAAAGCGTGATACAAAAATATACGTCAGTATGAGAAGGGTGAGGCTCAGAAGCAGCACCGGTATAAGTATCACATCGATTATAAGCGCCGCCACCGCAGGCAGAAGTGAGATGAAGCTCTCACACTGACAGCTGAATGCGCTTGTTAGACCTGAAAGAGCCGAACCTATTGTATTGCCGTGCCTGGATGAATACGATATGATCTGGTAATAATTCTCTGAAACCAATGCTGCAACGGCAAAGAAAACGATCTCTATGAACGGACTTATCAGCACATTTATGTTCTCAGTAAGAACGAAGATACCATCGATATCAAGGCCCAGCGGCACCATTCCGAGCCCCCTGAACAGGCTGACATCAGATTCTATTATCACTGGAGCCCTAGTAGGCAGAGATATCGATACCAGGCCACCAAGGTAGATCATGAATATTATCGTACCGACAAATGCCGGTAATCTTATGAGGTAACCCTCTGTCTCACCGACAAGTTTCAACTCCGCCATCATGGCAAGAATAAGCGATATCAGGGCGAACCAGAACATTGGATACCTGTAAAAAGAAATGAGTATTATAATAAGGAAAAAAACATAGAATGTGTTACCATACATCGCTGCTGATTTTGAAAATCTGCCAACCGGCAGGGAACTTATGAGAAGTATTGCAGGAATTGAAAATACGAAGGCAAATAGAATCATAGAGTCGCTGGTTATGAATATATACCTGTTGTAAAAGATTCCAATAGTCAGAAAAAATATAAAAAATGATATGAGTTGAAAGAGAAAAATGGTTTTGTTATGCATGTTTAATCTACTACGACTGTTCCGGTCATCCAGCCAACAGTGGTCATTGCCCCGCTCCAGCCTCCGTTAACTTCGCTGAGGCCGCAGGGAACGTAACACTGCCATGTGTATGTGCCCGTATTATTCAGGTAAAGATATGCCAGTGTTGTTGATCCACCCCATGTGGGGATGTTCACCAGTATCTGCCCGCTGTTTATTATTGTGAACGTGTGCGTAATATTGTATCCTCCAGTCGAGTTTCCGAACCAGTTGATCTGGCTGATCACCTCTGGCTTCTGAAGCGTGGTGGTTCCGTTTTTATAGGTCGAGAGCGCAGAGGTTGTATTGTACTGATATTCAACACCACCGACTGTTCCGATGACCTTGGTGAATATGGTGCTGTTCGATGTGCTTGTATTACCTATGTTCGGTGTCGGGCCGGAGTCATAGTCTATTATCGTAAGGACAATCTCCCTGTGCGCAGGTAATATTATATTGGCTGCTGATTCTAGGGTGTTGTTGGCTGCCAGTATGAAATATGAAGGCTGGTTGTGTTCGTAAGTAGAGTTGTAGACGTATGGGTTCGATGGCGTTATGACAAGCGTCAGGTAGTAAGGTCCTGTAGATGGAGCAGATACAGGATGGCTGGTTGTGTATGAGTAGGCCACACCTATACCAATACCGCCTATCACGACGACCGCTGTAACCAATGCATAGAATACTTTATCATCCATCTGTTATCGCTATTAAAATGATGTTTCGCTATTTAACCGTGAAAGCTAACATTTTAGGTCATTGCACATCGACAATGGAGGTGAAAAAGATCTTATTCAGATAAGGAAATTATTGCTTCTTATCTCTTCACCCTGCTGTAACCAACAACTCTCGGAAACCCGTTCTGATCCGCAAGGACAAGCGTGTCCTTCAGGACTGGCAGCTTGAGCCTTGTGGTGTATGCATCACCTTCAGGGCTGCATTTCACAAAGTTCATGAGGTCTGATATGTACGGATCAGAAAGCGTATCCCTGTCCTTAAGCGATCTGTGAAATGTGATATTGTCTTCGACCTGATTTGTGTATTCGAATGGCTTCTCGGCTAAAAACATACCCCTGGAAAGCTCCTCAACCTCAACATTCTTCAACGCTATCCCTACCCTGGTACCGGCTTCTGCTTCTTCGAAATCAACGTCGTTTACCTGTATTGACCTTATCTGAACCTGCCTGTTGATCTCTGATAAATAGAGATCCTGGTGTTTTCTAATCTTTCCGGACAGTACGAAGCCAAGAACCACCGTACCTACGCTCTTTACCTTGAAGTAGTGATCTATAACCACAAGCGTGTTCTGATCGTCCCTATCGATCTTAATGTTCTTTATCCTATCCAGTATTTCCATGGGCCTTCCGGAGAAGAATTCTGGATCGATGTTCGTATCCTTGAGCAGCCTTCTGATCGTGCCCTGCTTATCCTCGCTGGCAACTATTATACCCCTCTTTTTTCCGAACAGGTCAAGGGCAATTATCGTCTCAGCGAAATATTTGTCGAGATTCTCACCGTTTATTATGAAAATATCCGTCGGATATATGGAATCCGTGAGCGATGATATCTTGTCTGGATACTTGATCGGTTCTATAAACGTCATCACGCCGTCATCATCTTTCCTGTTGTATAGACGTATGTCGCTCTCTGTGCCCTTCTTCGAAATTTCGCGGAGTATGTCCTCAACGCCATAGGCAAAGACATTGAAATGGTACATACGACCCTCATGCCATATGTTTAGATTAAAATATCCTTTTTATTGCGGAAGCTAAGAAACATTTTAATCGTGATTTGGGATCAAATCCGGATCCCATGGATGTTAAGAGGTACTGCCCTGTTATAGATTCCGATCTGCCAGCCGATCATGTCTATTTCAAATTCAGAAGTGATATAGAAGCGGCCGAGGCATACCTGGGTCTGGCCATAGCGGAAGGAATCAAGGTAAATGAGACCAGGGAAATACTGGATATGATAGACACAATATACAATTCGCTGTCCGATCCTGAATCAAGACTAAACGATTTTCAGGAGAAAAGGCTGAATTTCACAGAGGAAGACTGGTACGATATGAAGGAGAAAGCAAACAACGGAAACCGATGGTCAATGTACATGTTCTTGGCCAGGAGTTCCATCGATAGCGCTGTTTACTGGCTGTACAGTCTCAAAGAAACCGAGGAATTCAGAGAAATCGTGAATGACGAAACCATTTTAAAGTTAATGAAGACGGGCTTTGTGATATTGAGGGAGTCGCTTGGAGATATAAGGCTATGACCTCTCGAACCGAGGTTTTGATTTGTAAAGAGGAAAGGTGAACTACCTCTCCCTTGCGGATGGGGCTTCCACCCACTTAACCACGTCTGAGTGAGCTACTCCTCAGCTGAAGCATCGGAGCTTCCTTTCAACGAAGAGACATCTGCCTGTACGGATATATTCCATGCAAGCCCGAAGTTGCGATCTCCACAGGCGTGAATTCGGACCGCACCGGCCCTACTCAGCCATTTCGTTTATACTGCGTGGTTATCGCAGTACATGCATTTATACCAGACTTCTTTATTATTTTTCCATTGGGGGAAGTCCGTGTATCTCCTCCCTGAAGGTCTGAGTCTTACTGCTTCCCTCAAACTCCTAACTTTTCTTTAAAATTAATTGATATCAGGTAGTGTGCGTGACAGATATACCGCGCAGGAAATCAAGGTATGAAAGCGGTTCCTTCACATACCTGTCCAGTATGTTTGTTTCCCTGTAGTAGTCCTGAAACAGAAGATGGGACTCATATTCGGTGAATAGACCGGTGTCCATAACCGCAGATATAGCCTTTTCCAGTTTCGTTTCTCCTATCTCCTTCTTTCCATTCATCTTTCGTATGTAGTTCACTATCTTTATCAGGGGCAGGTTGTCGTTGCTGCATATATCGTAAACCCCCTCCCTCTTGAGTATCGAATTCACAACGGTAACGACATCATCCACATAAACGGGCGCCAGATTCCCTTCCGGAGATAGATGCCCTATCTTCTCTGACAGTTTTCTGAACCTGTCCGTGAAGTGATCACCTTCGCCAAATAGGAAAGACAGTCTCACAACCAGGCCGCTCTTCAGGACACGCGTATTGTCCTCCACTAGCCTCTTTGTTCTGAAAAACTCCAACGGATATGATGGCTGGTTTATTATAGAGAAAGACACAACCTTCTGATCGGTGTTGTTGGCCTTCACGGCGTTTACAACGTTTTTTATACCAGCAAGCAGGATCTCGCGGTTTCTCTTCTCATCAGCATTCCAGTCTTCAACCGCAAATATGGCCACATCTGCGTCTTTCATAGCCTCTGCGACCTTGGAGTAGTCAGTAACATCGCCTGATATCCACCTGGCATCCTTTCTCGTGATCGTGTTTCCCCTGTCAAGTGAAAAGTATGCCATCTCATCTGCATCCAGTCTGTTGACCAGATGGCTTCCCAGGAAGCCCGAACCACCGAATACTATAACCTTCACATGCTTGTATTTTTTCAACCTATTAAAAATTGACGTAGCTGTTTAGAAATATTGGTCTTGCGGCATACAGCGATCGAACGCCTCATCTCTCACCATGCTTATTGACCGCATGCCATTGGACTCTGCTATTTCCTCCTGCAAAATATATCATGCAGGGCTGGCCTGCAGCATCGTTTTCAGCAGTTTGAACTACAAAACGAATAACGTTATATATAAACTAACAATTCAATGCCGAACTGCAATGCCTAAGACACCAGCTAATGTTAAACCGATGGATGTACTGAAATCAGCGCTATCCAGAAACGTACTGATAGATGTTAAGGGAAACAGAGAATACTCCGGTACACTTGAGGGCTACGATGTGTACATGAACATCGTGCTGCAAAACGCAAGCGAGATAATCAATGGAGAGAACAAGGGTGTATACGACCGTGTTCTGGTGAGGGGCGATAACGTAATATTCGTCTCTCCATCAAAGGGTGATGGTTCATGAGCAATGGAACAGCCGTAATGGGTAAGATAAATAACAAGAAGACGCACATAAGATGCAGAAGGTGTGGTCATCACACATATAATGTAAGGACGAAGAGGTGCTCTCACTGTGGATTCCCTGCCCCAAGGATCAGATCCTATAAATGGGCAAAAGCCAAGTGAAGACTGTGCAGTTGTGGGTTTCAGAGGCAGGATCGATGCCTATGATCCCATAATAACTGCACTCCGAACGCTGCAGCATAGGGGGCAGGAATCTGCCGGTATGGCCGTTTTTGACGGCAGGAAGACCATACTGAAGAAGGGCCGCGGCCTTGTGACAGATGTTTTCAATCCCTCCACAGACAATATGAAGGGTAAGATAGGCGTTGGCCACACGAGGTATTCAACAGCAGGTTCCAAGGATGTGATCGATGCCGGCCCGTTTGTTATAAACTCTCAGATCGGATTCATCTCCGTCTCTCATAATGGCGAGATCGTCAATGCAGATGAACTCAAGGAGGAGATGAAGAGAGAGGGTGTGAATTTCCAAAGTGATTCGGATACAGAGGTGCTGCTGGCTGAACTTTCCAGAAACATCTCCAAGTACGGACTCAAGAAGGGCTTTGAGGTGTCCATGAACACGCTCAAGGGGGCCTATGCCTGTGCTGTTGGAATAAATGATAGACTATTCGCTATGAGGGATCCAAACGGGATAAGGCCACTGGTTATTGGAAAGAACGCCGATGGGTACATAATTGCCAGTGAGAGCTGCGCCATAGATGCTCTTGAAGGCACCGTGATAAGAAATGTCGAACCCGGGGAGGTTGTCGAGCTGACCGACGACGGCCCGAAGACCATAGCAATCCACAGTGGAGAGAAAACTGCCCACTGCATGTTCGAATACGTTTACTTCTCAAGGCCAGACAGCACCATCGACGGCATAAACGTCTATATGGCCAGGGTCAGGATGGGTATGATATTGGCCAGAGAGAGCCCGGTTGAAGCGGATCTTGTCATACCAGTCCCGGATTCAGGGAGATCGCAGGCGATAGGATACTCAATGCAGTCCGGCATACCGTACACTGAAGGATTGATGAAGAACAGGTACTCGGAACGCACATTCATAATGCCAACGCAGAACGACAGGAAGGCGGCCATCAGGCTGAAGCTCAATCCGGTCAGGGAGGTCATAGCCGGAAAGAGGGTGGTCCTGGTTGACGACAGCATTGTCAGGGGAAACACGATGCGCTTCATCGTCAGCATGATGAGAAAGTATGGTGCGAAGGAGGTACATGTGCGCATTGGGTCACCCCACATAATAGCGCCATGCTACTTTGGCGTTGACATGAAAACGAAGGATCAGTTCATAGCCAGGGGAAGGACGGACGCGGAGATAAACAGTGAGATAGGAGCAGATTCGCTTGCCTTTCTCTCCATAGATGGCCTTAAGGAGGCCATAGGCCTTGACGAGAACAGCCTTTGTCTTGGATGCCTGACCGGAACATACCCGATAGACATTTCAAGAAAGCTTGCAGAAAAGATAACGCAGTACTGATCACTTTTTTGCTTTTTTTATCTCGTCCTCTATTCTCTCGCGCATGGTTCTGGAATCGATCCTGGTTCCAAGGAGATCCGATCTTGCTGTTATGGCAACCTTATTGGCGATCATCCTAGCTATCCTGCCCCTCGATTTCGGATTTATTGCAGATAGGCCCGGGAATTTGAATATCACACCATACTTTGGATTCTTCTTTCCCTGTCCGAGAGACTGGAAAAGGGCCTTCTCAGCACCCAGCATCTGAATGGAACTAGCCGGCATGAAGGCCAACCTCTTCAGGCCCCTTGATCGCTCTAGGAGATCCATAGCGAGCTTGGGCCCAACAAGATCAACTGTGTTTGGCATTATCTCCTTGATCCTCGCACGTATGCGATCATCGATCTGAGATCTGAACTCGCACAGCTCGTTACCTTTTCTGAATATTTCGGATATCTCTTCAACAGTAGAACCGTTCCTGAAGAACTGGCATGGATCTCCGGATGTATTTATTCTGTATGGGATGGAGAACGGAATGCACCTCTCGTAATACTTATTTATGATCTCGTCTAGGGCGTTCCTTACCGCCGCTACCTTTATCAGTGCCTGATCCGGCGTGAACTCTTCCCTTATTCTTTCCTTTCCATACTCTATAAGGAGCTTTCTCAGGTCTGGTATCTCTCCCGGACCGTCCAGATCCGGTATTCTTCCCTCTCTCAGATCCTTGAAGATCTTTATGTAGTCCTGATCCAGATTTTTGAACAGCCTCTTTCCCGATCCGTACCACATTATCCTTTCCATCCTCGGCCTCCAGGAATATATGATCGAAATCCACTACCTTCATAAAGATGTTATCGGAGCTGCACATTGCTATGCCCGTACCCACAAGGTCATTGTCCTCCGATATGACAGCTACCCTGTCGCCCTTTCTGAACTTGCCATCGATTATCTTTATTCCACCAGCATACAGATCCGAACCATGTGCTATATTTCTGAGTGCGCTCCTCTTAACCACTATCTTCGGATGATCCCTGAAGGCATAGGTCATATCGAGTATGTGATCCCTGATCATTGCGTCTTCGCCCTTTCTGGCAAGTTCAACCATGGCCGCCAGATCCTGCAGCGTTATACATTTATCCTCTGTGAATGGCCCAGTCGACGTCCTGCGCAGGTCAACCATCTGGCCGCCCTTGCCTGAGACATAGCCTATATCGGTGCACAGCGTTCTGATGTAAGTCCCAGATTCGCATTTCACGTGGAATAGGACTAGCCTGTCCCTCTTCTCCAGCAGATCGAGCGAGTATATCGTCTTGACTCTCAGGCTCCTTGAAACGGCGCTTCTCACCGGTGGGAGCTGATATATCTTCCCGGTGAATTTCCCGAAATAGTATCTGACTTCTTCCTCGGTTATGTCATCGTAGAAGCGCATTACTCCAACGTATTCCTTTGGGCTCTCATGCACCACATCCACAAGGCGCACGGCCTTGCCTATGGCCATGGTGAGAACCCCTGTGACATTCGGGTCCAGAGTACCTATGTGGGCCACCTTCTCCGTACCAAGTATCTCTCGCACCCAATGATCCACCTGATGGCTCGTGGGGCCCTGTGGTTTGTCTATAACGATAAAACCGTTCATACTGGAGAAGTCCAATGGTATCACCCGAGTATCCCATAACCATATTTAAAATCAGACGATTATCGATGCAGTATCCTGGGCGTAAATACATCCTTCCTTGACAGCTCGTCGATCCTGTTCGCTATGTATATGGCTATCTCAGGAGGTTTCATAAATTCTGTATTCACAACTATATCGTATATGGACAGGTCGTCTATGTCTATACCATAGAGCCTCCTGTACCTTTCCTTCTCGGATCTCTCCCTCTTCTCCATCAGATCCCTGGCCGCATCTATATCTATGTTCTCTCTTCCAGCAAACCTAACGAGTCTAGTATAATATGTGGCATATAGAAAGACTCTGAACGCACCTATGCCATTCAGGTACGATATCCAACCCGCCAGGCGTCCCTCAACTATTATATTGTCGTTCACCTGCATGAATGCCTTCTGTGTCTCGTCCGTATAATAATCAGCTTCCGGATGGGTCTCAGAGTACACGTTAAAGTCCTCGATGCTCATATTCATCTTTTTTGCGGTTTCCCTGAAAAAGGTGCCTGAGGAATAGACCGAATAGCCTGTTATCTTCGACAGCTCAGAACTGACCGTTGATTTTCCGCTGCCGATCTTTCCGGCTATGGTTATCCTCATTCCTGTTCCCTGTTCAGTCTGTTGCCTTGGAAACTGACATCCTGCTGAGCTTCCTCAGTTTGAAGCTGAAGTCAACGTACTTCATCACCATGGTGACAAAGTAAGATACCACGAGTTCGGTAAGGAAGTACATGAATATCCAGTATGGCATTATCCAGAAATGGGCATTCGTTATGTTTATGTTGAAATCCCATGGAAACGCCACGTAGTTGTATGGAAGATTTCCGACAAAAACAAAGAGCCAGGCGTAGAACAGTATTGTGACGACGCTGATGACCATAAGAGGTTTCATGGTGTTCATGGACAGCTGGTACTGATCCATCGACATCTGCATTCTCATGCTGTTAAGCTTGTTTATCTTCTTCATGTCCCTTTCCCTGTAGGCCTCCCTTATGGCATCGTTGAAGGCCTTCATGGTGTTCTGCATCTTCCCCATCTTGACCCAGTCCGTGAAGAAATATCTGGGTATCGATAATATTATGCCTATTATCACACCTGTCAGTATTATGGTCAGGACAGGATACCTGTAACCGAATCCTATTGAGGGGATCAGAGCGAAATTGAGAAGCCTCCCAACGGCATCCCTGGAGGAAGGCGTGATCACAAGGAACAGCGATCCCAGCATGACGACCATATATATCATCTGGAAGGTCATCATCTTCTTCATCGCTTCCTGCTGTTCCTTGGGGTACTGTTCAGTCAACCGTAATCACCTTTATGATATCCTGTGCTGCCTTATCTGGTTTTCCCTCTTCGTTTGTTACGATCTTCACCGTTGCACCGCTGAATACGGAATAGGCTGCAGCAAATGCCCTGTTGATCTCCTGGTGTTCTCTGATGCTCTCTATCGAATCCTCGTCCCGAGCCCTCGTTGGATCGTTCCGCCTGCGGCTGAGGATCAGTTCTGGATCTGCTTCTACTATTATGAATATTGACGCATTTATTTCTCGAAGGACCCATTCTGGTAGACCCGGAAGATAACCAAATGGAGTCTTGATGGACATATGCGTGTCCACTATGACGTTGTCCATCTTCCCTATCTCCATTGCGGCATTCTTCTGCAGGTCGATCTGGATGTCCCGCGAAAGCTTGCGCATCTGATCTCTGTTATCGACCAGACCCCGCTTCTTCGCCAGTTCGAACATCAGTGTGCCGTAATTGACCATGTTTATTCCAGTCTGCCTGCTCACTATGTCAAGCACCGTGGTCTTTCCCACGCCTGCAACTCCAGTTATTACTGACCGCATTCAACCACCCACGAAGAACTGCCTTATCACAGGATGCATCTCCATAAGCTGCTCCCTGCCCATCGCCTCGTAGAACTGTATTATTATACCGACAGCCAGGAGAAGGCCTGTTCCGCTAGTATCTCCGACGGTACCTATAAGGTTCGCACCGGCGGCCAAAAGTCCCACAACTGCACCGCTGAATATCGTTATGGCCGGTATGTATTTTTTGAGCACGCGCTCCATGACCCTCGGATCCCTCCTGAAACCAGGTATCTGCATACCACTGGCCTGTATCTGTTTCGCAACAGCCGAAGCTCCCATGTTGGTGGTCTCTATCCAGAATATTGCGAAGAGGACGCTAAAGCCAACCATGAAGGCTGTGAACACTATGATGTGTATTGCCTCCTGGAGTGGGGTGTGCCCCAGCAGTATGTTCTGGTAGGCCGATGGCTGCAGTATCGGGAAGAGCCAGTCAGACAACCCATTGGGCGAGAATAGGTAGTATGCAAGTCCACCCGTTGGCGTGGTAGCCGATATGTTCAATGCAGTGGCCTGCGCAGTGGTCGGATATGAACCGAGAAGCGGATTGTGCCCGAATATAGGAACCTTGCTCAGAACCGGACTGCTCCAGAAGAGCAGTGTCCACATGGACACATTGGCCAGCAGAGCTGTTGCAAGTATCACAGGTATATTCGAGGCATAGAGCAGCTGCAGAGGATAGCGGCCCCTGGCACCTCTTACCCTCTCATGCGATATAGGAAGCTCTATCTTGCTGCTCTGGAAGTAAGCGACAAGGAAGAAGATCAGCAGCGTACCAAGAACTGCTATCATTGGATTCGGCGGTGAAAAGAGTATCTGAACCACACCGTTGGTCAGAAGATATGATGAAGAGGAATGCATTATTATGTAGAACATCTTTGGGAATGCACCGGCCGGTGGGTTCGTCAGAGAGTAGGTGAGCGCGTTGTTCAGGGCCTGCCAGTTGAAGGCACCGATGAACAGCTGCTCTGAAACATCCGCTGCAATGAACAGCGATATACCGGATCCTATCCCGTACTTCGAGACGACCTCGTCCATCAGGAACACCAGATAGGAACCGAAGAAGAGCTGAAGGATTATTATTGTCTGAGCCAGGAACTCTCCATAGCCTGGAAACACCGCGTTTATGGAATTTACAACCTTAGTGTCCGGTACAAGGTATCCAAACGCCTGCGGTATCGCCTCGACGAATATCATTATGATGACCAGAAGCTTCTGAACACCCTGATATATGGCCTTGTCTTCGGCATTCTGCAGGTCCAGGTTGAATATCTTTGCACCCACGAACAACTGCATGACTATGCTTGCGGTGACTATAGGGCCTATACCGAGATCCATCAGGGATCCGGAGGCGCCAGCGAATATCTCCCTGAACGATGCGAAGACGTCTATGGTCTGGGCCGTGTTTAGACCATATATGTATATGTTGCTCAGGGCGAAGTAAAGCACCACGATCAGGGCCGTCCACATCATCTTATACTTGAATTCGACGTGACCCTTGGCCTTCTTAACTGCTGGAAGCTTTGCTGTCAGATCCTCCAGGCCATACAGTTTGCTCTTCTTTGGGCCCCTGTAGCTGGCAACCAGATAGGTGATATAAAAAAGCGGTGCGATTATGACGCCAGCTATCGTCAGTTTTATGTATCCCAGGTGACCGAAGTACCAGAATGCGATCATTACGATCGCATATACGATTATGAGGGGGAAAACAACTGAATTGTTACGCTGAGCTTCCGTCATTTTCGATCTTCGAACCTATAGCTGAAAGCTTACTTATTGCTTTTTCGGTTGCCTTATCAATGATTATCGTTGACTTTACCGTGAAGTTTCCGTTTCCAAGCAGCTTATCGTAGCCTGCCGCCCTAAGATCCACTATTATCTCTCCGTTCTCCTCCCTCACGAAGCCGTCCCTTTTGAGGCTCTCATACATGTACTCAACGTCACCCAGGTTGATAGGCACCTCAACCTGTGAAATGTGATGGCTGGTGAAGCCCTTCCCGCCGAAGTGCAGTGGGTCATATTTCACCATCCATATCCACTTGTGCTTTCCCATGCCGGCGTTTCCGCTTCCTCCCTTCTTACCCTTTCCACGACCGGCCTTGAAACCACGGCCATAATGGCCGCCACGAAGCTTTTTAGTTCTCTCTCTTACCATTCAGGTCCACCCCTGATATGATCATCCTTCTGATCAGCTGATTTATATCAGATCCCCTGTACCCAGAGGATCCACCGCTCCTGTAGGACTTCCTTATGGCCTCATATCCACCCTTTGGTGGGTTGAGCCTCAGGACAGGAACGGCATCCGTTATGTCAGATGGCTTTATCTTACCGTCTATGAGGGCCTGCGCCAGATCCCTGTAGGACGAGAACCCAGTCTTCTCCTTGAGCTCCTCTTCGGTCAGATGTCTGCGGCCCCTGAACATGAGTCTGTTCTTCAGGAGAAGTTCCAGAGTGTCGACATCTATCTCTCCCCAGGTCACATAATCCTTGACCTTCTGGAGCATGCCCTTCACCACGTCATCCTCGTTGAGCAGCACCAGATGATTGATCCTGTTCAATCTCATCAGGTGCGCAGTATCCGCAATGTCCTCCTTTATACCAGTTCTACCCCTAATCCTTATGACCGCTAACATTCACAACACTCCCCGAATATATAGGTGTAGATAGTACTATGCCTGGATTTATCCTGACCTTTGATGTTTCCTTCAGTGCATTGTATACTGCAAGTGCATAGTTCACGGTTGTCTTGGTGTGGCCCGCCGCAAATCCCCAGGCATCCTCGATGCCTGCTATGCTGAGTATGGTTCTGGCCACATCTCCAACTGCCAGACCTACCCCTCTTGGAGCAGGTTTCAGGGTTATTCTTACGGAACCGGACTTACCCTGGACAAGAAACGGCAGCGTGTGAGCTCTCCCACATCCACATTCCCAGGACCCGCAGCCTCTCCTTATCTCCATTATGTTAAGCTTTGCATTTATCAATGCCTTCTTGATGGCGGGAGCAGCCTCCTTTGAACGCCCTATTCCGAGACCCACGTATCCATCGCCATTTCCAACAACCACCGTTATTGAGTAGGTCATCCTCCTGCCGGAGTCCGTCATCCTCTGCGCCCTCTTTATATCTATGACCTCATCCTTCAGATTGGGAAGAAGATAATCTACTATCTCATATTCTTTGAGAGGGAGCTTGCTTCTGAGGGCTTCTCCCATAGTCTTTATCTGACCTGAGGCAACAAGCTTGCCCAGCTGCGTCTTAGGAATCCATTCATCACTCATGCTTTCTCCTCCATTTTCTTGAAGTTCTTAACTATCTCCGATATCTTTATCGGGGACTTGAGGTGCTTCCCATCCATACGTTTCTTATCTGGGAATACATCCTCGCCGTGTGGTACCTCTATTCCGGCATCGATGAACCCCTTCAGGCACGCAGCGATCCTTCCGCCCTTTCTGAATTTTCTCCTGCCGGTATCCAGCACCGCACCTTCTACTCCGTTCTTTTCAGCCTCCATGCCAGCTATGTAACCTACGAGGTAGCATATCTGTATGTTGTTTCCTCTAATCTCTACTCCGTATTTGGCCAGAGTCTTATCTGTGACCGTGAACAGTATCCTGTCTCCGATCTCTGAATATTCTGCTACCTGTGCTATAATGCCCTTTCCAGTTATCCTCACTATGAATCTTTTCTCTCTGGACTTGAGCAGCTTTAACCTCTTCGAATAATCTGTAATTCCAGCCTCCTTTCTCTTGAACACCATGGATATCACTCACCCACCAAACCTGCACTCTTCAGATGGGATAGGAGCTGTGCTCTCGACCTTATGGAACCGCTTTTGATGAACCTGTAGTACTTCCTGTATGTCTCCTTGGTTATCTTGCCCTCGCTCTTCAATGTCCTTAGCTCATCTCTTAGTGCCCTAATTGTGTCTATCCAGCGTTCCTTGCGCGGGTATCTAGCATATCTCGTTCCTCTTATGGAACCAGGGCCTCTTCTCCTGTCCTTAGAGAGCTGCTTTATCCTCTTCTTGAGTCTTCCGTTGGATATGCCCTTCTTCTGCTTTATCCTTATCACGTCCTGCTTCATCAGGGCGATAACGTCCTGCCTGGTTGCGGCCTCCATCACACGATCTATCTTGTTCGTATCAATGTAGACTCTGGATGCACCAACGCCTTTGATATCTGCAACGATCCTCTTAACACTCTCCGATCTCATCGTTTTCACCTTCCGTTGAGCACCTTCAGTTTCAGCTCCTCGGATCTCTTCACTATCTCCTGCCTCTTCCGAGAACCTACGCTGGATGCGATCCTCACTGCCTGATACCTTGGATCCACTGCCTCAAGTTCCTTGACGTTGTGTACAAGCACCTCATAGTATCCCGATGGATGCATGCCTCTCACAGCCGCTGGCGACCTGAAACCGGCATCCACCACTGGTGGTCTCCTGGCAAGATGCTCTCTCAGCTTTGAATGCTTTCCCCTGGGCTTTCGCCAAGCGTCGCCCAGCTTCTTGTACCTGAACCACTCCTGGCGGTGGAATTCCACCCTCTTCCTCGCCATGATGTTCTTGATCTTGAGCAACCTGCGCTGATTTTCATCAAGCAATCTGTTCATCTCATTCACCCTTTGAAATCAGGTATATTCCGTCCTGAAAGACCCTTGGATCGAATCCCTTGATTATTGTCGAACGCTCTATATTGGCAGCGGTCTCACCGACATCCTTCTTTGATATGCCCGATATGTAAACACGATCACCCTTCACGGTGACTGTTGTGTCTCCAACGATCTCAGCGGTCCTCGGAGATCTCTCCCCGAAGAAGTTCTCGATAACCACCGTCTTTCCTTTGACAGAAACTCTCATTGGGAAATGGCTGTAATCAATCTTCATTTCATATTGGAAGCCATCCTTCAGCCCCTTGATCATGTTGTTTATCTCAGAAGCCCATGTTCCAACTATTCCCCTCACCATTGAGTTGTCCTTGCTGGCATTGATCTTTATTGTGCTGCCATCCTGAACTATCTTTACGTAGTTGTTTGCGAAGTTCTTTGATATGGTCTTTCCCCCATAGGACATCGTCACGGTGGTTCCGGACACTGATACCTTGAATCCCTCAGGAATCTTTATGGATCTAGCTTCCTTCCAATTTATCATCTCGACACCTCAATACACATAGGCCAGAAGTTTACCCCCGATGCCAAGTTTCCTGGCTTCTATGTTGCTCATAACACCCTTCGTTGTGGTGAGTATGAGTATACCAAAGTCCTCGGCGGGTAGGTATCTGGCCTCATATTTCTCAAGATTCTCATTCTTAACTGGGAACCTTGGCTTAATGACACCGCAGTTATTTATTGTTGTGTTCAGTACTATCTTGAACTTTCCGCCCCTGCTCTCGTCTATGACTTCGAAGCTCTTTATGTAGTTGTAGTCCTGCATGACCTTGAGTACCTTTCCGATCAATTTAGCTGCAGGTTCAGCTATTATCTCCCTCTTTCCTAACCTCGAAGCGTTCTTTATTGAATTTATGACATCATTCAGTGTATCGTTCTTCATCAGGACACCTCAGCTGTACTTCTCAAATCCTAGCTGCCTGGCAGTTTCTCTGAAGCACTGTCTGCACAGGTGCAGGCCATACCTTCTCACAATACCTCTCTTCCTTCCACATCTAACGCAACCATCAATGTGCCCGTATTTCTTCTTTGGTTTGAGTTTAACCTGCGACAACATCTCACCTCACAACAGTAACCTTGAAGTTCTTCTGCAGGAAATCCTGCGCTTCTTCTTTCTTGACTCTGATGCTGTTCGGAATGGTCTTTGCACCTATTCTTCTCCTCTCTATTCTGTATCCACCACGTCTTCTGAACACTATGGCTACATCCATTCCGAATATACCTATATCAGGGTCGTACTTCATGCCCTTGAAATCTGTATAATCCGATATACCAAAGTATGCATTACCGTGCTTGTCGAACGAATAGTCTGTTATCTTGTAGTCCTTCACGTAGAACGCCTTATGCAGGAATTCTATGGCATCCTTCTTTCTCAGCGTGACCTTCACACCTATGGGTAAGCGCTTCCTTATGTTGAAGTCTCGGACACTCTTCTTGGCCAGCGTGTTCGTTGCCTTGTGGCCTGTGAGCATCTCCAACACCTTGGCAGCCTTCGTCAGCCTGTCCCCGGCCTGCCCAACGCCTATGTTCACGACTACTTTATCTATCATGACCTCTTCCATGGGGTTCACGGGATCACCTCCTCTGGATTAAGTGCGAAGGAGAACTTTGAACTTCCAACCATGAAGACGTGGTCCTTTATGGTAGAGAAGCCCTCCTGGAAATGAACCAGGTTAGCTGATGATCCCTCCTTCACCTCTATCTTGCTTATGGTGCCTGTCTGGTTCACATGCGATCCGGCAGTGATGTAGGCTTTGTTTCCGGGCTGCATCTTTATTATCTCGCTTATCTTCATATCCGGTATGGACACGACGAGGACGTCTCCGACCTTTATGCTCTTATCATCGGTTATGAACGTTCTGCCATCATGTGTTCCAAGCTGTATCTTGTTTCCAGGCGCCATAACCTTGGATCTGACCTTTAGCAGTTTCATCGCTGCCCTCTCCTTATCCTCCTTCATCAGTACCAGAGCGCCCTGATCGTTGTAAACAACCCTGTAAAACTCACCGTTGATCTCTATCACGTCCATGAATCCCGCGGCGAACTTCTTCTGCCTGACTATCCTGCCATCAACCTTCACAAGTCCATTCGCAAGTATCCTGGCAGCCTCACGTTCCTTGTCCGAAAGTCCAAGATAGTCCCTGATGATCGAAAGAAGCGTCACCGACTGATCCTTGGGATGCATGCCTGGGTTTGGTGTAGGCCCCCAGAAGAAGGTCTTCCTCGGGATCTTCACCTGCCTTGATACCATCAGCCTCTTAGTTCTGTTTATCATCTTCCTCTACCTCTGATTTTTCCTCTGCTACAGGCGCTTCCTGCTCCTTCTGCGTTTCGGCCTTCTCCTCCTGCTTGGGTTCAGGCTCTGGTTCTGGCTTCTCAACCACGATATTCTTCCTGGCAGCCAGTGTTTTTATCTTGTCGAACCTGTCTCCGCGGGAGAGATCGAGATGTGTGATCTGGAGTTTCTCCGGCTGAATGCCGAAGCCCTTCTGCTTTCCATCTGCTTTGGCGATCGTTATACCCTCAACCACAACGAGCCCTGAGGCATGATCAACCTCAGCCACCTTACCTCCTTCTCCCTTCTTGGATCCGCTTATGACCTTGACAACGTCTCCCTTTATCACTGGGAATGACCTTATACCATACTTCTTTCTTAGATCCTTGCTGAGAGATACTTCCATTTTTCTATACATATGATCACCTTAAACTATGATTGAGGCTATGGCGGCTATCCTCGGCCACCTCTCGGCGGCTTCCCTCGCCACTGGCCCTTTGATCTCAGATCCACGGACCTCGCCATCAGGCGTTACTAGAACTGCGGCATTGTCCTCGAACTGCACCATCGTACCATCTGGTCTGCGATACGGGCGCTTCTGCCTTATGACCACAGCATAAACAACCTTGGACCTCATCTCCGGCGTTCCCTTTTTGACACTGGCCATGAACATATCACCTACGCCAGCTGCCGGTATCCTTCTAGCCTTTCCGTGCCATGCCTTGACATCTATGAGGCTTATCGATCTGGCACCCGTGTTATCTGCACAGGTTATGTTGGCTCCAAGCGGCAATCCTCTCGTCTGCCTACCAGCTATCCCCTTCATTGATTCACCTTCTCAACGATCACGAAAGAAATCGTCTTGGCCAGCTTTCTGCATTCGGCAAACCTGACTGTGTCGCCAGGCTTGATCTTTATGCAGTCAGGAACATGAACGTGATATTTCTTTATCTTTGTAGCCTTTCTTTCATATTTAGGTATGTACTGCTGGTACTCCCTCGCAACGACGGCACTCTTCGTCATGTTTGCAGACACGACCTTGCCCACAAGCACCTGTCCCCTTACGGACAGCTTTCCATGGTACGGGCAGTGCGGGTCGTTGCACTCGCTCTCTGGCATCTTAACGTCAAGTCCAATATTACGTGTATACATCTTCTTACCTCCTCAGATCCCTCAAAATCCTGCGATATTCCCTCAGCCTGTCTTCAGGCCGCATGTTTATCAGATCACCATCAACAAACTGACCGTTAATCCTGAATTTCCTGAGATGTTTTGCGATCCTTATTCTCTTTCTACCGGTATCTATCTCCAGCATATTCTTCGTTTCAAAGGAAACCAGGCCAGTTCTTCCTACCTCTGAACGGTTTGGACTGTCCACGATCGTGATCTCCATGCCTGTGAACTCATCAAGATAGATCATTTCATTCGACACTCGCTTTGAATCCCATATCCTCGAGGTACTTCTTGACCTCCTGGCGATGGTCCCCCTGGAGTTCAATTATCCTCCCCTCCTTCACGGTACCGCCAGAGGCAACCTTCTTCTTCAGTTCCTTCGCGATCTTCTCTATGTCCTCTGTCTTCGGATCTATGCCCTCTATGATCGTGACGAACTTTCCGTATCTCCTCTTGTCGACCATTATCTTCACAGCCTGCGTTTCCCTTCCGAATCCTTCCCAAGGCTGTAGTTCCTTGGGCATGCCGGTGAAATTTTTATCCTTCATTTACCTTTTTTCCTCCCTCTCAACTGTCAGCAACCTGGCTATCTGTCGCCTTATACCGCGAACCTTGCCAGGACTGGGAGAAGATCCTCCCATTGATATAAGGGCCCTCTCATGCAGAAGGCTCTCCTTAAGATTCTTCAGCGTCTCCTGTCTCTCTTCCTTCGACATCTGTCTGATCTGCTTTGCTCTCAGTTCCAACTTCTTCACCTCCAGTTACATTCTCTATGCTGAACACGTCCGGAAGCTTGTACTCTGGATTGAGTATCTTGACCGTCACTCCGAGTATGCCAACCTTCAATTTTGCCGTGGAGAACCCGGTTATCATCCCCTTGCTTCCAGGTTCGCCAGAATACTTCACGTTGCCGTATATGAATTTCTGATACCTCGCACGCTCTCCAGATATCTTACCTGATATCTTTATGAGTACCCCTTTGGCTCCTGCCTGTATTGTCCTGTTCAGCGATGTGTTTCCTGCCTTCCTGTATGACCAGCCCTTTTCCAGTGAAAGAGCGATCTTCTTTGCTATCACGGATGGGTTCAGATCCGGATCCTTGACATCTTTGACCTCGATCTGCGGAGTCTCTATGCCATACCTCTTCTCCAGGGTCTCTGTCATCTGCTGTACCTTGCTGCCGCGTCTTCCGATCACCAGACCGGGTCTGTTAACGTACAGCGTTATGTTGGTACCGAACGGCGTCCTCTTCATGACCATGTTTCCAAAGCCAGCGTTCTCGGTCTCCTTGACAACGTATTCGTAAACTAGCAGCCTTTTGACAGCTTCGTTGATGAACTTTCTCTCCTTCATTCGGATCCCTCCGTCACTATGACTTCAAGGTTTATCAGATCCTTGAAGTTTGCACCAGCTCTCCCATAAGCCTTCGGCGTATATTTCTTGATCATCCTGCCCTTGTTTGCGGCTATGTGTTTTATCACGAGGTTATCGGTATTGAGCCCCTTGAACTCGGCGTTGTTTTCAACGTTTTCCAGAAGCTGTTTGAAGGCTTTTGCAGCCTTTACTGGATATCTCCCTGGCCCTACACCAGGCCTGTGCGATACTGAGTCAAGATACCTGAAATATGGTATGGCGTACGTCTTGTTTATAACGCCATCTATGACCTCCTTTGCCCTTGAAAGGGGCATACCCCTGAGATGGTGGGCTATGTTGACCGAATCCTTAAGGGAGATCTCCGCTTCCCTTATTCTGGCCTTCGCATGATTTCCTTCGATTTCCATTGAGTATCCTTTCATATCGATCACTTCAGTGGCATGAACTTGGATGAACGAGTTGCGCCAACGCCTGGACCGGAGTGCTTTACCTCCTTTCTTGTCATGACGAATTCGCCAAGGTAGTGCCCTATCATCTCTGGCTTGATCTCGAACTTGAAGTAGCTATTTCCGTTGTAAACTTCCACTATCTTACCCACATAGTTTGGAAGTATTATGACGTCCCTGACATGGGTCTTAACGTCCTCCTCGTCGCCCTCGAGCTTCTCCATGAGTTTCTTCTGCTCATAGTTTGGCTCCCTTGTGAGGGTTCTCCTGGCCCTGGCCGGCAGGATCTTTATGAGATCCTCAAGACTCATCTTCTGGAGGTCTTCAAGCGAGTACCCCTTGTAGGTGAACTCCTTTGCCCTGCCGCTGACTACCTTCCTTGATTTCCTGGCCTTTCTCTTTATAGACTTTACAGAACCCTGCTTATTAACGACCATTTACTCTCCTCCTCTTTGGTGAAAGCCTTCCAACCTTCCTTCCTGGCGGTGCGTTTCTTCCAACGGTGCTTGGCCTACCAACATGCTGATGGTTTCCGCCTCCGTGCGGATGGTTGACAGCATTCATGGCAACGCCCCTTACGGTGTATGGGCGCTTCGCCTTGCTCCTCAGATAGTGAACATGGGTACCTGCCTTAAGTATAGGTGGGTCCTTGAGCCCTGATGCAGCCACCACACCAACAGTTGCCCTGCATCTGGGATCGAAATCTCTCATCCTTCCCGAAGGAAGCTTTAGAGTTACGCGCGATCCATGTGAAACAACCAGCGCAAATGTGCCAGCGCTTCTGCAGAATTCACCTCCATCCCCGGGACTGCTCTCGATATTGTAGACGTAGCTTCCGTCTGGGATGTTGGCAAGGACTGTTGTGGTACCGGGTGATACGCTATCTACATTTCCTGCCACTATGTTCTGACCGACAAACGCGCCAGTAAACGCTATCTGATATGCCTTCTTTCCGTCGCTGCCCATAAGCTCAAGAAGCGGGGCATTTCTTCCCGGTGCGTGGATTATATCCTTTATAACGTATGTGCCCTGATCCACATGCTTAACATCTGCAAGATGCCTGTGGCTTGGGCTTCTGTAAACCAGGCTTCCATGGCCTCTCCTCTGCGGAATTATATGCTTACCCATAATACACCTCAGAATACACCAATACGCTCAGCTAGCTCTTCAGCTGAGAATTCCTTGGCTAGCTTAACTATCGCCTTCTTTCCTTTCTTGGTTATCATGATATTTATACCCTCGACCTTCACACCAAATTTCTCCTCTACCTCTTTCCTGATCATATCTTTATCTGCGTCTCTTCTGACGATGAGCGTTAGCTTGTTTTCCTTCTCCGCCATCAGAGCGGTTTTTTCGGTTGACAGCGGGGATATGATTATATCTCCCTTCATTGACCCACCTCCTTGAGTGATTCTATTGCGCCCTCCGTGAATATGGTCAGTCTGCCGCCAACGCCACCAGGAGCGAGCTTCCTTATGCTTAGGGAATTTGGAGAAGCCACATCCACTCCTGGCAGGGACCTGAATGCCCTTAGTGCTGATGAGTTCCTGGCCACTATGAGCAGGCTCTTTGGCTGTTTATATCTTCTTCCTCTCATCTTGCCACGGCCTGCCCTTATATGCTTTCCTTCCCTTGACCTCTCGACGTCATCGTAGACTCCTAGGTTCTTCAAGAGGGCTATGGCATCCTTTGTTTTGCTTATACCCTCTACACCATCCTCCACAACTATCGGAAGTTTTAGATCTTCCTTGAACCTGTGTCCCCTTCTTTTTACAGCTTCAACTGAGGCTGTCAGAGCTATCGCAGAGTACTTGGCTATTTTCCTCTCCCTGTCGTTTATCTTCACGTAGAGATTCTTGGTTGTCCTTGGAGAATGCGCACTCTTACCTCCAACAGCACTGGCTATGCCCACAACTCTGGATCCGCCCGCTATCCTTGGCATCCTCGAGATGCCGAGACCAGGCCTAGTGGTATGCCCAACGCGCCTCATACCGGCAAGCGGAGACGATCCATAGGGCTGTCTCATCGACAATGAAATCGCCCTGAATGCACGTCTTATAAGGTCTTCCCTTACATCCGTATCGAAAACCTCTGGAAGGTCTATCTCTCCCTTCATTTCACCTGAAACTGAATAAATTGGTACTTTCGTATTCAATCACCCTGCTTTGATTCCAATGATATGTACTCCAGCTTCACATCTTCTATGTCCGGTACCTTCTGTCTGGCCGGATCTCTCATCTTGATCAGTCTCTTGGCGGGCCCGGGTATTGAACCGAAGAGCAGCACGTAATCGTTCTTCACCAGACCATAATGCAAGAAGCCCCCGCGCACATTTATCGAATCTACCTCTTCCTTCTTGCCGTATTTTATAACTCTTACATTGCTGATTGTTCTCTGCTGATATCCCATCTGACCTGCCTGTGGAACGGTGTTCCTGACCCAGTCAGGATGCCAGGGCCCAAGGGTACCGATCATTCTCCTGTGCTTCCTGTTCTTTCTCGGGAGCAGTTTAACACCGAATCTCTTTACATGGCCGGTGAATCCCTTTCCCTTTGTGATCGATACCACATCAACGAATTTTCCAGCCTTTGAAAACTCGCTGAACATTATCTGCTTTCCAAGATGGTTTCTTGCGTAATCCAGCCTTTCCTTGAGGGAATTGCCTCCACCGATTCTGAGCTCGAAAAGCTCAGGCTTCTTGGATGGTATGCCGGATACATCCTTGTTCCTGGTTGCGACTATGATCCTGACATCTGCGTATGATTCTGGTGGATCTCTCTCAGTATTCTTCTTTATTTCAGGTATCTTCCTGAATATCTCTTTATCCAGATCCTTTGCCCAGGCCTCGAATACCACAACAAGGTTTCCCTCAGCGTCCTCGTCGTACAGACGATATCCCACGACATCCAGAGGTGGAACCTCCACCACGGTCACCGGTACAAGTATAGGTTGACCCGCTGTGACGCTCTTCTTCCTGTAATCTATCATCTCGACATGCGTCATTCCAACCTTGAATCCAGCGAATCCCTGTACCTTGACCTCACCCTTTATCTCTGGCCAGCTACGAATCTTTGGATCTATGCTCTTCGCTCTTACTCTGGGGTAATATGCCATTGACCCCCTTCTCGAATGATGAGGCGTCGCCATCTAATTCACCACCTTATACCGTTACACGTTGTACGCCGATCTAAAACCATAGATCGACCACTCTGGGACTCTCGCAGGAGTTGCCCAAACGTGTATGGCTTTATGGCGCTCTTTACAGCGCCGTAAAGACAGCTCTATCGAGCACTTACTGCCCTAATGCAAACATGGTTATTAATATTTCTTGATTTCGACCAAGGAGATCATGAAAAATGAAAACGGATTCGATACAGATTCCATAGTATTTTTCACTATATGATCGATAAGAGCCGCGCACGTGGTCATAGATTTTTCACGGCAGACTCCAGATCCGGGTATCTGAAGGTAAATCCTGAATCCATCAGCCTCTTTGGTATAACCCTCTGGCCGCTCATGAGTTCCCTGTACATCTCACTTCCAAGCAACATTCGCCCAACGAATTCTGGAATCCTCATCTCCCTGTAGCCTCTTTCTCTCGCCAGAGCATGTGAAAGATCAGCGAACGAAACCGGTGATGGCGAGGCCATGTTCACCGGCCCTGTAATGCTTCTGTTTTCTATCAGGAACATGACCGCGCTGACATAATCCTGTATATGTATCCAGGATACAGGCTGAACGCCCTTGCCAAAGTAATAGACCCTTCTGCTGCGTGTATTCATTATGCGAGAAAGAAATCCTCCATTGCCGCTCAGCACATTGGATGTTCTCAAGATGACCGTTCTTGTATATCTTGATGCCTTCAGTGCTTCGTCCTCCCAAGCGTTGGCAAGTTCTGCAAGAAAACCTGTACCGGGTGGTGAATTCTCATTGAATGTCGTGTCTTCACCGTATCCATAATAACCTATGGCAGATCCAGATAGAAAGACCTCAGGTTTGCTTTCCAATGCCACGATATATTCAACCATCCTCCTGGTACTTTCTATCCGGCTTTTTATTATCTCTTCCTTGATCTTATGGTTCCAGCGTTTCGATCCTATATTGTATCCGGCCAGGTTTATCACGACATCGCAGTGTTTTATCTTCTCAAGATCGTTCCAGTTCACAAGATTTACGTTTCCATCCTCTCTGGATGAACCACGCGTTACAACGTAGTATGTGTTGCTGTGTATTCCAGTTATCGCTTTCCCTATTAAACCTGTACCGCCGGATATTACGATGTCCATTGGGCATTCAAGGTATACAGATATTAAATACTTTCCTAGCTCTGAAAATCCTTTTTATACATCAGATATTTATTCGATACCACTATGCCGGTCGCTTGATATGGCGCTTTTTGATGATTGTGACGAGTTCAGGCAAAGAATTAATAACGGGCAAGACTTAGATAGCTTCACAGAGAGACCACGATGAGTTCAACGGAGAGAACAAGAAGGAACATGATCAGGGA
Organism: Thermoplasma sp.; assembly: GCF_008709555.1. Lineage (GTDB taxonomy): Archaea > Thermoplasmatota > Thermoplasmata > Thermoplasmatales > Thermoplasmataceae > Thermoplasma. The sequence continues at coordinate 82,047 of NZ_VYIJ01000004.1, forward strand.
CAGGGTTTTAGTCAGCGCCAGAACGCTATTGCTCAAGGTGAATCCCACCGGAGACCAGAACCTTGGAAAGTACGCCTATTATGGCTTCATATTTTCAATACTCATACTTTTTGCGGCAGTCGTTGCACTTACCAATGCCTATCTGCATTACCTGAACGTATCATCCTATTACTCCTACGAGAGAAGGATATTGGCCCCATTCTCCCTGACCGGATATGAGGGTATGTTCTTCGTGGTCGCGTTTGCGCCGCTTCCGGATTATCTCATAATCCCCTTCTATGGTTATCTGGCCTCGATAGGGGAGTTCAACATATTTGCCACGTTCTTTGTCTCCGTAATGTCTATGCTTTTTGAGATGGGTATAGAGTATGCAGGTGGCAGGCTGGCTGGTCGGGCCATACTTTTGAAGGCACTATCGTATTTCAAGATAACGGAGAATGACCTCGAGGTGGCAGACAGGTGGATAAGGGATCACGGTCCGTTTTCAATATTTGTGGCCACGTTCATACCTTATTTCAAGAACGTGACATCGGTGGCTGCCGGTACCCTGAAAATGAATGCGCCATGGTTCTTCCTTTCTAACTTTGCTGGTTTTGCCATACGGTTTGGGCTTCTCATCTATGTAGGATATTCAGGCATATTCGTTTTGACGCCGTCCTTCGACTATGATCACAGGATTGCAATAGCAATACTGGGCGTCATGGCGCTTCTGTACCTTACGGGATATCTGATCAACAAGGCGCATACGATAATATCGCACAGATTAAGGAACAGCGGAGATTGATTGTATTTCCCAATGTCACATATCAGTATTTGGAGAAATGTTATAACTCTTGATTCAATATGGATAAGAATGAATGGTATCTATCTTTTCGTTATTCTCCTCATATCATGGATAGCAGCCGTTTATCTGCTATCGCCTTACATCAAGAGATCAAAACATTTCTCACTGTTCGGGCCCGCCATAATGTTAAAGTTCGTGAAAAATAGGGGCGTCATAGAGGGAATATCAAAGAAATTTCCAGCAAAATCCTTTTCCAGGGTATCCGTGATCATAGTTATAATTGCCGGAATGGTTGCACTGATAAGTCTTGGATACAGTGCCTATCTGGCATCGTTCATAAAACCAAGCCAGGCCCCTCCTGTCACTGAATTCCTCGGCCTTCCCGGCATTAATCCGGTGATACCGATAGGATATGGCATAGTGGCACTCGTGGTTTCAGTGGTTGTTCACGAATTGATGCATGGCGTTACAGCCAAGAGGCATGGGTTGAAGGTTGACTCTGTCGGTATCCTGTTCTTTATAGTACCGGTAGGTGCCTTCGTGGAGCCAAACGAATCAGAGATGATGAATGCCGATCCTGTTGTCAGAAGAAGGATTTTTGCAGCCGGCCCTGGAATAAACATAATAATAGGCGTCATTCTGGCCATCCTTATCTCAACCGTCATGTTTTCCAGCGCAGTTCCAATACATCAGGGCATCTATGTGCAGAGTTCGGATCTGGAGGTTAACCCCTCTTTATCGCCAGGTAATGAGATAATTGCCATAGGCAATTACACTGGAAATAACGTGACAAACGCACTTATAAATTCTGATGTAGCCCCTGCATCAAATGTCAGTGTTACCTTGTTCAACGGGAAGAACGTGAAGCATGTTGAGGCCTTAGCTGGAATTGTGATCGTATCGACGCTTCCCGGATACCCTGCCGCAAACGTCAGTGTTCCGCCAAACTCAATAGTGATCTCCATAGACAACACCACCATAGTTAATCAGACCATACTGACAGATGTCCTTGATGCAATACCGCCAGGAAGCAGCATATCCATGAGCGTTATGGTCATGCCCTCGCACAGGATCGTGACATACAACTTAACGACGACTTCCGCTTATAGGTATTACTCACAGTACGATCCCAGCGCAAACAGCCCCTCATACAAGGATTACAGCTTCATCGGAATATCGATCTCATATATGGGCATTACCGGCTACCCCGTAAATGAGCTCAGGGATCTTATCTTTCTGAGATCGTTCTACTCGAATCCCGTGGAAGGCTTCATAGAGGCAATAGGCCTTCCATTTTATGGCCTAAACCCTGTTCCGGTGGCAATGGCAGGCATGTTCTCCGTTCCATTCAGCCCCCTGGTGTTCTGGGGGATGCTGAACACATTCTACTGGTTCTTTTGGATAAACATACTCCTCGGCATAACAAATGCTCTTCCTTTCGCCTTCTTCGATGGTGGTCAGTTCTTCAAAGATACGCTAACAATAGCTGGAAGAAAGTTCAAGTCGCTTTCCAACGAGAAGGTGGTAAACCAGATCATGTACTTCATGAGCTTTCTGGTGTTCTTCTTGATAATGTGGGAACTTATCGTACCTAGAATAATATGAGAATATAGCCCTGGGCAGATTCGAACTGCCGTCGATGGGTCCAGAGCCCATAATGCTTGGCCACTACACCACAGGGCTGCGGGTGGTGAATTTCATTTTTCTTTAATAATCTTTTCATCGAAACTCAGATGCATCTAATTCATATGCTGTTGAAATCGATCTTTGCCTTGGACGGATCCTTTGCGATCATTGCAACCCTGCTCTCCACCCTGTCAGCCACGAAATAGTAGCCCATCCTGTCAGCCAGCTGGTGTGAGAACTCAAGTATCTCGGTGTGAGACGGCATGTTTGATGCCTGCAGCTTCGTCATCGATGATCCGACATGTACGTATCCCTTAGATTCTATGAAGTCCGGATCGGCCTTTCTGTCTAGCGCTTCATATTCGTCCAGATATGGCATGTTCACACCATGTACTAGCGTATGCCTTATCACTGTCCTGGTGTCAAGGCTAGGAAGAAGCTCAAGCGTCCTCATAAGGTTCTCCCAACCATTACCAATGGACGGGTTCAGCAATTCGTTGAAGATCTTCTTATTTGGCGCTGCCACTGTTACGTATAACTGAGTGGGCAGCGGATCAAGCTTTTCCAGGACGGAGGGGAGCGTGCCATTCGTGACAAGAAAAGTGCTTATACCGCGCTTCTTGGCGGCAGCAATGAGCTCGCCCAGCCTCGTGTAAAGAGTCGGCTCACCCGTCAGTGAGATGGCCATGTGCTTTGGATGTGTGGCCTCTTCCCATATCTCTTTGGAAACCTTTGGGTTTCCCTTGAATCCAGTTATGAGTTTGAGGTGTTGCCTTATGCTCTCCTCTAATATGAATTCAGGATCGTCTTCATCCGATATGTGCATTGAGTCGAAGCCCTGAAAACGCCAGCAGAAAGCACAGTTTTCTGTACAAGCATTAAGCGCTGGCGTCATCTGTATGCACTGATGCGATTTTATACCATAGAACGTGTTCTTATAGCAGCCTGGCCCGCCCAACAGTTCATCCTTTGTCCAGTGGCAGACCTTTACCGCAGAATGTTTTCCCACAAGACCATAATGCTCCTTACGATAGATATCAGCATAAATGTTCTGCACGAAAGAAGGATCGGAAACTCATATTTAACCAGTTCGTAAAAATAATTTTTAAAAATTATTTAATTTTCAGTCCTCGGAGGACTCACTGTTGCTCCCGCTCTTGGGTGGGTTGCTGGAGGATCCGCTGGATTTTGTGGCTATGACGTCATCTATGCGCAGTATCATTATTGCGGCCTCCGTTGCTGATTCTATGGCCTGCTTGCCAACCCTTATGGGTTCGATCACGCCGTTCTTAACCATGTCCTCGATCTCGCCGGTGAAGACGTTTATTCCGTAGGTCTTGTTTCCCTTGGCGTGCTCGGCCCTGAGCTTCAGCAGTATGTCTATCGGATCGAGACCGGCGTTCTCTGCCAGTGCCCTTGGGATCTCCTCTATGGCATCGGCGAATTTCTCAATGGCAAGCTGCTGCCTGCCGCCGATCTTCTGTGCATATGACCTCAGCCTGAACGCTATCTCCGCGGCAGTAGCACCGCCTCCAGCTGCGTATGCACCGTCCTCAAGTGCGCTCGCCACAACATGCAGGGAGTCGGTTATTGATCTCTCCATCTCGTCTACCACGTGCTCGGTCTCTCCCCTGACGAGTATGCTGACGGCCTTGGGGTTCTTGCAGCCAGTGACGAATGTCATGTAGTCCTCGCCAACCTTGACCTGCTCAACTCTTTCTGCTGTCCCCAGATCGGAGGATGATATCTCGTCTATTGTTGATACGATGGATGCACCGGTCGCCTTTGCGAGCTTGTCCATGTCGCTCTTCTTTACCCTGCGAACTGCATATATTCCGGCTCTGGAAAGGTAGTGCTGTGCCATGTCATCTATACCCTTCTGGGTTATGACCACATTCGCGCCCACTGATTTGATCTTGTCAACCATCTCCCGGAGCATGTTCTCCTCTTGGGCGAGGAACTTCTGTATCATCGATGGATCCTCGATCCTGAGGTTCGTATCGAATTCAGGCTTCTTTATCTCGAGCGGAGCATCCAGCAGCGCTATCTTTGCGTCCTTGACCACATCGGGCATTCCGGGGTGTACCTTCTCCTTGTCGACTATGATACCGTTTATGAGCTGCGTGTCGTCTATTGCGCCGCCCTGTTTCTTGACAACCTGTATGTTGTCGAAATCAACATAGTATTTGCCGTCTCTGAGCTCTGCAACGGATTTGACCGCCTCGTACGAGATCTCTGCCAGCTTGTCCTTGGCAACGGAAGCGCTCTTGCTGTTCAGCGAGGTCTGGGCCATCTTCAGGAGCAGGGCTTTCTCATCCTTGCCTATCTTCGTGGATGTCTCGTCTATTACCCTCTTTGCCTCCTCTGACGCCATCCTGTATCCTTCGGATATCACGGTCGGATGCACGTTCTGGTTTATAAGGCCCTGAGCCTGCTGGAGCAGACCGCCGGCGATTATAACTGCGGTGGTTGTTCCGTCTCCAACGAAAGAATCCTGTGTCTTTGAGACCTCAACCATCATCTTCGCGGCTGGGTGTTCAACATCCATCTCCTTCAGTATAGTCACACCGTCGTTTGTTATGACTATGTCGCCGAGCGAGTCCACGAGCATCTTGTCCATGCCCCTTGGGCCAAGGCTCGACCTCACGGAATTTGAAATTGCAATTGCAGCCTCAATGTTCTCCTTCATTGCGTCCTTTCCACTCTCCCTCTTTGTTCCTTCTTTAAGAATGAATATAGGTTGTCCAGCTATCATGGCTATCCAATGGAGTAAAAATAAACTTCTATATAAGTATTTCTAATTGTCGTAGAAGACTGATGGTCATCATGAAAGCACATAGGTCTGAAGCTCATGCTTGAGTTCTCTTGCGGCTTTTTCCGGATCCTTGGCCGAAAATATCGCAGATACAACCGCTATCCCGTCTATACCGTATCCAGAGAACGCCCGCACGTTTGACTGGTTTATGCCACCTATGACGAAAACCGGTATGCTGACATGGCTGTGTATGTTTTCAAGAACCTTTATATTATATACTCCCGCATCCTTCTTTGTGTCAGTATGGAAGAATGGGCCAAAGGCAACGTAGTCCGCGCCATTCTTCTCGGCGAACACAGCCATCTCCCTGTCCCCATAGGTGGAGTAGCCTATGAGCCCTTGAAAAATCTTCCTGGCTTCCGGAAGCGGCATATCGTCCTTTCCGATGTGAACGCCATCCGATCCGATCTCCATCGCCAGGATCACATCATCATCTATGAAGAACGGTATATCGTACCTACTGCATATCCTCTTGATCTTTCGGGCCACCTCGATTCTAACATCACGGCCATTGGTCTTGTCTCTGTACTGCAGTATATCCACGCCGCCAGCCAAGGCCTCCTCTATTATATCGAAAAAATTGTTACCCCTATAGTCTTCTGTAACGAGATACAGACCTCGGAGTTTCTTTCGATCATGGATCATCGCCAGCCCTCCCTCATACCAAATTCCACGGCTGCCCAGAATGGATCCTTCTCTGGAGGCCCTATGACCCTTTTCTCCTTGCCTATCATTATCCTTTCCCCGGGATCTGCAGTCATCTCTCCAATCACGTGCGCATCTATTCCCTCCACTTTCAGGGCAGATACGAGATCGTTTGCATAATCCGGCCGGACAGTTATAAGAAGCGCCCCCTCGCTGATTGCCCTCAATGGATCTATACTGAATATAGAACAGACCTTCTGCACATAGTCGTCTACATGGATACTGTCTTCGTATATTCTTATACCGTTGCCTGAGGAGTCGGCCATCTCAAACAGTGCACCCAAGAGGCCCCCTTCTGTGACGTCATGCATGGCAGTGACCCTGCTTCTTAGACCGAATTTCCTGCATGCGATGCTTTCATACACCGTAGTGAGCTTTCTGAACAAAGCTATACCGTAAGCATAGGCATCATCGCCAAGTCTTTCCTTTATGGTGGTTGGGAATAGCCTTGTTAACAGAGCTGCGGCTTCTATGGCAGGTGTCTTGGTCAGTATCACAGCGTCTCCAGGGCGTGCCATTGAGCTTGTCACGTATTCATCCTCGCCTATGAAGCCCATTGCGGTTATCCCACCTATCATCGGAAAAGAAGTACCAGCATACCTTGCCGTATGTCCCGTTATTATGGATGTACCGAACCTTGAGGCCTCTTCCGTGAAGGCTTCCCACATCCTGGAGATCTCCTCATCGGTCATCGACAGGGGCAGATTAAGATCAACAGTCATATAATCCGGATCCGCACCGGAGGTCAGCAGATCAGAGGCGAGTATATGGTATGCAAACCACGCTGAATCCTCATAGCCGAATACCGGATCGAAATAGAATGGATCTGTTGTGACAGACATCACACGGCCATCACCTATCCTTATGATACCCACGTCGACCCCATTCGCCGGGGGCACTATATCCTCTCCATGCTTTTTGCCTGTCCTTGACAGTATCCTGGATGTGAAGAAATCACGGTCTAGCTTTCCGGGCTGCTGCATGATGGTATATAACAGAACGGAATAAAACCGTTGCCCGTGATCATTAGCAATATGCTAATCTTCTTAGCATTCAGTAAATACTAAATAATATACTCGCATAACTGGCAAGATGAACGGTATCGAAGACCTGAAACAGGACACACCGGTGAGGTTGCATGGAGACGTGAGCACATGGGGGGCGATCGCAGAGGAGATCTCGGCAATGGCTCCCGCATGTGATACCGTGGCATTCATGACCTCCGCAGCCATGTTTGCTTTCGTGCTCACTCCATTGGCATTTCTGATAGCCACTCTGACCATGTACCTTGAGGTAAACACATTATACCACCTTTCGAAGCACCATGCGAGCGCTGGGGGCTATTATGGTTACATTTCAACAGCGCTTGGATCTAGGAGCGCCATACTTTCAGGTCTTCTTTATGTGCTATATCAGGGCGTCAGCACTGCAGCCATACCGGTATATGTTGCCGGTATACTTCTGCCGGGTATCGTACAATACTTCTTTCATATAACACTTCCAGTGTGGGTATGGCTTCCATTCGTATCCGTATTCATCGTTGCACCCATAGTTCTTGCCATAGCCGGCATAAGGCCGCAGATGAAGTATGTCAGGTACGCAGCAGCTTATGAGATCGCCTTTCTCGCGATACTGGGTATAATCATAATAATGCATGCACCAGACAACACGCTGAAGGTCTTTGACCCATTTGCCTGGCCATCCTACGATGCTCAGTTCAGACCATATGGAGGCCCATTCGCAGGGCTTGGTCTAGGGATGATATTTGGACTAACAAGTTTCATCGGATATGGCGGATCCGCGCCTCTCGGGGAGGAGGTCAGAGTGAAGAGTTCCATCACAAGATCTCTTGTGCTTGGCCTGCTTATCGTGGGTGCGGTTCTCACCGAGGTTGCATACGCGCTCACAGTTGGATGGGGCGTGAACGATATGTCCTCTTTCGCAACCGCTGAAATCCCTGGTGTCATAGTTGCAACGCTTTACGCTGGTATAGCTGGAGGACTTCTGCTCTCTCTTACCGCATTCAATTCAGCCTTCTCTGACGCTGTCGCCATGCAGGCAAATGCAGGAAGGGTGTACTTCTCAATGGCACGCGATCGAGTGATACCATCCATCTTTGCAAGGGTAAGCAAGAGGTTCGGAACACCATACGTATCGCTGATGTTCATCGCAGGAATATCCGTATTCATGAGCCTACTCGTACCATTCCTGGTGGAGCTGGCCATGGGCTTTGGCCCGATATACCTGATCACCGGGCACAACCTTCAGAACATAGACAACATACTTGAGAATTCATTCGACCTTCTCTCCACGATGGCTCTTGTAGGCCTGATATCCGTGCATCTCATGCTGAACACAAGCGTTATGACCCTCTTCAGAAGGCTCAGGGAAAGACACTATGGCCTCCATAGAATAACCCACCCGATCGAACATTACGTGCTTCCAGCAGTTGCTACGGGCGTCTTTATCTTCGTACTATATGAATCCATAGTGCCTCCTGTGTTTCCGATAACGCAGGCCGTGGCCACAGTAGCCGTCTATATAGTGTTCATGGCAGCATACATAATGTGGCTTTCAAGAAGACATCCAGACGTGGTCAGAAATGCCGGAAGACGCGTAAATCTAATAACTGAAGAGGAAATGGATGGAAAATAGAGGCACATTGCTGGATGTGAATGATCTGAGTTTTTCATACAGTAATTTTTCCATTAAAAACATAGACATACATATCGATAGGGGACAGGTCGTCGGAATACTGGGGATTACTGGCTGCGGTAAAACCACGCTTCTTAAAGTTCTCTACAGCGGCCTGCAGCGTGGAAACGGGCACATGAACTGGAATGGGGATTATTATGTAGACGCCATAGGCAGGAGGAGACCAAATGTAGTATACGTTCCCCAGTCTGCACCGGATTCAATGGACAGCATTTACAGTGTAAACGATCAATTAAGGAAAATATTGCATAGCAGAAATATGGACTTCGATCGGGATCTGCTGAAAGACATTATGGAAAGGATAGGTAGGGACGCCGATATGCTGCGAAGGAAGCCGCAATTCCTTAGCCAGGGTGAGCGACATATCGCCGTGGTTGTCGCAGCTCTCATGCTGCGACCCAGTCTTATAATTATGGATGAACCCACAACGTCTCTGGATGCAGTAGAAACCCTTGAACTTCTTGAGTTGATAAGACGGTTTGCAAATGATAACGATACTTCTTTCCTAATATCTGGAACCTCACCCGACGTTATAACTTACGTATCGGATTTCATCTATATTATGTTATGTGGTACATTCGTCGAAAGCTCGACAAAACAGAACCTGACGGGAAATCCTCTCCACCCGTATACACAGATGATGATGAGGATGCGTCCTTCCCTGGCTACAAGAGATCTTTTGTCATACCGATTTATATCGGAATGCAGTGAACCAGGATGCCCGTATCTCGATTACTGCCAGTATGCCCGGGAGGAATGCAGATCACCGATATCCATGCTGAGGTACGGTAACACTGATGTAAGGTGTGTCCTTTGGCGGTGATAATGCTTTCAGCGGAACACCTGTATAAGGTATACCTAGAGAAGATATCGATTGCGAGATGGAGAAAAAGGACGATAATAACCGATTTCTCTTATGACTTCCTTTCCGAGACAAGGTATGGATTAATCGGCCTTTCTGGATCGGGTAAGACAAGCCTTGCTAATATCTTAGCAGGTTTCGACAGACCAGACGCCGGAAGAGTACTTTACGCAGGACACGATGTCAAGCAGTCTCAAATCCGCGTTAGAAATGTTTTCCAGGATACATACAGATTCCTAAACCCCGTGAATACGGTGATCTGGTATGAGAAAACCGTATCGCGCATTTCCCCTGATCCTGGACTCGTGGACAGGATTCTTGATATGGTTGGCCTGCCGGTGGAAAAATACGGCGACATTTACATCGATCAACTTTCCGGAGGCCAGCGCCAGAGGCTTGCCTTTTCCATCGTGGCTTCACAGATACCTGAAGTAGTCATCCTGGATGAACCGTTTTCGATGATAGATCCTGCGAACACACTCGTGCTGTTCTCCATAATCAAGAAATATCTGGAAAAAAGCACAGTCATATACATTGACCACAATCTTGACAGGATTGCCTATCTCTGTGATCAGGTCATTGCATTTGACCACGGGGCAGTCGTCGAGGAGGGAAATGTTATGTCGGTATTTGGCGATCCAAAAACAGAGTACGTGAGAAGGATGATCGATGCCGCCGGAAAACTATCATCTCAACTGCGCTGACGTGTATCATGCAGTGCCATACTGCCACCAGTGGCACAGCGAACCGTAGCCTCTACCCGTGGGAAATGATTTCTTAATCGCTCCCTCAACGTATTCCTTGGCAAGGCGAATAGATTCGATCTCACTATGCCCTCTTATCATGTAAGAAACTATCGCTGAGGATAGGGTATCTCCAGTTCCATGCGTGTTTTTTGTATCTATCCTAATACCGGGATACTCCTGACTCGTCCTGCCATCATAGAACACATCGATGGGTGAAGATGCCAGATGGCCTCCCTTTACAAGAACATGCGAACCCGTTTCCTCATGGATGCGTTCAGCAGCGGTATGCATGTCCGCTACATCCTTTATCCTGATACCGGAAAGTATCTCGGCTTCAGGTATGTTTGGCGTCACAAGCGTTGAAATAGTGAGAAGCTTTCTCTTAAGGGCGTCTATGGCATCCTCTTTTAGGAGTCTCGCGTTGCTTTTGGAGACCATAACCGGATCGACAACTATAACCGGAACGCTGAATTCCGTGAATTCCTCAGCCACAACGTCAATTATCTCTGAAGAGAAGAGCATCCCGGTTTTTGATCCATCCACTTTGATATCCATGGCTACAGTTTCAAACTGAAGCCTGACGAAATCTGGAGGTACTGGGAATATGCCAGATACTTCATATGAATTCTGTGCAGTAAGGGCAACTATCACCGACATGCCGAAGACCGAGAGCGCGTTGAACGTTTTCAGATCTGCCTGTATACCGGCACCACCGCCGCTATCTGATCCGGCCACCGTTAAAGCGTGGGGAACCATAAAATGATAAGTACGCCATGCCGTAAAAATATTTCATAGATATACCGTTCATTTCATAATTTTATGCGATGGAGATCGGGCATGATTATCCACATCGATTGGAGCCTTGCCTCGCAGATCACCTCAATTGACCCATAACATGCGCTACGGCTTCAGGGCTCATATTTGTGACCAGGAGTGGTATGTTCTCAATATCGGCGAGTTTTATAGCCAGATCATCCACGTTGTCCGGCTGTATGTAGACGACGGCCGCAGGCTTCAGAGGATGCACCCGTATTGCTATCATTGGGCTCCTGCCAAACTTCACATCCGTGAAGAAAATGGCCCGCTCGGAGGACCATCCATACAGCCTGCTGTATTCATAATATGAAAACGCAAGGATGGCCTTCACGCCGTCCACTATGGTGTATCCTCTTATGTCCCTGTCTATCGGTACGTGGGAAACGTTTGTTCCATTTATGGCCTTTATGGCCTTCTCCAGCGGAACGTCACGGTCATAGTCCTTTATGTCTATGAGAGCTTCCGATGGAACTCCGCTCTTGTATTTCTTTATTATGTAACCGCCTCTCCTCTCATCTATTGTGATGAGGGCATCAACGATCTTCCTCACAGAGGCTATACTCGGGAATTTCCTTCTACCAGTCTCGTAATCACTTATAACGGATGGGGACTGGTGCAGGAAATTTGAGAGTTCGTGCTGGGATATCTTGAATTCTTCACGCCATTTTCTTATCGTCTCTGCCGGAGAATCTGATAGGGTTATTTCGCCAGCTATCTTCTCCCTGAGCTCTATATCCATGATCCTGCAAACGCCAGGTAGTATATAGAATTGCCGAACAATCATTCGGCGATAAGCGAATAATAAGTTGTGTTGATCTACGTCAATATATTTTTAATTATCTATCTGAATTTTTATAATTAGACTTTATATTTGAAATATGATTTCTAAATTGATAGTTTTCGTTATATGATTAAAGGACCTAAACTCCCCCTAAATTAACACATATTTTTTCATCGTCTGAGCCAGTATTACACAGCATTATGCTGTATATTTTTATTCCTCACTTCAATCTATAAATATTATAGAGACCATTTATTCAAGCCATTTCCAGTGGAAACATGTATACAGTATTAACACATACTATAACACATATGACTATGATTGATAATGCACCTGATCCTGTCAAAGAGACATACATGAGGATGAAGAACGAGAAGGGAAAGAAGATTGAATTAAAGGTAATAGGTGGAAACTATTACATCTATGCTGCAAGGGGTGTATGGGACAAGGTAAAAAAGAAGCCTGTGAAGAAGACTGTTCTAATGGGGAAAATAGATGATAATGGAATATACAGGGAGAAGAAGCCAAAGAGCATATTCTCCTCCACCAGGGTATATGAATACGGCAATTCACAGCTTGCATGGAATCTTGCACAGGATATGTACAGCATCATGGAGAAGCATCCATACAGGGACCAGATCATTGCAATGGCAATAGTGAAGGCCATTGATCCAATGCCTCTCAGAATAGTTTCATCCAGGTACCAGAAGCTGTATATATCCAGGACACTGAAGCCTGACCTTGACCCGGACGAATTATCAAGAATACTGGGATATGTGGGAAATCACTTCCCTGATCTCTATGAACTGTTCAGGAAATTGATGGAGCCAGGCGGTTTTCTATTCTACGATATGACATCAATAGTGTCATACTCGAGGAATCTGAGGCTTGCAGAGAAGGGATACAATCCTGACCATGAATACGACAATCAGGTGACTGTGATAATTGCATTCTCTGTGAATTCATGGCTCCCTGTTGCAGTTGATGTGTTCTACGGATCCATAAAGGATATAAAATCCCTGGGTTATTTCATAGAGAGGTTCCATGATGACAATATGGGATTCATCATGGACCGTGGATTATTCTCTGAATCCATAATCAGGGAATTCAGAAGGATGAAAATGCATTACATAGTGCCATTGAGGAGAAACTCCACACTTGTGCCATACAAGGTGAAATTCGATTCAGCATTCATGTACAACGGAAGACCTGTACAGTCCACAAGGAAATCCTCCAGGTATGGATATATCTACATATTCCAGGATCCCATGATGAGGGCAGAGGAGGAATCAACCATACTCAGGGATGTTGCATCATCCATGAAGGATATGGAGTACTTTGAGGACAGGAAGGAAAGCCTCGGTGTCTTTGCAATAATATCAGACCTTGATAGGAATCCATCAGAGATATATGAGCAGTACAAGTCAAGGGAGGAGGTTGAGCAGGTATTCGATACCATGAAGGGTGACCTTGAATCTGACAAAACTTATCTGAGGGACAATGAGAAGGTGAAGGGATTCTTCTTCATAGTATTCCTCGCACTTAGGATAAGATTCCGCATACTGAAGGTTTTAAAGGAGTACAATTTGCTGGGAAAGATGTCTGTGAATGAGATAATCTTCGAGCTTTCAAAGATGGAGAGAATAGTTGAGAAGAATGGCACTGAATACTTTGCAGCAGTCCCAAAAAAGGTTGAAAGGATTGCCGGACTCTTCAAGGACATTATACATATGGGTTAAATTAAGGGGAGTTTAGGTAAAGGAATAGGCTATTGATTTTTTATTATTTAAGTATTTTTGCTAATGGATGAATGACAATTGTTTTTTATTGTCGAATTATAGCATATTGTGATAAAATGACCAAAATATTACGGATTTCAGTGAATGGATAGAACTGGATGATGACGGATTTATAGTTGATCCAACGCATTGGTGCAAGGAATTTGCTGAAGCTCTGGCTGAAGAGGAAGGAATACCAAAACTCACCGATGAGCACTGGAGAGTGATAAACTACCTGCATGACTTCTTCGTGAAGAATCAAACGTGCCCTCCAGTAAGAATGCTTGCTAAGAATGTTGGTATGGATGTAAAGAGGATTTATCAGCTGTTTCCAACCGGACCAGCAA
>NZ_VYIJ01000005.1 GCF_008709555.1 Thermoplasma sp.
CTATACGGTTTCTCATTTCACAAACGGTTCATTTGCCATTTATGCGCCATCAACAGATATAATACTGGTTGAATCGCCTGGATACTGGCCGTATTTTTTCACATCTGCCCAAAACCATCATACGATAAATTTGACCAAGGACGTTTCAAATGTATACTATAACTACAGCATAAGCCAGAACCTTCAGATGCTTTACCAGAATATAACATTCCAGCTCAACAATGGAACGGCGATTCCCAATTATTTTGCAAATTCCAGCGTAGGATCGCTCTACTGGCAGATGCTGTTTGACCATATAACATCAGCACAGCTAATCAGATACTTCTATGGTCTTGCACAGAACTACACATCCGGGACTTTCATGGTCAATGGTGTGTACTACAGCATAACTGGATCGCCAAAGGTGACTGTTTACAGCACGCCTGACTCGATCAAAGCCTACGTCAACGCTACATACACAAACATGTCGTCTGTTTCAGGCCTCAGCACAATAGACGTCTACGTATACGGCACACAGAACACGCCAGGTTCAATACAGTACAACTTCAACGTGACCTACCATAACAGTAGCCTGGCCGTATCATCCTCAAATGTGCCTCTGATATCATCTTACAAGTATGTGAAGATCTCGCCGCTCTCAAGCAACACCATGGTGAAGTTGAAGCTTTCACCGGTGCAGAAACCCATCGTCTCGAACAATTCGTACACGCTTTATTGGAAGAACATGGTATCGGATAACTACGTGCTGAACGACAACGCATCAAACGCCTATTACGTTGTACCATTGAATCAGACCGTATACCTCAATGCTTCCACCGCTTACTTCAATCCTGTGACGAACTCCAATGATTATGCGCAAGCCAACTTCACATGGAGCATAAACGGCACCACGGAATACAGTTATAACGTTTCCTACAAGTTCTATGATCAGGTTAACAAGGTCAGTGTCAGAGTTGTGAGCCCGTCAGGAGGTGTAGCGTACTCGAACTTCACCGTCATCGGGCTGAGCAACAGCACTGTGCCAGCGGTGAAGTTCTCCGCTTCGTTAAACGGCAGGACTATATCATCTACAAAGAATTACTACGTCTCTAACAACACATACCTGATCTCGCTCAGCGTGCCGCAGTCGGCAAGCGTCAGCTACAGTTTCTATGGATCTTCTCTGAAAGCTGATTCTTACAATGTCTTCCTGATGTACAGCTGGCATTTCCCAGGGCAGACCTTCATAGGGCAGAATGTGTCCTACGCGTTCCAGCACCCCAGCATAGCCCCAGGATACCTGAACCAGTATGCATACGCCAACATCACAACTGAAGTTGGAAATGTTACGCATGTCATATTCCACGTCTACGTGAACGATACAACGCCTCCATCCGCAACTTTCTTCATGATGTACAACGGTACTTACATAAAGAACCCGATAGCCGGAAAGAGCATAGTGCTCAGCGCCAACAATACAACGGATCCATATTATCCATTCTCGGATCTGAAATTCCAGTGGAAGATTGAATACGTTAACGGTACCGTGGCTCAGCCATCATCAACAACGTACACCAACATGACGGCATTGAACATGTCATATGCTATAATCCAGTTCAACACCGTAAACAGCATGATAATATCTCTGAACGTGACAAACCCGTCTGGAATATCTGGCTACTACAACAAGACTGTGTCAATGGTTGTCCAGAGCCCAAGGCTGGTTGTCAAATCCATATACTCACCTAAGGCTGCATACCAGGGTTCTTCATCAAAGGTGTACGTGAACGTCTCCAATCTAGGGACAATAAATGCATATGACGTCAATGTAACACTTTACGTCAACGGCAAGGTTGTAGGAAGCACAACGGTGAGCGAGATAAAGGCAGGATCATATTACAATGCAACTGTCACATGGGTACCACCAACCTCTGGAAAGATCTCTCTCTATGCAACCGCGGAAGTTGGTAATGAGCCTTCAGCCTTTGTAACCGCAGGAGCATTAACGCAGACGGTTAGCGTCAACCCACCTGCTTACAGAACACCGCTTATAGTTGTATCGGTCATCGTAGTGCTCGTTGTGATCGTCTACGTCTACTACAGGATCAGATCTGGTGGCGGAAAGACGACGCAGAAGGCCGTGCAGCCCAAGACAGAACTTCCAAAACAGCAGCAGAAGAAGAAATAAATATAATTTTTATAAAATTTTTACATCTGATCAAGCATTCTTATTCCTATGAGGCTCCCTGCATCGGAGAGTATCTGCCTGTAAGCCTTTACTATCCTGATCCTTCTTGAATAGGTCATTGGATCCGTCCCTATGACCCTGCATGCGCCATAGAAGTCATTGAATTTCTGGACAAGCGATATCAGGTACGTTGCTATCAGATCCGGTTTCAGGTCAAGTGCTGCATCCATAAGATAGTATGGATAAACATACATGGCCTTGACGAGTTCCGCCTCCTCAGGATCCATGTTAAAATCGTACTTATCCCCAGGTTCCTCTGCCTTCTCAAGTATGCTTGTTGCCCTGGCATGCGAATACATTATGAATGGTGCAGAATTTGCCTCAAAGTTAAGCGCTTCGTCCCACCTGAAGGTTATTGCTTTCGGCGCGCTCACCCTTATTATGCTGTACCTTACCGCAGAGGTGGCTATTACCTCCGCTATCTTCCTGCGGTCATCCTCCGAGAGATCTGGCCTCTTCTCGTTCACTATTTTCAGTGCCTCTTCATACGTCCTGTCAACAAGGTCCTGTAGCGTGACTATGTTCCCGCGCCTCGTGGACATCTTCCCCGTTTCCAGCGTTATGAAGCTGTAGTACATGAAGGATATGCGGTTCTCCAGCTTCAGCATCTGCTTCAGTACATGATCAAGGGACTTAGCATGGTCCTTGTGATCCTCACCGAGCACGTCTATGATCCATTCGCTGTTCTCTGCCTTGAAGAGATGGTAGGCGATATCCCTTGCGAAGTATAGCGTTGTTCCATCCTTCCTGGTCAAAAATATCTTCTTTCCAGGTATCTCGATATACCTTGCTCCATCTTCTTCCTTCGTCTGGAGCATATCTATTATCTTCTTTACACTGCCATCACGCAGGAGATCGGATTCCCAGTCGAACTCATCGAACTCAATGCCTATCCGCTTCAGGGTCGAGGCTATACCATCCAGCATAACGCCTGCGATCTTTCTCAGAGTCTCGTACACCTCCGGATCGGCGTTCTCGTACCTCTCTATGTTTCTTTCTATCTCCTTTTCGATGCTCGGATCTGTTTCCATTTCACGGTAGATCCTCTGGTAGTTCTCAAGCAGGTTATCTATGGTTATTGGGCCGCCATACCTGATATAAGCCGTGTAAAGGGATATCATTTGCTTCCCTGAATCGTTCACGAAGTACTGCCTGGTCGTTCTGTACCCATACCTGGTGAGTATCCTGTAAACAGAATCTCCGATTATGGAGTTTCTGGCACGTCCAATGTGAAGTGGTCCGGTCGGGTTGGCGCTTGTGTGTTCAACGCTGACCCGATCAGCTTCCTGGAACACATCCGGATAAATCCCCTTCTTCTCTATGGATTCGATGACCTCCCTGAGCATGTAGGATCTTTTTATCCAGACGTTGATGTAACCGCCTTCTGATACGGCCTTTTCAACGTATTCTTTGCCGGATATCGATCCAACGATCTCATCGATGATCCCCTCTCCACCGTCCGGCGATTTGAGGATCCTGAATATCCTTACCGTTATATCGGAATGACCTGTATCATCTAAATATACATCATTCTCCGATATCCTGAATTTTTCATTCACGATCTCGTATATGGCCTTCCTCAGATCCTGAAAAAGAAGCATGCGTGTTAATCAACACCGCATATAAAATTAATTTGATTCGCTTATATTGGCGAATCTTGATAGTTCTTTGAAGAAGCCGGGGAAGCTCTTGGATACCTTTGTTTCGTTGTCCACGGTTATTTCTAAGCCTGATACGGCGGCAGCTATGGCCGCACTCATTATCATTCTGTGATCGCTGTAGGAGAGCGTTCCAGGGTTCTTCAGTTCGCCTCTCTTGATGAATAGATCCTTGCCATTGTCTTCGACTATGGCTCCGAACCTGGAGGCCATATCGACCATGCCCTCATAGCGGTTGCTCTCCTTTGTCCTGAGCCTGGCGTAGTTGTCTATCTCCACACCGTAGTCCGAGAATATGCCTATCACGGACAGAGGCGGACAGAGGTCCGGGTTTCGGTCAGCGTCAACGGTTACGCGATCCTTTATGCCGGGCAGTACCCTCACCGTGTCCCTGTCTATTGCTATGTTGTCCTTGAACATGTCCAGCAGGACCGAATCTGGCTGGATCCTGGACATTCGCTTTATGTTGAACCTGATGTCAACATTCTCGGACAGAAGGCCAAGCACTAGGAAGAAGGCAAGGCTCGAGTAATCCGGTTCAACATCTATGGCGGTCTTCCATACTCCAGATGGGTTGATTGTTATGGTCTTCTCGATGTTGACGAAGTAACCCAGATCATACAGCACGCGCTTTGTAATGTAAACGTAGCCAGGGGACCTCATGTTCTTCACGAGGAATTCACCACCACCCTTCTTCGCGTAGTAGAATATCATCGATGATACAAACTGGGAGCTGACCCCATCAACCTCGACATATCTCTTCTTGGATTCTGTCCCGTTGACGTCGTAGAACCCTTCGCTGTTCAGCGTCAGATGGACGTCGTTGGCCTCCAGCGCCTTTATGAGTGGTTCCATCGGCCTCCTTGCCAGGCTAGGATCCCCGGTGACATGCGTTATGCATCCAGCTGAACCGAGCAGCCCGACCGCTATCCTGTACGATGTCGCTGACTCACCAACATAGATCTCCTCCGGGCACCTGAGCGATGGCCTTATCCTGAAGCTGCTGTCACTGACCGTTATGCTGGCGCCAGCCTTCTGCGCTATATCCATGGCTATTGAATCATCACCAGTTATCGTTACATAGTTCAGCGTGACATTCTTGTTAAGGAACGCAGATCCAAGTATGTATCTCTGCGTGAAACTCTTTGACGAGGGGAGCGCAACCGTACCGCTACCACCGGATCCATATATTTTAACTGTCATATTTCCAGTAACGTATTCCCTGGTTGTTTATCTTTGTGACTATCCCGAAACCGATATCCGATCTAGCCTTCAAGGCCGAGTTTCTATCCGGAAATATGCCGAATATTGCGGGGCCCTTTCCGCTCTGTGATGAATAAAGCGCACCTGCCTTCATCATCCTATTCATGAGGCCAAGATCCATCCCGAACATGGAACCATATATCAGGCCGTTCGCAACAGCCGCATCGAATATGCGCCCGCTGAAGGCCAGATCCTCAACTCTGCGTATTGCGTTCCTGTAATGTCCGTCCACCGTCAGCGTACCTGAGGATCGCCTCTCTCCATCTGCGCATACTAGAACAGGCAGTTCCGGTAACCTTCCATGCCTTAGTATCCGCATCTTCCTGTTGTCTGTTAGGCAGTACCCTCCGTACATTGCCTGGCACAGATCGTCCAGCGCCCCGGTAACTGAGAAACCGGACATCTTTGAAACCTCAGCAGATGCCGTAAGTATGGACATGTCATCGAGATCCTTTCCAGAGTACACCACCATGGCCTTTGCCAGTGCTAATATGTATGCACTGCTGCTCTTGAGACCGTAACCAGACGGTATCCTGCTCTCAACGGTGAATCTGAAGCATGTGCTTATTGAGAGGTACCTGCGCAGATCTTCGCTGATCTTCTTCTCCTGCGAGCATGTACCTTCTCTCACCGTGACCGTCATCGGCACGTCCGTGGAGAATGCACCGCCTATGCCGTCTATGAAGGCGGATATTATAGATATTCCTCCGTGCGTCCTAGATCTTGCGTATTTCATCCAGAGCCTCCAGCGCGTACTTCCTGAACATCTCTTCAGGACTTATTCCGAAGACGAGTTCAAGGGTCCGCAACCCCTGTCCTATGAAAATGTCAATGCCAGAAACGATCTTGCCCCCAGCATTCTCCATCCTCATCAGGAAGGGTGTTCTCATAGGGTTGTAGACCAGATCGATGCCTATGCTGTCGCTTTCGAACCTGACTGTGGAAAACGGATCTCCCTCTCCGAATGTCCCGATCGGGGTGCAGTTGATGTACATGTCATACTCTGAATTTATGTGATCGCATATGTTTATACCAGAAAAAGCCAGGTTTTCCTGGGCTCTTCTAACGTCTCTTGTGAGGACGTCAATGCCTCCTGCACCATGATCCAGGAGGTATCTGATGGCTGTTCTCGCGATACCGCCGGATCCGGCCACGACGGCACGTTTTCCTCTGACATCGATGCCTTTAGCCTTCAGAGCGTACTCAATCCCGAAATAATCCGTATTGTAACCCTTCATAGCACCATCGATCCTTACGACTAGATTAACAGAATGTGTTTCAGTGGCTATGGGATCCATGGAGTCCAGGAATGGTATTACCGAAACCTTATGGGGTATTGTGACGTTGAATGCCCTCAGAAAGCCAGACCTGATCATGAACAGGGGCAGGATGTCACGATGAACATCCATTGCCAGATAAACGGAATCCATGCCAAGATCCTGAAATATACGGTTGTAAACGATCTGTCCTATTGAATGCGATACCGGATGGCCTATGAGGCCGACGATGCTATCTCCGCTCATGCTCCCTGATGAATGTGTTAAGACCATCGCTGATCATTCTATCCGTTACCTTCATAGTTATTATGTTGCCGATCTCAGCCGGCACAGGCATGTTGATGTAGCCCTCAGCCATCTTCTTGTCGTTTGATACGTACCTCAGTATGCTGTTTACCCCTATGTCAGAGATCCGCACCCTCTCTATCTCATAGTTATCAACAAGCCTCATTATCGCATCTATGACCTCTGGCTTCGTGTTCCCGTATTTCTCGCCTATATGTGCTTCAACCATCAGGCCTGTGGCCACCGCGCGCCCATGGCTTATCTGGCCCTTGGATGCTCCCTCTATTCCATGCGCGATCGTGTGCCCGAGGTTCAGTGTCGATCTTATCCCGTTCCTGTCATAGTAATCCCTATTCACAATGTCCGCCTTTATCCTTATGCTCATCTTGACTATATCTGGAGCATGGTCATGAAAGCTGGATAATGAGCACTCCGATACCTTCCTGAACATGTCTCCGCCAGCTATTATGCTGTACTTTATCACCTCACCCATGCCCTCCTTTATCAGTTCAGGTGTGCTCTTCAAGAACTGCAGATCATCGATGATCAGATATGGATTGTAAAATGTACCTATGACGTTCTTGACATCGGAGAAATCGATGCCGTTCTTGCCGCCTATGGAACTGTCAACCTGGGCAAGGAGCGTGGTTGGTACAGCTATCATCCTTATGCCCCTCTTGTACGTGGCCGCCACGAATCCAGCGAGATCGCCGACGGTGCCGCCGCCAACGTATACAAGCAGAGAATTCCTGCTCACCTTCTTCTCCACAAGAACCTTTATTATCCGCTGGTAGTTCCGCAGCGTCTTGAGCGATTCGCCATCGTTCAGCGTCATCTTGATGGTGCTGCTCCCATAATTTTCAAGCGGCGGTATCTTGGACCCGAACATCTCCTCAACGGTCCTGCTTATCATGAAGACGAGGCTGTCGTAGTGGCCAACCTCCTCATTTATGTGGCCTGTAACGTCTTCGCCTACTACCACTGAGATATTCTCGCCGTTCATTGGCAGTACAAATCTCTGAGCATCCACATGCTGTTTATTGTTAAATGGATATAAACTTTATTATAATATTTATATATCAATATAATAAACTTCAATTGCCAGTTGATATCATTTGCTAGTACAGGTGCACGAAGCGCATACGGATCTCGATAATGTTAATATCCCGGATGTAAATACGGAAAGAACTGACTGATATGGCCTTTCATGGTCTTGTTAAATATGATGACATAACTGTTGATGGATATCCAAAAATACAGTATCACGGTTTCATCGGAAACAACAGAACCGCCATGCTTGTGGCGATGAACGGCTACATAGACTGGGGCTGCCTGCCTAACTTCAATTCACCTGCCGTATTCTCGTCGATACTGGACAGGAACAAGGGCGGATATTTTGCGATACATCCGGCGGATACCCGTGACCTTTACGTGGATCAGTATTACAAGGAGCTGACGAATATACTCGTGACGGAATTCATAAGAAACGGAAAGGTCATACTGAGGACCACGGACTTCATGCCGGATTCCGAGTACGGCAAGATAAGCTTTCCCGAGGTGCACAGGTTCATAGAGACATTCTCCGATCCAGTCCGCGTGACCGTTGACTTCAAGCCAACATTCAACTATGCCACGGAAAGGCCTCTTATACAGAGGGTACAGCACGGGTTCATCTTCAGCACGGAGAAGGAAAACATGGGTATATCAACGGAATTCCAGCTGAAGAGGAACGCGGATCACGTCTTTGCCGATGTGGATATGGAGCCGAGGAGCTCTTCATGGATAATTGCACTTTACGGCATACACCATCTCTACAGGCCGACGGATTACAAATCGTATCTCAGGCTGCAGGAGACAACGGACTACTGGAGGAAGTGGGCATCTAATTCATCGTATGCTGGCATGTACCACAGCATAGTCATGCGGTCTGCACTGGCGCTGAAGGTGCTCTTCTACGAGCCAACAGGAATGATGGTTGCCGCACCTACGGCAAGTCTTCCAGAGGCCATTGGCGGTGAGAGAAACTGGGACTACAGGTACACGTGGATAAGGGATACAGCCTACGTGATCGAGGCGCTTGCCGCAATAGGATACAAGAGGGAGGCTGTATCATTCCTGTACGATATGATGGACGTCATATCCAGGGAGAATAAGATAAGAACCATATACAGCATAGACAACTCGGATGATCTTGTTGAGAAGGAGCTGGATTTCGAGGGCTATCGTGGGTCAAGGCCTGTGCGCATAGGCAACAAGGCCGTGGATCAGCTGCAGATAGACCAGTATGGTTCCATCGTGCGCGCCATACACGCAATGGAGAAGGCGGGAGGCGTTGTAAATTCGTATCTCTGGGACTTCGTTGAAGAGATGATGGCAAAGATCGAGTACCTCTGGAAATATCCGGATTCAAGCATATGGGAATTCCGGACAGAGCCCAAGCAATATGTGTATTCCAAGGTCATGTCATGGGCGGCATTCGACAGCGCCATAGCCATCGCCAGAGACCTCGGCCTCACAGCCCCGATAAAGAAATGGAAGGCCATACAGGATGAGATATGGAACGATGTGGTCACGAAGGGCTTTGATAAGGAGACTAACAGTTTTGTCCAGTACTACGGATCGAAGAACGTGGATGCATCCCTTCTCCGCCTGCCCATACTGGGTTTCATACCCGCGAACGATGAGAGATTTGTCGGTACGCTGAAGCGGATAGAGAATGAACTGATGGTTGATGGATACCTCTTCCGCAGATACAGGGAAGACGATGGCCTTAAGGGCGACGAGGGCTCGTTTTTGATGCTTACGTTCTGGTACATCGAGGATCTGATCCTAATGAAGAGGCTCAGGGCTGCCAGATCTGCGCTGGAATCCGTGATAGAGAAGGCAAATCACCTCGGCCTGTATTCGGAAGAAATAGACGAGAAGACAGGTGATTTCCTGGGCAACTTCCCTCAGGCTCTGTCGCATCTGGGCATTATAAGGGTCGCACCGAAGCTGGAAGAAGCCCTTCTGAAGAGGGTATCAAAGATAAACGAGTGATCTCAGGCTTTCAGGCCTGAGGTCAGCTGGTCGATCCTCTTCATGTCATCATCGCTGAGCCTGACGTCAAGCGCAGCGAGGTTCTCGTCCAGGTATTTCTCCCTGGTCACACCCAGCAGCGGTATCATTGGTATCTTCTCCATCTCCGATCTCTTGATGATCCATGCTATGGCAAGCTGGCTACCGGTTATGCCCTTTTCCTTTGCCAAGTCCATAAGGTCCCTGATGATCTTTTCGTTTCTCCTGCTGAACGTTATGAGTTCAGGATAATACGAGGATCTCGATCCTGATTCTGGTGCCTCGAGGTATTTCCCGGCCAGAACGCCTTGGGCCAGTGGTATGTACGCGAGAAGGCCAAGGCCGTGCTTCTTAGCAACGTCAAGCTTGTCCTTCTCTATACCGCGCTGTATTATGTTGTAGGGTTCCTGCATGGAAACAAAGGGATGAAGCCCATATTTTTCCGAAATGTTCATGAAGTCCTCTATATCCCCTGCAGAATGATTGCTTTCTCCAGTGTACCTGACGAGATCCAGATCCACGAGATGACTGAGGGTGCGCATGGTCTCGGTGTGCGGCGTGTTCGGATCCGACCAGTGTATCTGGTACAGATCTACATAATCCATATCGAGCCTTGAGAGGCTTTCCCTTATCTGCCACATTATGTGCTTTCTGGAAAGACCCTCGCCATTCGGAAAGGTTGAGACCGGACCCCTTACCTTCGTTGCAACCACTATCGATTCCCTGTCATATCCTCTAAGCGATCTGCCAAGGATGCGTTCCGAGTTTCCGATGTGATCTATGTGATCCTCGTTCTTTTCCACGCGGCCATGATATATGTTCGCTGTATCAAAGAAGTTCACGCCCGCGTCATAGGCCTTTCTCACTATCTTGTAGAATTCAGCCTCATCAACCATTTCCACTCCATCCAGGTGAAATTTCCCAGATCCAGGTAGATGCCATGTGCCAATGGCAACCTGAGATACAATCGTTCCAGAGTTACCAAGCCTAACATATTTCATAAAAAGTCATAGCTCCATTTATGAAATACTTTATCGAAATTGATCCATGAAAAGAAAGCAGAATGATAAAGTGACTATTAAGAAAATGCTTGAAATCGATGGATTACGCCCTGGCAAACTGAGCCAGTGAGGTGATCTCGTCAGCGCCCTCCACCCCGTATCTCTTCACTTTTTCTATGTCTACGCCGGCCTTCTGTGCCTTCTTCTCTATGAAGTCCATCATCAGCCTGCCGCCGAATGATATGAGACCTCCCGTTGCCAGCTTGAGGAAAGCATTTCCATGGGCATCCCTAAACCCATCTCTGGCAGCCATCTTTGCAAGATGTCTGTAGGAGGCGTAGTATACGGCAAGGCCGTTGACGTCCAGCATGCTTGTGTTGAGCTTCTTTGATTTTATCCTGCCGAGAGGAACGTTAACCAGAGGCGTAACGGTGAACTCGAATGGGCGGCCGTCCACGTAGGAGTTGCTCAACTTGTTAATGAGCGCTATGGTATCCCATAGATCCTCTGGAGTCTCGCCCTCCTGCCCGACCTGTATGGTGAAAGCTGATCTCCAGTAGTTTCTTGTCTCAACAAGGACTCCCTGCCAGACGATGTCCTGCCATGATCCGTCCACGCCTATTCTCAGTGGAAGCGTCTTGTTCGGCATGTGCTTCTTAGCCAGTTCCTCGCTGCCGGTTTCCAGGCCGGTCTGTATGCCTATCCAGTTCCTCGGGCCAGCCCTCAGGATCTTGGATAATTTCTCCATCATTTCCGGATAGCCGGCAGGTATCGATATCCTTCCATGCGTCGGGTTGGATGTCTTGACTCCCGGCACGCTCATTACGGTAGAGAATAATTCGCTCAACGCTTCCTCGTTTGGCTCGAAGAAATGACCATGCTTGTACCCGAATATTTCATCGGAATGCAGCCAGGCATTGTCAACGCCCCCTGCAACGTTGATCTTGATCTCGTCCACGATCATGTTCAGAGGCATGTACCTCAGCGGCCTGAGAGTTACTTCGCAAAAGTCGCAGCCGACACCACAGCCGCGCATCACCTCGACCATTCCCTTCATCGATGGATTTATGATCTCTGGTATATCCTCAAGCCTAGGATACGCTGACTGGGTTATTCCTCTTGCAAGGAATTTCTCATCCTTCTTCAGAACCTTGTGGAAATTATCATCGTAGCTCATGTAGCCGTTGAAGAACATCTGCTTGTCTATATTGTCCTCGGCTACCTGTCTGAAAAGCTCGGCAACCACGTCATCGGTCTCGCCCTGCACGTAATAATCAACCTTGTACTTGTCGATCTCGTCCCTTAATATTGTAAATTCCCAGACACCAGGACCCCCAACGATCAGCTTAGCCTTCTTGCCCTCCCTAGCCTTGTTGACCTTCTCCATCAGGCTGTCCCATTCACGTCTGACCCAGGCATCAAGATCGCCACCAAAAAGCGCATAATAGGACATAGTCGTTGGCCCAAGACCAAGTGGATCCATGGTGGACACGCCAATGACCTCAGTCTTGTCATCCACATATTCGCCCAGATAATCCTCGTCCACAACTACAACACTGTCCCTACCGAAGGCCCTGACAAGCGATGCCTCGATCTTTCGTATTGCGTATGGAGCATATTTGACTATTCCGTTGACATTGGGTGGTTCCGGGCCCTTGAGAAAGCGGTATATTGGGCCAGGAATGGTCTTCCCCGGTGCACATGGAAGGAAATCCAGCAATGGGAAATGTCTGTATTCATAACTAAGGGTAGTGTCAGATACGAGCACGAATCTGGTCATTTTATCTTAATATGTAGACTCTCTTTATTCATAAACTTTTCCTCCAAAAACTGATAAAAATATTTCTGTCTGACATATTTCAATATATGGCTATGTAATCATTTTTAATTGAAAAATATTATATTTAATCATAACATAGCTTGTCAATGAAAGTTCAAAAGATAATGAACTCAAACTTCAAGACTGTTAACTGGAACGCGACCGTCTTCGACGCGGTGTAGATAATGAATGAAAACCATCTCTACGGCCTAGTTGTGAGGGACGATAATGGGAATAGGGTTGCTCAGCGAACGCAGCATAATAAAACGCTTCATTCCAAGGAACAAGAAACCAGACGAGGTACCGGTTAAGCTGGTGATGAGAAAACCAATACCAAAGGTCAGATCCGATTACGATGTTAAGGACGTTGCGGCTTATCTCAGCGAGAACGGTCTCGAGAGATGTGCGGTCGTCGACGACTCCGGGCATGTTGTTGGGATCGTGACGCTTACCGATCTGTCCAGATACCTTTCCAGGGCTTCTATAACCGGCGTTCTTCTTTCCCACAGGACGAAGGATTACCAGCACATATGCCCGAAGTGCGGTGTCGGTATACTTGAACCCGTCTACAATGAGAAAGGTGAAATAAAGGTGTTCAGGTTTTCAAACCCGGCTTGCGACTATGAGGAGTGATAAACCTCAAAATATTTTTTGTGACTTCTTGACGCATGTCTCTCCCTGAGACCACAATCATCTTCACCCATTGTTTTCGATATTACGATATTCCTTGCTAATATGGGCAATATTTAAAGCTAAAAAATTATATTGCTTCAGAGTCTATACATATTATGAGTTCAAAGGATCTCATAAACCAGATGGTAGGAAAGGTTCCGGAAAAAGACATGGCTGACATTGCAAAGACCAGCAAGACCGTGAACATAGAGCTGAGCGATTCCAGTCCGTTCCGGATCGTCATAGGCAACGGGAAGATAGACATAGCAGATGGAAAGGCTGATAAGGCTGATGCGACGGTCAAATGCACCGATCAGGTTCTCAGCGATATAATAACCGGAAAACTGAACGCATTTTCCGCATTCATGAGTGGCAAGGTCACTGTTTCTGGCGATCTCTTCTTTGTGCAGAAGATGATAACTGTTCTCGGAAAGGGGAAGTGAGACCATGGAGATCAACAAGGTAACCGTTATCGGTTCTGGAATAATGGGTCATGGCATAGCTGAGGTCATAGCTCTCGCAGGCCTGGACGTCAACATTGAGGACGTTTCCAACGAGATACTTGAGAAGGCTAGGAATTCCATAAGCGCCAGCCTGGACAGGCTTGTGAACTCAGGAAAGCTGAAGAACAAGGATGAGGTTCTTTCAAGAATACACTACTTCACGGACATACCGGCATCGGTTAAGGACGCAGATCTGGTCATAGAGGCCGTTCCTGAAGTACTGGAGATAAAGAGGAGCGTTTTCGATCAGCTCGATAAGAGCACAAAGGACACGGCGATACTTGCGACAAACACATCGAACATAAGGCTTACGGAGATCGCTGAAGGCATAACGAAGAAGGGCAAGGTTGTGGGCATGCACTTCTTCAACCCACCGGTCGTATTGAAGTTAGTTGAGGTCATAAGGAGCCAGTACACCGAGGACGAAGTATTTGAAACCGTTTACGAGTTTTCGAAGAGGATAGGGAAAACGCCGATAAAGGTCTACAAGGACACACCGGGTTTCGTTGTCAACAGGATAAACGCTCCGGAATCGCTTTACTTCTGCCTAGTCATAGACAAAGGTCTGGCCAAGCCGGAGGAGGTGGACAGGTTTGCGCGTTCGCAGGGTCTCCCAATGGGGCCATACGAACTCATGGACTACGTGGGCATCGATACGGTTTACCATTCCTTGCAGTACTATGCAAAGGAGCTATCGCCCGACTACTCCAAGTGTCAGGTCTACACTAAGCTCTTCAACGATAAGAAGCTGGGGCTTAAGACAGGGGAAGGCTTCTACAAATGGGTGAATGGGAAGGCGCAGATCCCGGAGGCAAAGCCGACAAAAGCAGTAGAGCTCATGGATATCTTTGCGCTGGAGATAAACGAGGCTGTCAAGATAATCGAGGAAGGAGTTGCATCGCCTGACGATATCGAAACGGGTGTGAAGCTCGGAATGAACAGACCGTTCGGTCCGATAACCGTGGCGAAGGGGCTTACGAATGCCGAGGTAAAAAGCAAGCTTGAGGCGCTCTACCAGAAGTTTGGCGTGGAAGTTTTCAGGCCAGCAAAGTCCATAGCAGAGGGGAAACTGAAAACGGTCATATCCATGCAGATCGCTCCATCAAAACCAGAGGAGAAGAAGGTGGAGGCAGCTTACGTGTCATCCAGCGACCCGGTAATAATGGAGACGAAGGGGAAGATCGCAGTTCTCCGCATAAACAACACGAAGAACAACCTGATCAACGCTGCAGTCATGGATGGATTGGAAAAGGCGCTGACCGATCTATGGAACAACCGGGAGATATCTGTGGTCATAATCACCGGAAACGGGCCCGTGTTCTCGGCAGGCGCACAGCTGGACTCATTCTTCAGCAGCACATTTGACTTCATGGAGTTCGCACGGCGTGGTGAACGTGTTTATAAACTCCTCAGCGAGATACCAAAGGTGACCATAGCAGAGATGAAGGGCTACACGCTTGGCGGTGGGTTCGAGATGGCCCTGGCCTGCGACATAAGGGTGGCTACGGATGATGTCCAGATAGGATTCCCAGAGGTCACTCTCGGTCTCGTTCCAGGCTGGGGTGGTACGCAGAGGTTGTCGCGCGCTGTTGGTCAGT
Organism: Thermoplasma sp.; assembly: GCF_008709555.1. Classification (GTDB taxonomy): domain Archaea; phylum Thermoplasmatota; class Thermoplasmata; order Thermoplasmatales; family Thermoplasmataceae; genus Thermoplasma. The sequence goes on from NZ_VYIJ01000005.1 coordinate 15,361, forward strand.
CCAGGGCCGCCTACTATATACTGACAGGCGAAAGGTTCACCGGCAGGGATGCGTACGAGATGGGCATAGTTTCGAAGATATTCAGCAAGGATACGATAGACTCTGAAACACTGAATCTTGCGCAGACCATAGCCGAGAGGGTTGCCCCAATATCAGCGGCACTTGCGAAGAGGCTCGTCCTCAGGAGCACTAACACCTCGCTGGACGATGGGCTGGAGATGGAGGCCATATCAATGGGGCTTCTATACGGAACGGAGGATCTCAAGGAAGGAATATCGGCCTTCCTTGGAAAGAGAAAGCCAAACTATCAGGGAAAATGATCATTTCTTGATCATTTCCCTTAAAACCTTTTTATCTACCTTTCCAGTGCTTGTTTTTGCGAATTCCTTCACGTTTATGAAATCGTCTGGTATCCAGAACTTTGCGATCCTCCCGGCATTGACCATGTCCATCAGATGCCTGCGGATGTCATCTGGTTTTGCGGTTCCGGTGTAGAATGCCACGGGCCTCTCGCCCCACTTTTCATCCGGCTTTCCGACAACGGCGTTTTCTATGACGCCAGGACATGAACTTATGGCATCCTCGAGCACAAGCGATGGAATGAACTCCCCACCGGATTTCACAGCGTCCTTCTCCCTGTCCACTATGCGTATGTAGCCGTACTCGTCCATGACGGCGAGATCTCCGGTGTGCATCCAGCCACCACGCCATAGGGCCTCAGTGCCTTCATTGTTCTTGACGTATACGCTTGTGAGCCATGGTGCCCTGACAACTATCTCTCCTATTGTCTTCTCGTCCTTCGGCACATCGTTCATCTTGTCATCAACCACACGGAGCTGCACCAGAGGTATGGGAACGCCTGTCTTGAGCCTGAACTTCTTCTTCTCCGTGTCAGGCATCTCCTTTACCCTTTCGTTGTAGGTTGCAAGCGTGAGGATGGGAGCAGTTTCTGAGAGTCCATAACCGGATATGGCGGTTATACCTAGCTTTTCAGCGGCATTAGCGAGTCCCTCTGGAAGTGCACCACCTCCCACAATGGCTCTGATGCCGCGCCCGGCAATTTTCTTCACGTTGGGGTTCGTCACTATAAGGTAGAGTATCGAAGGAACCATTGCTATTACGCTTACGTTGTACCTGTCGATGAGATCGATTATGTGGTCGAAATCGTATCTTCCAGGGAGAACGTAACGCCGGCCTGCCATTATGGACATGTACGGCACGCCCCAGGCGTGCACGTGGAACATCGGAACCAGAGGCATTATGGTGTCCCTTGACGTCAGGTTTATTGGATCGTCACCAAGAGCAAGACCTGAGGAGATAGAATGAAGGACGATCTGCCTGTGCGTGAACTGCACACCTTTCGGTAGGCCCGTCGTCCCGGACGTGTAGAAGGTGGTCGCAAGATCGTTTTCAGATATCTGCGGAAGTTCGATATCCGAATATGATCCCTTCATGAGATCCTCGTAAATATACTTGGGCGAGATCGAATCAGGAATCTGCCCTGTCTCTGAGTAAACGATCCATCCCTTTATGAAATAGAAAGCCTCCCTGTTCTTCGAGAGTATCGGAACGAATTCATCACGAACTATCACGTACTTGTCCTCAGCATGATCCATCGTGTAATATATCAGATCCTGGGGATAACGGACATTAACGGTGTGCAGGACAGCACCAATCATAGGAACGGCAAAGTAAGCTTCCAGATACACATAGGTATCCCAGTCTATGACTGCAACCCTGTCGCCCTTCTTCACGCCGATCGAGATAAGCGCCTTTGCCAGAGTGTAAACGCGCTTTCCGAACTCCTCAAACGTGAATTCTCTCCTGCCAGTGTAATTTATCACCTGTGCAGGATTGGATGATATACCACTCTGTAACAGCTTATCTATGGTAAGTTCGTATTTATACTCCATGTCTTTATATTGCATATCTGGATAATATATTTTCTGTATCTATATGTAGGAATAATCGCATGTTTAAAATATTTAAAAATTAAATATATTATTTTCCTGAGATCTTTTTGGAAAAACGATGATAATAAGTTTTTATTTTGTCCCGGCATTCTGAAACGATGTTTGATGGAGAAGATCTGAAGAAGATATTTGCAATGGACGGTTTTCTCAGGAATATAGAGTTTGATGTGTCATATATTTCGGAGGGATCAATAGAAATAAAGGTCCCGCTGAGGGAGAACCTGATACGTATCGGCGATATAATGAATGGTGGTGCCATAATGGCAATTTCAGACGCCATAGGTGGATTGACCGTGCTCACATACGGGACGGTCATAAATCAGGTCACGGTTAACTTTAGCACGGAATTCATAAGGCAGATAGGTAAGGGGCCGGTGGTATTCAGAAGCAGGATGGTCAGGATCGGCAAGAACATAGCCTATGTTGATGTGGAGGCGCTGGATGGCGATGGCCAGCTGTGTTCAAAATCAATGGGTACCTATTATATATACAGATAAAAAAATAAAAGGTCACGGTATCCTCAGATTATACCGCCCTTCTCTCCCATGACCGTCTGCGAAATTACACCGTTTTCCCAGGAATCATCGCCGAAATATACGGCGAGTGCCATGGCATCCCTGTAGTATTTCTCTATTCCGAAGTCGTGTATGTAGCCGTATCCGCCATGTATCTGCAACGAACTTCTGCTAGCCGTTAGCGCAATATCCTTTGCCTTAACCTTGCATAAGGCCCTTGCATACTCACCCTGATTTCCATATAGATAGAAGCGTATGAGATCTATCTGCGTCCTAGCGTTCACGATTTCGTCGAAGATCGGCGTATAATCCTTCAGCGGATGATCGAATGCGGTTCTGACTTTGGAATAATCGATCGCCTTCTGCATAGTGCCATCAGCGAGGCCGAGGAATATGGAAGCGATCTCGCCATCTGATTTCTTCAATTCCATCCTCAGCTTTTCCTCAGATCCGACCTTCTCATAGGAGGAGGAATCAAAATCGATATCGGACAGATCCATTCCTCGAAGCCCAAGGTGGTTCCTGCTTTCAGCATGCATTCCTGAATTCACGGCATATATATTTGTTCCGTCGCTGACGATGATTGACGAAGCGGTTCCGTTGATCACACCGGTGCGCCTGCCGGTCAGCTTTCCTCCCGTGACCGTGAGCGGGTTAGTTTTGCTCCTGAGGTAATATGGAGATATGTCCACGGTGGCATCGACGCTTCCAGACATTATTCTCTCCTTCTGATCGGTATCAGGGTACAGCTTCAGGTACAGGTTTGTGAGAAATATCCAAGTTGAAACGGATGGCGACGCTTTGGCCGTTTCCTCTAGTATTATCATGTATCCGTTCTCATCGAGGCCCGCACCGCCTTTTTCTGCCGGGAGAGTTGCACCGATGAATCCCTGCCCGGCAATCTTCTCCTTCAACTGCCTCTGTATCCCGTTCAGCTCTATGTCCTTTGATACTGGCTCTATCTCCTTTGTCGCGAACTCCCTCACCGTATTTCTAAGGATCTCGTATTCTTCCATCATTGTGTATCACCCACCTTCAGCATTCTGGCTATGACGAGTTTCTCGATCTCACTGGTACCCTCCCATATCTCCATGATCTTGGCGTCCCTGAACGATCTCTCCATACTCGATGTGAGGCCGTCTACACCGGTGATCTCCATGGCCTTCCTTGATACGTATACAGCGGTTTCCGCAGCATACGCCTTGGCCATGCTGGTGACAGCAGGATTCGGGTTGAAGTTGAATATGAAGGAGGCAGCCTCATAGGTCAGGAGCTTTGCAGCCTCTATCCTGGTGGCCATATCTGCTATTGTGAACTGGACCCTTTCCGGCTGTGATGTCAGAGGCCCATCCTTCTGAAGGATGTTAACGGCCCTCTCGAGTATACCCTCGGCTATGCCAAGGGCCTGTGCTGCGACGTATGCCCTGCTTATATCGAAGAAGGTCATTATGTAGTAGAAGCCCCTGCCGGGTTCTCCAACAAGGTTCTCCTCTGGCACCTTGACGTTCTCCAGGGTAAGCTCAGCCGTATCAGTTGCGCGCACTCCCAGTTTTCCATGTATCTTGTTGGATTTGAAGCCTTCGAAGTTCCTCTCAACTATGAACACGCTCATGCCCTGGTGCTTCTTCTTCTCCACGGAGGTCCTTGCGAGGAGTACGAAGAAATCCGCTATGTCGCCGTTAGTTATGAACATCTTTGATCCGTTGAGGATGTAATGATCGCCTTCCTTAACGGCCGTGGTCTTTATGTTTGCCACATCGCTTCCGCCACCTGGCTCTGTAACTGCCAGGCCCATCTTTGCCTGGCCTGAGAATACCCTGCTCAGGTATTTCTTCTTCTGTTCGTCGTTTCCGAAGAGTGCTATTACTTCATTCCCGAAGAACGGTACCAGCATGGATATCCCCATGCCTGCATCGTACTTGCAGAACGTCTCCGTGGCTACAAGTATGTTCCACGGGTTTGAGTAGTCAAAAACACCTTCGCTCAGCATCTTTCTGACGACCTCATCAGGATATTTTTCCTGAAGATCGTATTTTGACGCAGCCTCCTCCGTGAACTCCCTCCTTGCAAACTCCTCAACCTTTTTCCTGAACTCCTTCTGGGATTCATCAAGTTCGAAATTCATATCAATACCTCTCAAACACGACAGAATAGCCCTGTCCTCCTCCAACACAGAGCGTTGCCACTCCGTAATCCTTCTTCTTCTCATTCATTATACGTGCCAGTGTGCCTGCGATCCTGGCTCCGGTGGCACCTAGTGGATGGCCGATTGCTATGGCGCCTCCATGTACGTTCACGCGATCCTCTTCAATACCAAGCTCTTTCATGGCGTTGAGTACGACGACGGCGAAGGCCTCGTTTATCTCCCACAAATCGATGTCGGATACATCCATCTTCGCCTTTGCAAGCGCACTTCTGGTTGCAGGTACAGGCCCCTCACCCATTATGGATGGATCCACGCCTGCCCACCCGAAGGACACGATACGAGCCATAGGCTTGAGCCCGTATTCCTTGACTTTCTTCTCTGACATAAGGAGTGTCAGCGAGGCGCCAGCGTTTAGCGGTGATGAGTTTCCTGCCGTTATGATGCCATCATCCCTGAAAGCCGGCTTCAGCTTCTTCATTTCCTCAAGGGATGCGTTCTTCCTTATGCTCTGATCAGTATCAATGACCTTCTCCTCACCGTTTATCTCCACCTCGATGGGAACGATCTCGCCCTTGAAGTATCCGTCGTCCAGCGCCTTGGAGGCGAGCTGGTGGCTTCTCAGCGAAAATCTATCCATCTCGTCTCTGCCTATGCCTCTGAGCGCCGCTAGTTTCTCTGCTGTCAGGCCCATCGAGTATCCCGTATTCATGTCATAGTGCATGTATTCAGGCCTCACCATGAGCTTTATGTTGGGTTTCAGGAAGGGGCTGTTTCCCATGGGTACGTGTGTCATGTGCTCATAACCACCGGCCATTACGATCTCGGAATTGCCCGTCATTATCTCCATGGCACCTATTGTTATTGCGTTGAGCGATGAGGAGCACGCTCTGTCTAGGGCCATTCCCGGGACATTGTCTGGCAGATTGGCAAGCAGTATGGGGTGCCGCCCGCCGTATGTCCAGTTTTCGTCCATCTGCAGGGCACAGCCAGTTATCACGTCGTTTATCTCCTCTGGCCTGATCCCTGTCTCATCTATCACCGTATTGATCAGCTTAGCCATGGCTTCATCCATGCGGATAGAGTTGAACACATCCTTCTCCGGATCGTTCGGTCTTGATCTGGAGAATGCAGTTCGTTTGAAATCGACGAGGTATACATTCTCACCATTCATTTCGCATCAATATGAATAAGACGAAGATCCGATATAAATTTATTCTGACAATATTTATATTTATTTGTAATAGCATAGAAAATTAACCAAATATATTTGATATGATCGTTTCGAATACTGCTGATTCGACATAAGATGCCAACGAAGATGACCTGGAAACCACAACAAAGGTCATATATATGTTCATAATATTAGGAAAGCTGAAAGTGCGCAAATGGGATGTTTAAAAATTCAGCATCATGGTTGATACCTTGATCACATCTAAGGTCGTTGATGTTGCTTTTTGTAAATTTGCCATTCGCGGACTTTAGTCGAATGGTTGGAATATATATGTCGAAATTCGAAGACTGCAATATAAAAGAAGATCTGAAAGCGGATCTTAAGAGAATTGGCTTTGTAGATATGACGACTGTACAGGAACAGTCAATGGAACCGGCGCTTGCTGGTAAAGACCTTATAATAAGATCAAAGACAGGATCTGGCAAGACGGCAGCGTATCTTGTGCCGATAATAAACAGCATAGGGCGCGGAAAGAAACCAAGTGCACTGATAATACTGCCGACAAGGGAACTCGCCCTACAGGTGAACGGTGTGGCGGAACGTCTCGGCCGAAGTTCAAGGATAAGGACTGCGGTGATATACGGCGGCGCCTCGATGAGCAGGCAGATAGAGATGCTGGAGAGAGGCACCGATATAATCGTCGGTACACCAGGCAGGATCCTGGATCTCCATGAGAGAGGATTCCTTGATCTTTCGGCGATAAAACATTTCGTTCTGGATGAAGCCGATGTGATGCTGGATATGGGTTTCATCGATGATATAAGGATGATAATGTCATTTCTAAGCGAGAAGAGGCAGACCTTCATACTGTCGGCAACCATGCCAGAAGAGATAATAGGGATGGCCAATGATTTCATGACAGATCCTCAAACGATAATCGTAGGTTCGGATGAGGTGACGGTGAAGGAGATAGACCACTACTACACAGTATCGAAGAGAAACAGGAAGCTTCAGGCTTTGCAGAACTATCTCAAGACATACGGTCCGCAGAAGACGATCATATTCTCCAGGACGAAGGCTGGCACAAAGATGGTGTGTGATTTTCTCCTGAATAGGGGATACAATGCAGTGATGATCAATGGAGACATGAGCCAGAGCCAGAGGGAACGTGCAATGTACCTGTTCAGGAACAGGGCAGATTACCTCGTTGCCACAAATGTGGCTGCACGCGGCATAGACATAAGGGATGTCACGGACATAATCAACTTCGATCTGCCAGATGATCCTAGGGTATACGTGCACAGGGTTGGCAGGACAGCCCGCCTCGGATCCGATGGCCGTGCTTTCAGCATAGTGGAAGAGGGGCAGAAGGACGCGGTGCATCAGATAGAACGCATGGCAAGGGTCAGCCTGAAGCATATAAAACTTCAGGATTGAACATCATTTTCTCTTAAAAACATACTATTAATGTTAGTAAAAAATTAATAAATCCTTATGCTACACACATGATTAGCATGCAGTTGCTCGATGATATCAAGGGTTTTATGAACACCTTTAGTGAAACAATGTTCATGGACGTTATAAATTATTCGCTTACAAGAGATAAATATGATTCCATGTTTCTCCCAAGATCAAAATACAGTGATCTGGGTAAGCTTAACGAAGTCAGGATTCAGGATAACGCGATTCTGGTAAGATTTGATGGATATGATCTCAGGATACAGGGTACGGCAGACGGCATCATTAAGTTCACCTGGACAGACGGGCCAGTGATGCCGGTCGCGGATCCCGAATTCGTAAAGCCTGCACAGGACGGGCAGATGTACAGGATAGGCAATAATACACTTTCACTGGAAAGCGACGGCTTCTCGATAATGGACGGCAGCGGAATAACAATGCATCGAGAATTCTTTCCGGTATTTGCAGAGACCATCACGCATAGCTTTGAGATACATCCAGGGGATATGGTTGCTGGCCTAGGCGAAAGAGCTGCACCGCTCAATATTTCCGGACACGTATTCAGGCTCTGGAACCATGACGCAAACGGATCCTATGGCCCAGACAGCGATCCGCTTTACCTAAACGCACCCGTGATCCTCCACGGGCATGCTGGAAAGTTTACGCTTCTGTTCTATGCAAATGCAGGAGATGCAACTGTGGACGCAGGCTATTCGAATGAGAGGAGGGTATCGTTTTCCTTTAGATCAAAGCCGCTGGCCTATTACATCATAACCGGTAGCCTTGATTCCATATACGAGAAGCTATCACGCATAACTGGAAAGCCTTACAGACCACCTTATTGGGCATTCGAGTTCCAGCAGTCAAGGTACAGCTATATGAATAGCAGAGAGGTCCGTGACCTAGTTGATGGCTTCGTCTCACGCGGAATACCCCTCGGCGCTGTATATCTTGATATAGATTATATGGACAGATTCAAGATGTTCACGTTCGATAATCAGAGGTTTGGAGACATCGGGCAGCTCACGGAATACATGAGGGAAAGAGGCGTAAAACTGATAACCATAATGGAGCCAAGCGTCAAGATGGAACCCGGCTTCGAACTATACGATGAGGGCCTCAGGAATGGCCATTTTGTAAGATATCCGGACGGAAACGTCATGTACGCGCCTGTGTGGCCTGAGATGGCAGCATTCCCGGATTTCACCGACGCAAATACGAGAGAATGGTATGCCTCGAAGTATGACTTCATGCGTTCTATGGGCATATCTGGCTTCTGGCATGATATGAATGAACCGGCCATATTCGTGGCCTGGGGCGACAACACGATGCCAAGATCCGCTGTGCACAGCATTGGACGTCACGAGGAGGTGCATAATCTCTATGGATACTACATGGATAAAGCTGCCTACGATCATTTATCCAGGATTGAGAGGCCTTTCATACTTTCCAGATCTGGATGGGCAGGAATAAGCCAGTACGCATGGATATGGACAGGAGATACGGAGACCTCATGGAAGGAGCTTAAGCAGAATATCCTCACGATACTTCACATGTCGCTCTCAGGAATAACGCTCACTGGTTGTGATATAGGCGGCTTCACCGGATCTCCAACGCCGGAGCTGTTCATCAGATGGCTGCAGGCCTCTCTATTCTTCCCGCTTTACAGAGTACACTCTGATAAGAAGTCAAAGAGGAGGGAACCCTGGGCATTCGGCGATCATGAGAAGGAAGTGATAGACGTCATAAGGTTGAGGCATTCATTCGTTCCACACATATACAGTGAGGCAGTATCGTCATCGGAGAGCGGTGTACCCATACTCAGGCCACTGTTCTGGGTTGAACCGGACAATCCAGTTATGATGACCGTTGACGACGAATACATGATAGGAGACAGCATGATAATAGCGCCAGTTGTGGAAGAGCATGCGGTTGCAAGGAAGATAACGCTTCCTAAGGGCAGGTGGTACAATATCAATGATGACAGGATCGTTGAAGGGAGCTTCACAATGGACGTTGACCTAGGCACAGTTCCCATATTTGTCAGGGAAGGATCGGCAATACTGAGGGAAAACAACGGTATTGAACTGCATCTATATCCAGGGTCGCAGATGAGTAGGCGGGTTTTCTACATCAATAATGGGAATGATGATGCTAGGGTCGAGATCGAGTTTGACGGAGGGAACATAGCAATCAGCCCGCCGAAAGTTCCAGGGATAAAGAGCATCATCATGCACGGATTTTCAGGAGGGGATCTGCTTCTGAATGGAGAAACGATAAAGACAGGAGATGGAGTCATCAATCTTATGCTATGAAGTCCAACTTTAATCATATATGCTCATTTTATTTTTGAACCCTTACTTTCCAAGCGGTGAGACATAGAACCCAATTTTTATAGAAAGGTTGGGAGTTTGGGGGAAGCAGTAAAACTCTTCTCGAACATGAGATACACGGACTTCCCCCAATAGAAAGATCTTTAAAGTGTGTATCTATATTTTTTGTATCCCACAGGATAACCAAGTGGTGTGATGCTTGAGTAAAATCGCTGAAATCCGAATCTACGCCTGTGGACGTCGCTATTTTGGCTTGTCTGGATGTCCGGAGAGGCGGATGCCCCTTCGATGAAAGTAAGATCTGAAGCTTCAGATGAGGAGTAGCTCACATCATTATAAATTCGGGCTTCTCTAGATGCATTATTTCTATGATCTATGATATAAAATATTTTCAATGGAGCATATGTGTATATTTTCCAGTATAGTATCATATATCAAAAGTATCCATCAGATAAAATTTAAATATAGCTATGATCATATGTTATCGATGAACAATAAATATGTGATAGCGGGCATATTGCTTATCATACCGTTCATCGCGTATTTCGCGATACCAACGTATAATAGGATTAATCCGCAGATAGGTGGGCTGACATTTTTTTATTGGTACCAGACCCTCTGGCTGGCGATCTCTGCGGTGCTCTTCGGAACAGCTGCATACATACTTGACAAGGGGGCGAAGGAATGAACGGAGTCTACATTGAGATCACAGTTTTCCTCGTCTTCTTCGTGATATTTGTTCTTGTTGGGTTCCTTGCCAAGAACTTCAGGAGAGGAAACCTGAACCAGCTGCCCGAATGGGCCCTTGGCGGAAGAAGGTTGGGCACGTTTCTGGTATGGTTCCTCGTCGGGGCTGATCTTTACACGGCATACACGTTCATAGCTGTGCCATCCTCCATGTATGCTGTGGGTTCGATCCACTTCTTCGCCGTGCCATACGTCTCGCTGGCATTTGCCATAGCCATGCTGACAATGCCGAAGTTGTGGACACTTTCAAAGAAGAGGGGTTATGTTACCGCTGGTGATTTCGTCAGCGACAGGTTCAACAGCAACGCACTTGCCATGATAATAGCACTAACCGGCATAGTAGCTGAACTCCCTTATATCGCGCTGCAGATAGTGGGAATGAGGGCGATACTCACCGGCATGCTCACGCCGCTTGGAGGCAATGTGAACCTGGCCAGCAATATAGCCCTTGTTCTGGCGATACTTGTTCTGATAGGGTTCACATACACCAGCGGTCTCAGGGGAACTTCGCTTACCGCAGTTATGAAGGATCTTATAATATTCACCACAGTTATAGTCGTGATAGTTACGGTCTTTATCGCATATCATTCGGCACTGCATACAGCTTTCACCGTAAAGCCGGTATACGCTGACCTTCCAACGAAGTTCTACAATGCTTACTGGACACTGTTCCTGATGAGCGCTGCTGCCCTGTATCTGTATCCGCATGCCATCAACGGAAGCCTGAGCTCGATGTCTGCCCAGAAGCTGAGGCTCAGTACAGCTTTGCTTCCAATCTACGGTATAGGCCTCGCCTTCCTGGCATTGTTTGGCTTAATCATTTATGGTGTTCCCGCAGCGGAGCATGTCTTAAAAATCACGTATGCGAACAATGGAGCAATGGTCGTGCCAACCCTGATAGCATCTGTGACGCCTTCTTGGTTCACAGGTTTTGCGTTCCTCGGGATATTCATTGGAGGTCTCGTACCTGCTGCCATAATGTCAATGGCTCAGGCGACGCTGCTGACCAGAAACGTCATCAGATACCTCGGAAGGGAACTTGAGGAGAAGAGGGAGACCTTCATAGCAAAGGTATCGATGATATTCTTCCAGCTTCTAGCGCTAGCCTTTGTCTTCATAGTTCCTGGGACGTATTCCATAAGCCTTCAGCTCATTGGCGGAATAATAATACTCCAGACCTTGCCGGCGGTATTTCTCGGTATGTATGTGAAGCGTCTCGAGAAATATGCAGTTGCAGCTGGGTGGCTCGCAGGTATTGTTTCAGGAGTGTATTTCGAGGTGTACTCTAACTTCGTCTATTTCAAATACACAATAATAAAGACCACGCTTATGCCATCCTCACTTGGACTGATATTCGTTGGCTTTATGGCCCTGGTCATAAACCTGGTCGTCGTTGCAGTGGTTGAAGGGGTTGTTTACGCACTTCACAAGCAGCCAAAGGTACTACCAGAAAACATCTGAAAAACGTTAAAAATATTGAAAAATTATAATTTATTGTAAAGTTTTCTCACTATCTCCAGCGTCTCAAGGCCTTTGTTTATTCCAACGTTATAGCTTGGCTTTCTTATCTGATCCGCTTTCTTCTTTATGTCCTCGTACCTTGTCAGTCCGATATATGGTATCGCCATTTCAAGTATCCTGCTGGTATATCCTGTCCCTTCGAACGCGTGTTCCATCAATGCAACGATCCTGTCTATATTGGCAAAGAAAAAGTCTCTGCCCTTTGGGTTTGCAGGCATGTTGCTGAATACATAGAGCATGTCCTGCTTTCTTATTGTGCCATTGTCTATGAGTTCGAATACCCTGCTCAGGTCTGAAGGTTTGCACCAGCCCATGGCAGCGATTATCCTCACACGGATCTCGTCGTCCGTATATCTGTCCGCAGCGTTGGCGAGTTGCGACATTCCATGGACCTTAGCTGCGGCTATGGACTTGGCCAGCGCAAGATCAGGGTCATCGGAAAGCGTATCGAATTTGCGAGCCAGTTCTGAAGCAAAGCTATCGTCAACCATGGCCAGGTCCTGAGCAACTATGCCCCTTATCTTTGATATCTTCTCGTCTTCACCCTTCTTCTTCTCTCCCAACGCTACAACCTGCCTGCTGAGATAGGATGCGGCTGTTTCCCTTATCCTGTTCGACTCTGGTTTCAGGAGATATAGCCCGGTGAGCTGTGCGGAGACTTCCTCAACGATCAGATGATCCTGGTCGTCGAAGAAGCCTTTTATCCTGGTGAGATAATCATCCACAGATATTCTTCCGGAGACGAGGAAAGCGTATAGATCGCTTATAAGCCCCCACCTGTCAAGGTTACTGAGCTTAGAATAGTTCTTCATGACCGTGTTGAACGAATCGCCATCATATGATACCCTGTAAAATCCGCTGCTGTTCACATTTACCTTGACCAGATCATCGATCTCTGCGGTGTCCTCCATGAGCATGGATTTCTTACCTGCGGACGTGATCACTGTCAGAGGTATGGGCCATTTCTTCTCCCCCTTGGTCCCGTCCAGGAAGAACTGCTCCTGGGTGAGCGTGAACTTGTTTCCTCTCCTGGTCACAGAGACAACAGGATATCCAGGGTTCTTTATCCAGTACTCCATCACACGCTTCACCGGTTTACCTGATACATCCTCTATGGCTGTCCAGAGATCAGATCCCTCAGCGTTTCCGAATTTGTGATCGTTCAGATACTTGGATATACCCTTCCTGAACTCATCGGATCCGGCGTAGTCCTCGATCATGCGCAGTATCGAAGCTCCCTTGCCGTAGCTTATCTCATCGAATATCTGCGATATCTCGTCCGGATCCTTCACATCAACTTCTATCGGATGCGTGTTCTTCAGGGAATCTGAACGGAGTGCACCAGACGTCCTGTTTACAAAGAAATCTCCCCAGAATGACCAGTCAGGAAATATCGTATCCATGGTCTTGTACGACATGAACGTGGCGAAGCTCTCGTTCAGCCAGAGGTCGTTCCACCACTTCATCGTTACGAGATCACCGAACCACTGGTGTGCGATCTCGTGCGCTATGGTTATCGCTGCATTCTGCTTCATTATTGATCCGGAATTCTCTGTCGCCATCAACGCCACCTCCCTGAACGTTATGGCACCCCAGTTCTCCATGGCTCCAGCACCGAACTCCGGAACGGATATCAGGTGCATCTTTGGCAGAGCGTATGGTATTCCAAAGTAATTCTCGTAGAATTCAATAGATTTCTTAGCTATCTCAAGAGGGTATTTCGACTTGATATCCTTCAGCGAAGCTAGGATCAGATCAATGTTCCTGTACTTATCATTCGCGTACTTGAATTTCCCAACACCGATGTACAGCAGATAGGTGGACATCTTCGGTGTTTCCTGGAATTCAACGGTCTTCCTCTCGGAAATCTCAATGTTCTTGGGAGGCATGTTGGATATTGCATCGTAGTCCTTATCTATGACGAGGGTGATCGCGAACACGGCCTTATATGCTGGATGATCGACACAGGGAAAAGCCATTCTCGCACCGTTGGACTCAAACTGTGTGGTTATCATGGTGCCTTCCTTAGTCTTGGAAAGATACAAGCCCATCAGCGTGTCGCTGACCTTGGCATGAAAATCGATGTCTAAGATATCTCCGTTATGAAAACTTCCCTTAACGGTGATCGTGTCATCATCAGTTTCGAATTTCACAGGTTTGCCGTTCCAGGCCACCCTGTCCACGGTCAGTCTCACAGAGTCAAGTCTCAGATCCTTCCATTCTCCGGTCAGATGTATCCTCTCATGGGAGGTATAGGTGAAATCCTTCAGGTCAAAGTCGAACCGAATCTCATATTTTTCAATACCCGGATTCATGCAATTCCATTACAGCGCTTTATAAAAAACTATTTTCACAGAATTCTAAATGGATATATATGATTCTTTGATAGCTATTTGATGACAAGGATAATTCACATAGACAGGGAAAACTATCACAGGGATCAGATCCTCGAGGCCGCTGATGTCCTTAGATCCGGAGGTATCGTTGTATTTCCCACGGAGACGGTCTACGGCCTTGGGGCACTTGCTGACAATGCGGATGCATGCAGGAAGATATTCGTGGCAAAGGGAAGGCCCTCTGACAATCCACTCATAGTACACATATCCTCGATGGAACAGTTTGAAAGGTATTCGAATCCACGCGAGATGTATCCGATCGATGGGCTCAGGAAGGTATGGCCTGGGCCTCTGACCGTGGTGGTGAAAAAGGTTGACGGCATACCGGATGTGGTCACAGCCGGATTGCCAACGGTGGCTGTGCGGATGCCGGACGACATAATAGCACATGATCTCATAGAGATGGCCGGGCCAATCGCGGCGCCATCTGCGAACATATCCACCAGGCCAAGCATAACCGATTCTAAGGATGCAATAAGGTTCCTTGATGGAAGAGTGGACGTTATAATAGATGCAGGCCCTACAAGATTCGGTATAGAGTCAACCATCATAGACATAACGAAGAGGCCTGCAGAGCTTCTGAGGCCAGGATCCTACGCCGTTGAGGATCTAGAACCAATCTTCGGTAATATCGTATTCGGAGACGTTGCGAGGGGGTTGGGTGAGGCCAAGGTCGCCATAACTCCAGGTATGAAGTACCGGCACTATTCGCCATCTACGAAGCTTATACTGGCTGAAACAAGGCAGGTGTTCAGGGATATAGTTGATGCGGCGGATGAGGATCTGGTTGTGCTTGCCACAGAGGAGATGGCAGAAGGCAGCACAAGATCAATAATCCTCGGTACGGACAGGGATCTCTACAGCGTGGCCCACAGCCTGTTCTCTTCCTTCATAGCTCTCGATGACATGCATGCAGATCTTGCCCTCATACACCCGTTCGAGGAGCATGGCATCGGATTCGCGCTCATGAACAGGATACGTAAGGCGTCCTACAGAACGGTGAAGAGCAAAGAGGAATTCTTTAACGTAATTAATGAGATCAGGGAAAAGGTAAATTAATAATGACCGGATGCGAGTACTATGCCTAAGGTTGCAGTGATAATGGGCAGTTCCAGCGATTACGAGACGATGAAGCCTGCAGTGGATTTCCTCAGATCCATGAACATCGATGTCATTCTCAGGATCGTTTCCGCGCACAGGACGCCTGAATATATGCTTCAGTTCGCATCCAGTGCGAAGGATCAGGGGATAGAGGTCATAATAGCCGGGGCCGGTGGCGCGGCCCACCTGCCCGGTATGGTTGCGTCAATGACGACTCTTCCGGTGATAGGAGTTCCTGTGCCCAGCAGGAACCTGAACGGCCTTGATTCCCTGTTATCCATAGTCCAGATGCCATCTGGAATCCCTGTTGCCACCGTGGCGATAGGGAACTCGAAGAATGCCGCTATACTGGCCTGCAGGATCCTCTCCATAAAGTATCCGGCGATCGGAGATGCCATAAGGAGATACATGGATGATGAGCGCAACAGGGTTATGAACGAAAAACTTGAATGATCAGGGTTCATTATGTTAGAGGAGGATCTTGCAAGAAAAATAGAGAAGTACATCAGCATTGAGGAGGAGGCTCTCAGGAAGATAAGGATATCTCCAGCTGAGGGATCTTTTCTCAGAAAGATTGCCGAGGACAACATGCAGATGATCTTGAGTTACTATTCCGATGCGAAGCACTTCTATGAGAAGGGAGACCTGATAAACGCCTTTGCTGCGCTCAACTACTCCTACGGATGGATCGATTCGGGCGTGCGTCTGGGCATATTTGATGGAGCCGGAGATCACAGGCTCTTTACCCTCTATGAGTGATCCTGGAGCTGACCAGCATCCGTGCTGCACAGTTTCAGGCGGTGCTTAAGGAAAGGGCAAAATATAAATATATGAATAAATTATTAAGAGTAAGAGACATGAAAAGACAACAGAACGATAGAAGGGATTTTCACGAAAGGCGTGAATTTCCAAAGAGAGAAAAGAAGCTTGATATGAGAAGGAGCGAGGAGTTCGGCTACATGCTCGGTAAGGCTGTGGAGGGGCTTCCAGACAGCGTCCGTGGCGCCATAAGGGGTTCGATATATTCGCTTGCCTCCAAGAAGGGGATAAAGGAGGCCAAAGAGTTCATAGGAAAGAAGTATCAGGAGGGCGTCATAGACTACGACACCCAGAAAAAGCTGATAAACCTAATATACGATTACAGCAAGTACAGATGATCTGTTCTATCCGAAGGCCATACCGGAATATTTGAAGTTTTCATCATATTGATATACTTCTGGTATTTTCACGGTATTTTTTATTATTCTAAATATTCGAGTCACATCATCCTGGCTAGTGATGCCATAAGGGATATCGCAAAGGGTACGGTCATGTTGTCGTCAAGAGGGTATCCCGAAACAGCCTCAACAATAGATCCGAGAGCCGCGAAACCTATTCCGAGGAATCCGAGAAGGAAGAAGCCGAATGCCGCGGAAACGGCGAACAGGGAAAGCGTGCCTGCAACACTCTTCTTTCTGTTTATGATGAGTTTCGGGCTTTTAACGTTGACACCCACTATGGTGGCCACAGAATCCCCAACTGAGATTATGAATACTATGAGCATTATCAGGTAGAGGCTGTCGTGCATGCTGTAAGCCAGGAGTATGCCGGACGCGAACCACATCGACCCTATGCCAAGCTTGGTATGGCTTCTCTCCAGATTCTGCAAAAACTTGCCTATCATGAGGTCAGGCCTCGCTGAGAAGAAGTTTCCTATGGCGTAGAGAATGAGAGAACCGAACGTCACCAGTATCCTGGACAGGTCAACACCATAGAAATAGAGCAACCCTATTATTATTATGCCGGCGGCTATCTGCACGTAGTCTCTCCTGACCTCCTTGACCCTGTCTTCTCCTCTGGTTACCTCATTTGCTCTGACATATTGTCTCTCCCTGGAATCGAATATCATAACAACGATCATCCCGGTGCTTATCGCCGCATCTATGGCTCTCCACTGGCCGCCCTCGCCGAAAAATACATATGACAGGAGTGTGAAGGCGAACAGGAATATGAATGGATAATAGAACCTCTTCGTGTAAAGGTAGGTGCCGCTGATGACTGAAAGGATGAATATGGGAACCACAAGATAGCTGGAAAACGCGAGCATCAGGATCGGGACAACAGCTATAGAAACGGCGTACTTGATCTTGAAATCCTCTGGATCTATAAGAAGCGATATGATGGCCGCAGCGGTTCCAACTGATGCTTCGATATACCCTGCAAGCACTGGGTTCACCTGACACGCATCGTCTTCCGCCCGATGCCTGTTATTAATCGATCACCTGACTATATTTAAATATTGTTCATTTTGTGGCATATACCAACACGACGAACGCCGTAATATGGCGATGTCACTGCTTGAGCGTAATGAAAAGCATTACAAAGGATACAAGGCCGATGGAGTTAACCGCTATCAGAGGAACGGCTATCCTGTATCCCGCGAAATGTGAGAAATCGTAATAGAAATATGCAGATAATATTGACTGCACCAGGAAAAGAGATGAGAAGACGATCATTGGTGCTATGAACTTCCCGCCGGTTCTCCTAATTATGCCTATGTAGAAATAGAGTATTATGCCAAGGAATATGGCTTCTATCAGGACGATCAGGATGTTTGTTATCCAGAATATACCCATTATGAATCACCATATAATAAAAAATATAAAAATTTAGTGAGTTCAGATCTCGGAGAGTGGTTTTGGCGATCCTCCAAGTATGTTGAACACTTCGTAGATTATCTGATATTGGAACTGTCCGGTCTTTACGTTGAATCCCATGTTCTGGTATACGATCTCGTAGGACACGTTTATGTAATCGAATACAGTGCTGTTCTTCTGCAGTACGAACTGAACCGTAGCGTTGACATATGCCATGTCTCCTTTCACTGTTATCATTGGCGGCTCCTCAGAGTAGAACCATACCGCTATCCAGGCTGCGAAGAATTTGTTCCATGTGGCATTTATAGAGCTGTAATTGTTGTAAGTGCCGTTCAGCGATCCATTGACCCAGTGAAGCACTGCATCGGGCGCGTACTGCTCCATCACAAGTGTCGTGTTCTCTATGGCTATGTAGTCCCAGTGTTCAAACGCTGATCCCAGCACAGCGTCTGGTTTGAACCCATTTGCCGTATTCACGGCGTTCTGGTAGTTTGTATTCGTTTTTGCGTTCGAGTAGTCAGCATAGCCGAACGCTCCGGCGAAGACAACGGCCAGAACGATCGCAACTATAAGACCAACCATTATTGGTTTCATGCATGAAATATGCCCAGCCGATATTAGGGAATTTTTCAAAATTATGTGCAAATCTATTGCAAATTGTGTATAAATCGATATATGCTCAGGATATAATTTGTGAACGGATCCGTTCATGCAATCAGGTGCGCGATCACATGGGCAGATCAATCATTCCTGAGGGCTAGCGCTAATTAGATGACATGATTGCACACAATATTTCCATGCCTGGCACTTAATCATGCGTGTTCCATTAATCTTAAAATTTTTTGAATAAAATTAATTGAAATTAAAAAGAATATCCACAGATAATTACTATATTAAGTAACGATACTTGACTATGAAGATCATCGCAAGTGGAAAGGTAAAGGACGTTTACGATGATGGAGATACGCTGATTTTCAAGTTTTCAAACAGGATATCGGTGTTCGACAAGATAATACCGACGGAGATAGAGAACAAGGGAGAATCACTGTGCAGGACGTCATCGTTCTGGTTCAGGTACATAGGTGACAGGGGGATAAAGAACCACTTCATAGAGATGATAGACAAGAGGACTATGCGTGTTCGCAGGTATGCTGTTCCAGACAGGGTATCGCCAGGTTTGTCAGGTTATGTTATACCTCTTGAATTCATAACGAGGCACTATGTTGCAGGTTCCCTGTATGACAGGCTGAAGGCTGGCGACACGAGCCCAGCTGATATCGGGCTTGACCATTTCCCAGCGTATGGCGAGAGGCTCCCTTCGCCCATCTTCGAGGTGACAACGAAGAGGGAGAAAACCGACAGGCTGCTTGGCATTGACGAAGCATTGGCCATATCTGGTCTCAGCAGAGAAGAGTACGATGAAATAAGGGAAACCATACTGAGGATAGACGAAATGATGGAACATGAGGTAAGCAAACGCGGCCTGATACATGCTGATGGCAAGAAGGAGGTTGCGCTGGGCAAGGAGAGGGAGATAGTGATAGTGGACACCTTCGGGACGGCTGATGAAGACCGTTTCTGGGAGAAGAGCGAATACGATCAGGGAAGGATAGTGGAGCTCAGCAAGGAGATGGTCAGGCAGTACTACAGATCAACAGGATACCATGACCGCCTCTATGATGCCAGAGCCAGGAGATTGCCAGAACCAGACATACCCCCTCTGCCTGTGGATATGGCAAGGAAAGTCTCCGATCTATACAGAACAATGTATGAGCGCATAACTGGCCAGAAGTGGTGAAACAGGATAAGAGGTTTGCGCAGATGGATCCATTCAGAAGTGCGATCAGAGGCAACGATCACGATCGCATACCAGTCTGGTTCATGAGGCAGGCCGGGAGATATCTCCCATCGTATATGAAGTACAGACAGCGAATGAACATAGAGGAGATGATGTCATCGCCTGACATCATAGTGGAGGTCACGCATGATCCAGTGGAACGTATAGGAGTTGATGCTGCCATAATATTCGCCGATATAACCACACCTCTGAATGGGATGGGGATAAGGATCAGGTTCCAGGACTCACTGGGGCCGATAACGGAGAACAACATTGAGCGATCAGGTGTATCCGTACTGGAGGAGTTCGATGCGTCCTCGTTCGATCATCCTGTCCTGAGGGCAATATCACAATATAAGGAGAGGTATCCTGAACCGCTTATCGGTTTCGCAGGAGGCCCAGTCACGATTCTTTCATACATAATATCAGACAGCGTGGACAGGGATCTATTCAGGGTTAAGAGGATGATGATAACGGATGAACAAGCGTACAGGACGGTGATGAGGCGCCTCACGGACATGGTTATAGCGTTTGCCAGGATGCAGATAATGCGCGGTGTGGATGCTTTCCAGATTTTTGACAGCTGGGCCGGTTATCTCTCACCAGGGGAGTACGAAAGGTTTGTGAAGCCTTACATGCATGAGATACTGCAGGAGATATCTGACAGCGTACCCAGTATATACTTCAGCACGATGACATCATCCTACATAGCCGATATGGATCTGCCTGCGGATTTTTATTCTATAGATTGGCGCGTGGACATGCACAGGTTCTCCTCTGTCCTGCCGCATGAAATCGGGATCCAGGGGAACCTCGATCCTGCAGTCGTAAACTACGATTACGCTATCGGCGAGGCACGCAGGATAATCGAGTCCGTTTCGGGAAGGCAGCGATACATATTCAACACCGGACATGGGCTAATGCCGAGCACTGATCCGGAAAAGCTAAAACGGTTGGTTGAATACGTGCACAGCGTGAATCCATGAAATCTGCTCTTCTTCTGCTTTCCTACGGAAGCCCTGAGAGGATCGAGGAACTTGACGAGTACCTCAGAAACATATTCAATGGAAAGCCCGTTCCTGAAGCTGTAAGGGAGGAAAATTTCAGAAAGTATGAGATGTTCGGTGGCAGATCACCATCAAATAGCATAATAGCGAACATAGCGAGGAAGCTTCAGGAGAGGATCGGCAGCGATATGGACATAATAGTGGCCTACAAACACTGGAAACCATCCATAGAGGATGCTGCCGGGAACCTCGGCCCATACGATAACGTCGTTGCCATACCACTCTTCTCCTTCTACTCGCAGAATGTTAAGGATTCCTATCTGAATCCGCTCGAGTCAGCTTTGAAGAGACACAATTTCTCTCCACGTCTGGAGTTCGTGAACGGCCTTGCTAACAGCGATCTCTTTCTTCCAATGTGGGCCAACATAATATCGGAGGACGCCAGCTATGACTCGTTTTACCTGTTCGATGCGCACAGTCTGCCAGATCCGGAGAAAGAAGAGGATTACCTTTTCTGGCTCCGCTATTCCACCTATAAGATATCACAGATACTTGGCATAGCCCGATCTGATTTCGGTTTTCAGGGAGGCCACAAGGGCTGGCTAGGCCCAAGCGTGTACGATGTCCTCAACAAGATAGATGGCACCAGCATAACAGTTATACCCATATCTTTCCTCTACGACCATTTGGAGATACTTTATGACCTGGACTACGAGTTCAGGAGGGCTGTCGAGGAGAGGGGAATGCGATACCACCGAGTACGTATGCCGAACGATTCTGCCATGATGGTTAACATAATAGAGCGTGCAGCAAGATCAGCAATAACGCACCTCCGTGGCGAAAAGATCAATGGTCGGGTTATCGGGCAGCCAGCTGCACCGCATCAGAGAGAGGAACACAGATAGGTTCCATGGGGCCTGACAGTACCAGATGCTTCAGGCTTCTCTGTATTTCACATTTTTATGGTCCGTATGGGGCTCATAAAGATATTTCTGATGCATAGGCCAGAGAATCACAAAATATTTATATTATGTGTTTGGCTAACAAAGTGTGCAGAGCATAAGAAGGCCAACATGGGACGAGTATTTCATGCGGATGGCCTATCTTGCTGCATCTAGAACAAACTGTATACGCAGGAAGGTAGGCGCTGTCATAGTCAAGGACAGAAATGTACTTGCGACGGGATACAATGGACCACCAAGCGGTACGGCGCACTGTGATGTCGTGGGTTGCATACGCGAGGACTTGAAGGTACCTTCCGGTGAAAGGCATGAGCTATGCAGAGGTCTCCATGCAGAGCAGAATGCGATTATACAGGCCGCTGTACATGGCGTCAGCATAAAGGATTCAACGATATACGTAACCACACACCCCTGTGTGGTGTGCTCGAAGATGATCATGAACGCGCAGATAAAGGAGATAGTCTACGCCGAGGGATATCCGGACGAGCTTGCAGAGCTCATGCTTCTTGAAAGCGATATCAAGGTGAGGAAATTCACGCTGCCGGATCAGGAGGTAAAGGCTATGATAGGCGAGTTCTATTACCTTGAAGGCGAGGACTGAAGCCGGATCACACTAATATACCGAAGGTATTACCTGATGATGTATACCGCCATTGTCAATCTGAAGGCTTACAGGGAAGCAACTGGTTCAAATTTCCTCAGCTTCATGGAAAAATTTGAAACCATAAGATCTGATTTTGATCTCATATTCTCCCCGTCGTTGCTGGATCTTGAAAGTGCCGCTTCGTATGGGAAATTTAAATTCTTCGCGCAGCACGTCGATCCAGATCCGTATGGTGCATACACGGGCCATGTACCCATGGAGATGATGATGGATCTCGGCATAACCGGGTCGCTTTTGAACCATTCGGAGAGGCGGCTCACCCGCGAAACGATAGTGAACACGCTGCAGAAGGCACGCCAGCTGGATTTCAAAATAGTACTTTGCGTTGAAAATGCTGAAGAAGCAGCGTATTTCAGGGAATACGAACCTGATTTCATCGCCTATGAACCGAAGGAACTGATCGGTGGAAACATATCTGTCTCGTCTGCCAGGCCAGAGATCATAGAGGGCATAGTCAGAATATACGATGGCACCACCACATCGGTTCTTGTTGGCGCTGGTATAAAGAATGGTGGAGACGTAAGGCGTTCCATAGAACTGGGGGCAGATGGCATTCTGGTTGCGAGCGGTGTTGTGAAATCAGCAGATCCGGTAAAAACGTTAAATTCATTAATGGAGTTAAAATAGAGGGGCTGAATGCCAAAGGAGAACGAGGAGCCCCTGGTCAAGATACCTGAATTCGATGAGAGAAAATTTCTATTCGATGAGAAGGAGAGAGCAAAGTCAATAGTCGTTATATTCATAATAGGGGCTATAATCGGTTCAATATCTGGCTATCTTCAACTGATAGGCTACTGGTATCTATCACTCATACTCATCCTTGTGGTTCTCCTATTTTCAGAATATATATTAAAGGGGCTTGGCGTTCAGGTATCTAAGAAGACGTCGCATCGCATTCTTCTGGTTGGCGAGTTCCTTCTTACGTGGCTCGTATTCTGGATCTTGGTTTTGAACCCTCCACTGAACCACGTTTCCGGTCCTGAAATAGCGAACCTGCAGATAGCAAGCAATGGAGTCTGGACATCGCTCGCAGAAAAGAGTGGTGTTTATGATGTACCGATTGGAAGCATAAGCCTCCGAGTTTACATGTATGCCTATTCCGGTGTGGTCTACTACAAGGTCATGGCATATGAGGCCGGATCCACGCCTGCGGTGATACCATCCCATCTCAACAATAACTATGTATACTTCAATCTGACGGATCTGAATTATGATAGCACTTACTACGTTCAGGTTTACGGGAGCACGGTCGTAAATGGATCGAACTTGACCTCTCAGGTATCCTACACACTCTACGCAACCTGATCTTCATTATCGGGTTGTTGTTCATAGAGTATACCGATCTGCACTCTATATTTTCTGACCATGCCCGTGAAAAAATATCTGTACCCCAAGGAATCATCCTTAAAGGTAAGGCGTGGTTCAGAGAATTAGAAAATACTTCGTCCTCTTAAGATATCTGTCAATTCCAGACCCATACTGTGCTGCCTTCTTGCCGTATCCGTAGATCATATCGGGCAGACCAGAAATACGCGCAACATCCCTGATCATGGCTTTTCCTGTGCCATCTCTAATATGCTGATCCGGCCCAAAGGATCTCGCTATGCTTGTTATTCTGTCATCAAGATATGGTGTTATCAGATCCTTTCTGTAATACTTAGCCATTTTCTTCTCTCTGGGCAGCGTCCTCTGAAGGAGCTTCGCAACCTGTTCAGAATTGCTCCTGGATTCTATTGCCTTTCTGTAGCCGTAGAAAAATTCATCCGCGCCCTGGCCAGTTATCACGGTATCATCATCGACGGTGGACATTATTATCGAGAGAATAAGTTCATATCCGATCTCTGATCTTGTGATCGTTTCATCGATCTCCTTCAGCAGGCGCAGGTGGGACTCTATATCTATTTTCTCAAGTGAAATTATTCTTATGCTGAAGTCCAATGCCTTCGATACCTGTTGGGATCTTCTTACATCATGCGAATCGTTGAAACCAGCGGTGTACCCTTTGAGCCTGTATCCGGAAAGATGCATTATGAGGGTGCTGTCCAGGCCTCCAGAGAAACCGAGCGATCCATGCTGCGGGATAACCTCGCTAAGAACATCGCGGATCTGTGCTATGGCCTCACTGTAATCCACGCTGGCAAATTATGGACATAGTTATATAGTTACCTATAATGTAGCAATGTGAATTACGTTCCAGATACATCGGTCATAGTGGACGGCCGCTTCACTCAGTACATACAGGACAAGGAAGAGGCAAACGTGATCCTGCCAGAGGCGATGCTCTCCGAGGTGGAACACCAGGCAAACGAGGGACGCGCCATAGGTTTCGCTGCTCTTGAAGAGCTGAAGAAGCTGCGGGCGCTTGAAAGGGAAGGCAAAATAAGCATTGAGATTGTTGGTGAAAGGCCCAGGGAATGGCAGATAAAGAGAGCAAAGAGCGGGGAGATCGATGAGATGATCAGGAGTGTGGCGCTACAGTACGATGCCATTCTTGTCACGGGCGACAATATACAGCGGGATGTCGCCATAATCAAGGGCATAAATGTTGATTATCTCCCCCCACCGGAAAAGATAGTGAAGAACATAGAGGAGTTCTTCGATGATACGACTATGAGCGTGCATTTGAAGGCTGGTACCAACCCCGTCCTCAAGGATGGGAAGCCGGGAAGCATAAAGTACCGGAGGCTCGATTATATCCTCAACCGGTCTGATCTTGAAAGCATAGCAAGCAACATAGTGAAGCGGGGCAAGCTTGAGGCTGATTCCTTCATAGAGATGGATGCGCAGGGCGCCACAGTCGTGCAGCTAAAAAACATTAGGATAGTCATAACCAGGCCCCCGTTTTCAGATGATCTTGAGATAACTGCTGTTAGGCCCGTCGTAAAACTTGGCATAGACTACTACGATCTCGACGACAGGATAAAGGAGAGGCTGGAGAGCTCTGCGAGTGGCATTCTCGTCGCCGGTTCTCCGGGTGCTGGAAAGAGCACGTTCGTTCAGGCCCTGGCCGAGTTCTTCAACGCCCGCGGAAAGATAGTTAAGACCATGGAGAGGCCGAGGGATCTGGACGTATCGAAGGAGATAACGCAGTATACGGAGCTGGAAGGATCCATGGAAATGACGGGCGACATACTATTGCTTGTTCGCCCGGATTACACCATATTCGATGAGATGCGCGTCACAAACGACTTCAAGGTTTACGCCGATCTCAGGCTTGCCGGTGTTGGCATGGTCGGTGTGGTCCATGCCACAAGAGCAATAGATGCACTGCAGAGGTTCATAGGAAGAATCGAACTGGGTCTGATCCCGCAGATAATAGACACGATAATATATATCAACAACGGACAGGTGGCGCAGGTCCTTAGCACGCAGTATACGGTCAAGATACCATACGGTATGACCCAGGAGGATCTTGCCAGGCCAGTCATCGTTGTATCGGATCTCATATCAGGAAAGGATCTCTACGAGATATACAGCTTTGGAGAACAGGTCGTGGTCGTTCCTGTGAAGGAGAGGAAAGAATCGTCGATCTCCAAGCTGGCTGTGGACAGGATAGAGGACTACATAAAGCGCATCATAAGGAACGATGATGTTGAGGTCAAGATGGTTGGCGACAGCAGGGCCATAGTTAGAGTGGATCCCAAATACATCCCGAAGCTCATTGGCCGAAGCGGTAAGAACATCACTGAGATAGAGAGGAAGCTTGGCATAAAGATAGACGTGGAGGAGTCAGGTTCTTCAGCTGAGAGGCAAAAAGCCGGTGTGGAGATAAAGAATAAGATAATTTACATCGATGTGGGTCATCCAAACAAGCATGTGCGCATATACCTGGGGGAGGTGCCGATACTTCAGGCCCTGTCATCATCCAAGGGCATAGTGAGGATAAAGCTGAGCACTGAGATAGGTAATGCAATATACAACCATATAAAGAACGGAGGAGACATATTCTACTCAATAGACTAACATGAACGAATACGAGAAGGAGATAGAAGAGCTGATAAATGATTACGATCTTCTGCGTGTGCTGAAGCATTTCACAGTAGCGCATGTGGATTACGCCAAGAACATAACCAGATATACAGAGATACCGCAGATGAGGGTGCGTGAATACCTGAAACGGCTGAAGGATATGGGCCTCCTGGACTATTATACGAACACATCAATAAAGAGGACTGAGGCGAAGCTAAAGAAGAGCGCCGAGGTGCACAAGCATCATACGTATTTCCAGATAAACAAGAAGGCTGAGGCTGTGCTTAAGGAGATAACCCCAAAGCTCTACGCTCGTTATCTGAAACCGGAAGATCTGGCTATGCTTTGCAGTAGAAAGGAGAGAAAGGGTAATCCCGGTGCCTGCGATAAGATATTTCGCATGGGATTGATCGATAAATGCTACGACCTCACCGATCTGGGCAGGGAAGTGTTCGATACGGCCAGGAAGATGCAGATACTGCACTGCGACGATAGAAACTAGTTCTTCTGGAAAAGGAATATGTACTCATGTTTGAACACATAGAACCCTCCAGAAAGTGCGCGGTAACGCCAGAGCGCCTCTGAACCGGCCTTGGCCCTTGTGAATTCGAAGTTCTTCACTATGGTGCTCTTGAGCCTGAAGCCCATATCCATGACGGCCTGCATCGCGTAAAAGCCAAGCGGTATCCACTCTCCCCTTCTGTACTTGTCACCTATGACCATGGCCATGAACCTGCCATCCTCCAGATAATCCATAAAGTTCTTCACCACTCTGGATAGCATTTTTATGAAGTCCTCAACGCTCCTGGCATTGGAGAGGTCATCAGGATCGTCCGAGAATCTTATTATGTCATGGTATGGAGGATGAAGTATAACCATGCTGAACTCGTCGATGCCGTTCTCGTCCATTATACCCTTTATATCAACGGTCATCGAATTTCCAGTGTAAAGTCGCGTTATCCCTTCCCCCTGGATCCTTTCTATTATATCCTCAGATTTTCTTACCACATCGTGGTTTATCTCTACCCCAACAGCATTTCTTCCAAGCTTCTTCGCCTCTATGAGGGTCGTACCGCTGCCGCTGAATGGATCCAAGACCCATTCATCTCTTTTCGTATACCTGATCAGCATCTGCCTGGGTATCTGCGGTACGAAGTTTCCCCAGTACCATCCCAGTTTCGATCCGCTGTAATCCCTCTCCTTGAACAACCACAGACTGTCGGTTATCACATCATCATACTCTCTCCACCTTGAAAGATCTATTTCGCTGTAAGGAAGTTTTCTTGGCCTGAAAACCATCCTGTAGATCTCCTCGGCATAATGCGTAGCACGTTCAGTGGTCTTTGACTTCTCTATCTTACCGATGATCTGATAGAAAGCCTCTTCGTTCAAAGTAACGACATGCCCTTTAGCATCCTCTCCGTTTACGCAGGATAGAAGATAACCGGCAACATTGCGCACGGTCTCCATGTCCGGCGCCGATCTTATACCATCCACAGCTTTTTCAATGACACCGAGGGGTATTCGTACTTCGCCCATTGACAACATCAGCATGTTATGAGATTTAATTTTTCTGTGGATCAAATGCCGTTGGTATTTCGTTGTATTCGTTTGAATTTGGAGCCATCATTCATTATCGATCCGAGGAGAAAAGCAATAATGATCAATGCCATAGAAGCCATAATTAGCTTTCACGGTGTTATTATCCATACAATCACCTCTCTCCTATTCTTGATAGATATTCTGGTAGCGATCTCGATCTCGCTGCGTGCTTCTGAAAGGGAAAATAGAATTCAGGTGAAATTTAAGCCTGTCACTATGAAATCCCATGCAAAGTGTACCAAGCTCATTCTTCCGTATAGGCTCGGTCCTATTACAAGAAGGAATTGTCAACGTATATTGAGGGGGCATAAATATTGGATTTTCGTGAGTTAGATGCATTATTTTCCATGAAGATGTTTTTGACCATATCAGCGCATGAAATCTAATATTGACGATATTAAATTTAAGTTGAGGGGGCGATCATAGTCCATGCGCATACTCGCGCTATCCAGATAATCAAGAAGATATGGGGTTGACCGGATTCGAACCGGTGACCTCTCGGTTATCAGCCGAGTGCTATAGCCTGTCTAAGCTACAACCCCGCAGCTCCGTAATTTGTTCCACACATAATATTTTTTCCCTGTATGCTGTGGCATCACGCCACAGAGTACGATCTAAACAGCATTGGCTAGATACTCTATAAGTGGCAGCAACCTCCTCCGGATCTCGCGGCCCATTTCTGTCAGTTCGTATGTTACGATATCACCATCATGCCTCTCGATCAGACCTGCGCCGACCATCTCGTGTAGCCTTGCAGATAGCATGGTGCTGCTGATACCCGGTATCGCCTTCAGGAGGTCGTTGAAGTTCTTCCTTGTATTATCATTCCCCAATACAGAAAGTATGAAGATGGCATATTTCTTGCCCATTACATGGAGAACAGGCGTGGCAGGATCAATGCATATCTCGCCATCTTCAGTCCTTATCATGCAGGAAAGCGTTCTTTCCCCGTTCACGATCATAATATCTGCATTTGCTATTTAAAGGACACCCATCGCATTCAGGGATCTTTTTACAGTGATCCTTGGAGATCTGCACGATCATGGCGTGCAGGTTCTTCAGGCGGTCCACATCCTTTATCTCCGCTTCAACAGATTCCCTGATGCCCTTTCCAGGTATCCCATAGCACCTCTCCAGAAACCTGATTGTGTATTTATCCACGACGAAGACTGGAAAATCAAGCGCGTAAAGAAGAATGGAATCAAGAGTCTCCCGCCCGATCCCCTTCATGGATGAAAAGAAGGATTCTGCGACACCGGCGTCTCGTATATTCTCCAAACCGCCAAACCGGTCTATCACCGATCTGGACAGAGAGATCAGGCGTTCAGCCTTCTGGTTGTAGAACCCTGATGATCTTATGATCTCAGCAAGATCCTTCACATCACATCTGGATATTTCAGCCAGGCTGTTAAGATGTCTTTCCTTAAGGCTTTTCATTGCCTTTTCGACATTTTTCCAGGAGGTGTTCTGTGTAAGTATGGCACCAATGACCACCTCATCCTTTGAATCAGCGGGCCACCAGTGCAGGTCACCGTATATTCGGAAAAGGTCATCGTATACAGTGCTGTATATGCCCATTGCTTCATTCCAGAGACTGGATTATACCGTAGCCTATCAAACGCCATCTGTTCAAAACGCGTCTTCCTATGGCCACGCGCATGCCGTTGAAGGCGGCAACTGGATACTTAAGTGAAACATCTATCTCGCCGCCTTTCATGGAATTCACAACGCCAACGGTGCTCGCAGTTGCGACAGTGAACATGAGAGTTTCCTTTGGCTTTATGGGCTCAACGTTTAGCTCCTGGTCCGAACCGACCACCCTCTTCAGCAGGTGCGATTCCAGTCTCATAGAGAACGCAACCGGAGGTACCTTACCTACACGTCCGGCTATCCTGCCGGTGAACGCGTCTCCCTTGGTGAGAAATGGATCAAGCTTTGTACCAACGGCCGCAAGTCCACCTGGCCTTATCCTGTCATACGAGTATTTGCCGGCCATCAAACTTACTATTTCCGTTGTAACATTGTTCCATACGGTCTTGTTTCCCTTAGTGGTCTGAATGCCCGGGACAATCTCGATCTCATCGCCCACGGCAAACTCTCCCTGCGTCAGAGATCCACCTATGACGCCGCCTTTAAGTTCTCCAACTGGTGTTCCTGGTCTGTTTATATCGAACGATCTCGCTATATACATTATCGGATCGTCTTTCTCGTTAAACTCAGGTGAAGGTATGTATTTCTCTATGGCCTCGAAGAGCGCATCTATGTTTGTGCTGTGATAGGCGCTCACGGGTATTATGGGCGCGTTTTCAGCTATACTGCCCTTAACGAAGTTCTTTATCTCACGATAGCTCTCTATGGCCCTCTCCTTCGTAACTAGGTCGATCTTGTTCTGCACTATTATTATGTTCTTTATGCCCATTATCTCAAGCGCAGTCAGATGTTCCCTGGTCTGTGGCTGCGGGCAGTGCTCGTTTGCGGCTATGACGAGAAGCGCTCCATTCATGAGCGCTGAACCTGACAGCATGGTGGCCATGAGCGTCTCATGGCCCGGCGCATCGACTATGGATATTACCCTCTCAAGCTCGCAATTCTCGCCATTTTCCCGCGTATAATGCACGTTTCCAGATGGATCGTAGCACCTGTATATGGGCGTGTCTGCATAGCCAAGCTTTATGGAGATGCCTCTCTTTATCTCTTCCGAATGGGTATCGGTCTTCGTGCCCGTAAGAGCCAGCGTCAGCGTGCTCTTTCCGTGGTCAACGTGGCCTACCATCCCTATGTTGACGGAAGGCTGGGGCATCTTAAGCTTGCTGATCATCTTTCTTCTCCTCTAGGGGCGTTGGCCCGTACTGAACGATCTTCAGGTTTATCTGTGATATGTCCGATCCTATTATTGATCCTCTAACCGTTATCCGTTTCCTTATGCCGTTCTTGCCCCTGTATCCCTTCCTGTATGAGACCAGGATCTGCTTCTTGCCCTGCGTCTGCAGATCGGATCTCATCGGAAAACCGTCTATGGAACTGCCACCAGTGACCACAAGCTTGTAGCCCACGAGGTCGAAGAATACGCCATCTATTTCGTCACCAATTTTTCTTCCTACAAGCGATCCCATGCGCTCTGCCGGTATCTCCCTCTTGTAAGTCTTCCCGGTCTTGGGATCAGCTATGATTGCCAATGAATTAGCCATGATTCACCTGTCGGTTAATATCAATGCCCTTTAAAAATGTGATGATTCTGCACACCTTAATGAAGTACGGGCTGTAATTCGCTTTCTCAATGCATCATATGACGGGTAGAATTTAAATCTGAAGCTTTGATGACCTTGTGTGATAGTTCTCGGGCTAGAGGGTACAGCTCATACCATCAGCTGCGGCATAATAGATGAGGATAGAATCCTGAGCATGGAGTCCTCTATGTACAGGCCGAAAACTGGCGGTATAAGGCCTCTGGATGCCGCTGTGCACCATTCAGATGTTGTGGATTCCGTAATATGGCGCGCACTGGAGAAGGCGAAATTATCAATCCGCGATATTGATCTCATTGCCTTTTCAATGGGGCCTGGCCTTGCACCCTCGCTTAGAGTAACTGCTACAGCCGCAAGGACCCTGTCAGCTCTGACAGGGAAACCTATACTCGGTGTCAATCATCCTCTCGGGCATATAGAGATAGGCAGGCGTGTGACGGGTGCTGTGGATCCGGTCATGCTATACGTTTCAGGCGGGAATACCCAGGTCATAGCACATGTTAACGGCAGATACAGGGTTCTCGGAGAGACGCTCGATATAGGTATTGGCAACATGATAGACAAATTCGCCAGGGAGGCAGGAATACCTTTTCCAGGTGGGCCCGAGGTCGAGAAGATGGCGCAGAAGGGTACCAGGCTACTGGATCTTCCATACTCCGTAAAGGGCATGGACACGGCCTTTTCTGGAATCCTAACGGCGGCTATGCAATATCTTAAGGCTGGAAATGCCATCGAAGACATAAGCTACAGCCTACAGGAGACGGCCTTCTCAATGATCGTTGAGGTGCTGGAGAGGGCGCTTTACGTTTCAGGAAAGGATGAGATACTCATGGCCGGCGGAGTTGCCCTGAACAGGAGGCTTCGCGAAATGGTCACCGAGATGGCTGATGAGGTAGGCGTCAGGGCGTACCTTACGGATAAAGAATATTGCATGGACAATGGCATAATGATAGCGCAGGCAGCTCTGCTGATGTACAGATCCGGATTCAGGATGCATATCGAGGAAACCGCCGTCAATCCAAGATTCAGGATAGACGAGGTTGACGTACCATGGATCGCCGATAGCGTTAGGAAGGACTATGGAAAAGCTGGTGCGGAATCCCGCATAGAAGAAGTGGACTTCCATGGGCGTCCAGCCATTAGAAAGGTGCGGATTCCAAAGAACTACAGGAATCAGCATCTGGACAGCAAGATAAGGTACGATAGGATGCGGAACGAGTTCACCATGCTGAGAAAGATAAAGGATGCAGGCATCAAGGCTCCGATAGTTTACGATTTCGACCCATTTTCTTTTTCGATCACCATGCAGAGGATACCTGGAAGAATGATGTCGGCTGAACTATCCGAAGGAAAAACCGAGTATATGCATGATCTGGGTGCTGCAGTTGCAAAGCTGCATTCCACTGGGCTAGCTCATGGCGATCTTACCGTTAACAACATCATGGTGAATGAGGGCATCTATCTAATCGATCCAAGCATGGGAAAGGTGTCTGCAGAGATTGAGGACATGGCGGTTGATATATACGCGCTGGAAGATTCGGTGAAAGGCCTTGGTCTTGATCCTAGTATTGTGCTTAAACCGATGATCTCTGCGTATATATCAGACTTCAAGAATGCAGGCGATGTTCTGGAAACCGTCGGCGCAATAAGGAGGAGGCACAGGTATGTTTAAGTTTGTGACAAGCAACCAGCATAAGTTTGAGGAGGTCAGCAGACTGGCCTCTTCATACGGTATTGATATAGAATGGGTGCGCATGAAATACGAGGAGATACAGGACGAGAGCACGGAGAGGATATCGTACGACAGCTGCAAAAAGCTTGCTGGGGTAGTTGAAGCGCCATACTTCGTTGATGATTCCGGTCTGTTCATAAATGCCCTGAAAGGTTTCCCCGGCCCGTTCTCCAGCTACGTATCTTCCACCATAGGCAATGAGGGATTACTGAAGATAATGGAGGGCGTAGAAGACAGGTCTGCCTACTTCCTGACGGTCGTTTCTCTCAACGAGGGGCATAGCATTATGCAGTTCACGGGTAAGGTCATGGGCAGGATAGCCACATCAATAAGGGGTTCCAATGGATTCGGTTACGATCCTGTGTTCATACCTGATGGATCGAATATGACGTTTGCTGAGATGGATCTTGAAACTAAGAATGCCATATCACATCGCAGCATAGCATTCCGTGGGCTCTTTGAATATATAAAGATGAATCATAGTGTTAAGAAATAGTACATATAAAATTATAATTATTACAATCTCCGTATCATTCCTGCTCTTTACGATCATATATTTATAATCTCCTATCTGTCCAGGTGAAATATCAAATGTTCATGTCGAAAAACGTCAATGATAATCCTAAATCTTTTATAATATAGAAAAAAACAAAAAACATATAAATAAATTCGCTATCTTCGAACAATGAGTGAATTTGATGTCATAGTTATCGGCGCTGGTCCCGCTGGATCCTCTGCCGCAATAAAACTTGCGCAGGGTGGTATGAACGTGCTTCTGGTGGAGAGGGGAGATCCTCCAGGAACAAAGAACGTTTCTGGTGCGGTTCTCTGGGGCGATGAGCTCTCGAAGGTCGTGCCAGACTGGGAGAGGAGTGCGCCCATTGAACGTTACGTAACCAGAAAGGAGGTCGCATTTCTCACGGAGAAGTCCAAGATAGCCATAAGCTACAGTTCACAGGATCTGATGGAAAGGAAGTCAGGCAAGATCATAGTAAGAGGAAAATTCGATCAGTGGCTGGCAAGAAAGGCCAAGGACGCGGGTGCTATGCTCGTGACCGGAATAACCATAGATAAACTGGTCATCGACGGTGGTAAGGTCATTGGCGTGATGCAGGATGGAGATGTCATCACATCTGACGCAGTCATAGTGGCTGAAGGGGCGAATCCAAGGGTTCTCATCAATTCCGGGCTCAGGCCAAAGCTCTCAGATCATGATGTTGCTCTTGGAATCAAGGAGACTATCAAGCTTCCGGAAAACGTGATAAACGAAAGGTTCAACGTGGATTCCAAGGGCGGATACGCATCTGAGTTCGTTCTTGGCTTCCTGGATGATGGCATTCTTTCCGGCGGATTCCTTTATACAAATAGGGATACGGTATCGCTTGGAATAGTGGCTTCTCTTGACAGGCTGAGGGCAAACGGCATGACCCATTCATATGATATAATGGGGAAGTTCGAGGAACATCCGTTCATAAAGAACCTGATAAAGGACGGGATACCAGACGAATACGCGGCCCACCTGGTACCTGAAGGAGGTCTTGCAAGCATGCCAAAGCTGTACGGCAATGGATATCTCGTGACCGGAGATGCGGCCATGTTCACGTTCAGCAACGGCATGGTTCTGCAGGGCATAAACTATGCGATAACATCTGGGATACTGGCTGCCGAAACGATACTTGAGAATAAGGGCAAGATAAGCGAGGAGACCCTGTCAAACTACGTGAACAAGCTCCGCAACAGCTACGTTCTGAGCGATCTGTACACGTTCAACGGCATCCAGAACGTGACATGGAGCGATTTCACCCAGAAGACCATGCCTAAGATACTCGACAGCGTAATGATGTCGATGTTCGATGAACGTGGCATGCCGAAGAAGCATCTCATGCAGGTGCTGTCCGCTGCGGTCAAGTCCAACGGAATGAAGTATACGGAGCTGATATCAAGCGGCTACCGCATGATGAGGAAGATGTGAGGTGTTATATATGAAGATTGAGGAAAAACTTTCCCTGCTGAACTACAAGACGGATCGATCCTACGCGCACATAACGATCGATCCCGATATATGTGCGACCTGCCCGGATCACTTCTGTGTTTTTGCCTGCCCGGCAAACTGCTACACGCTCATAAACGGCAAGCTGAATTTCAAATATGAGGACTGCGTTGAATGCGGTACATGCGATATAGCCTGTTCGCATGGCAGCGTTAAATGGACGCTTCCAAAGGGCGATAATGGAGTCATATACAAGTACGGGTGATGGCATATGCTAAACATAGTTGTGATGATAAAGCAGGTTCCTGACAGCAGCGAGGTTGAGATCGATCCTGTAAAGATGACGCTCAATAGGACAAAGGCGAGAAACGTTGTCAATGCGGCAGATCTCAATGCGCTGGAATACGCATTGAGGATAAAGGACAAGGTGGGAGCCAACATAACGGTGATATCCATGGGTCCGCCTATGGCTGATGCAGCCATAATTGAATGCATGGCCCGCGGAGCGGATCGTGGCATCCTCATCACCGATAGGGCATTTGCTGGTGCGGATACATATCCTACCGGCCTTACTCTGGCCGCAACGATAGCGAAACTGGGGAACGTCGATATCGTGTTTGGAGGGGATGAGACGACCGATTCCAGCACAGGCCATGTAGGACCTGGTGTGGCCGAATTCCTCGGCATTGACCAGATAACGTACGCCAAGGAGGTTGATTATGAGGATGGCTACGTCATAGCGACCAGGGATCTCGAGGATGGAGACGAGATCGTTAAGGTCCACACGCCGGTGCTTGTGACAGTCCTGCTGAACTCAAATGTGCCAAGGCACCAGAGTCTCAGGAAGAAGATCGACGCGATAAGGAAAGGCGTCGAATCTTGGGGCATAAACGAGCTCGGTCTCAAGCCAGAATGGGTCGGCCTTCGCGGTTCGCCGACGATCGTCAGATCTATGAAGGCCATCAAGGAGCCTGAACACCTTCACAAGACGATCACATTGGACAAGATCGATGAGGTCGTTGCAGACCTTGTTTCGAAGAACATAATCAAGGTAGGTGGTAAGTGATGGTTGGCCTGATAAATGCGATTCCGGTAGCGAACAAGGACGAATACAAGAATGTCGGCGTATACATAGAGCACAGGGGCGATGATATAAAGAGGTCGTCCATAGAGATGATAGGCATAGGCAAACAGTTAGCCCGCAAGATCAATGAGAAGCTGATCTGCGTTGTCATAGGAGACAAGGTGGATGGTATAGCAAAGGAGGTGGGCGAGTACGGCTGCGATATAGTGCTCGCAGCAGAATCACCCGATCTGGCCGAATACAGGACCATGCCCTATGCACAGATAATCGGAGATTACATTGCAGAATACAAGCCAAACATATTCCTCCTTGCCGCGACCAGGAACGGAAGGGATCTCGCATCGAGGATAGCGGTTAAGGAGAGGACGGGTATAACGGCTGACTGTACGGTGCTAGATGTGGACGAGAACAGGACGCTTCTTGCCAACAGGCCTACCTACGGTGAGAGCACGCTGGCAGAGATACTGTGCAGGAACCACAGGCCGCAGATGGCAACGGCCAGGCCGGGCACATTCACTCCGGCTGAGAAGGAGAAGGATCATAAGTACGAGATAGTCAAGAAAAAGGTCAACGTGGACAAGAGCCTGCTGGGCAAGCAGATACTGAAATTTATCCCGAAGAAGGCCACAGATCTCACAGCGGCGAAGATCGTCGTGGCTGGCGGGCTTGGCCTTGGGGGCCCAGACGGATTCAAGCTTCTGCAGGAACTTGCCGATCTAATTGGTGGGGCTGTTGGATCGTCGAGGCCGCCTGTGGATCTTGGCTGGATAACCAGGGATCACCAGGTTGGCCAGACAGGTCAGGCTGTCAGGCCGGATCTTTACGTTGCGGTTGGCATATCTGGAAAGCCGCAGCACATAGCAGGAATGAAGTTCTCAAAGGTGATCGTCAGCATAAACAAGGATCCGAACGCAGAGATAAACAAGATATCGGATTACATCATAACGGAAGACTACAGAAAAGCCGTACCAGCGCTCATAGACGCAATAAAGAATTTCGGAAAGCAGAAGGTGGCCGAGGCTCAGAAGGCCTGATCCACCCTCCTCTCCGCTATTTCATTTTCAACAATTTTTATGAATTCCTGAAGGCCGTAGGTCTTTGATTTTCCATCTCTGTTCCTTGCGGTAACGCTGTCGGTCTCCTTCTCCTTTGATCCTACCACCACTATGTATGATGGCCTGTATGGATGTATGAGTTTGATCTTCTTGCTCACGGTCTCCTGCGAGGTGTCAAGTTCGCTCCTTATTCCATGCTTAAGCAGCTCCTCATGCACATGCCTGGCGTAATCGTCGAAGGTGCTGCTTATTGGCACGACGTAGGCCTGTATCGGCGTGAGCCAGGTTGGAAGCCTCCCAGCGTAGTGTTCAAGGAGTATGGCCATGACCCTTTCATAACTCCCGTATATGGCCCTGTGCACCATGACCACGCGATCCTCCTTCCCCTCGCTGTTGGTGTACGTGAGCCCGAAGTTCACCGGCATAAAGAAGTCAAGCTGTATGGTAGACAGCTGCCACATCCTGCCGATCGCATCCTTAACGTGCACGTCGATCTTCGGCCCGTAGAAGGCAGCCTCTCCTGGATACTCCTTGTATTCTATGCCCATGGATCTCAATGCATCCCTGAGCTGTTCGGTGGCATTGTCCCAGACGGACAGGTCCGGTGCTAGATCGTGTGAGTGGCATACTGGGCACTCTATGTCGGTACCGCGGGCACCCTCTATCCTGTATCCGCAGTTCCTGCACACGTAGCTGACAAGGTAGTTCTCAGGATGGCCCCTGTCGATCACGCTGAGATCGAACGACATTTCTATCTTTCCGAACAGCGTGCCGAAGACCTCTTTCACCATGGTGAGCAGCCTCCTGATCTCATCGCCTATCTGGTCCATGCGCAGGAAAGCATGGCCATCATCCTGGGTGAATGCCCTGGGCCTGGTCAGGCCACCGACCTCGCCCGACTTTTCATACCTGTAGACCGTCCCTGGCTCTGAATATCTCACGGGCAGATCCCTGTAGCTGTATTTCCTCCTTGAAAATATGGCTATGTGGCCCGGGCAGTTCATGGGCTTTATTCCGTAGCTGTCTCCGTCCGGAAGCGTGAACAGGTACATGTTCGGTTTGTACTTGGCGTAATGCCCGCTCTGCTTCCATATGGTATCTCTGAACACGTGCGGGGTCCAGACGTCGAACCACCCGTTCTTCCTGTTCATGCTGTCCATGTAGGCTAGAAGTTCCTTCCTTATGATCTGGCCGTACTGTGTGTAGAGCGGGAAACCGGGAGCCCAGTCTGAATTGAAGACGGCAAGATCCATCTCAGCCAGTATCCTCCTGTGATCCCTCCTCTTGGCCTCCTCCAGGTTGTTCAGGTATTCCTTGAGAAGCTTCTCGTCGGGGAATGCGGTTCCATATATGCGGACGAGGGTCTTGCTTTCATCGTGCTTGTACACGGCGCTTGCGATGTTCAGGAGCTTGAAGGCCCTTATGTATCCGGTGCTTGGCACATGCGGGCCAAGGCATAGGTCAACAAAGTTACCCTGCCTGTATACCGAGCTGGCGTCAGATACGTTGTCCTCTATTATCCTGATCTTGTATGGATTCCTGGAGAATATCCTGATCAATTCCTCCTTAGGGTACACTATCCGCTCTATCGGCACATCCTCCTTCTGTATCCTGTGCATCTCCTCCTCTATCCTTGCTAGATCTTCCTCGCCGATCGGTTTCATGTCGAAATCGTAGTAGAATCCATTCTCGACAACGGGACCGGTGTTGGGCAGGGCATCTGGATACAGGTCAGTCACGGCGTTCGCAAGGAGATGGGCTGCGGAATGCCTCAATATGTAGAGGCCGTCATCGGAATATACGCTGACGGTAATGGCATCAACATCACGATCCGCGATATCCCTGAGGTCATGCAGCGTGCCATCCACCTTCACTGCAACAATATTTTTGTCCTTTATGACGTCCAGGTAGCGCTGGCCCTTTCTGACATGAACGGTTGAATCTGGCATAATTGGGTAAGAGATATATGTATAAAAAGATCGATTTCATGGATCTGAACGCAAATTGGCAATGTTTATACGTCTTGTTCCAATTAATACATAATGTCATCTTACATAATAAAGAATGGAACGATCCTTCAGGACGATCAAGAGGTAGGGCGCATAGCCATCAACAGGAATGGCATGAGAACAGCAGAAGTCCAAATATCTGGTGTTTCTGATGTGAGGATCGTTCGCGCTGGATCGGGAAGGTTCGAGATATACGAACATGGAAATCTCGTCGGGTACGAGAGGCGCGGCCTGATACTGGATTACTATTCAAACACGTTCAAAGTCGACCCCAGGGAGCTCAATGGCTTTGTGTCCGGCATAGCAAACAGCATCAGCGTATACAACAATGGCATCACTGTTGGAACGATAACAAGATCGGACGGTTCTCTAAGGATCGATGCAAACAGCGACGATACGGTCATGATCATCTACGGGGCATTCCTCCAAGCCTATACCAGGCCAATACCGGTGGCAGCAGGTCGCAGAGGCATACAGGGAAGGTACCTTCTTGCATCTCTGGCGCTACTGATAGGGGGCCTGGGCATCTTCGATTACATGTCCGTATACAGCAAGTATCCATATTACTACGGCCTGGTGATATTTCTGGTCCTGGTTGCAGCGTCAGTGTACATACGTGTTCTTGGCAGGAAGGCTTATTTGAGGAGTCAGAACAGGGAATCTGAACAGCAGTGATGCAGGTGTCGGGATTTGGACCCGAGTCGAAAGCTTGGAAGGCTCTCGTGCTACCAGGCTACACCACACCTGCAGAAAAGCAAAGAGGATATTGAAAAAAGCTAAAAAACTTTTCCCTGGCTTTCATCCAGACGAATTAAGCATTTTTTGGCGTTGATGAATTAAACAGCATAAGGAGATGCGTCCACCGATACACGGTCGTATGGTTCAGAATTGGGAATGCGCCAGCGTACGGCTGCATTAATTTTGCCGGAGGAACTTGCCGTAGAGAGATCGGACGTGCTCTTTGAATGTTTTTAGCTTTTGGAGGATAGTTAACTTTTTGTTTACTTCTAAATTGAAGTGACGGTAAACATGGCTTACATAGGAATCATTGGAGGCAGCGGACTGTACGATCTCATGCCGGAATCAACAAAAAAGGAGGTAGAGACACCCTTCGGAAAACCATCCGACGCCATAGAGATTGGCGAAGTCAACGGCGTGGAGGTAGCCTTTCTGCCCAGGCATGGTAAGAAGCACACAATACCACCGCATAGGGTGAATTATCGGGCCAACATATGGGCCCTGCACGATCTTGGAGTTGAGCGGATAATAGGCCTCAACGCAGTTGGATCCCTTAGGGAGGATTATAAGCCTGGAGAGATCGTCATTCCGGATCAATACATCGATTTTACAAAGAGGAGGGAGCTCACATTCTATGATGGACCCCAGGTATACCATATTTCTGAGGCCGATCCATTCTGCCCAGAGATGAACTCCATCCTTTATGATACCGCCAGAAATCTTAAAATCCCAGTTCACAATTCAGGTACATATATAACGATTGAGGGTCCAAGATTCTCAACGAGAGCAGAATCAAAGATGTTCAGGCAGTTTGCTGATATAATAGGAATGACGCTTGTACCAGAGGTAAGTCTGGCAGGCGAGCTTGCGTTGTGTTATTCGGTAATCGCTTCCATAACGGATTACGATGTGTGGTCCACCAAGCCGGTGGATGCACGGGAAGTGATGAATATAATGAAACAGAATGATCACAAGGTTAGGGACATCCTGTTCAATGCACTTCCGCTCATAAAGAAAGAGAGGAAGTGTTCATGCTCTCTTCGTTTGGATAACGCTAAAATGTGATGGAAATGAAATTGAAATTTTTGGGTGGTGCAGAAGAAGTTGGAAGGCTAGGAGTGAAGATAACGGACAGGGACACGAACGTGATAGTGGACTACGGAGTGATACCGGAGAAGCCACCTCAGTACCCGCTGCCCCCTGAACCGGTGGATGCGATGTTCATAACACACTCGCACCTGGACCATATAGGGGCAATACCTGTCTACTACCACAAGGGAGAGCCAGACCTGTATGCCACGCAGATGACTCTTAACACCATGAAACCGCTGCTGCGAGACGCGCTCAAGGTCACGAACCTCGAGGGATATCCGGCGATGTTCAACGAGGACGATATAAACAGTGCCCTGGCAAACATGCGTCCTGCGAGATACTTCGAGTCAATCGAGGTTGGAAATTTGGTTGCAACGCCCTATCCTGCGGGCCACATACCTGGATCGACCATGTGGAAGTTCGAGGACGGCATGTCTGTGACGGTGACGGGCGATGTCAACACCATAGACACTTACCTGATAAACGGTGCAAAGCCAATAAAGACAGACGTACTGGTGATCGAGAGCACGTATGCGGGTAAGAACCACGAGAGCAGGGAAGACGTAAGGAAGAGGTTCAGGGACAGCGTGAAGGAGGTCATAGACAGTGGCGGAAAGGTCATCATGCCCGCGTTCGCCGTCGGAAGGACACAGGAGCTCATAATGACCATAGCAGACATGGGCTACGATGTGGCAGTGGATGGCATGGGCAACGATATAAGCACGATTTACCTTAACACACCGGGTTTCCTGAGATCCAAGAAGGAGTTCCTGAGGGCACTCAGCAAGGTCAGGATCATAAAGGGCAGGAATATGCGCGAGAATGCAATAAGGAGCGACATAATAATATCGACATCCGGAATGCTCGATGGCGGCCCTGTACTGGGCTACATTCAGAAGCTTCTTGATGACGAGAAGAGCGCCATATTCGTGACAGGATATCAGGTTGAGGGTACAAATGGAAGGAGTCTGCTTGAGAGCGGTACGCTGACCATAGCAGGCGTCACCGTGAAGCCAAAGATGCGCGTGGAATTCTTCGATATGTCTGCGCACGCCGGACACGATGAACTTGTGAGCTTCATAAAGGCCATAGACCCCAAGAAGATCGTGCTCTGCCATGGAGACCACAGGGAGAACCTTCTTCCTGATCTGGAGGGTTACGACGTGCTTCTACCGTACAATGGAAAGGAGTACGAAATTTAAAAATAATTGAATTTTTTTAATTATTTTTCAGGCCTTCGCGTTCCAGATCTTTTCTAATGGTTTTTTCTTCGTTTCAGGTGCGAACAGAACTGTTATCACGAAGGCCACGAACATCAGTGCTGCGAAGAGGAACATAGAGTGGAATATGGGATATAACGGGAACAGAACCACGCCCATTATTGCTCCGACTCTCGAAACCGAGGTGGCTATGCCCTGAATCGTCGATCTGTAATTCGTCGGATAGAGCTCGGTAGGGTAGAAGAGCGTTGCAGCACCGACCCACTGTTCGAAAAGAACGAATGAGAAGAAGAACGAGACAAGTGGGACTATCGATATTATCTTCACGAGTGATCCCAGGAGAAGCAGCGCGAACATCACGAAGACGCCCATGAGTGTCAGCACACGCCTTCCCACGCGATCCGCCAGAATCATTGCAACAGCGTATCCAACCAAGGCTCCAACGGCAACTATCATCCCGCTTTCCGCTATGACACGTAGGCCGGCTGTGTTAAGGGCTGAGGCTGACAGTCCTATCTCCCTGATCATCGTTGGATAGTAGAAGCCTATTCCGTAGGATGCAACATCGAACAGGAACCACACAGATAGGACGAAGACAGTCTTTGGAAGGAAGCCTGATGCAAACAGGTCCCTGAATCTTACGGATTTCTCTTCCCTGCCTTCCATCAGGCCCTCGCTGAGATCTGGCTCCTTTCCAGTGATATCCTCTATGACCCTGCTCGCCTCATCCGCTTTCCCGTGGCTCACGAGCCACCTGGGCGATTCGGGTATCTGCATCCTCAGGAAGATTATGGGTATGGCGGCTATGCCTCCGATGATGAAGGTGTATCTCCAGAAGTAGTCTGTGAATGCAAAAGCATAGTTCATGACCCCTGAGAATAACGATCCTAGCCAGTACATGCCCACCATGGCATATAGCAGCGCACCACGTCTCCTTACAGGTGCGAACTCCGATACCATCGTGGAGCTTATGGGGTAATCGCCGCCTATGCCGACACCAAGCATGAACCTGCTGATGAACATCATCCAAAAGTTTGTCGCCAGGCCCGCTGTGATCGCGAAAACCACAAACAGTATCAGATCGATGCCGAATATCTTCTTCCTGCCTATACGGTCGGAGAGCCTTCCAAGCAGAGGAGCACCCACGATCATGCCAGCAAAGGCCGATACGTTCACGAGTATGTATTCAAGCTTTGTGAATCCAAGCTGGGCTGGCATAAGCAGGATGGCTATCGTTATCACGGACAGATCGTAGCCATCCAGGAACATCCCCATGGATGCTAGCACCTCCATCTTTCTGTGGAACGGCCTCATCTTCATATTATCCATATCGTCAAAGAATCCCATGACCTATACCTCCTTATCCGCGGGTCCCGCAGCGCTATCAGCGCCTTCAGGTATGAATAATTTCTGTTCTACATATGAAGATGTGCTTTTCATATATATAGATTTTCACAGGTCGAAACGGTGAATGCCGATCCTCTGCGAAGATATTCCAGTAAAGCAATAAAAAATATAATGGATATGCGATAGCCTGTTATGATAGGAGCTATACTGGCCGGTGGATACGGGAAGAGGCTCAAGCCCATTACGGATTCTATACCGAAGGCCCTGGTTGAGATAAAGGACAACTACACCATAATGGACCGACAGCTCTTCGATTTCAGCGTCATGGGCATAGAGTCAGTTTATATCCTCTCCGGATACTTGGGAAACAAGATAGAGGAGCGTTATGGCAACCGGTACAGAGACATGAACATCTACTATCTCAGAGAGGAAAAGCCCCTCGGTACACTCTATTCCCTCAGGAACCTCATAGACGAGGTGAAGGATGACGACATTGTCCTGAGGAACGGGGACACGGTCACGGACGTCAATTTCCTCAATTTTCTGAGGAAGGCGCAGGACCAGAAATACTACATAACCATGTACGT
Source organism: Thermoplasma sp. (assembly GCF_008709555.1). Classification (GTDB taxonomy): domain Archaea; phylum Thermoplasmatota; class Thermoplasmata; order Thermoplasmatales; family Thermoplasmataceae; genus Thermoplasma. Next base: position 59,498 of record NZ_VYIJ01000005.1, read on the forward strand.
GACGAGGATGAAGAGCCCATTCGGTATAGTCGAGACGTTCGGGGACCAGATAGTGCAGTTCAGGGAGAAACCGGATCTGGACCATTACATTAACGCCGGTCTGTATTACATAAAGTCTGATGCCTTTCCCTACTTCTTCGAGAAATACATAGACCGCGATCTCGAAACCACGGTGTTTCCAAGAATGGCCAGGGAGGGCCTCATCGGATCTTACACCGAGGAGGCCATGTGGATAGGCATCGACAGCGAGAAGGATCTCGAGAGGATAAGGAGCGACTACAGAAACAGGGATGATTATCCCTGGGGATATTCGAAGGTGCTCTATGACGATGAACGATCCAGGCTGATCGAATACTCCATAAAGGCCGGATCGGATACTGAGATTGACTGCGGCGATGGGTGCATAATGCGTGTGCAGTCCGGTCTTGGAACATTTGGCGATTCTACTGATGGAAAATTCAGGAATGGCGACGTCAGGAGCATGTCTGGAAAAATCCGGATAAGTGCCTTCGAAAACACGAAGCTGGAATTAATCATATCGAAAAAATAAATATAATATATATCTGATGCGAAAAGCCATGCTGATACATAGCAAAATTTAAAAATGATCTTAACATAAGCATCCGGTCCTATGGAAATCGTAACTAGAGAGAAGCTTCTGCAGGCCCTTGATAATATCTATGGGAAGAAGGGAATGTCTAGGCCTGATGTGGAAGATCTTTCGGATTTTGTTCTTTCATTCTTCGGTTACGATGACTACGTGCTTGACAACGTGCTATCGCCTGCTGAGAGGGACGTTTTTTACAATCTGGAAGAGTATGGTATCCTGGAGACCTACAGGGAGGAGATCTCTATTCTTCATGGCAAGGTCTGGAGGGTCAACCAGTGGCGTTACAGGAAGGACAAGATAGAGGAGCTTGCATCAGCCCGCACAGAACGCAAGAGCGAGACGAACATCTACGATGAGATCTTCAGGGAGATGTAGAAAAAATTTACAACTTTTTTCTAAAGATCAAAAGGGGAAATAGGGCGAACAGCGGGAGTAATATTGAACCGTATTTCGGCGCATCGCTCATAAGGTGCAGAACCGGATGTTTTGCGGGATCGTATTTGTCAACGTGTATCTCGTATCTGTCGATGTACTCAACCGCATGAACGCTCCTGCTGTCCCATGGCATTGTGAAACGCCAGTCGGCGATCTGCCCCTTTGGCTCGCCGATGGATCTCCTGAAAACGCCGCTTTCCGATATCCTTGGAACGTGTCCGTAGACCGGATCATTTTTGTATATGGTAATGCCGCCCTCATTGAGGGCCTTGAGCGCTATGCCGTTCCAGAATTCTGATTCGGTGTACCCCATCATGATCAGAACTCCTTGAGTCCAACGGCCATTGGCTTATTGGCGTAGTATGCATATTCTTTTTCGTCCACGGCGATTATGCCAACTGGAACGGTGAATCTGTCGACTTCCTCCTTGATGATATCGTGCAGCCTTCCATCCCCAATCCTGCTGTATATACGGAAAGATAGGACATTCTTCGCTATCTCCTCGCCCACACCTGTTGCCACAACGGCACCATTCTCCCCAACGTATATTCCCGCGCCCGGTATTGGTGAATCGCCGACTCTGCCGCGAAGCATAGGGAACGATCCACCGGTGGAAACTGCACCGGCAAATTCACCCTCCACGCGTGCAACGGCGCCCACAGTATCATGCGTCTGAACATACTTGAAATATATCTTGAACTTGTCCGGTATCTCGTTCTTCTCGGCATCTTCCTCGAATTTTTTCAGGAGATTTCTGGCCTTATCTGTCATCGGATCATAGTCCGGATAACCCATGAGCCTTGCGAACTTGATCGCTCCGTCTCCGGTCATCATTATGTGCGGGGACTTCGCCATCACATCCCTCGCGACAAGTACTGGGTTCTTGACCCTCTCTATGTTTATGACAGAACCGAAATGACCGGGTATCATCACGGCAGCATCCATCTGTATGCTTCCATCGATCCTCGGCACGGATCCCGTACCAGCGTTGAAGTCCGGGTCATCCTCCATCTTGATCACTGCACGAACTGCATTGTCCAGCGCGCTCATCTCTTCAGAGGCCATGCTGGCATAGCCATTGAGCCTGCCATTGAAGGATGGATCGGATCCTACGCCACCGTGGATCAGAAGAACGTTCCTCATACCTCCTTATCCCTTTTCGTTTATTAAATTTCATCACTTTCAGGGCATGATATTTTTTCCGTAATCCTTTCCGCACAGATTGTCTAGTGCCGCATTCGTGTAGATGAACGCGAGGTACGGCGACCTGTATGGGTTGAAGTACTCATGCACCGTGAAATCCTCCTCGTTTCCGATCGACATGTAATATATTATATCAGAGGTCTGCAGATAGCCCCAGAGATCTCCAAGCTTATCCCTGCATTCCTTTATCCTTTCAAACGTGTTCACCTGCATCAGGTTCCCCATCCATGCGCTGAGATCCCTGTTCTTATCGGCCCATGATGTTGTCTTTCTTATGCTCAGGAAATCTCTCACGCGATGCCTTTTTTCCACCTCCCTTACGAGTATTGTATGCACATCGCTCTGTTCAAAGTACACAGGCAGATACCTTAGGAACTCGAATATGCCGGTCTCTGGCCTCTGGTGCTCACCGAACGTCTCGTAATCCATGAAGAGATTCACGACCTCTCCGCTTGACTGGGAAACCCAACCGGCAAATTTGTCCGCTGTGAGCGGGTAATCCTTCCATTCCCTGTTAGAGAACCTGAATGATATATCATCGCTGAGAGGATAGTTTCTGAGGTATAGGTTTATTCCGGATGGCGCTGCGTAGCGATAATTCACGTCATGCTGTGATGCAATATAGTCCGTACCCTCGGCGAGTATGTTCCTGAAGCCCATGCTTTTAGCAACCTCGGCTATATGGTCATTGTAGATCAGCTCTGTGTTCCTGAAGGATACGGGATCGTAATTGAATATCATCTTTATGGCGTCGGTCTGCATCCTGACCTGGCGCGTGAATTCCTCGTCGCTCCATATGGATGCCAGTGAATGGTAGTATGTCTCGGACAGCAGTTCGCACTGTCCGCTCTTCACGTAGTCGTCGATAACATCTATGACCTTCGGGCAATACCTGGATGCCTGTTCCAGAAATGTTCCTGACAGCGAGAAGGATGACCTTATGCCATAATCCATGAGGTGCTGTGTTGCAGGAATGTAGTTGTTTGCTGCAATCCTTCGGAATATTTCCTCATTCTTCTCCTCCCAGAACACGTCTTTATTGCCGTTCTTCAGATCAGCGAGGTTCACCGGCCTGATCCTGAACGGCTGGTGCAGTTCAAAATAGAATACCACATCCTTCATAGGGAATCATACACCTCCATAGTGCTCATGGCCGATCTGCGCCATGTGAACCTCATTGCCTCCATCTTTCCGTAATCGGACAGGGTCTTCATGAGGCCCCTGTGGTTAAGTATCGAGATGGTGTAGAGAGCCATCCTGTCGCTGTCCCAAAAGTCAGCTGACAGAACGTGGTTCAGTGCCTCGCCAACTCCTGTGGTCTTGCTGAGTATGACCGGCGTACCGGATATCATGGCCTCGAGAACGGTCATTCCAAATGGCTCGGAAACGGCTGGTATTATGAAGACAGAGGCCCTTTTGTAGTAGGCTATCGCCCTTCTGAACGATACGAAACCAGGAAAATCCATGTGGTTGAGAAACCCATTTTCCAGTGCATAGCGCTTCATCTCTGGCAGGAGCTCGCCTGTGCCTGCAACGGTGAATTTGACCTTACTGTCAAGTTCTAGCACCTTCTTTGCGACCTCCATGAAGAACTTCGGCCCCTTCTGGCTGGTCACCCTGCCAAAGTAGAGAACGTCTCGGTCTCTGATCTGTTCAGGATAGCTTATGTATGGGTACGGATCCACGCCATTGTAAACCGTCCTTATCTTCCTGTCATCTGCGTGGTAATTATCCACTATCATCCTCCTCGTCAGGTTCGATACGCAGATGATCCTGTCGGCCCTCTCGGCACCTTCACGTTCTATGGACATTATCCTCTCCTGTGGATTGAAGAAGGCGCACCTGTCGTATTCCGTGCTGTGGAATGTTACCACAAGGGGTATACCGTACTTCTCCTTTAGCCTTATACCTGCCGGAAACGTTATCCAGTCATGGCAGTGAACTATATCGACACCATTGGGATCGAACTGTTCGACAACCCTGTCGTTGTAGTCCATCACGCTATCATAGAAGTCTTCTATAACTGCGTATCCAGATACAAACCTGGATCTTGACAGCCGCACCTTCCTGACGTGGAAGGGATAGGGCGGAAACTCGTAGCCAAGATCCGGAACGTAGATCGTGACGTCGTGCATATGGCCTATTATGGAGAAAAGATTGATAGTGTGTATTCCCAGGCCACCAGAGAAGGCCGGTGGGAGTTCCCAGCCTATGACGGATATCTTCAAGCCGTCCCACCTCCCAGATCCTCGAAGTACGATCTTATGACCTCACCATGGCTCCATGCCTGCATTATGCACCCTCTTGGAGTGCCGTCTCCAGTTCCATCGAATATCTCCGGTATCCTCTCCATCGAAAACAGGGGTGCGAATTTCTCCAGCAGTAGATGCCTGTCGTAGCCGGTTCTCACAGCTGCAGTTATGAAAGGCCCCACAAGCCAAGGCCAGACAGTGCCATTATGATAGGCCATATCACGTTCTGGCTGTGGCCCGGCGTAATGTGGAATGTAGTCCGGATCGTCCGGAGACAGGGTTCTCAGTCCATAAGGCGTCGCGAGCTTGCTCCAGGCCAGGTCAACGAATTTCCGGTCATTAATAAGAGGATACGGCAGCGAATAGGCGATGAGAAAGTTCGGTCTGAACCTGGCATCATCCGGATCGGCAACGTCAAGTATCAGATCGTTCCTAACGAACTTCTTTGAGAAGTTCGCCCTGACATGATGTGCCAGATCGGAGAATTTTCTGGTGCCCTCGCCCCTGAGATCTGCTGCCACATGCGAATAGAAGGAAAGCGCGTTGTACCAGAGAGCATTTATCTCCACAGGTATGCCGGTTCTGGGAGTGACCGGCCTGCCGGAGACCAGGGCATCCATCCATGTCATTGGGGCTCCCAGCACCCTCACAAAACCATCATCAAGACTGAACATGCTGTTGCCCTTAATGTATGCGTCCAGAACGGATTTCACATGAGGTAGCATCTCCTTCACGAAGGTCTCATCGTGGGAATATTCAAGGTACTTCTGTATGGCGTATATGAACCATAACGATGTATCCGCAGAGAAATGAAGGGATTCGACATCCAGCGTGTTCGGTACAATACCATTCTGCATCCCTTCTGCGTAGTGCATTAATATCCTCTTTGCATCATCAAATCTGCCAGATATGAGAAGGATGCCCGGCATTGAGATGAATGTATCCCTGCCCCATGGGCCAAACCAGTGAAAGCCGGCGATCATATCGTCATGCATGACAAACGACATGGAATTATAACGAAGATCTGCCATACCCCCTTTCACCGATCTGAAAGACCGGTATTTTTTCACCGCACTATCGAAATCCATGGTTTTTCCATCCGCTGTAATTGATATATCCAGCACTGTGCCAGGCCTATCGATAACGATGACACCAGGATTGTAAAGATCCTCCTCACTGTTTGTGCCCCTTTCCTCTTCCCTGGGATACCTGAAATTATAGTACCAGTATCCTTTCTCAAAGAAAATACCGGGTGACGCTATGTCCAGAAACGAGGTTCCATCTGATATCCTGATTCGGCCCTGGTCATGGGATATGGAGAAATTACGCGATCCGGATCTTATCACGCCATGGAAGCTTCTGAAGGAGACAAGCGGGTGAAGATACAACGAATCTGGTGACGTCTTGGAAAACTTGTACCTGATCAGGACCGTATCAGAATCCTGATCCATGACGATCTTCTTTTCCAGCTCGTGTCCGTTGTCGAAGTTGAATTTCCATTCTGGAATGGGTATATCGCTGTATCCCTCTATGAACTTGAATCCGTCCGGAAATACAGCATCTCTGTAGTAATTCGTGTCCATGCTGAACACATCTTCTCCATACCTGATCTCTTCGAAGATCTTGGATAACAGTACTGTAGATCCAGTCTTTGAAGGATCCCTCCTGACCAGCAGTCCATGGTATGTCCTCGTGTTGGCGAAGGAAAAGGTTGATGAGGCGTACGATCCATTGGAGTTGCTGATGATCCATTCGGAATCAAGATCCATTAATTACAAAATGATACAATGCTATTAAAGGTATCCAAATGCACTTCGCCTGGATTTCCAATCCGACGGAAATAACGATGGAGCTACGGAGGTGCGGGAACAATGGCTAGCAATAAAGGCGTGGTTCATTTTTCGGCATATCGTTAATTGAGGGCGAGTGCTGACAGCATCTGCGATCATGCATATACAAAAAAGCTATAAGCATATAAGACGATTAACCCGTATGGTGAGATATACACCGCTCGGCAATGGGCGGTTGCTTATAGCTTTTGATACCGATTACAGGATAGTTGATTTTTACTATTCAAAATATGCCTCTGAGAATCATTCTTCTGGGCATCCCTTCTACTTTGGAGTTTCAGTAGATGGAAACTTCAGATGGATAGACAGGAACGCCATAAAACATATGGATTATTATGACCACACCATGGTATCTGTTGTTAACTACAGCCAGAACGGCATAGACTTCGAGAACAGGGACATGGTGGACATATACAAGGACGTTTTCATAAGGCGCGTCGTCGCTGAAAACAAAACGGCCAAGGACGTTGACCTTAAGCTCTTCTTTCACCAGAATTTCTACATATACGGTAACGACATCGGTGATACGGCGGCATATTTCCCAGAGTACCGGGGAGTGATCCACTACAAGGGCGGCAGGTACTTCCTTGCGTCCACGCTTGACGAATCTGGGAACTTCTGCGATCAGTACGCCACCGGCGTGAAGGACGTCGGAGAGTTGAAGGGCACATGGAAGGATGCTGAGGACAACGAACTCTCCATGAATCCGGTCGCGATAGGTTCGGTTGACTCTGTCATCAGGCATTCCACCACGCTCAAGGCAGGATCGAAGTTCACGATGTACTATTTCATAATAGCTGGAAGGAACATAAACGACATTGAGAACGAGTACTCCAATGTGAACGTGCAGTACCTTCAGAAGCTTCTGAGGAGAACCACAAATTACTGGGAGCTCTGGTCTTCAAAGGTTACCCTGAACTTGGATTCAGACACCACCTCACTGTACCGCAGATCATTGTTCGTGACAAAGAGCCATGCGAACGATCTTGGAGCCATAGCGGCGTCCTGTGACAGCGATATACTGAAGCTGAGCCATGATGGTTATTACTATGTGTGGCCAAGGGACGCATCCATGGCCGCATACGCGCTCAGCATATCTGGCCACAGTGAGACAGCCAGGAGGTATTTCGCATTGATGGAGGACTCACTCTCGGAAGAGGGATACCTGTACCACAAATATAACGTGGATGGAAAGATCGCCAGCAGCTGGCTGCCGCACGTCATGAATGGCAAATCGATATATCCCATACAGGAAGATGAAACCGCACTGGTGGTTTGGGCCCTCTGGGAGTACTTCAGGAAGTACAACGACATTGGATTCACGGCGCCTTACTATGAGAGGCTGATAACCAGGGCCGCCGACTTCATGACGAGTTTTGTTGACAGCAGCGGCCTGCCAAAGCCATCGTTTGATCTGTGGGAGGAACGCTATGGAATCCATGCCTATACCGTGGCGACCGTGTATGCTGCACTCAAGGCCGCGTCAAGCTTCGCAAACGTCTTCGGCGATCCAGACCTCTCTGAGAAGTACGACAATGCAGCCGATCGCATGTATCACGCATTCGATGAGAAGTTCTATTCAGACGATCTTGGCTATTATGCCAGGGCGATAATAGACGGAAAGCCAGATTTCACAGTTGACAGTGCGTTGTCCTCGCTTGTCCTCTTCGGAATGAAGGACGCAGACGATCCAAAGGTCATTTCTACAATGCAGAGGATATCTGAGGACCTCTGGATAAATGGGGTCGGTGGCATTGCACGATATCAGAATGACAGATACATGAGGGTCAAGGACGATCCAAACGTACCAGGCAATCCGTGGATAATAACAACACTCTGGATGGCGAGGTACTACATGCGCTTCGGAGATTTCGAAAAGGCATGGAACCTGATACAGTGGGTCAAATCACACCGCCAGAAGTCTGGAATATTCTCTGAGCAGATCAATCCGTACAACGGAGAACCGCTATCTGTATCTCCTCTTGTCTGGAGCCATGCGGAATTTATAATATCACTGATCGAGTATTCCGATCTGATAAGGAAAAGGTCATGAGGCTGAATACAGAATTTTTTATATTGTATGGCAATTTAAGGGCATGGATATAAAGGGAAAGGAGATCCTGGTCACCGGCGGTGCAGGTTTCATAGGTTCGAACCTGGTGATCAGGCTGGCTAAGGAAAACCATGTCTATGTTATGGACGATCTTCAGACTGGCTCGCTGCGAAATCTCTCGTCCGTATATGATGACATAGACTTTGTGAAGGACCGCGTCATAAACGTGAGCGATTACTGCTTCGATCCAGATTACATATTCCACATAGGCCTGTACTCATCCTCGCCAATGTACAAGGATAACCCGTATCTTGTCGGTGACCTTGTGAAGGACATGGTTTCGATACTGGAACTCGCGAAAAAGAAGAAGAGCACGGTTGTATACGCTTCTACGTCCTCCATATACAACGGAGTCAAGCCGCCACACAGGGAGGATGTTATACCGTTCGTTACGGACTTCTACACTGAGGCCAGGTATGCAACAGAGAGGATCAGCGACCTGTACTCCAAACTCTACGGTATAAACGTATCGGCCATGAGATTCTTCTCCGTCTATGGCTACAACGAAAGGTCAAAGAAGAAATTCGCAAACCTTGTATCACAGTTCATGTGGGACATGCATGATGGCAAGCAGCCTGTCATCTACGGCGATGGAGAGCAGAGAAGGGACTTCGTCTTCGTGGACGATGTTGTCGATGCGCTTGTAAACGCAGCTATGTACAACAGCGGTTTCAACGTCTACAACGTTGGAACGGGGAAAAATTATTCGCTCAACGAACTTGTGCAGAAGCTCAACGATCATTTGCACACAAATATCAAGGCGAAGTATGTGGAGAACCCCATGGCCAAGACCTATGTGCATGAAACGCTGGCCGACACCAAGAAATCAGAGGAGAAGATAAAATTCAGGGCAAGGGTAAGCCTTGATGAAGGCATAGACAGGTTGATTAAATACTACGGCTACTGAGTCCATTTTTATTTTCTTCCGTATTATATTTTTATTCTGGCATGGAAGATCCAGTCAGCAGATATGGCCTTCTCACCTGTCCTGATAGTATATTATCCTGGATCCCTCGAAATCGAAATCGTAATCTATCTGCCTCAGACCTAGTTCTCTTAGCCTCTCCTTCTTGTCGCTGTCTATGAAGAATAAGAGAAAACCGCCACCACCAGCGCCTATCAATTTACCGCCATAGGCACCGAGATCCCTTGCCTTTGAATAGAGGCGATCTATCAGGTCGTTTGTTATCCTTCCGGAAAGTTTCTTCTTCAGAACCCAGTTCCTGTGCATTATCTCTCCGAGCTCCTTTATGTCGCTGGAGTACAGTTTGATAGCAAATTCTTCGGCCAGGCGCTTCATCTCCAGGTACTCTGGTATATGGTCATCTATCCTGGAGATCTGATCGTTGTGTATCTCGGTTGAAGATCTCTCCACTCCGGTGTAAAGCAGCGCCGTGTTCTCACGAAGATACCTGAGGCGTTCGGTGTTCAGCGGTATTGGCTTTACCCTGACCTCACCGTTCTGCAGGAACTGCAGGAGCTCTATCCCACCATACGCAGCCATATACTGGTCCTGCTTTCCTCCTGCCTCTTTCAGGATATCTCTCTCTATCTTCACGGCCTCCTCAGCGAGGGTCTCGTTGGAAACATACTCTGATTTATATGCATGGAGTGCATTTAGCAGGCCAACGAGGAACGAGGACGACGATCCAAGGCCGGTGCCTTGAGAGGGTACATCGCTTATTGAGAGTATCTCGATGCCGCCGTCCAGATCGAGAAGTCTCAGCGCCTCCCTGACCGTCGGGTGCTTTATCTCGTCAACGGTATCCACTATCTCTGTCTTCGAATAGGATATCCTTATCTTGCTGTCGAACTTCTTGTTCACTATTATGTATATGTACCTGTTTATCGCGGCAGATACCACGGATCCACCATGCTTTGTGTAGAAATCAGGTAGATCCGTGCCGCCGCCCACAAACGTTATCCTCAGTGGAGTTCGGGTGATTATCATTCCTGTAAAAATCGCATCTGTTCTATTTAATCTTTGTCCGCTGTTTCTCATCCGAGAAACACTATAATGTATGAATGCGGTGTGATGCCAGCGTGCGTCTAATGTCATCCGGTCTGCGCTATGCTGGCATATGTATTCGAGAAAAAGTTTCAATTAGTATTTTTGTATCATGAATGGGATAACCATTAAGACTCATGACGTTGTACTCGGACTGATCGTCGCGGCCATTGGCGGCATAATCTTCACGGTGAGCCTTTATTTAGGCATAGCCGATATTATAATAGGCGTAATACTGCTCTTCTTTGGGCTCGAGATACAGATACCTGCCATGTCCAAGCAGGACGTAAGGTTTGAGGGAAAGGTACGTTACGAATGGGCCATCAAGGAAGGGCTTGCCAGGATAGCAGACGGGCGAATGCATGTGGATAAAGGATTATTCCTGAGCACCATGGAGAAATCCAGAGACGCTCTAAACTACGCTGACAATATACCTGAGTTTGGAATGGAGGCTATATACCTTTATTTTTCAAATAGGGAGAGGGCGGCCCACATAATGGATGAGCTCCGATCCGCGGGTGTGCAAGCGGACGTTCAGGACGACAAGGTTGGAAGCACTCTTAAGATAAGTTTCGTTCCAATGCAGGACAGAAACAATAAGTAAATAATTTATAGACAAGTTTTTAAGTCATGGTTGCATGCAACAACCATGAACAGCGATCCTACCAGGGAAAGGATCCTTCACGGGCTGATAACCCTATACATCCTCAAGGAGCTTGTGAAGAGGCCAATGCATGGCTACGAATTGCAGAAGAGTATGTATGAAACGACGGGCCAGTCGCTTCCACAGGGTTCAATATACATACTACTGAAATCCATGAAGGAGCGGGGTTTCGTGGCATCCGAAACGTCCCAGAATGAGAAGGGGCAACAGCTCACCGTATATCACATAACCGAAGAGGGGAAGAAATTTCTCTGCGATCACTCTCAGGCGCTGCAGCTAGCCAGAAAGATCATAGATGACCTGCTCAGCACGGTGGATATAATCGAGAGCAAGAACTAATAAGCTATTTATAGATAAATAACATATCGATGTATGGAAAAGATAAAGATAATTGCTGCACCGGGTCCAGTGTCATATCCAATGATAGCTGCAAGATCTGATATTTTTGATATAGTGTTTGATAAGGAGAATAAGGGAGATATAGTACTGGATTCAACCGTTTCCCTGGTCAAACGCGGCATTGATTTCAATGTGTCGCTCATAAGGGGGCTCTCGGTCATAACGCCAGGTATCGGCCGCAGGATAGGGGTATGGAGGCGCGGAAGCGCCAACGATGTTCTGATCAGAGCCGCCCTTGACCTGGAGAAGATCCATGCAGATATAGTCTATGCAGAGGACCAGAGGGAGATAATGGATCTGCTGAAGAGCGGCAAGGTGGATTCCGCGGTTCTTGCCTCACCTTTTGGGTCAGGCATAAAATTCGAGGATCTGCTGAAGAAACACGGTATTGAGATGCCCGGAAGCTGCGCCGCTTACGTCAGAGACGACCTGATCGATCAGTTCGTGAAGGAATACAGCAGGGGGATCCAGAATATGCGGTCTGATCCTGAGAACACATCCAAATACATAGCCTCTGTCCTTCCAATAAAAGTCGATCCTGGATTCATAGCCGGAGCCATCCTGAAATCCGAAGTATCACCGAAGCTGGTCGAAGATGCATCCAGCTTTACGGAGACGGTGAGAAGATATATTAACTGAAAGTGGTCGGCATGGTCAGGGATAATGGCAGCGGCATTTCCTTTCTTTCCATGGTCATAATAATAGTGTCCATAACGTTCGCCGTAAGGGGCAGCAACAACATGTACATGACGGAGATACCGCTTGTCGCAAGATACGTGTTCCACTACGGAGAGTTTCTTGTAGGATCCATATCTGCCCTCGCGGCCGTGGGCACATTCCTGATGAGCGCGCTCATAAATTCAAGGCTGCGTTCAAGGGAGCGCCGCGCGGTATTCATAACGTCTTCCCTGATCTACGCCATAGTGTTTCCGCTCTTCTATCTCTCCAATGCCATAACCATATGGCCAATAGTGTTCGTGGCCGGTTTCGTACTCGGCGCACTGATGCCAAACATAATAACATCAGCGGGTCTTCTCCCCGACAGGAAACAGAGGGAGCGCCTGCTCTCCATATACACGCTGACGCTGAGCATATCGCTGGTCGTTGGCCCTGCGCTTGAGGGATACCTACTGGACTTCATGCCCCTTCTCAAAACCTTTCTCATCTTCAGCGTTTTTCCGATCATAGTCTTTATCCTCTCATTCTTCCTCAGGTTCCCAGATGAGAGAAATTCCAGGAAGATAAGGGGAGGCGAGGTTGTAAAAAATCATGGATTCAGGGCCGCGGTTTACAACATAATGACCTATAATATTCCATTCGCATTCATACTGACCTTCGGTGGCATATACGCCATGTCGCGCTTTGGTGTATCTTATTCCACCGTTACTCTCATGTTTGCAAGCTTCTTCTTCACCTCCTTCCTGAGCAGGATGATCCTGGCGGTCAGGCCACCGGAGAACATATGGAATCTCATGATACTCTCCGTTGTCATAACGTCTGTTGGTCTCATCGGCATAGTTGAATCTTTCAGTTTTCTCATGATAGAGGCTTTCTTCCTCCTGCTTGGATTCCCGCATGGGTTCACGTATCCTCTTTCAGTAATATCCATTTCAAGGTCATTCAGCACGGAGGCAAGAAATGCGGCTAACAGCCTCTTCTTCTCCATAATGATGGCCGTTGGCGCCGTGATGCCATTCGTATCGGGGGGCCTGGTGAGCGCGATCGGGCTCAGGTACTCGTTCGCAGTCCTCATACCGATCATACTCGTGTTACTGTTCCTGCTGCACCACGAGATGTCGTGCGTCAAAAGAGGAAAAATAAGTGAGGGTGCCTCACCCTCATGATCATTTTTACGAGTATGCGATTTTTTCTATCTGTGATACATCGCTGGAAGCAGTCCTCGTGCCGGCGAAGAATATACAAAGTGCTATGGCAACCATGACTGCTATGTCAAGCGGGAACGGTATGACATCGATGCCATAGCTTCCAAAATAGGAGACGACTGGCATTATGGCCAGAACCGCTATCATGTAAATGCCCTGGGACAGATCCTTGATGGGATTCTTCCTGGCGAAAACAAAGAGCAGGAGTCCAACCAGGGCGATGATGCTCATGTACATCGTTGTGGGATACCCTGACCAGTACACTATGAGAACAGACAGGGCGAAGCCGATAGGTGCAAGCACCTTCGGAGCTGGAAGCCTGAAACCTTTCGCCTCCACGCCATACTTATCGAAGATGGCCAGCGAGATCGGGCCGCTCATGTAGGCGATGATGGTGAGATCAGAGTTGACGGAGACAAGGGACTGCCAGGACGGGAAGGGAAGCACAAAGAGAATCATGACGATTAGGTCCAGGATTAGGGCGTAGATTGGGACGTTTTTTGAGTTTGTTGCGGATATTTTCTTAGGGAAGAAGCCCATTTCGCTGATCCTGTACGATATCCTCGACGTGGTTGTCTGGTATATGCTGCTGGTTCCAAGAGGAGATATTATGCCATCAAAGAGGAGTACGGTGGCCAGAGCGCCGAGTCCGAGTGTTGAAGCAAGAACCAGCATTGGTCCGCTGGAATAGCTGCTGTTTGCAAGCGCTGACCAGTCGCCCGGTTTTATGCTTCCCCACTGCAGAGAACCTATGAAGGCTATCTGCACAACCATGTATATGGCTGAGGCGACGGCAACAGAGAGCATTATGGCGATGGGCACAGTCCTTTGGGGGTTCTTGGCTTCGCCCGAAAGCTCGACAGCCTGCCTGAATCCCAGGAAGGAGAAGGCAATTCCTGCACCAGGTACTGCGGTGAATATGCCCTCTGGCTTTACCGTCCCCACAAGTGAGAAGTTCTTCATGGAGAATATTGTGAAGATGAAGAAGAAGCTGGTTATGATTGGTATCGCGATCTTCAGGTATGATATCAAATTGTTGAACCTTGAAGTGTTTCGTATGCCAGTTGCATTGAGCAGGAAAAACAGCACAAGAAGAGCTATCGCAAGCAGTATGCCTATTGGCGTAAGGAGGCCGCTGCTGTTCAGCAGGCCAGGCACCAGAAAGCTGAGGTAGCTTATGGATGCTATGACCTCAAGCGGCGGCGTTGAGGCATAGCCCAGAAATAGAGACCAGGCGTTGAGCGATCCAGCAACAGTCCCATTTGTCAGAAACGGATAACCTGCGGCCGCACCTGCCATGGGGACCCTGCCGCTGAGATCAGCGTATATCAGCGCGAGGATCGCAACAATGCCAGTACCAACAAGCCATGAGAAGATCGAATATGGTCCGGCCATAGATGACGCATAGAAGGCCGAGAAGAGCCATCCAGAGCCGATCATTCCAGTAACCGAAGCCATCATGAGATCAATTATTCCAAGTTCTTTTTTCAGCATTGATCTAACCGATTTTCTATCTATTTATAAGGCTGGCGTTCAGATCTGGATATTTTAGACTTGTTTATCCAATATTGTACTTATATATCCATAAATAGACTTATGTATCATGGCCGCATGGCGTTGTATGAGCATCTCCGATGAGGTGAGGGCCTATATTGAGAGGAATCCTCATCTGATGCACGCCCTCAACGAAGGCATCGTGAATTACTCTGCGCTTGCCAGAAGGATCATGTCGGAGGCAAAGTTGGAAAATTTCCAGGCCATAGTGGCAGCCTTGAAGAGATACAGGGCACCTGCGTCAGAGATCGACCATTCAGCCATACTGGCCAGGTCAAGCGTTGAGATGTACACAAACATATCGGTCATGATACTGAAGCCGAAAAATGAGAACGTCAAGATGGTGCTGAACAACGCAGACCGGTCAACTCTGAACTACAGCAGGTTCCGGATAATCCAGGGTGTTCAGGGTGCTGTCGTCGTGGTCAACGACAACGATCTGGATAGGATGATCCGAGGCATCCCGAAAACGGAGATAATAAGCATCGATCGTAAACTTGCTGAAATAGTCATAACCAGCCCTCAGACAATAACGTACACAAGGGGCTATGTCGCACATCTCTCCTCCCTGCTTGCCTATCATGGGATCAACGTTGTTCAGCTTGTATCGTTCTATACCGATGTTACGTTCATACTAGATGCCAGGGATCTGACGGCCAGCTTCCATATCATATCGGACCTGATAGGTAGATCGGCGGGAAAGCTAATGAGTTCGGATATGAGCCATCCTTAGGCATATGCATGAATATATCAGCCCATATGTATACAATATCAATATCATTCAAAATATGAGATTAATCTATTGTTTTTGTATTGCATATTCGCAAAACTTTTATTAATTATTTTAAGTTATACGCATATGAAGGAGAAATCCAGAAATGTGTATATGGTGGCCGGAGGCGTGACAAAATTCGCCAAGGCATCGCCTGAGATGGATTTTAGACTGCGGGTGAAGAAGGCGTTTGACTACGCCATGAACGATGCCGGCCTCACACTGGCCGACATAGACGGTTCGGTCGCATCCTACTTCTCGGACCACTTCCAGAGGCAGCTTATGTCCGGCATAATGGTGCAGGATTACCTGGGGCTGGTACCAAAGCCAAGCAAGAGGATCGAAGGCGGAGGCGCAACAGGTGGACTGGCATTCCAGGCGGGATACGAGGAAATAGCCTCCGGAAGGATGGATACGGTGGTCGTATACGGCTTCGAAACCATGTCGCATGTGAATACCTGGAAGGGAAACGAGTTCATAGCACTGGCAAGCGATACAAATTTCGATTATCCCATAGGTGGATTCTATACAGGCTACTATGCCATGATGGCCGTGCGCCACATGTACGAGTTCGGTACGACCGTGGAACAGCTGGCGAAAGTATCGGTCAAGAACCATGGGAATGCGCTGCATAACCCGTATGCGCAGAGCCCAATGAAGCTGACGGTAGAGGATGTCCGGAACTCTCCGATGGTATCGTATCCGCTGACAAGGCTCGACGTGTGTGCCATGTCAGATGGTGCTGCGGTGGCGATACTTGCATCCGAGGACAGGGCATTCGAGATAACTGACCATCCTGTGCTCATAAAGGGCATAGGTACAGGTACAGACTCAATGAGGCTTGCTGACAGGCCCTTCGGCGAGGTACCGCTTCTCCCGAATGAGAAGCCATCAGATTACAAGGATCTGAAGTATCCCGGCGTGCATTCATTCCGGGCAGGCCGCATGGCAGCGAAGGAGGCCTACGAGATGGCTGGTATAACCGACCCGATAAACGACCTAGATCTGATAGAGCTTCATGATGCGTACACATCGTCTGAGATACAGACTTACGAGGATCTGGGACTCTGCAAATACGGCGAAGGAGGCCAGTTCATAGACGAGGGAAAGCCGGAGCTGCATGGAAAGATACCTGTGAATCCATCCGGTGGCCTTCTTGCAGCAGGGCATCCGGTGGGTGCCACGGGCATAATGCAGGCGGTCTTCATGTTCTGGCAGCTGCAGCACACGGTGAAGAAGCACTTCCACGACGATTACCTGCAGGTCCCCAATGCGAAGCGCGGTCTCATTCACAGCCATGCCGGAACGGGTACTTACGTTACCGTAACTGTAATGGAGGCGGCAAAATGACTCTGGATCCAGATGCGAAGCTTCCGGAAACGGAAGAGGGAACAGTTGTGTACAATACCGATCCACTCATAATACGATCGCACTATGAGATAGACTACATCCACAGCTATGCGCAGGACAGTGAATTCTTCAGGGCTCTCGGAAAGAAAAAGCTCATGGGCAGCAAATGCAAGAAATGCGGGTACGTTTACGCCACTCCGAGATCTCACTGCATGATGTGCGGATCCGAAACAGAGTGGTATGAGCTCCCCCTCAAGGGCAGAGTGCACACTTTCACCACCTGCTACTTCAGCGGCGAGGAATTCCTCAATGAAACACCGTTCAACCTGGTACTCGTGGAGTTTGATGGTGTGAATTCGCTCTTCATGAGCAGGCTCATCGGTGCCGACACAAAGGACATATACATAGGGATGCCCGTCAGAGCAAAATTTAGAAGGAACCTCAAGATGAACGTTACGGACGTTTATTTCGTGCCGGACGTTGAAAAGTGATGAAGCACGGGGAAGCTGCGGTTGGTTTGATAATCGACAGGAGCGATATACTCCTGATAAAGAGGAAGGTCAGATCCGATGATCCATGGTCGGGGGATGTGGCTTTCCCCGGCGGTTTTCTCAAGGAGAATGAGAGCCCAGCGCAGTGCGTCATAAGGGAGATAAAGGAGGAGGTATCGCTATATTTCACTGAACGTGATATACTTGCGGAGATGCCAATACACTATCCCGTCTCAAAACAGCTTCCAGTGCATCCATTCATAATAAAGGGCTATTCCCTTGAAGATGCAAAACCCGGAGAAGAGGTGGACGAGGTCAGGGTCGCGAACATATCGGATCTCATAAAGGACTTCGATCCTGACAGGGGAAATATATACAGGTACCGTGACTGGATCATATGGGGCCTCACGTACAGGATACTGACCACGTACATCGAAAGATACTACGGTAACTTCGACTTCTGATCCTTAGTCTGTGCGATACGATATTTAAAATATGGAGATATATTTAGCAGAATATGGAACGTTCGATCAGGGACTATCAGTTCATCATCTACGCAATAGTGTTTGTTGCCAGCTTCAGCGTTCTCGTGATTGTTTCAAACCAGCTGCTGTTCCACAACACGTTTCTGAATACTGCCTCGTTCGATGTCGGATACTGGGTTTACTGGATATTCGCTCTGAGCTTCATCTTCACCATAACGATGGCGTATTTGATGGTGAAGAACCTCAGCGACAGGGCAAAATTCGAGTCAATGATCAACAGCCCAAGCAAGAGCGTGTTCGTGAGGAACCTGAACGAGCTGGAGGTTCTGGCAGCACGTCTCGGTAAGAGCTACAGGATACAGCTGGATCAGGCAAGGGAGAAATGGAAGGTCAGGTGATCAGTTCCTTCACGAACTGTGGCAACCTGAATGAACCCTCCATGACGTCTGCGTTGAAGTATTTTCCAGATGTGGTCACAGGCCTCTGCTTCATTGGCCATGGCGAGGCCACGGTGAAGGACCAGAACCCGCTGGGATACGTTGGTATGAAGCCTGTATAAACGCGCACATCGTTGAAGACCCCCTTCATTCCGGAGTATGCCAGCTTTATGGCCTTTGGCTGGTAGAACGGCGATCCGGACTGCGATACGATCACAGCGCCATCGTTCATTATTCTTCTCGTATCCATGTAGAATTCCTTTGAAAATAAGCCCTCTGCCGGGCCCTCCGGATCCGTTGAGTCGATTATTATAAGATCGAATTTCTCGCTGGTGTTCTTCACATACTTTATCCCGTCCTGTATCAGCAGCTTTACCCTGGCGTCGCTGAAAGCAGAGGACAACGATGGAAAGAATCTTCTCGAAACCTCAACTACCTGATCGTCTATCTCCACATTGACTATGTGCTTCAGCCCAAGATCGAGGAGTCTCTTTGCTGCACCACCGTCGCCACCACCTATTATGAGAGCATTCTCTGGGGGCTTTGGAGTGAGATGGTATGGAACCATGGTTATGAGCTCATGGTAGATGAATTCATCCCTCTCCGTCAGTTGGACTGTGCCGTCTATTGCCAGTAGCTTTCCGAAATCATATGTGTCGAAGAGATCGATCCTCTGGTAATCTGTCTTTATTGAGAGGAGCTGATCGCTTACCCTGAAGGATAGCTGCAGGTTATCCGAATATCTTTCCGAGAACCAATTCTCTATTAGCTTCATCCGGCTTTTATTGTTTGAGCCTATTTAGATTTTAGCCGATGAAACATCACAGCTTATGATTTCGGTGGGCGAATGCAGAAAGCTATAATCAGAGAAACAATATACAGGCATGGATAGAAAAGAACTTCTGACAAGGCCGGTCAGGGATCTGTCTATAACTGCCGATACAAAGCTTGGCGATCTCATGGATCAATTTTCGAGGATTGGCGGTTTCACCGCCGCAAAGATATACGAGGCCTATGAGATCATAAAAGACATGTTCAGCGAGGAGAATACGACATTCCTCTCGTTTCCAGCAGATATCATATCCACCGGGCTACGTGGGCTCATAAATGAGATAGTGAAGAGGAAACTCGTAGATGTCATCATCACCACCTCGGGTACACTTGATCATGACATAGCAAGGACATACCGGGACTACTACTGTGGTTCTTTCAGCTACAGCGACGTTGAACTGAGAGATATGGGGATAAACAGGCTGGGAAACGTGCTCGTGCCTGACGAATCGTATGGAGAGATCATCGAGGAGAAGGTGATGGAATCCCTCGAGAAACTCTATGCGAAGAAGAAGGAATGGGCCACTGTGGATCTCATTCATGAAATAGGCCTTGACATCAACGACGGAAATTCAATAATCTACAACGCTGCCAGGAACAACATACCTGTGTTTGTGCCGGGAATAACGGATGGTTCGTTTGGATCGCAGCTCTGGAGCTTCTACGAGCAGCACCATGACTTTAAGATAAATCTCCTTGAAGACGAGCACAGACTATCGGACATAATATTTGATGCGAAGAAGACGGGAGCCATAATGATCGGTGGTGGGATATCTAAGCACCACACCATATGGTGGAACCAGTTCAGGGAAGGGCTAGATTATGCTGTGTACGTAACAACGGCGCAGGAGTACGATGGCTCGCTTTCGGGCGCAAAGCTGGAGGAGGCCATATCCTGGAAGAAGGTAAGGCCGGATGCAAGGTACGTGAACGTATACGGAGACGCAACAGTAATACTTCCTGTGCTGCTGGCGCCACTCCTTTGAAAGTTTTTGTGATCATCGATCGTCCGGATGAATTATACAGGAATATCATAACATTTATTAATTTATAATGTATATTAGTTTATGGAACTTTTGAATGTTGGAGACATTGCTCCTGATTTTGAGACCGTCGATCAGAACGGAAAGACCGTTAAACTGAGTTCGTACAGGGGGAAGCCGGTTGTACTGTACTTCTATCCAAAGGACAACACGCCAGGCTGCACTACAGAGGCATGCAACTTTAGAGACAACTTCAATTCCTTCAAAGATTCTGGTGTAGAGGTGATCGGCGTCAGTGTTGATTCTCCGGATTCCCACAGGAAGTTTGCGGAGAAATATAATCTGAACTTCACGTTGGCCTCGGACAAATCCAAGGACATCGTTAAGAAATATGGTGTCCTAGGGCTTGCCACTGCTAAGAGGGTCACGTACATAATAGACCCAGACGGTAAAATAGCGTACGTCTATCCGAAGGTCACGCCGAAGGATCATGCAATTGAGGTGATGAACAAGCTGAAGGAACTTGGTCTGATAAAAAACAACTGATTATATTGTATAATTTTTATCGTTCTCCATCAACATCAATGATACGAATATTGATCCAAGTATCCATATCAACGATATTATGAGAAGTATCATATTGCTATAGGCGATCGCAATTATAAATAGAACAATGGGGATGAAATATTTCAACAATCCCCATATGAGGTCGTAGTAATCCATTCAGGATCATCCGAAGAGAGCGCTGAGTCCAGACATGGCCTCTTCTTCTTCGTGTTCCTTTTCCTCTTCCTTCTTCTTCTCCTCTTTCTTCTTTGGTTCTTCCTTCTTCTTCTCTTCAGCGGCCGGTGCCGGCGAGGCGGCTACCTGCGCCACCGAGGCGTTCTTCAGCACTTCGTCTATGTTGACGCCCTTGAGTCCGGAGACCAGAGTCTTCAGTCTGGCCTCATCGACCTGAACGCCCACGTCTTCTAGTACCTTTTTCAGCTTCTCTTCATCTACTTCCTTTCCGGCTGCATGAAGCAGCAGAGCTCCATATACATATTCCATCTTCATTACCTCCTATTGAAACAGAGCACCGAGTCCCTCGGATATGCTCTCATCGGGCGATTTTTCTTCAGTTTTCGCCTCTTCTTTCTTCTCTTCAGGGGTTTCCTGTGTAGTACCCTTATTCAAAACACTGTTTAAAATTATCGCATTGGCATTGGCCCTCACGAGGAAGTCCTTGACGTTATCCTCGGTTATGAACTGACCTGCAAGTGCCAGTGCATCAGCCTTTATCTTGGCTTCTGCTAAGAGATCCTTCAGAACCTCGTCAACGAAGAACAGCGAGTTCTTTGCCAGAGTCTTTGCCTGTGCAAATGCCATGGCCATGTCGCTGGCGATCTTGTCCGGCGTGAGGGATAGGACATCCTTCGAATAGATTATGCCTTCGCTGTACAGGCCAAGCAACTGGAGCCCTACCTCGAGAGGCTTTATCTCCAGCATCTCCAGGATCTTGGCCTTGTCCTTTGGTATCGCTTCCCCTTTCTTCACGAACACTGTCTCCTTTTTTATCGCTATCTTGCCCTTCTCAACGCCAGTCTGCAGACCGACCTTCTGGAATTCGGTCATCATTGGGCCTGGCGGGAATCCGGTTGTCATCGGCTGAATCACGATATCATCAGGAGCTATCTCCCCTCCCCTCGGCGCGGTCTTCTGGAACGTGGATTCTATTACTTTGTATATTTCAGTAGGATCAAGATCCGAGGTCAAGAGGGCTATCTGTCCGCCAGAGTTTTCCTTGAGCTTTAATAATTTTTCATCTCCAAGGTTCTCTAGGGCTTTGAAAAGCAGCGTTTTCTTGATAACCTTTATGTTTATCTTGCCTCTGTTCTTTCCCCTGATATCCTGAATCTGCCTTGTCCTTATACCGGCTGTATCAACAATAGCGACAGACCTTGAGGCCTTTATCTTCTGGGTTATCTCATTAACAAGTTCTTTCTTTTGCTGGCTAACTTCCTTCATTTCTCATCACCGGCCTTGATCTCCACAGCATCGCCCATGGTTGTCTTCACGTAGACGCTGCGGATATTTGACGCGCCACGCTCCAGCTTACCTGTTATCCTGTTTATGACAGCCATGATGTTCTCGCTGATCTTGTCCGTATCCATGGATCTTGTCCCGACCGGAACATGGAATGTCAGGGCATTTCTGCTCCTTGCTTTAACCGTGTTCTTCAGATTTTTTATAAGTGGGGCAGGATCCTGGCCTGGCGGCAGGGGTCTTGGCATTTTGCCACGTGGTCCCAGAACCTGACCGAGGCTCTTACCTATATTTGCCATGAGCGTTGCCTCTGCTATGAAGAAGTATGCCTGATTGACTATCTTCTTGAACGCTTTCTTGTCCTCCGCGAACTTTGAGATATCTTCAGCTCCGAAGACAAAATCAGCTGTTCCGCGCGCCTTTGCTTTGAGTTCGTCTGACCCGAAGACTGCGATCTTGACGTCCTTTCCCCTGCCATTGGGCAGAAGTATCTCCTCGTTTATCCTGTTCTTTGGATTGCTCATGTCTACGTCTTTGAGGTTTATCGCTATCTCCACACTCTCCTCAAATTTTCTCTGGGGAGATTTCTCCTTTATCTCACTGACTGCCTTTTTAACGTCATTTATGTTCAATTATCCCACCTCGTCAAATGGAGATCTCTCCGGCCTTTATCTGGCGCTGAACCTCCTTCGGATCCTTTCCGTCCACGTTTATACCCATGGATACACAGGTTCCGAGAACTTCGAGAGTTGCGGCTTTGAGATCGCTTGCCAGCATAGAGACCATCTTGGTCTTTGCCACTTCCACGATCTGGTCCAGCGTAGCATTTCCGGCTATCGCTTCCTTTCTCTTCGTGGCTCCCTTTTCTATACCCAACTTTTTCTTCAACAGTGCTGAGGTGGGAGGAATTCCAACGGTTATCTCGTATTTCTTTGTCTCAGGATCCACAACTGTGATCGTAACAGGGACTCTCATTCCCTGGAATTCTTTCGTTTTTTCATTAATCTCCTTGACTACCTGGGCAACGTTTAGTCCTAGTGGACCCAGTGCAGGTCCTATGGGTGGTCCCGTGGTGGCCTTCCCACCTTCCACCATCGTCTTCACTGACTGTGCCATCGTTAAGCACCCTGAGACTCAATATAAAACTAATATAAATAACCATCTCAATGATCGAGGCATAACGCGAACCCTAGGCAGAAGAAATAAATTATCGATCGGTCTTGAGATACCTTTTAATGATTCAAGATTACTCTGGTGGTTCAGGCACGATGTCCGTCAATGGCAATATCTCCATTATCCTGTTATTATGAGTTTTTCTTTTCTCATCTGACCAATACTTTCCCAGTGCTTTCAGAAATTCTATCTGATCCTCCTTTCTTATTACGAAATAGTTATCAAGGTGGCCTGAGCCATCGCTATATCCCCAGTAGTCTATTGGGCCCATTATGGATCTAACTATATCGTAATAGAAGTCATGGAACCAGGTGCTTTCAAAATTGAATTGCACTATCTTCCCGTTTCTGTTTGATCTGTAGACTTCGTACTTGCCATTGAACCTTATATCGCTATTGTGAACCCTGGCTATAAGGCTGTTGGTGTCAGAGGCAACATATTTCATCCTGAAATTCATTGTGTTCTGAAAGATTCCATTGGAATTGATCTGAAGTTCCTCTTCGGAAAGTGTCCAAGTCGTCCGTATGACCTGCACCATGCTTGGATTGATCTCCTTTCTTTCAACCGCCAATCTGAACGATGGGATGTCGATGCTCTCAAGCTTTTCAAGCCTGATAACTTCAGCCGGCAGCGGTGCGAGATTCACATAATCCAGAATAAGCTTGGTAACAAGATCAAGGACTTCCTCAACGAATTCAAACACGATTATGAGTTCGTCCCTTCCAAGGCTTATAACAGGATACATCACAAGGCCAGGTATGGATGCAAGCTTATTTATGGATGCATTGGATATTTCGGATATATCCCTTATCAAGGCATTCGTGTCATGCTTGACCACCTTACCCAGGCCAATCTTGGTGTAATAAGAGTTTATGTAATCTACAATGGACTCCACCTCATCAGTTTTCAGCGTCTTGAATGCATTTATGAACATCTTCCATCTGCCGTCCTCCCTAGCAAACATGCCGCCATAGTTGTACCTCCTGTTCTCTTCATTGTATCCAGGAAACATTTTCCAGAAGCGTTCTGGAACAGGATTGGGCACGTTTACCCTTATTGAAGCAAGATAATCCAGAGATGGTGGAAATACGTGATCGTCCATTTGATCTTGATCTCAAACAGCATTAATTTAACTTTGCCTCATCGCTCTGCATGGTTGCGAAATTTCCTATTCCAGTGAACATCGTCAATGGTGATATTACTGAAGGTAATCTATTATTATAAAATGTAAAAATATTAGTTCTGAATATCCAAAATATCATTGAAAAATGGGCTAGATGCGATCATGATATTGCTAATAAGAATCAGAACCGTTGGAGGCCTTGAATATGGGCTCAGGGTTGAGATGCTGGTGGTTAGTATGATCAACGGTAATATGGTGATTGGACATGGACAAGCTTAGGGTTGGGCTCATAGGTTCAACCGGAGTGGTTGGTTCTCTGATATCTAAAATGATATCAGCGCACCCGTACTTTGATCTTGCAAACGTATACGCCTCCGACAGGAGTGCGGGACAGAAATATGGTGACGTGGTTTACGGCGGTACGTATGAACCTTACAAGGATCTTATTGTTCGGGAAAGTGATCCTGACCAGATATCGAGAGATCATAATGATATCATCTTCAGCGCGGTGAGCGATGACAAAGCAGGACTGATAGAGCGGCGTCTGGCAGAGGCAGGGTTTCCAGTGTTCACGAATGCATCCGCAAATAGACTTGAGGACGACGTTCTGCTGATCGTTCCAGAGATCAACGGTGATCTCATCAGCCGAAACATGAAGAAGGGGTTCATCATAGCTAACGGGAATTGCAGCACCATCGGTCTTTCTCTTGGCATCGATCCTGTTATTCGCGGAAGATCGGTGAGAGAGATCGTTGTCACCACAATGCAGGCTGTGAGCGGTGCCGGCTATCCCGGAGTTCCATCTCTGGACGCGATCAACAATGTGATACCGTACATCCAAAAGGAGGAAACAAAGATAGAGATGGAAACGAGGAAGATATTCGCAGGAAAACTGAATGCAGAGATATTTGCCACGACGACACGAGTTCCGGTGAAGATAGGGCATTTAGAAGCCGTCCATATAGAATTTGAACAGAAATTCGATCCTGATGAGATAGTGGAAGAATTCCGCACGTATGGGAATGGCATTCTAAAAACAGAATTTCCGTCCCTGCCAGAAAAATCTGTTATTGTATTCAATGAAAATAATAGGCCGCAGCCCGAACTGGATAGTATGAACGGCGGAACTGGGCTGAAAGCCGGAATGGCTGTGTCTGTGGGGAGGATAAGGGTGAGAGAAAACAGTGTAGACCTTGTTCTGCTCGTTAATAACCTGATCAGAGGCGCCGCCGGATCAACGCTTCTCAATGCTGAAATAGCTTACAAAGGAGGGATTATTTGAAGGACAGGTGCGTTATCAAGATAGGTGGTTCAGTACTGAAGGACGATTCCATTCTTCCCTATATAAGAGACATCATATTGCATTTTGAAAAACCTGTCGTGGTCGTCAGCGCCTTTAGTGGAATAACAGATGCGCTTTACAGGTTATATGAGCGCAGGGAATGCAGGGAAGAAAGGCTAAGAGATCTTCTTCTGATGCATCTAGGCATGCTTCATAAGTACCAGATAAAAGCTGATCTTCACATTCTTCCTGGATCTGGAGGAATAGAGGATGAGGAATCATATGTTGCCTTTGGCGAAAAGATGTCCGCATTTACGCTTGCAAGTTATCTGACTGGTAATGGAATTCCTGCGGCCCCTGTATACACAGATGAAGCTGGTATCGTAGTAAATGATGCCTCATGGGGACGGGAGGTTGATATTGACGGCTCCAAGGCATTTTACAGGAATATTGCCAGAATAGAGAGAAACGGGAGGATACCTGTAGTGACTGGGTTCTTTGGAGCAGATCAGCTGGGCAACACTAGGATCTTGGGGAGAAATTCAAGTGATTATTCCGCAGTTGCAATTGCAGCCATACTTGGCATAAGGAACGTTATATTGATAAAGGATGTGCCGGGCATATATCTGAACCTAGGAGACAGGACATCTTTGGTGAGCAGGATGGATTACGATACGGCTTTGCGTATCATCAATGGTGGATCGAGGGTTGTGCATGAGGCCGCGATTAAGCTGGCAATGAAGAAGGGAATAAACCTCGTGATAACATCTCTAGAGACTATAGATCACGGTACGTTCATAGGCGACCCTTTTTGAAGCTACCGCTTCCAGAAA
>NZ_VYIJ01000006.1 GCF_008709555.1 Thermoplasma sp.
TATCTGAGGGAATACTTCAGAAGAAGCAATTCTGAAGCAGGATTCTCTGCAGACAAGAGATCAACTAGACATATGATATTCCAGAGGAGAAGAGACCGGATTGAAACCTCCGGATTCTGCAAGGGACTGCTGCACAACCTGATGCTTGTGAATGGATAGGCTACTTATGTCCCATAGTCGCCCTGGATGGAAACTATGTCACTAGCATACCTGATGGTGTGTCCAGCGCACAGGCGGCTCCTCTCTTCTGCGCAGGTATAACGGCCTATACTGCTGTAAAAAGAACGCATCCAGAGGCTGGAAAGAAGATTGCCGTATTCGGCGTGGGCGGGCTTGGCCATTACGCAATACAGCTCATAGCTGCATCCGGAGCGAAGGCCATAGCCATAACCTCCAGGCATGCAAAACTGGCCGAATCTTCAGGAGCGTATCAGGTGCTGGAAAAACCCGAAGGAAATTATGACGCAGCCATAGTTTTCGCCCCGAACAGCAGCATTGTTGCAAATGCGGCACGTTCCGTCAAGCCAGGAGGAACCGTGGTGGTACCAGCAATAATGGACAGAATAGATATACCGTTCGATGCGTTCACATAGGAAAAGGATATAACAAGCGTTGCATCAGGCTTCAGAAAGGAGGCCAGAGAGGTGCTGAAGCTCGCCGCAGAGGGAGTGCTGAAGTCTCAGGTGATGGAGCGCCCACTCTCTGAGGTTGCAGATGTTCTGAAAGACCTGAAGGCCGGAAAGATTGAGGGAAGGGCGGTGCTCAAACCATGATCTAACGGCGTTGATGAACCATGGTTCACCGTTTTTATTCATTTTTCCCTTTCTGAATGGGCCGTATGAGGTTCTCCATGGTATAAATCTAAGAAATGATATGGTGACGCTACTAGAACCAATTTCAACAGAAGACCGCCATACGTTCAATAAACGTGGATAAGAATTATATAAAACACTTAGAATTTCATGCTCCGGTCGGGATTTGGACCCGAGTCGGGGGATTGAGAGTCCCTAATGCTTGGCCGGACTACACCACCGGAGCTCTGGGGGAAATTTCATTTAGACATTTATTCTTTTTGCTTCCCAGCATACTTTGGAAATATTTGGCTCCTGATTGCCGCTATGATATCTGGCATTACGTAATTCAAATATAATAGTGGAATGGGTGTTATCGGAATCAGATTCGCAGAACGCCGTTATTCTGCAATTATCCGGTACCTATGTTCTAATTTGATCACCCGGTCCGCTTGCCTATAGATCTCATCAGCATGCTTCCTGCGATGGTTATCGATACCGACGCAAATATGGCTATTATAAGCACAGGCGTCCATATCATCAGCGGATCTGAAGGGTTTTTATATATCAGAAATGTGCCCAGGACAGGTGCCAGTGGAGCTATGAAACCGCTTATCAGTTGCGCCGACCCGAAGTATTCGCCCCTCCGGTCTTCAGGTGCAATCTTCGATATTATTGAATTGGTGACCGGCGCAAGTATGTTCTCTCCGATTGTTATGAATACTATGTCGATCCCAAGGAGTACGAAGTTGTGTGTCAGTGCCAGTACGAAGAATCCTAAGCCATAGACGATCGTACCGAGAGCAAGCTGCCAGAAGCCGTTGATCTTCTCAATAACCCTGATTATAGGCATTTGCAGCAGTATCACCGTTATGCCATTGATTGAGTAAAGGATACCTATCATGTTATTGGAGACCCTGTAGACGACAGAAAGGAACAGTGTGAGCGTTGTACCCCACTGTCCAGAGACAAAGTACGTCACTCCTATCATTATTGCGACTATGACGAAGTATCTGTCCGCTAATGGCATGCTGAACCTTCCGGACCCCTTCCTGAGTTTACCGGTTTCGTTCACAAGGAAGTAGTAGAGAAGGAGTTCAACTATGGCTCCTGCAGCACCGAAAAAGAATATATAGGAGTATGAGTAATCGGCCAGAAAACCACCAATTGCAGGCCCAGCACTAAAACCAAGATTGCCTGCAATTCGCAGGATTCCGAATGAGCCTGTACGTTCACCTATACCGGTCACGTCTGACACTATTGCATTATCCGCAATCCACTGTATCACAGATATTGGTTCTATTGACAGGAATTCTATGACGATGGATATGATACCTGCCCTGTAGAGCACTGAAAATGCCGTTATGATCATGAGTACGAAGAGGAAAAGCGGTATGGCGAGCGAGACCTTTCTCCTGCCTATGGTATCGACAAGGTTCCCCCCGTAGACGGAAAACGGAAGGGCGATTATTGCAGTGAGCAGGAATAGTATGCCGCTGAAGTACACGGGCAGGCCTCTCACCCTTGTCAGGTATACCGGTATGAATATCCATATCTGGGATCTTGCGAGCACCCTTATGAACTGCGCTCCAGATACAGCCTGCATCTGTTTTCTCATAAGGATGGATCTGTAGGTGAATGTCGGTTCAGACAAGCGTATACCTTGCTGGGTGATAGCCTTGGAATGGATAATGGTTCCTGTGCAGGATTATCGATCAGGCCGGTCAAAAAGAAGTATTCAAGGCAACGGCCGTATTCATCGGTGAGGCCCGAAATGATCGATGAACCAGTACCTGCTCTCTGCAGGGCACAGTATCATCGTATTTGGCGTAACTCCGGTCATCTCTATGTTCTCCATGATCTCCCTGTGCTTGTTCTCCCAGGTAAGGACCTCAAGCTCAGGGAACATCGCCGATGTAAGCCTGTGCTTTGCCCTGTACAGAGAATCTGTGACCTCTGAATTTACCGTCTGTGGATCCTTCCAGTAGCCTTCGAGATAGGAATTCAGCGTAGTATTCATTATGTCGAGAACGTTGAACTTGATCACGAATTCAGGCGATGATCGATTTTCCTCGATGTACTTCTGATATAGCGTGCTGTACTTCTTCTCGTCAGCGCCACGAAACGATACCCTGTCCGCAAGCATGTCCTCGCTCATCAGCTTTCTTATCTCCTCTCCGTAGAGACCATGATCGTAATCGTAGTGAGTCAGATAGGTCACGTATATTTTGCTGGGGTTCAGTGATAGTATGTACCTCAGCATTGCGTTATAGCTGTACCCCTCTATCTTTTCGTGAGCCTTGCCTATGGTCGCTACAAAAAACATAGTTGTATAGTTGAACTTATTATAAAGATGTTATCTGCAATTTGCATACGACAGATCAATAAAGCGCAGGCTTAGTATTCTCGGTATTGGTCTTCGGGCAGGACATGCGTCTATGTGAGGCGACACTGGCGTAATTTTAATGAGAAACACGCATATGAGTCTAAAGAGCGAGTCTAAATTTCTCCGGCCAGAAAGGTATAAAATATGATGGTTTGATACGGAACGCGTTGTCTGCAATTCGATATTTATTGAAGCATGGAACGATCATCCTGGTCATAGCGATCGTGCTGATCATGGCATCGCTCACCATATACGGCGGGATATGGCCCCCAGCGTCAGTTGTGGAATCGGAGAGCATGCAGCATTCCAGCGCCTGGGAGTTCGGCGTCATAAATACTGGAGACATCGTTTTGCTCAAGAAGGTGAACGATCCTGTGAAGGACGTGATAACGTACGTTGTTGGCAGGGAGATTAACTACAGAACCTACGGAGAGTATGGTAACGTAATACTTTACAATGCACCGAACGGCGATGTGATAATCCACCGGGCAATGTTCTACCTGTCCTGGAATAACGGAACGCCCGTGGTTTATGGCTATCACAACCAGAGCTGGATGATCGTTACAAAGGACTACGTGATAATATACAACTGCAGCTACAACGGTAGGAATCTATACGTGAATCTGCAGGGACTTCAGGGGCAAGACGGTTTCATAACCGTCGGCGACCACAACCTAGCAACATCTCCGATATTCGTATCGAAATACGATGCATACATTGCCGCGGATCAGAACATATTCGGATACCCGCCTGTCAAACCAGATAAGGTGGTCGCAGTGGCCTATGGCCAGATACCGTGGCTTGGCCTGATAAAGCTCAACATAATGCGTCTGTACGGTCAATGGCCATATTACAACGAAGTACCGCAGTACGCCTACGATTACCTTTTCATAACACTGTTCGCTGTATTCGTACTGCCCTACATATCATATTATTCGTATAAAAAAATAAAGAAATGAGGTCTGTTCAGACCTTTATTGTCGGCTGGCCCTCGTGCCAGTTGACCGGGCATAGACCGCCAGACTGCAGGGCCTCGAGAACCCTGAGCGTCTCGTCCGTGCTCCTGCCAACGTTGTCGTCGGTTATTACCACGTATTTGACGATGCCATCCGGATTTATTATGAATAGGCCTCTCTGTGCGTTTCCAGTTTCCTCGTTGTACACATCGTAAGCCTTTGCTATGTTGCCCTTTCTGTCCTCGACCATCGGGAACTTTGCCTTTGCGACTCTCTCGTCGTGCTGAACCCATGCCTGGTGCACGTATACGGTATCAGCGCTGACCGATATCACTTCCGTGTTCTTCTTCTTGAACTTCTCATAGTCTTCGGCGAATCCCTCAACCTCAGTTGGGCACACGAAGGTGAAATCCGCTGGGTAAAAGAACAGAACTACCCACTTTCCTCTATAGCTGCTCAGTCTAACTTTCTTTACCTGGCCGTTTACGAAGGCATTAGCCTCGAAGTCAGGTGCCGCTTTGTTTACAAGAGACATAATGGTATATCACTAATTTGTTTATAATGATTATCATCTGATTGTTTTTAAAAATAATTCCTATAAATTAAGCTATTTTTATAAATTTATTTATGCAGATTTCTCGTGGAAGCCAGATGGTGCGGAAATAGGTTTTACCAAATGAGGATAAATTTAAATCTATGCATCGTTTGATCTTAAAGCGCCTTCGAACAGCAGTATATCCGATCCGGTCTCATATTGGGATGCCGGTTTTCGGATACAGGGGCCGCCGTGTAAAGAGTGTGTGCCGATGATGATCGATGACAGCAGGGTCAGCTTTGTGATTCCAACGATAAACGAAGAAGGTACTATAGGATCAGTCATTGACGGGATACGTTCTGATTTCAGGAATTCAGAGATAATAGTTGTTGATACAAATTCCACGGACAGGACGAGGGAGATAGCCAGATCAAAGGGCGCCAGGGTCATAGAGGAACCCAGGCGTGGTTATGGACGGGCATACCAGACCGGAATACCGGCGGCATCTGGCGATATAATCGTGTGCATGGATGGAGATGGTACTTATCCCACAGACGTTGTGAAGCCACTGATCGAGCTTCTCCTTGTGGACCGTGTGGATTTCATCTCGTGCGACAGGATAACGTTCAGGACAAGCACTAACTACACAACCCTTCACTACGTTGGCAACATGGTACTCAACCTCACTATAAGGATACTCTTCAAGGTAAGGATGGTTGATTCGCAGAGCGGCATGTGGATCTTCCGTTCAGAGATATACAGGAAGATGAAGAACCTGGGAAACGGCATGTCATTCTCGCAGAACATAAAGATAGAGGCCGTAAGGCACGGGGTCTTCATGGAGATACCCATAAGGTATGGCGTAAGGATAACGAAACCAAAGCTCAAGACCTGGCATGATGGTTTCCACAATCTCTTTGCGCTCTTCGTAAAGCGCGTTTCTGAGTGATCACTTCAGGGCCTTTATATAGCCTATGACGGTGAACGATAATGCCGGTATGGCCAGCGCATAATCGTATATCGATACGCCGGCTATGGAAATAACGGATAAAATCAGGAAAGCTATGATCCTTCCTGATACCAGATAGTATTCCCTGTTTATCCAGTACCCGGAGGTGTATTCGATCCCGTCAAGAAAGTTCATGAAGCTTGACATGGCCGCGTTTCCAAGCGGCGTCATCAGGAATGTTATTATGCCGGATGCCACGAAAACGGCTATAATGGCATATTGACCGCGGACAGCGTAGAGGAAAGATGAAGCGATCACGATCGCAATTATGGTGCGGTAAGATGACCCTATCCTCCTCTGAAGGTACATTGAGGACACGTTGGATGATATCACTATGATGGCGGAAAATGTGCCGAAGAAACCTGCTATTATGTAGCTGTGGGTCAGGTAGAATACATAGACGGGCACAAAGGTCGATATCACTATGGTCATCATGTTCGAGAGAAAGAAGAATATCTTGAAACGCAGGTACTCGGGATTGTTGATGATCGTGTCCCTGACGCTAAAGCTCTTCCTCCTCTCACCGGTCTCCCTTATGGTCATTGCTATTATACCTGCAGCTATGAGCAGGAGCGCAGAAATGAGGAAGTCAAGCCTGTACCTGGCGATGCCTGTCCCATGAGACTCGGATACTATGAAACCGGCTATGAGCGGTGCCAGCAGACCGGCCGCACTCGATAAGGCTGAGTTCGTTGACAGGAAGTTGAACCTGTTGACCTTCCTGGTTATGGCCTGGCTGAGTGTGTTGTTACCTGCCCAGAAAACCCCAGATGGTATCCCGTAAAGAAGACCGAAGGTGTAAGGAACGTAGAATGGGCCTCTGATGAAGATCATGCCGAAAATTATGACGGATCTTGCTATTGTCCCAATTGAGAAAAGCGCCCTTGCGTTGGTGAACCTGAGAATATAGCCAGAAACGATGAACATGATGGTCTGCGTGGTCTGTATCGCTGCCTGATACTCCATCACGCTCAGTATGCTGAATCTTGTGAAGAACAGTATGTTGATGAATATACCGAACATGCCGTTTGCGAACGCAAATATATTGTATGATGCATAGTATATCATTAGATCCGATGTTGGTATCGCAGTGCCAGCGCCGTTTCTGCTACGAGGACTGTGGAAGTTCAAGCTATGTCTAAATGATGGGCATAGGCACACTATATATAAATTTAGGCAGAATACTGCGTTTTTCGTTTGCGGAGGTTTTCTTCCTCCCAGTGCTAAGTTTAAATACGCAATGCAGATCTTTGATCATGCTCTTCAGGAAGAAAACTGACCAGAAAAAGAATGATGGAAAGGTCAGATACATAGACCTTGCGAGATACCCCCCTGAGAACTCGCCTGAGGATCAGAGGATCGTCAAGGTAGCTGAGATATACACTTACGAGGATCTGCTGGACGCAAGCCGCTTCATCTATAACGGAAACATACTCATGGTTGATATATCTGGCGTAACTGATGAGGTATCGTCGAGGCGCATCATGGAGAAATGTGCAAGCATGGGGAAGGAGATTAATGGCGACGTTGCCAAGGTATCGAAAAACATGATAATGATAACGCCCAACGGAATAAAGATAGACCGGGAAAAGTACAGGGGCAGCATGAGCCTGATCTGACGTTATAATACCCAAGGACATTTGATCATGCCAGAATTGTCTTTATTGCCATTTCTACACTATGGGCCTTGTTCTGGCTTTAAAGAGTTTTTCTCCCCTATATATTCTCATTATTATGGCAATACCTAAGGTTATCACCGCTGCCGCCATCAGGTAATCGATGGAGTACCCAAAAAGGGTGGTGACCTCACCGGAAACCAGGCCTCCGAATATCTGCCCAACACCGAGCAGTGAGTTGTAGAGCCCGATGGCCTTTCCTCTGGTCTGCTGTGTTGCGTTCTTCGAGACATAGTTAGTCTGGCTCACGCTTATGATGCTCCAGACACCTCCCAGAAACGAATATATACTCACTGCAGAAATTATCGCCAGATCCTTGGATGATATACCCGGTATCAGCGATGAGATGCCGAAGACGATTATACGAGTGGTCACAGCGAGGAAAAGTGCTGTTTTGCCGCCTATCCTGTCAACGATGCGTCCGGAGAAGATGAAGGAAACCGTGGAGAAAGCAGAGTTGAGCATATACATGAGGAATATCAGTGTATTGTTGGCTCCGAAATCTATCACCATGACCGGATATGGAACAAAGAAGAGCTGGAAGCCGAACATCAGGAAAGCGGTCATCGATATGAAAAATACGAGATTCCCATCAAGACGGTGTCCGTTTTTCCTTCCATTCAGGCGCAGGTAGTGTATGACTGCGGCAGGGAAAAAGCGTGTCCTCTCTATAACCCTGAACGTGCTTGCCTGTATCGAATTCCTGTTCAGCGCCCTCTCCGGCTCGCGTATGAACCTTATGGCCATGATCCCCGCGATGAGGTACACGGCTGAGGATACAATGTACACATATGGCAGGTCAGATGGGCTGTAGTAGAAGGTTATCAATGTGGTTCCTAGTCCGAGACCGAGGACGGATCCGATGCCTGATATCATGCTGAACTTCGATATTATCTGTGGCCAGACGGACCTGTCATTCTGCTCCAGCAGCATGATGGTTGATACCGGCACACTAGCCATCGCCAGAACCTGAAATGCTATCAATATCACCAGATACTGATAGATGTCATGCACTAATAATATGGGCAGAAATGATGCAAAGGCGCCAAAGAATCCTATGAGGACGAAGATCTTTCTCCTCGATATTGCGTCCGAAAGATCTCCCCAGAAGATCAGAGCTGGGACGGATGCCGCGGATGATATGGCTGATGCAAGCCCCACAAAGAAGACGTTTGAATGAAGATACACGACCACAAACAGTGGTATCATTGGGTTTGTGATGCCAGAGGCCATGCTGGACATCAGATAGCTAACGAACCACCTGTTATCGGGCAATGCATCACGGAATTGAGGAATATCTGGGCACTATATAACGCTTATCCGTATGCAAATGCCGTTCGCATAGCCATTATTTGCCTGTTGCGTGAAATCATCAGAAAAGAAAAAAAAATCGAAGATTTCTGCATACGCTAATCCGCATTGATCACGACGGATTTACCGCCTACCTTCTTCACCTCTATGGCCACGTTTGCGCTCGAAAGCAGTTCTCTATGATGAGAAATTATTATCACCTGGGGTATGATTGAGCTGTCCTTGAGCGTATACTCGATGATGTTCGAAAGGCTGTTCCTCCTCTCCTCGTCCAGGAAAGCGGTAGGTTCGTCAAGTATGAGCAGACTCAGATCCGTGTTCAGGAACTGAGCCACGGCAACCCTTATTGCAAATGCAACGGCTGTCCTCTCTCCTCCGCTGAGGGAATCGATACCCTCAGGAATACCGCCTCTGTATATGGTCACATTGAAGTCCTGATCGATCGACACGTCATCGAAATCAAGCTCGAAGCTGGAGAGGTAATCGCGCGTCTTCGATGTCAGGTACTCTGACACGCTCTGCCTTATCAGCGCGGGAACCCCGTTCTTGCTGAACGCCTCCCTTATCTTCCTCATGCTGTCTATCGCTTTTTCGATCCTCCTCATCCTCTCTATTTCCTGGTCCCTCTCTCTTATCTTCTCTTCAAGTTCGTTCATACGGGATCTTATGGTATCAGCCTTCGATCTATTCCCTGAGATGGATTCTATCGTTTTCTTTATCTGAGCGGTGATGCCATTTAACTGTTGTCCAGCGACATTAAGATTCTCCTCTGCCTCTTTCCTTTGCCTCTCTATCGCATCCATGCCGGCGGATCTCGCCCTGAGTTCCTGTATTTTATTAAGCAGTGTGTCCTTCTGCCTTCCAAGCTCATCGGCTTTTCTGACCTCCGCTTCGAGTGACCTAGCCTCATCCTCCAATCCGCTTATGTAAGATGGTGTATACGAATTTATATCCCCGAATTTCGATTCCATCTCCTCCGTTCTGCCCTGCGTTTCCCTGATCTTCTGGAGGAGATCATCCCTGTCCCTTTTCAGGGCATCTATGTCACCGATGGCTTCGACTGTGGCCTTTGCATTCCTCCATTTTTCATCCTTTTTCCTGAGATCATCCAGATCGATGGATCTGTACTCCTGATCCAGCTGAACGTACCTCTGATGCTTTTCCTCAAGGCTGGAAAGCGAATCTCTGTCTTCGCCTATCTTCTTCTCAAGATCCATGATCTGATTCTCAAGTGAAGAGTATTCCCTGATCTTACCACTCGCAAGGTATGTCTCAAGGGATCTCAACGTCTTCTTCTCGTCCTCATATTTTGAGATCTCCTCTTCGATCTTCTTCATTTCGTTATCGAGCCTTTTGATCTCCTCCGAGTAGTGATCGAGGAGATCTCTGGATCCTTTCTCACCGAGATCAGTCCCGCATACCGGGCAGGTGTTGTGTCCCCCAAGAAGTCCCATGTTCCTCCTGATCTCATTCTCCTGCTGTTTCATGGTTCCCATTCTGACCTTGAGGTCGCCCTGTACTTCTGTGACGTTATCAAGACGCTTTCTTACGTCATCGTATATCGCCTGGAGTTCTCCTGTGCTGCTGAAAGGCTTGCCCACGATCCTCGATATCTCCGCCCCCAGGGACTCCTTCTTCCGGCTGTAGTCATTAAGAGTCTCCACCTTTTGCTGTAGCCCAAGGGAAAACGATCCGTATTTGCTCTCGTACTGCCTAAGATCATCAAGTTCATGTTTTATCTCGTCAAGCCTCACCCTTTTCCTTTCGTACTCCTCGTGCTGGGCTTCCAGTTCACTGGCCAGCTTCATGCTGTCCTCATAGGTTTTTATCTGATCATCGAGCCGTGAAAGCGATTTCATGTATTCTTGAAGCTGTCCCTTGTCGATCCAGTAGGCCCTGATCCTATCTCTGTTCAGATAAACTTCAGAGGATGTTATCTCACCGTACCTCTGCATCGATCTTGATATCTCCTGCAGCTTTTTCTCTATGCTCTTTATTTCATTCTCATTTCTGGCAGCCTCGTCCAGATAAGATCTCATTGTGTCCAGCTTCGTATTGAAGGTGGTTATCTGACTTTTGAGTTCCTCATACCGTGTTCTGGCTTCCATCTCTTTCTTACTTAGTTCAGCTTCAGCGTTCTGATCCCTCTCTATCAGCTTCGATATCTCCGATATATCATTTCTGTAACGTTCAAGATCCTGCTTGTCCCTGTCATTGTCCGATACGAGATAATCCAGGTTTGATATCGATCTCTGCATACTGTCGATGACATCCTTGAGCATGACGTATGTTTCCTCGAGCCTGTCGATCTCAAGTATCTCATCGAGAAGCTGTTTTCTTCTGGCAGGATCCCCGGAGATCAGGTCATCCATCTCTCCCTGCTTGGAGAATATGGAATTCAGAAACACGTCCTTGCCCTTGGTTATTATGTTCTTCTCTATGTAATCGTTCGCGTCCTTCACCGATTGGGAAAGCGCATTCCCATCAACCATTATCATGGCGTTGCTCTCTGGATTTTTGGATCTCCTCGTCACGGACCTCCTGATAATGTACTTGTGCCCTGCATTCCTGAACTCCATCTCCACTTCCATGCTCTTCGCCCCCTTTCTTATCATGTCCTCGATCTTCTTCGTCCTCCTGTCGCCGAAGAGCGCGAAACGTATTGCATCTATTATGCTTGATTTTCCAGCCCCATTATGGCCAACTATGACGTTCACGCCGGTATCGAAGTAGATCTCGCTGTCCTCATGCGAGAGGAAATTAATCAGGCGTATCCTGTCTATTATCACCGTAAAGCACCTCTATCTCCTTCATGATCCCTTCGATATCCTCGCTTCTTGAATGCGCCATGATCTTCATGGCAAGGTCAGCCAGTCTCTCGTCCTTCAGGTATGCGGTGAAATAATCCCTGAGATCTGCAGTTTCTGTATGTATGGACGGTATTGTGGATTCCTTCCTGATCTTTGGCCTTGAGAATATGGCATCATCGAATTTCGATATCTCCTGAATCACTGTCTCCATGGAGATGTCTCCATGGATCTCCAGGCTGACAAGCGGTTTCTTTCCATCATCACCGATCTTCAGGGATGAGAGTCTGCTGGTGATGTCGCGTATATAGTTTTCCGCATCGCTCTCCACCTTGATCTGTGGCCTGACGCTCTTCAACCGAACACGCTGTAGATCGACCTCACCGTTTCTGATATCCACTATGTTGACGCCCTTGCCCTGCTTCAGGTACCCGTTTATCTCGTTCTCGCTCTTTATCTCCGTTGACCCTGGATATGATATCAGAGGGCCAATTCTGCGTTCCATGAAATCGTGCAGGTGGCCCATAGCGATGTATGAAAAATTCATAGGGAGATCGTTCAGCTTTGCCTCGCACTGATCCGGCACGAAGAATGGATCGATGGCCTGATGGGACATCAGTATGCGGTTTCTATAACCATCCTCTATCTTTTCAGACCTCCCATATTCCTCTTTAAGTTTCGGCTTCATGTACCCTTTCATATTTGAGATGCCTCCAATAAGGACGTCTTCACCGTCGAACCTTCTCACCACGTACTCATATTGATCGCGTCCAAGCACCTGGACACCGAGAAAGTCGAAGATCCCGGCTGCCGGTTCACCGTTCCTCCTTGGCCTGTCGTGATCACCGAATATGACAAACATCGGTATGTTCTTAGCATTCAGTTTCATGACGGCATTCCTGAACTCCTTAATGGCCCTGTTACCTGGCACCCATGTATCGAAGAGATCGCCCGTGTGTATGACGAAGTCAACGCTGCTGTCCAGCGCGACATCTATGGCCTCATGAAAAGCATCGTAGAAGTCCTGTTCCCTCTCATCAAGGACCAATGATCTGTATCCTATATGCGTATCGGAAAAGTGCATGAACCTTGGCATGTGCATCACTCGATGAGTTTTCTTGTCCTCTCAAGTATCTCTGACGGATCTCGTGTCTTAGAGGCTTCCTCTCTGGCCTTCTTCAGCATCTCGGTTATGTCAACGTCAACCCCGCCTTCCTCGGTCTCTCTCTGCCTGATCTTAGCTATCGTTGGCATCTTTACGATTTCACCTATTATGATGGCCTCGCCTATGTCGAGCGAAGGAAGATCCTCCATGAGCGATGCGCTCATATTTTCGCTGCTCTCAAGTATGGCCTTCTGGTCAACGGGATTGGTGATACGGAGAATTATCTGGGAGTTGCACTGGCTCAGCACGTCCTGATCGATCTTTCCAGGCCTCTGTGTTATTATCGCAAGGAATATGCCGAATTTTCTGCCTTCTGCTGCTATCTTCTTGACCAGATCGTAGAGGAGCCTGGAAGACCCAGCACCTCTGTTCTTCTCAGGCGGCGCAAAGTTGTGCGCCTCTTCGATGAACAGGAATACAGGATACTCGAACGATCCC
Organism: Thermoplasma sp.; assembly: GCF_008709555.1. Lineage (GTDB taxonomy): Archaea > Thermoplasmatota > Thermoplasmata > Thermoplasmatales > Thermoplasmataceae > Thermoplasma. Next base: position 13,075 of record NZ_VYIJ01000006.1, read on the forward strand.
GTGGTCTTTGCATCGTACACCTGGCTAATTACCCTGTAGGCAAAGTAGTTGGCTAAGCTCTGATCGAGGCCGGAGAGATCGATCACGCTCATCCTTGACGGCGCAAGATATTCTCCGATATCGGTGGTCCTGGTTCCGAAGATGTTTTTGATCCTGCGCAGGTATTTTATCCTGGCTGTTATGCGATGCTCAACATCAATGCTGTCGCTCTTCTCTATGAATTCATCGACATCCTTCCTTCCGCGCAGTTCCTCCATGATCTTCTTCACAACATTTGCCTGGTTCACATAATTCTCGTGGATGCCCATTATATCGCAGACCTCTTCGTAGTTGAGGTCCTGGAACCTTATGGTGAAGTCATCAACCTTTCCCAGCCTCTCGGTATAGCGCCCAGTGCTCATCGGAGTGCGGAACACCCTCACGCTGTCCCTGTACAGCGGGTTCTGGCTGTTCTTCATTAGCACGTAGTCCGCATGCGGATCCAGAACTATTATGGAGGCACCCTTTTTCAGAAGCTCCTCCATTATTACACCCGCGGTATGGCTCTTTCCCGCACCGGTCTGCGCTATTATGGCGAGATGCCGCCTGAGGCCGTTTATGTTGGCAAAGACCTTGACGTCAGGCTGATCCGCAAGATGTCCGAGGAACAGCGATCTGTCATCATCGAATCTGAGTATGCTTTCAAGTATTTCCTTTTCCGCCCTGTATACGGGCTGTCCCGGCCTTATGAGATATCTTGACCGCGATATTTTGCCATCCTTCACGCTCCCTATTATACGCACAATGCACAGATCCACGTTTTCGTTCATCCTGTTCTCTGAATACTTTCTGACGCTGTTGAAGTCTATGCGATCGTTCAGAAGATCGCTCCTCGAAAGAAGATCTTCAACCCTCCCGAGTATGAGATCCTCGTAAGCCTTTATGTACACATATTCCCACTTCTTGATCTGTATCTCTGGATTCACAACAAACATATAAGATTCCGATCTGTTGTCTCCAACCGTATATCCTATTTCAGATCCTGATCCTTGCACGCCTCTCACCTCTGGTCTCATAAAAAGGGATGCCGGTTGTGCGTTCAAATTCCTTCAGGTAAACGTTCTCAACCTCATTTTTCCGAAACTTGACCATGTTATCTATATCGGAAAGCCAGAGATTGTAGACCTTGTAGCCCGTATAACCATACATCATAACCTGAAGCACCTTCTCGAACGGCACATGGCTTCCGAACACCTCGAACCTTATCGGCACATCCTCCAGCCGGGGGAGAATATCTGATACCATAACTTCCAGGGATAGGTTTCCTATGCCCATCCTAACTGGCAATGGCTTGATATACCCAGGTCTCTCCGCAAGAGACTTTATTATGTAATGATCGAAATGCCAGCTGTTCCGCTCAGCATCCACAAGCTGGTTATGTTCCGCCTCATCAAGGAGCGTATCCCTCAGAACCCTTGACCTGGTGGATTTTGAAACGAACACGAGCGTTGTCTTTCCTGCTGCAGCCTCAAGCAAGCTCCTGAGGCCCATGCAGTAATCCTCATCAGCATCAACTGACATCTGATAGTTCTGACACCGGCCTATCCTGCCCATGAGCGAACCATCAACAAGCGATATATCGGGTGATTCTGAATTTATGAGCTTCAGCAGACTCCTGTGTTCTGATGATTCCATCATCATTATGGTTTCCTTCTTGACCTCCTCCGGTGTAACCGATTTTATGGAAGACCTGAAGTCAACATAGATCTTCCCGTGGATCTTCGAATATGAACGCACAAGTATGAAGAAAGGCCCGCTGTACAGCTCCCTTGAAAACTCGCTGCTGTCGGTTGCTGATATGGACAGATCCTTCACATCAGCATCCTGTTCCGGTAGATCGGTGTAATGCCTAGTGAAGGGATCTCTGTACACGCTTCTCAGGGGAGAATCCCTGGGCATTATCATGGCATCCCTTATGCTGTTTGCATTCTGCCTCAGGTACTCCCTGTACTGCGTGAATGCATCAGAATCAAAGCTCATGCATTACAAGTAAACATAATATCTATTTAACTTTAAGTTGGAGGCAGTGCAGGATCACAGTCACCGACCGGTCTGATGCATAAGGCGCATGTCTAATGACGTTATTGCCAAATCGCAGAACGGTAATTTTAGTATAGTATGAATTAATTGAGACGCCATGCAGAACAGAGTTCTTCTTGCAGGTCTGGGTGTCATGGGTTCAAGGATTGCATCCAACTTTGCCTCGGCGGGAAAGCTGGCAGGTGTTTATGACCGGAATGCCGATAAGGCGAGAAACACCGCATCAGCCCTGAAGGTCAAATATTACACTGATCTAAGCGAAGCGGTGAGAAATAGCGATGTCATAGTGACGATGCTATACGATGACGGATCGGTGCAGGAAGTATATTCAAAGATGGCTGCTGATGCCCGCGGAAAGCTATTCATAGACATGTCCACGATATCGCCAGAGACATCAGTAGAGGTGGCAAATACCATAAAGGAAAAAGGCGGAAAGATGTACGATGCACCGGTGATAGGCACATCCATCGCTGTGGAGAGGAAGGCGCTTGTGGTACTTGTTGGTGGCGATAGATCTGGCTTCGATGATGTACGGGATCTACTATCCGCAACGGCAAACCAGGTCGTATACATCGGCGGCAACGGTTCTGGCCTTTACGCCAAGCTGGTGAACAACCTATTTCTTGGATCATACATGGCATCACTTGCAGAGGCGGTGAAATTCGGTAGAAAGAACGGCATTCCGGATGATGTGATAACAGACGTCCTCACGAAGTACTCAAGCGCAAGGTCGCCAACATCGGAGCTGAAGGTTCCGAAGATGATCTCCGGAGACTACAGCGTTCAGTTTTCCATCAGGAACATGCTCAAGGACATGGAGATAGTTGACAAGCTTGCGGCTGAAAGACATGTGGTGCTTCCCATGGCTTCTCTGGCGCTCCAGATATTCAGATACCTCATGGATTTGGGATACGGTGAAGAGGACATAGCAGCAATATACAGATCACTGAGGTGATTGCAGGTTGGTCTCAGCAGCGGAACCAGGTTACATAGGAAGCGTCAGAATACCCAACAGGCTTGTCATGTCCCCGATGATATCGAACATGGCCGATCCTGATGGCAACACCAACGAGAACCACATATCATACCTCGAGGAGAGGGCAAAAGGCGGGGCCGGCCTGATCATCACAGAATACACCTATGTTGACAGGAGATCCGGCATCGGATCAAGGAACCAGATGGGCATGTACGATGAGAGGCAGATTCCAAAGTTCTCCAGGCTGACGGAGAGGATACATGCGCATGGTTCCAGGGTGTTTGTGCAGCTGGTGCATGCTGGAGCAAAGGCCATTGGTTCCATCAACGAATACAAGATAGCGCCGTCGAAGACATCGTTCGATCCAGCAGCCCGTGAGATGGATCTTTCTGACATAGAGGACGTAATATACGCCTACAGGAGAGCCGCAAAGATAGCCGAAAGATCCGGCTTCGATGGTATAGAGATACACGGTGCCCATGGATACCTCGTGGATGAATTCATATCGCCATGGTGGAACAGGCGCACCGACAGGTATGGCGGTTCCTTCGAGAACAGGATGAGGTTTCCGCAGGAGGTAATAGAAGCAGTAAGGTCTGAGGTAGATTTGCCGGTTGGCATAAGGATAAGCCTGTACGAGGACGAGAACGACGGATACGGCCCTGATTATGGTATGAAGGTTGTTGAATCGCTCAAGAACATCGACTATGTTCATGTGTCAGCAGGGAACAACGAACCTCCAGGTTCATCAGCTTCATTCTATTCTCCGCATGCGCACATATTCCAGAAGATCAGGGGCAAAGCTGGCAAAACGCTGATCATTGCAGGTTCCATAACTTCCGGCGAGGATGTTGACCGCGTGCTATCCGTGGCTGATTTCGCGGCCATCGGCAGGGGCATGCTTGCAGATCCATACTTCTCCATCAAGATCCTGACCAGAAATGATGGAATAAGGCCATGCATAAGATGCAACCAGGGATGCAGGAACCTGGCGTATGGAGAGGTACGCTGCACTGTGAATCCGTACTTCGTAGTTCCTGAACCAAGGAAGATGTACAGCGGAGAAATTGTCATAGCTGGTGCCGGCATAAAGGGTCTAGAGGCATCGCTGTACGCTTCAAAGTCTGGACTGAAAGTGATACTCTATGAAAAGGAGGACAGGATAGGCGGCCAGCTCAACGATATATTCGATGCGTCCAAGGCTCAGGAGTTTAGAAGGTTGATTGACTATTACGGGAAGGCACTTGCGAAATACGGAGTAGATATTAGAGTCGGAGAGAGGTACAGTGGGGATGGAATATACTGCCTTCCGGACATGGTCTATCCCGATCTTCCGGACAGGAATGAGATCTGGATAGACTCAAACGTTTACATGTATCACGACCTTGCATTGAAATATGCGAGCGAACACAGGGTATACCTATCTTCCTACAGCCTGAGCAGTCTTGACAGGGCTAGGAAGAAGGCGTACATTGAGATCGCGAAGAAATACGGTGTAACCATAGTTGATTCCTCGGATCACTACGATATAAGCATACATGAGAAAAATCAGTACGACATCTACCGGGCCATGCTGTCTGGAATAGAAGCGGTGAGGAGATATTTGGCCGCGTCCGAAAACGAATTCCTCTGATCGTCCGATCAGAGCATCACCCCTGAGAAGTTGAAGACCAATCATTTATATTTTGCTTTTTCGAGCGCCAGAATTCATATTATGCCCATCTGCGTCCTAATGTATGGGGATCCAACAAAGTGCCCGTGTATCATTCCTATGTGTATGATCGGGAAGAGGAATACGCCTAGCAGCAGTGATATTACAACCGCTATGAATATGGCTATTATTGCGAGCGCCAGTGAATCAATCCAGCCGATGCCGTAGACCTCCTTGAATACCCAGAGCGATCCAATGAATCCAAATATTATCCCTATGAAGGGCGTGAACAGGGAGAAGATAAAGAAGAAGACATAAAATATTATGATGGACAGTAGCGTGGCAGCCATGGCTTGACCGAATGTCGATCGCCTCGATACCAGTTTACCGGCGATCCACACAGGAACAGATGCTATTATCAGTGTCAGCACTATGGCTATTACGAATGCGATGAAATCTCCAATTATGACAAGCACGGTGCTATATATCCTTTCCATTTAAAAAAGTTGACAGGGATATGGCTTGATTTCATCATGCATTTCTTTTCAGGTCGGATCTGAAGCGTTTAACGCCATATCGGACCAGCATCACGAACACGGCGACTACCACAACGTACGGTATCCATGTCAAAAAAAGTACCGCAAAATTGTTGGATCTCTCCAATGCTATTGTCCAGGACTCGAATATGCCGGCGGTGAGGAGCTCCAGTCCCACCATCAGCCAAACTATTATGGCGGTCTTGACCTCCTTCCTGAAGGACCGCCTGAAGATAGAGGCGATCAGGAAAGCCCCTTCCGTGGAAGCTATGGCATACGAAGGAAGCTCAAGCCATGAGTATGGTAGGAGAAGAAGCGATAGGAGTGCAAGCGGCCCGGTCACTCCTTCAGATATGGCAAGTGCATTAAGCACTATGGCGGTGGAATAGGTTGATATTATGAAGAATATCTGCCCTATGACCGGTATGATCTCTATCGTTGCGATCTCGTAGTTGTGGGAGAATATGGAGAAGGATCTCACTATCAAGGGGAGGGACCTCACGGACTGCAGGCTCGGCTCGTTCTGATTCACGATCTGGCTCGCCGTCGATCCTGACATGGGCAGAGCCGTGAGTGCGAACATAAGCGCAAGCTCCGCAACGAACACAAGGACCATTGTGAGTACCCGCTGCCTTGAGAATATACGCACAAATGCGGCCTTCCAGCTGTTGTCCTCTACGGCAGGAAACCTGTATCCGCACACCGGGCACTGTTCGGTACCTTCTGGAACAAGACTGCCGCACTGGGGGCACTGAAGTTCTTTCATGTATTTAAAAAATGGAAAAGCACAATATTAAATTTTTTAAAATATTTGAAATATATTCAAATAAACATAGTATCACAGAAGCTTCTGTGTGGCGAAGATCTCATGCTTCGTGGGGGGATTCACCTTCTCCATCAGGCTCCTGAAGTCTTCCAGGCTTGGCGCCTCCCACTCACATATGGCCATCCTCTCATTGCCTATGACGTTCACGGACTTGAGCGTGAACCCAGCCGGCAGCTTGCCGTTCTTCTGCATATCAATGATGCTTCCAACTACCTTGAAGGCCTCATCCTGGTTCTTTTCCTTCCATCTGTGCTCCACTATCAGTGAAACCATTTTTTATCACCATGTTTATGAATACGATGAAAGATATATAAGTGATGCCGGTATGTGACGGTATGGAGGAGATCGAGTTCGATCTTGTGAATGATCTGCCATTCTGCAGACTCAGTAAACTCTTCCCGGATGTCAGTTTTTACAGGTGGTGCAACTCTGCCGTCGACTACCTTGAATTTTACGGAAAAGATGAGGATCTGAAGAAGGTGGATAGCTTCCTCCCGGAGATCGAGAGAGAACTGAACACGCATGTGATATACAAAACTGAGGGAAAGGGGAGTTTGTCCGTAATGCTTCTATGCAGGTGCAACGCTTTAAATTCCACGATAAGGAAGGCAGAATCAAAGAACCTCATGTGGAAGGCTCCGGTTTACTATCAGAGCGGCCATGAGAAACTTTCACTCATATCCCCTGTGTCGGAGAGCTTCCTGTCGATATTCGATGAGTTCGGGAAAATAGGTGACGCCAATGTCGTCAAGAAGTCAGAGATAAAGCCTGAACTTGTGAGGGATACCTACGCCGTCTCAATGTCGGATCTGCTCTCTGGTCTGACTACAAAGCAGCTGAAGTATCTGGTCAATGCATACCACATGGGATACTTCGACACACCGAAGAGAGTTCAGATAGGCGAGATGGCCAGGGAATTCGGCATATCATATTCTACGTTGCAGGAACACCTTGAGAAGGCTGTTAACAGGATACTGAAGGGTCTGGAGCCTTATCTTACCATAGACCTGCACATACGGGATGACAGGGAGGAGTGAAGCGAAGGCTCCACATCTTTTTATATCCATTTTTCTTTTAGACGATCACGTCGCAGAAGATACTCGTCATATTTCTGGTCATCATTGCTCTCGCCGGATCTTCGATGGCAGCTTTTCCGCTTCACGCATCGCCTGCCGGTGTGCATCATTATGAAACGAATGTTCCTAATGAATCCCAGGAGGGTCAGATCCTGTCCAGGATAGGCAGTCTGAATCTGAGCAGCAGGTACGCTTTCCTGCCAAATTTCAACGCGATGAATGATTATTCATCGGCCGGTCACATCACGATCACCTATCCCATTAGTCCCGCTCCAATGGGTGTTTCGGATGTTGGCCTCAAGAATTCAAGCAGTGGCATCGTACCATATTCCATCAATACTACAGGGGTGATGGGGGTCGCCGATCTTAACAGCACGCAGGTATTCTATCCATACGATGATCAACCCTACAGCTTCGCAGTACAGCTCAATGCTGTACTCCATGGCGTCGATCTCTTCGGAAATTCCTCATACTCTTTTTGGACGCAAAACGTCGTGATATATTCGACTAGGACGCATCAGCTCACCTTCATAGACAACATATGGAATTTCTCAAGCCAGGCATTCAACATGACTCCGAACGCACTCCATGGCGACGGTAAGCTTGTGCCGGGAGTTTACTACTATGATATCGGGCCGACCATGAACGTGTCTTTCCCCTTTATTCTGGAGCTGTACCTTAATTCAACCCTTCAGAATGGAAACGATGTGGTCTACTTCAATTATAGTCTGCATAACGGCAAGGTGATCAGACCTGGAGTGTACGATAAGGTCACGTTCAATTCATCTGAAGAAGCTTCTTCGCCGGCGGAGTTCATGATCTCGGGGTATTCTCCATCGCCATCTGGACTGCTTTACGATGCTGAAATGGCCATAACCGGGCCGGGTGGAGGCAGCAACGTGGACGTCTATGAGATCAACGGCACGATGGCCCTTTACCTGTACAACACAACTTCTGCATCATTCGTTCCAGCTGCATCAGCCTATGATGCAGGCGTGGATACCGGTGAAACATCTTACGGCATCGATGTGGGCTGGTACGGTCATACCGCAACGCTGCAGCCCGGTCCATCTCTGGTTTATGGGCTCTGGAATGTGTCTGGTGGTGAGAGAAGAATATCCGGCAGTGCTGAACCTTACGGTTACATATTCGTGAGCCCAGGTACGCAATTCAGCAATATCTCAGCCTCATGGGCACCTTATAATGGCACGCATTTCAGCTTCGTCCTTCCGGATGGGGATTATTCAATTGCCGTGCTGAGGAATTTCTATCAGCCGGAATACGTGAACAATGTGAGTGATTCAGCGGTGCTTCTTAAAAGCCCCAGAACCGGGGAGATATACACGCCTGTGCTGATTGAGAACTACAGCGAAGCCATCTTTTATGCATTCTCTGGCAATGGGACATCGGAGAACCCGTTCATCATGTCCTTTGGCCAGTCGGTATCTGTATCTTCCCTCTTCGGTGTTCTGAACGATTACCTGTTTCCGGTGTTCCCTGGCATCTCCATAATAAACGTGGATTACCACATGGATATCGAAAACGCCAGCTCGTTCCGGATAACCTATGGAACCCAGTACGAAGGCATGCTTAATGGCCATGGTCTCAGCGATACAAACTGGATGGGCATAGTCCTTTACGGGACTTCAAACGTATCCATAGTTGGAGGTCTGAATATAACGGGCTGGTTCCCTGAGACGATGAAAGGTTTCATAGTGGCGAACCTCATGGTCTGGAACTCTTCAAACGATCTGATCGCAGACAACATCTTCTATTCGGTCCATGCCATATCAGGAGAGCTCCAGCCCCCATACTACTCATCACTTCTCATATACGGAAGGAACTCAACAAACGAGAACAACACGGTATGGGGTAACTATTTTCCCGATCAGTACGTGTCTGAAAACGGAAACGGAACAGTCGGGATCTTCATAGATTCCTCCGGCAACCTGATATACAACAACGCCTTCACGCAGTACGACATAGCGTATTCACCGGACTTCAACATCTATACTGATTCCAATGCCACGTATCATGATAACTGGAACATCTCTTCTGTTGAGCCCGTAAATTACACGATCAGTGTTGATGGCTTCGACCTAAACGGAAGCATCGTGGATGGAGGATATGAGGGCGGAAACTACTGGGGATCCCCTCTGATAACGCCACCATGGAACGAGAGCGGATACATACAGAGTGGATACGATTACCATCCGCTCGTGTATTTCATCTATGAGCTGTCATTCGTGATCCATGGGCTTCCGACTGGAGCCAGCTGGGAGATCGTTGCGGACGGCATATACTACGTCAGCTCCGGAAGGTACATAAATGTCACGGAGTTCAACTTCGGAAACACAACCTACGCAGTGTTCCTGCCTCCAGGATACATCAGCAGCTATTCTGGATACGCGCTATCCTATAAAAATATGAGTGTGGTGAACGTATACGTGAAGCAGGTCATGACCTATGGGATCGTGTTCCGCGCGATGAACTACGTAAGGAATGAGACATGGTACCTGGATATAGCTGGGAACCTCTACTCATCAACCTCGCAGGATCTCATAGTGAACCTTCCAAACGGGACGTATTCATACTCTGTGTTTGCGCCGCCAAACAACTACACAGCGGTATCAGGCTACGTTTCCGTCAATGGAAGATCTATTATCGTGAATGTGACTTTCCCGGAGGAGCTATACACCGTCGTGATAAGGGAAACAGGCCTGCCTGCAGGTTCCTCATGGTATGTGGTCATAGACGGCAGGGCGTACTATTCCAACAGCACAACAATATCGATACTGCTTCCCAACGGCCAGTATCCGGCCCAGTTTGCTAGGATACCAGGCTACAGGGCATCAGCACAGAGTGCAAGCATCGTGGTCAACGATCAGCCTGTTCAATATATAGAAACGTATACCTACAGCGGAAACTATGACTATTACCTTGGTGCGGGAATAATCATAGGTGCAATGATAACGGCCTTCGTGTTCTTCATAGATCGCCGCAGGAGATAATGGTTCATGCGATCAGCATGGATAAGGACAGGACATCCTCAATCACACTGTTCGATCTGGACGAAAGGAAGTAAAGGTGGTTATCGTTGGTACGGGGATCCACCATCGACAGGAACGATCTCATGAACTCCGTTGTGAACTCAGGATTTGGGCCGTTGAAATCAAAGATCATCAGCCTGTCGTAACCTACCAGAAATATGTTTATACCGCGGAAAGAGGCCTCCTCGCCGAATATCTCAGACGCCAGCTGGTGCCCAAGATTCCTGGATCTCCTGACGCTGTCCACTATCATCTTTGAGAAATCGGCGATCTCGAAGAGATCGGTGTCAGGAACTTCCACCGCGATCCTGTTCGCCATCCTCGCGTGTCCAGGAGTGTAAATTATTATCTTCTTCCCGTAAATGTCCCTGATCAGATCGGTTGCGGAACGCTCAAGATCCGAATCGTTTTTATATTTCATCATAACCAGATTTCCGTACTTGTCTCTGATCACTTCGTTCCACTTGTTTGATCTACCGCTTCGGCGTATTAATCTTATTTCACGCATGGATTGTTCTTCGCTGTATCAAATTCATATGCATGGTGACTAAATAGTATATTTTTAATCTATTTATTTGAAAATTAAATTATGTATACCGATAATGGAATTATACGACGAAATTTCAAATAGCGTTAAAAGATATCATATATGTAGAGGTGCTTTAATGCCAGAAACTGAAGAGATTAGCAAGGGGCTTGAGGATGTCAATATAAAATGGACGAGGCTCACGACCATCGATGGGAACAAGGGTATTCTGAGATATGGCGGTTATTCCGTCGAGGATATAATCGCCTCTGGAGCTCAGGATGAGGAGATACAGTATCTCTTTCTGTATGGGAATCTGCCTACGGAGCAGGAGCTGAGGAAATATAAGGAGACCGTGCAGAAGGGCTACAAGATACCGGACTTCGTGATAAATGCAATAAGGCAGCTTCCAAGGGAGTCGGACTCTGTGGCGATGCAGATGGCAGCGGTGGCAGCCATGGCCGCATCGGAAACAAAATTCAAGTGGAACAAGGATACTGACAGGGATGTTGCCGCAGAGATGATAGGCAGGATGTCCGCGATCACCGTGAACGTCTACAGGCATATAATGAACATGCCAGCGGAGCTTCCAAAGCCATCGGACAGCTACGCCGAGAGCTTCCTGAATGCTGCCTTCGGCCGGAAGGCCACGAAGGAAGAGATAGACGCCATGAACACGGCACTGATACTCTACACGGACCACGAGGTGCCTGCTTCCACTACGGCCGGTCTCGTTGCTGTATCTACTTTATCGGACATGTACTCTGGCATAACGGCTGCGCTCGCGGCTCTGAAGGGCCCGCTGCACGGCGGCGCGGCAGAGGCGGCGATCGCCCAGTTCGACGAGATCAAGGATCCATCTGCTGTTGAGAAGTGGTTCAACGATAACATAATAAACGGAAAGAAGAGGTTGATGGGCTTTGGTCACAGAGTTTACAAGACATACGATCCGAGGGCGAAGATATTCAAGGGTATTGCAGAGAAACTGTCCAGCAAAAAACCGGAGGTACACAAGATATACGAGATAGCGACGAAGCTTGAGGATCTCGGAGTCAAGACATTCGGTTCCAAGGGTATATATCCAAACACAGACTACTTCTCTGGAATAGTGTACATGTCGATAGGATTCCCGCTGAGGAACAATATTTACACTGCTCTATTCGCTCTGTCCAGGGTCACCGGATGGCAGGCCCACTTCATCGAGTACGTAGAGGAACAACAGAGACTCATAAGGCCGAGGGCCGTATACGTTGGTCCGGCTGAGAGGAAGTTCGTTCCAATAGCTCAGAGAAAATAAGTTTTCAAAACAACACCTTTTTATTTCCATAAAATAATTTACATTTCAGTTAATATATCAAATTTTTATAAGCAGTGAGGATACTGTGCGGTGGTATTGTTCCGTCTCATCCTTGCAGCCGCAGTTTTTGCTTTCACACTCATCCTTGTGATAATCAAGCCATGGAAGCTCGATATAGGCTATTCAGCTCTGATAGGTGCACTTGTATCGATCCTTGTCGGCATTTCCACACCAGAGGACATACTGAAGGTCTGGGATATCATCTGGAATCCAACATTCACCTTCGTTGCCATAATAATAATGTCACTGGTATTCGACTACTCGGGTTTCTTCGAATACTATGCCATAAAAATATCCAAGCTTGCAGGCGGGAACGGGCTCAAGCTCTTCGTATTCATAGTGCTTCTTGGTGCAGCCATTTCCGCATTCTTTGCCAACGACGGCACAGCGCTTGTCCTCACGCCCATAGTATCCGCAATAACCGCGAGGACAGGAATGGACAGGAAGAGGGCAACGGCATTCATAATGGCAACTGGTTTCATAGCAGATTCTTCAAGTCTTCCTTTCATAATAAGCAACCTCGTTAACATAATAGGGGCAGGATACTTTGGGGTATCATTCGCTCAGTACGCTGAAACCATGATAATACCTGATGCCGTGAGTGTCCTAGCAAGCCTGGCAATGCTCCTGATAATATACAGGAAAGAGGCGTCTGTCAGGTACAGCCCTGCTGATGTGGGGGACGAAGATAAGGTAATAACGGACAGGCAGATATTCAGGCTCGCATTCCCGTTCATAATACTGGTCGTTATTGCCTATTTCGTATCAAGCTTTGACAGCGTTCCCGTGAGCTTCATAGCTCTCCCCGCTGCTCTGATATTGCTCTATATGGCACGCGTTAATGGTAAGATAAACACCAACCTTGTGCTAAAGGAAGCACCATGGCAGATAGTCCTGTTCTCCCTTGGCATGTATGTCGTTGTCTATGGCTTCGGAAACGCCGGCCTCACCAGCCTTCTAACCGATCTCATGCGATCGGCAATGTATCTGGGGAACCCGGCGTATACAGTGATCGGTGGTCTCTTCTTCGGTTTCCTCGCAGGTGCGATGAATAACCTGCCATCCACCATGATGGGCGTACTCACGGTTTCAAATCTAAATGGAAACAGATTTCTGATGTACGCAAACGTGATAGGAAACGATATCGGCCCTAAGTTCACGCCAATAGGGTCGCTGGCAACCCTGCTCTGGATGTACACCCTGAAGAGAAAGCATGGCATAGAGATAACCCCAGCATATTACATGAAGATAGGCTTCATAGCCGCGCTTCCAGTTCTTGTTCTGACGCTGATTTCGCTCTACGCCGTTGTATCGATTGGTCTGTGAATGCATCCGTCCTCTACATGAAACCTTTTATGTAAAAATTGTGTTTGAAAAAATGATGGTATTCAGATAATGAACCGTTTTTCAGAATGATGAGGGAGCAGGGTTATCTGCCAGTTGAATGGGGAAAGCTGGTACGTTCACCGTGGTGTTGTAGACCTCGTCTATGAGCCACTGGACAGCGTACACGGATCTGAACGCCGGCTGGTTGAAGTAGTTGTCGTCGAATATTGTGAAGTACATATTGTTCTTATACGCGTTTGTCTGGTCGAACGGGGCCGTCTTCATGACAGATGAATTTACGTACTGATCCAGGAGTATTATGTCTGGAGAATCATTGAGTATCATGGAGCCAGGAACGGTGTAATAGCCTGATTCGTTGGCGATGTTTTGCAGATCGGCTATGTTGAAGAAGTCGTTTATGAAGGTCTGGTTGCCGGCTGTCCAGTAACCGCCCTCTGTGCTCAGAAGGTAGAATATGCTCATCCTCTTCCCATGGGACAGTTCGGTGGCATTCTGGTGCAGGTACATCAGCGAGGTCTGCATCCACTGCACTATTTCTGTCGCGTTCTTCTGTGTCCCCGTTATGTTTCCGAGTTCCAGGATCTGCTGCTCTATCTGTGTGAAGTTGTTCTGGCCGACCTCGATCACCGGTATGCCCATGTCAAGGATCTTCGTTATAACGTCCTGCGGGTAGTATGAAGGTATGGTTATCACCGCCTGTGGGGACACGTTCAGAAGTTCCTCATAATTGACTGTGTCCAACTCACCCACAATGGGTATGCTAAGATTCTTCGGATAGGTAGTGTACGTGCTTATGCCGACCAGATCCTTCTCAGCTCCCAGCGCGTAGAGATTGACCGTTATGCTGGGCAGCAGTGATACGATTCTTGTCAGCGGGTGCGTGAATGGCAGCTTCGCGTTAGGTGCATAGACCTGCGCCACGTCGGTTGTGCCTATGTTCTCCCTGTAGTAAAAGTATGAAACACCAGCCACGACAACAACAATTATGATTGCGATGGCCACTACGGAATTTCTGTTCATGAATTTCACCAAATTAATTTCAGTTTCAGTAAACTCACTTCAATATATTAAGATAGCGATCTTTATTATGGTGAAACTGATTTAAGTAACATAAAGGGGGATTGATTGGTGTTCTCTGACATACGATACCACGGAAAGGTTCTGAAGGTACCGGTTGCAGTTTCGAGTATCCTTATACTGGTACTGGTATCGGTGATCTCGCTGGGTATAGGCAGCATATCCATATCTGTCAGGAGGACAGTTGAGATAATATGGGATCAGATACCCATTCTCTCCTCATTGCATCACTTCGCAGTTCCAAGGAACGATTATCTCATAATAACGGAGCTGAGGGAGCCGCAGGTGATCGGCGCCATAATAGTTGGGTCTACGCTGGCCATTGGCGGTTCCGTGGTCCAGAGCATATTCAGAAACCCGATAACTGAACCGTACATCATCGGCATATCCAGCGGTGCCGCGCTCGGTGCTGTGCTCAGCATAGCTCTTTCACTTTCCTTTCTTGGATACTACACGCTCGAAATAAACGCTTTCCTGTTCAGCACGGTCACGGTTGCCATAGTATATCTCATATCATTCAGGCATGGCAGGGCTCCGCCAACGTTCCTTCTTCTGATCGGCATCTCACTTTCCTTCTTCTCTTCATCTATAGTATCATTCATAATATTCTCAGATGTGAATCTGGCAGGCAGTGAGTATTTCTGGCTCCTTGGATCCATAGAGACCATAAGCTGGTCCGAGATCGTTGCACTCATACCAATCGTTCTCTTCTCATCTATAGGCATATACCTCCTCAGGAGCGAGATCGATGCACTGCAGATGGGGGACGAGCACGCGCATTCCATAGGAGTAAATGTGGAGAGGACAAAGGCCATCCTCATAGCGCTCGTCACGCTGAGTACATCAGCAGTGGTATCCGTATCCGGGCTCATTGGGTTCGTCGGACTGATCATGCCGCATGTATCAAGGCTCATATACGGCGGGTCGAACAGATACGTCATACCAACATCCGCGGTCTTCGGTTCAATATTTCTGATGGCCGCAAATGACATCTCAAAGATCATAATCCACGGTGAGGTTATACCCATAGGCATAGTGACCGGAATGATAGGTGTGCCGGTCTTCATATACCTTCTGGGCAGGATGGCAAAGGGGTCATATGTACAGTGATGCACGATTTCATCTATAGATCACAAGAATAGATATGAGTATGGCGATGTTGAATCCTGTTGCTATGAAACCCACGCGCTTCATGGGCATGTTCTTCATGGCGACATCTGATGCGGCCGCTACAGTGAATATCGAGGCGAAGACGTAGAAGGCATACCTGCCGGTCAGGATAAGAACAGGCAGGATCAGGATCATTGATGATACGTAAACAGGCACGATGCGTTCAGCGAAGAGTCTCTCAAACCTGATCTTCATTATCCTTGAGTTGGCTATCTCAACCGGCCCAGATCCCATTAGCATCTCTCCGGTGCTCAGTATCAGGAATATTATCAAGATCCGCATGGTTATGGAATGCTGGAATGCGGACGATACGATGAGGAACATGGATGTCAGCGTGAGTATTGATAATATACGTGTGTAGAGCTTTCTCTCGCCGTACCTGAAAAGTACTGCATAGACGATAAGAAAGATGGCGAAGGCGAGCATCGATGTATACGGCAGTACGCCTATCACGGCGATATACGCAATCCAGGCAAGCAGCAGGAATCCCAGAAAGACAACATGCAGGTGGTTTTCCGCAAGAAATTTCAATGGATTCCTCCCGGCCTTCCATATCCTGAGCGCTGACAGTACTGGATCGTAGATGAAGAACGTCGTTAGCATGATTAAGAACGTTATGATTCCATATGCGGATGGTCTGTAGCTTGAGATGATGGAGATAATCATCGTATTGGCCCAGACAACGATGAGCCCGTGTTCCCTTGGAATTGCAATCTTGAATCTCCCTAAAGCTGGCTTCTGGTTAATCATCCCAAGTATCTCCGATGAAGCTATCATCATGCACCGGTAAAAAAATATTATGTCATGACGCTATAACGTGTTATGAGGATAACAGTTGCACACACCCCTGATCCAGACGATGCATTCATGTTCTATGCCATGTTTCAGGGGAAAATAAGGACGAAGCTTGAGTATGATCAGGTCATAAAGGATATAGAGACGCTGAACAGGGAATCGAAGAATGCAATTTATGATGTTACTGCATTATCAGCGAATGGATACGTGCAGGTGAGCGACAGGTACATGCTCACCAGATCCGGAGCGAGTTTTGGCATAAGCTACGGACCGATGGTGGTCGCGGCACACGACGTTGATCTGTCCAGATCACGGATGGGTGTGCCAGGGTTCATGACCTCATCATACCTGCTATACCGGATGTTCGGGCCGGAGGCCAGAGAATACGTTGAGATCAGGTTCGACAGGATCCCGGAGGCCATACTGAACGGAGAGGTCGACGCAGGCATACTTATACATGATGAACAGCTGACATACGAGAAACATGGCCTGAAGAAGGTCTTCGATATATATGAGGCATGGAGGAGCTATGCCGGAAACCTCCCGGTACCGCTTGGTTTCAATGCAATACGCAAGGATCTGCCGAAGGACGTCATATCAGGATTTTTGGACGACTTTGAGAGATCGATCAGGTACGCAATGGCACATGAAGACGAGGCGGTGAAATATGCAATGCAGTACGCCAGGTACACTGATCTGGAGATGGAGAAGAGGTTCGTCAGGATGTACGTGAACGAACTCTCCATAAACTTTGGTGAAACCGGTAAAAAGGCCCTCGAACTTTATTACAGGCGGGCAGCTGAAAAGGGACTTATAAAGCCATTCCAGCCGGAGATAGTCTGATCCCATAACGGCAATAAATTTTTAACATTTTCATATGAGCCCAAAGTGATCGAATATCTGGCCTATTTCCTCTCCGTAGGAATAGTCTGATATGAAATCGCTCATGGCCTTTATGTTCTCCGTGGCATTTGCCGGGCAGGCCTTCCTTACGGGTAGCTGGAACATGGGCATGTCGTTATTGGAATCGCCGATCACCAGTATCTCATCATAACCGAGTGAGTATTTCTCTCTGAGCTTGTTTACAGCGAAGGCTTTATCCTCGCCGCGGTTCATCAGATGCCATGAGTAGCCGCTGTAGAATATAACAAGCCCCCTGGATTCAGCCTCCTTTCTGACGTAATCCACATCCTTCGGGTCTATATCGAAGCCTGTCGATGCCTCCCTCCAACGGTTGGTCAGTATGCTCCTCATTGAGGTTTTCTTTGACATCTCCTCTAGGAATCTGTTAGTCTCATCGTTGCTGAAGAACTTCTGTATGGAGCCGTCGTTATCGAACATTATGCCGCCGTTCTCGCCGAACACCGGTCCGTTTATGCCGAGAAAGATCTTCAGTGCGTAGACCACGGGAATGACGTTGCCGCTCAGCAGAGAAACTATGAGGCCGTTCCTCTCAGCCGCCCTTATGCTCTCGATTGCGGCCGTCGATATTAGTCGATCCTTATCGGTTAGTGTACCATCGACATCTATTGCTGCCAACCTTATCATGCGGGGAAATTATTATGAAACTAATAACTATTATTGGATGTTGATAACAAAGAAAGATGTGGACGCAATAGCGAAGAGACGCATAGAAAAGCTTTACGATTTCGCCCTCAGAACGGGAGATAAGCGCTACATAATACAGATGGAACGGATTGCCCTTCGCATGGACATAACGCTTCCAGCAGGGATAAAGAGAGGATACTGCAAGAAGTGCAAGAATCCCTACAGAAACCAGGTAGTCAGAATAAAGAAAAATCTTGTCACTGTAAGGTGTCCTATCTGTGGAAATATAAGGAGATTCCAGATCAGTCGCTGACGGTTTCTATCTCAAACAGGACATTGAAGCCAGCAAGTGTAGCGTGGATCTTGTCTGCGAACCAGATGGCATCCTCTGGTGTGGCGCCATTTCCCCATTCGTATACCATGTCCTGTTCCCCTATTACTGGCTTGAAACCAAGCGATCTCAGTCTGTTTATGACCTCACTAGGTCTCGCACCCTCGCTCGAAAATGAGACCTTTATGTAAGTTTTCATTGATATCCATGGGTCATTTTCACTTAATATAAAAGATTTGTTCAGTACACAGGGATGTCATATATAGGAATACCTATTCGTAATAGATATAGAGATGCAATTTGTCTAACTTTGATATAATTTTATGTCTTTTTATTATTACCTTTCCGAAATAGACCCGGGTAAATTTTTTAAAGCCAGTTTTAATTAGCAAACGTAAGTGTTCTCCCCCAGAAAGTGTTGAAGATGAAACCGATAATTGTTAAGAAGGGCGATGTACGAAGGCTTCTCAAAGAAAGTGGCGAGATCGATGGAAATGATGGGAGGATATCAGTTGCCGCACATATACTTTATCAGTTCGGTGACAGGATAGTATTCGTTAAGGCTTACGAAAACGAGGACATAGATCTGAAGATAAAGAACAGGAAAAACGACTATAGATACATCAAGGTCATAGGTTCCCAGAATGGAGAGTTTCACATAATGGATCTACCAATAGGAGACAGGAAGATAGGATCAGAAACGCTCTATGGCATGATCATGTCAAGTGAAACCTTTGGGCCCAGGATAAGAAACGAAATACTCAACATGATAAGCTTCGAGATGAAGAGGAGGAACTCCATCTGGATACTGGTGGATAAGGATAACCACGCGTACTATCCGTTCACAACGCATTCCATAACAGAGATCATACTTCATGATGTTGAATACAGGTTTGAACGTGGTTTGATAGGCAGGAACCTCGAGATAAGGGTACCGGTACAGTTCATAGACAATTACTGGCAGAGGTACCTTAAGGCAAAGAACAGAACGCCAAGCGAGGTATGGGCGGCCATGATCGTGCAGTGAATGGCATTGGGTTAGAGGTCAATTTTTCAATAAAAATGCGAAGTATGGGCCTTATCAGCTGATCAGAACATCTAGACGAAATTTCATATGATGCTTGATAATACGGCAGAGAAATGATAGTAGTCACCGGTATGCCAGGCGCGGGGAAGGATGAATTCGTCAAAGTGGCGAGAAGCCTGGGCTTCATGGATCTGCATATGGGCAACACCGTACGTGAATTTGCAAAGAGGGCGGGTATTCCCGAGATAGACCATGAGATAGGATCATTTGCCACGTCGGAGAGGAAGAAATACGGTATGGATATATGGGCGGTCAGAACCGCTGAGAAGATAACCGAC
Source organism: Thermoplasma sp. (assembly GCF_008709555.1). Lineage (GTDB taxonomy): Archaea > Thermoplasmatota > Thermoplasmata > Thermoplasmatales > Thermoplasmataceae > Thermoplasma. The sequence goes on from NZ_VYIJ01000006.1 coordinate 32,785, forward strand.
GATGGGCGCACCGTGATAGATGGCCTGAGAAACTATGAGGAACTCCAGTATTTCTCAAGGTTTTCTGAGAATCCGTATGTTGTTGCCATATTTGCCAGCAGGAAAGACAGGTTCAGCAGGATAGTGAAGAGGGACAGGCCAGACGATATCAGGACGATGGAGGAACTCATAGAACGCGATACAAGAGAGCTCTCATGGGGAATAGGCAACGTTATCGCCCTAGCAGACTACATGATAGTGAACGATGACACGCTGGAAACTTTCCATGAAAGGTGCAGGAAACTTCTCACGGAGAAGTTTTCCATCAGCAACAGGGTATGAAGCACAGACAGATCCAGATGAATGGTCTGAAAATATGGGAAAGTTTTTATCGCTCGATTTAATCCGCTTTTGCTCTGTGGGTCCGTAGCTTAGCTAGGTAGAGCGATGGACTCTTAATCCATAGGTCAGGGGTCCAAATCCCCTCGGACCCGCATATACCGTTACTGGAAGAATGCTAGGCAAAAGAGACTTAACAGCGTTTATGGTACTCCTTGGTCCGGATTCAGTTATGTCTGGATTTAGGATATATTAACGGAAATGATGGCGCTAGTTGAGGATATAGTATATTTAATTAAATTCAAATAATAATTTATATAACCAGTATTATTACGCAATCAACTATAAGGGCAGATAGGTTATTTGATCCATTACGGGCATAAAAAGGAAACACTTAACGTTCAAGTTATTTGTCATCAATGAAACTGTATTCCCGAAGAAACAACAGTTCAATAGAGACATGTCATGAAACTACTGAGGATTGAAAAAGATATTCATCCTTGATAACGATGTAATACCTAGGATTTGCAGTTTATTAGAGAAACAATTATCTCAGATCTCTTCCATTCTAAGATAGCGTTTTTCATTCATGGCAGACTGCCAGCATATAATGATACTGCGAAGTGCTTGCAGACGGGATATAAGATTCTGGTTTGCATCCGTGGAGCTTAAGCGTCAGTAAGATGATAGCTCCAGAAGGTGGTTGTTAACAGGATTAGCGGAAACCACAACCTAGCCGAATAGAAATGATGCCTAGGATTAAATCAACTAGTTACCATTCCAATATAACAGCAGTCGGATTGATCGATAAGAGGAAAAAATGGAACTCTTCTGATATACTTTGAGTTATAAATAAATGAGGGCCGTCACTTTTTGCGCCGGTTTCAAAGTCATTCCTCATTCTGGTGATTCCGCGAGAGCAAGTCACCGTATTTTAAGGTTGTTCCGGACAAGGACTTTAATCCTTCAGGAATACCTGCTTTGCAATCACGTGCATCTTTGTCTGTCTTTCTCTGGATATCGGGCAATGATACATGGCTATATGTAAATATTTCAATTGGCAGTTAAAACCCATCTAATAGGGTTAAATAAGAGCCCCTAAATCCATATTAAGTCATCTCCAGTCTGGCATATCCTTTGGATCTTCGTACGAGATTTCTGTTGTTTTTACCGGGTCAGTTTCATGCCTATATGCTTGTAAGGCCGCCTCAAATAGGATAGCTGAAATCTATTCTTTGGAATAAGATAATTCGAAATATGGTCTCATTTTTATGTCAAAATGATGACATGAGGTTACTGAGAACAGCATGGTGTTATTGTTGATTAAATATGATAATAAACCTATCGGATCTGCTTATCAATATCCGTTATACGCTTTCTTTCTCATGCACGTCTCTGGAAGCGATATTGAAAAATTTTGGTATCGCTATGGTCGCATATATGGCCAGGGGTACTGTCAATATTGAAACCCAGATCAGAACTGTTGGTATGCTAAAGAATATAGAAACAGCGGAAAACAAGACTCCTAGAGCTGGCGTTGATCCACTTGCGAATATTTTGATAAATGCCATCACTCTGCCGTAGATTGCCTGTGGAATAGCCTGCATGAGTTTTGTATTTATCGGGATGTTGATAATAGGCAGCACGAAGCCCATTATGAAAGCGTCGATAATATCCATCAAAGGTGATCTGCCGATGGCAATAATTGCCACCATCGGACAGAACACAAACATCAACATAGCAATCACAATTGGTTTGTCATCCTTGAAATAACCAGTAGAAGCCATTGGCGTACCTGCGATCTGGCCAATTGGAAAGCTCATATTAAATAGGGTATGATATATGGGTGAAGCTCTTAGAACCAGATTGAAAAGACCAGCAGAATAGGTATCCATAGATATTAAGAGGCCATTTATGAAGAATGCCAAGATCAGAAACCCGGTGATCTTCAGGAGGAATGATCCGATCGACCTGATTTCATTTCTGGTGCTTGATTTGCTGGATTCATTTTTATTGAATGTTTCATGCACTGGTATAGACAAGATGAGGGACAATGATGCTATAATTATAAGAATATAATTAAAGAAATCAGTAAGATATACGATTGACATACCGCCAAGCAGAGTTCCCATGATGGATGATCCGCTGACCGTAGCATAGTTTACGGATACGGCCTTTTTGAACGAGTTTTCATGAAGATGTTTCTTCATAATGGCAGAAAACGAATCGACCTTTACTGTGAGTCCAGAAACTATCAACAATGTGGAAGAATAAAGCATCAACAGGTTATAATGGCCAAGGATGAACATCAATCCAATGATCATCAAGACGCTTGGAATGGCATTAAGGATCGTATTGTTCATCCGGTCGATCAGATGCCCTATTGGGAAAGAAAGAGCGATCTCAACAGCAAGATAGATTGTTATCAGAATTCCAGAGAGAAAGACCGAATGTTACCTGTTCACCACCGCCCACATGTAGAATGTTATGAATGCCATAACAAGGATGCTTGATAGGGTTCTTGAAGCCAGAAAACGAAAAAATAAGGATGGGAGGTGGACTCCGCTATCGGTCATATCAGTCATGAAGATTTCTATTGATAATATTTACTACTTATGTTTTTTTAATTGAAATATTTTCGAACATAATATACACCGTCATTGATCTGTTTCTGTATTGCTTTTGCGTGGACAATTGTATGAAAATGGGGCTGTAGGCAGGGAGCGCTGGCATCCCCAGAGGGGCAACTCCGATGGATGCTGGCGATGCAAGAAATTCCAAGCTTCAGAGATAAAAGCATATTGGTGTTCTTTTAGACTAAAAACAAGAGATCGCTTTTCATTTTTTATCAGGAAACTTTTAAATATATATGTTCTATATTTATTAGAAAAAATAGGGAGAGGCAGGATTATGTCTGATGTCATTATGGTAAACACGGAATACATACCGGGAAAGCGCATAGTTAAGGTCTTCGGAACAATATGGGGCATAACCGTCAGGAGTAGGGGGCTTGGCGGCAATCTAGTGGCCGGTATTCGATCGCTGGCCGGTGGCGAGATAAAGGAATACACAAAGATGCTTTCCGATGCAAGGAACACGGCGATGGAAAGACTTCAGAGCGCGGCAGAGCAGATTGGTGCCAACGCAGTGATAAACGTCAGGTTTGATTCCTCAGACATAGGCCAGGTCATGACCGAGATAGTAGCTTACGGGACGGCAGTTGTCGTTGAAGACGTGACGGATAACGTACAGCGTGTAGGTCTATCTTGAAACGGTGATTGGACGAGAATGTTCAACAGCATCGATCGCAGGGAGGCATTGGCAGCGGTCGGTGTTGGTGTACTTTTCATGATAATCGCGCTGGTTGTGCAGGATATCGTACAGGAGATACCTGCCCTCTTGTTCCTGACCAGGGATCACTTCACCGTGTCAGGCCTTGTTGATCGGCTATCATCGTTTGAACTAAAAAATTCGATCTTGTATTCTCTCTATATAGGGATCACGGCCGGCTTCATACAGGAGGGATTCACATTCATTGCTGTTGACACAAGAACAAGATATATGGCCTTCTTCATCGGGCTCGGTTTCTCCGCAGTGGATATAGCGATACTCTCACTTGAAATGTATTTCGAGCCTCTGATAGATATCCACGGATCCATGAGCATATCTGGATTTGAGTGGATTCTTGTGTCTCTCAACGTAGTGTCATCGATCCTGTTTCATCCAGGTACGGCTACGTTCATGAAATGGGGGCAGCTGCGAGGTTTAGGCAGATTCACTTATATTATATCTTCATCGATGCACACAGTCTTGGATGGTGGTGTCGTGTACACAGATCTCTATGTGATCGTAGACAGATCGATGTATGTTGAAGCAAGTGTGATGTTCTGGATCATCGCCATTGCGATATCTGTTGTCATGTTTGTCTTGGGTGTAACGAAGCTGTCATCGGTAAGTGATGAAGAAGAATTCAAAAAAGAGGAGCCAGTGGTATTCTGAAGACAAGCAATGACTATATCTTTATAACATTTGAGTTTGAAACCTAACCTGTAGTACAAAAAAAGAAAGATATATTTTTCATGGCGTGCTGCCATTAAAAGATCTATTGGATATCTGTAGTATTTTTCTGAATCAGTTCAGCTTGGCAACGAAATCCTGTATCTCCTTGTAGTTCGGTTCCTTTCCAGGATCATCGCTTATCCAGGCATACCTTACTATACCGTCCCTGTCTATGACGAAGACCGACCTCTTTGATGCGGTAAGGCCAGGTACGTTCACGAAGTTTTCGTGTAATACGCCATACTTCTTCGATATCTCCCTGTTCGAATCGCTGATGAGGTCAAATGTCAGATTGTTCTTCTTTGCGAATTCAGCCAGAGAAAATGGAGAATCGACGCTTATGCCTATGACCTTGGCATTCACCTTATTGAAGTTCGCCATAGAATCCCTGAACGTGCACATCTCCTTTGTACACACGCTGGTGAACGCACCAGGGAAGAAGGCCAGAACAACCTTCTGACCCTTGAAATCGGAGAGCTTTCTCATCTTCAGATTTGTGTCCGGAGCCTCGAAGTCCGGAGCCTTGTCACCTACTTTTACTACCATAACCATACCTCTGTTTTGCCCAAAAACCTGTAATGGGCCATCTCGGGCTATGCCAGGATATTCATGCATATGCTGCACATTTCCTGGATCGCCTGAGGATGTATGGACATCGACGTAAATTAATTTAAGCTTTTGTAGCTGGAATTATTTTATTATCCTCACAGTTCTGTTTCTCTCCTTGCCCATTGATATTATGCCTATCGGCTTTCCTACCTGTTCCTCAACGTACTTTATGTATCTGACAAGTCTTGGCGGCAGTTGCTCTATGGAGATCTTCCTTCCACTGATCGAGTCCGATATCTGGCCCCAGCCATCGAACTCATCATACACGGGCTGAACTCTCTTTATGGTATCCATATCCCTTGGAATGTAATCTATGGGCTTTCCATCAAGGACGTACTGCCTGCACACCTTAACCTTGTCCAGCATGCCAAGGGTGTCAACTTTTGTTATCGCTATCTCATCCACATCATCTATCCTGACAGCATACTTCAGCATCGGCAGATCGAGCCATCCAACGCGCCTTGGCCTTCCCGTGGTTGTCCCGTATTCACCTCCGAGATCCCTGAGCTGCTTGGCCAGATCTCCGGTGACCTCCGTTGGGAAAGGTCCCTCCCCTACCTTAGATACGTAGGCCTTTGCCACTCCTATTATCCTGTTAACCTTTCTCAGAGAAAAGCCTGTTCCGGTATAAATCGATGCGCTTATTGTGTTTGAGGATGTAACGAAGGGATAGAAACCGAAATCAGGGTCTAGAAATACACCCTGTGCTCCTTCAAAGAGTATTCTCTTGCCCTGAGAATACAGGCCTTCTATCGCTAGTTCTGTATAATCTAGGTATCCATTCAGCTTCTGCGCGGCCCCATTGATCTCCTTGGCCATATCCTCTCTCTTCGATGGATCGGAAAATTCTGTACCGGACAGGAGGTTCGAGTGCATCCTGTACATGGTTTCGATCTTCTCCCTCAGCACGTTGAGGTCGGAGATATCCGCCATCCTTATCCCTGTGCGTGCATACTTGTCCTCATAGGTGGGGCCTATGCCCTGCGCCGTCGTTCCTATCATCAGGCTGGATCTGATCTTCTCCTCCTCGACGTCTATCTGCCTGTGCATCTTCGTCACAACGTGTGCATTCCTGCTTATCATTATCTTCAGTGCCGGGTTTATTTTCTTCACTATCTCTATCTCAGGAATCAGTGAAACCGGATCGATCACCATACCGCTGCCCAGGACAACGTAGGAGGTTCGCAGTGATCCTGATGGAAGAAGATGGAACTTGAATGTGCCTTCATCGGTCACCACGGTATGTCCAGCGTTCGTTCCACCGTTGAATCTCACAACAACATCGTATGATCCGCTCAGATAATCGGTTATCTTGCCCTTTCCCTCATCACCAAACTGCAGGCCAACAACCGCTGCAGTCCTATCGCCCTCTCCATTAGGTACAACCATAGAGACCTTAACACTATATTCTGGTAAGATAAAAGGTTTCTTTGCGCTGTATGCCTGCTTTAGCAGGGAGAAGAAGTGAAAATGAATGGATGATCCTAAAACGACAAAAAAATATAGGCTTTAGCGCTTTAGATTGATCATGACAGAGGTACCAGAGGGTTTGAACTACACGAAGACGCATGAATGGTACAAGAAGGATGGAAAAACCGCAACCATCGGCATAACGGATTACGCGCAGTCCCAGATGACGGACATAGTCTATGTGGATCTGCCGAAGGTGGGCGACAAAAAGAAGGCAGGCGATGTCCTTCTAACGATAGAGTCCGTTAAATCTGCGGAGGACGTCTATTCTCCCATAACCGGCACGGTAACGGCCGTGAACGATGAGGTTGTAAAGCATCCGGAATCCATAAACAAGGATCCTTATGGCAGCTGGCTCGTGAAGATGACTATAGAAAGCGAGGGAGAACACCTATCTGCTTCTGAATACAGGAAGTTAATACAATGAGCGAGGATCACAGGGACCAGTACTACTGGCGGGCCAAGAAGGACCAGTTCAGGAGCAGGGCAGCATACAAGCTGGAGTTCCTGATCGATCGATACGGCATAGTGAAGGATGGGCAGACTATACTTGAGATAGGCTCTTCTCCAGGTGGATGGACTCAGGTCCTTGTCGATCGATCATGCCGGGTGCTTGCAGTGGATATGCAACCCATGGACGAGATCCCGGACGTGACGTTCCTCAAACTCAACATACTCAGGGAGAACGCGCTAGATCGGATAAAGGATGGGATGGTCAGATCTGGGATACAGAAATTCGATGCTGTCCTTTCTGACGCCATGGCGAAGACCAGCGGGATAAGAAGCTCCGACCATGCGGCCTCTGTGATGATAGGAGAATCGGTCATGAGGATCGCCACTGAAACGCTGCGGAAGGGAGGTAATGCCGTGGTGAAGCAGTTTCAGGGCGACATGACCGCAGATTTCATAAGGAGATGGGGAAAGTATTTCAGGGATCACAGGATAACAAAACCTCCTGCATCCAGAAAGGAATCCAGCGAGATATACATAATCTTTTACGGATTAGCAACTGAGGCAACTGATAAAAATATGCATGACCCAGGATCGGATCTTGCTTAAATGCCATCCGACAGGAATTTCTTAAGCTGATCATAGAATTCAAGTTCTGTTATTATGAATACGGTGCTTCCCCTTTCAGAGGATAGGTATTCTCTGATCTTTCCCTCTATGTAGGAAAGCCTGTAATCCTCAACCCTCTTGAGGCCCTTCACCCTGTTCATGGTCTCCTCCCATCTCCTGACGAAATCCTCTGGGCTTGTATCTCCGAATTCCATCCTTGTGACGCGCCTTTTCCTGAGAGAATTCCGCAGAAGATCGAATATCTTCACGTTCTTCACATAGAAGTCAGAATATTCCTTCTCAGGAACATCCAGTGGTTTCAGTTCCTTGCCGTTTTCCTCGGCATACTTCACCGCCTCGATGTATATCGGAGGCGGAGTCATGACCTCGCCATAGACCGATAAATGCAGACCATACGATATCTCGTAATCCGACATCGATAGTTCAAATGGATCTTTAAGAAAAGCGGACAGCCCATCGATCTGCTCCCTGCTCAGAACGATATAGATGGCGTCCGGATGATCCTGGTTCAGCTCATTCCTGAGATCGTCTCCGTCCCTGACAAGGCCCTTTATGCCACCGAACAGTGTTATGTCATGCCCGCCATTCTGGAATCTGGCGATCATCTTGCCCTTTTCTCCAGCATCCTGAGGAGTTCGTCCTTGCCAGTCATCCTCTCCAGATCCACCATGCTGATCACTGGGCATCCGCTTATGTTCTCTTTTGTTGTGTTGTTCTTGCTTATGAGAAAAGCATCATCTTCCAGAACATCGCTTATTCTCTTCATGATCTTTATTCTAGTGCTGTCTGCATCATCTGATAGAAGAGAGGCTATGATCGATACAACCTCCTCATCCCTGGCCAGTATGTCAAATGGCATCCTGTAAGCTGGCTTTGTGTCTAGGCCTATTCTCTCGAAGATATCGAGGAGCATCTGTATGTATATGTCATCAACCTTTTCCTCCTGCTGGAAATTCTCTGGAAGGATCTTGAAAAGATCCGTGTGATCGACCAGATCCGACTTCATGATCTCCTGCAGCTTGAGGAATATGTCTATGGTCGCGGATGATCCGTTTTCGTACAGCGAGACGGATCTCCTGGATACGCCCAGGTAATGCGATAGGTATCCTATGGACAGACTCATCTTGACCCTCATCTCCCTGAGGGCCTCGCCATTTATCTTCACATAGAAGCCGCCCGGGCCAGAGTATATATATGGTTTCTCCCCGTTGATATAGTCCCTTAAGGTGTCGAGGGATGATATTGGAATTCCGTGCCTGTAGTATATCACGCCGTCTTCGAGGCGCCCACCGCCCGTCTTCTCTCCCACGATGGCTGCCGTCGATCTGAGGAACTTTGCGACCTTTGCTAGTTGATACGCCGTGGTCGGTTTCAGTGTATCTATATTGTAAAGAACCTTGAGCACGTATCTCTCTATATCTCTCCTGGCGATTATATCAAAGGATGCTGAGAACTGCCCGCCCACATCGGCCACCGCAAAGCCATTGTCCAGAAGCATAGATATGGTCTTTGATATCAGAGCATCCTTCTTATCTTCCACAGCACTTATTATGATATTCTATATTTAAGCATTTCCATACGGAATATAAAGACCAAGTTTAATTTTAATTATTAAATAGATATAGGCCATATTTTGACTCCATGCACGGAATTGTCAGTTCAGTTTGATAATAATTTTAATATTCGATTTATTATGTTTACATATTAATTAGTATAATTTAAATATGCATTTGAAATATCATATCTGATAGATATGGTTAAAGACTATGTCGCTATGCTCAAGGAGGCCGGGTACAAGATAACCCCGCAGAGGCTGGCGGTTATAGAGTATCTGAAGAAGGGGCCAGGGCACTTCACTGCAAACGATGTTTATAAGGAGATCAAGAAGAGCATCCCAACGATCACCCTCGCCACAGTATACAACATACTGAAGGCCTTTGCAGATGTCAGATGCATAAACTCATTCGATGTGGATGGGACGACCTGGTTTGAGAATGAGGTAGAACTCCACGCGAATCTTATGTGCAAGGTCTGTGGGAACATAGTTGATGTCAAGATAGACAAGGGAAAACTGCTGGACCTGCTCAGGGAAAACTCAGATGCCGATTTCGAGAACATAACACTCTTCGTCAGGGGAGTGTGCCCTGAGTGTAAGGCAAAGGAGAAGCAGGAATCAGTGAGCACGAAGCCGATCGTTCACTGACCCCTTTAACATTTTATAGAAAGCCTTCATTTAAATTTAATCTATCCGTATCCATACGAAATCGTTCGGATATGGCTTTTTGGAACTTACGCTTGCGTTCATTCCCATTCTATTGTTGCTGGTGGCTTGTTGGTTATATCGTATACAACACGATTTATTTCCGGCAGTTCATCCGTTATGGTATTCGCTATATCCTCAAGGAGATCCCATGATGGTTTCGTGAAGGTACCGGTCATCGCATCTATGCTGTCGATCATCCTTACGGCCACAGTATATCCGTAAGCCCTCCTGTCTCCATGGACACCCGTCGTTCTCACTGGAAGAAGAACTGCGAAGTACTGCCATGGCCTCTGATCAGGTTTGAGCGCGTTCTCGATCTTATCCTCAACGATCTTTGTGGCCTTCCTCAGGAGATCGATCTTTTCCGGTGTGACTTCGCCCATGATCCGCACCGCAAGGCCAGGGCCAGGAAAAGGCTGGAGATCCGTCCTCAGGCCAAGCTCTCTGGACATGGATCTGATCTCATCCTTGTAGAAATCACGCAGCGGCTCGACGAGCTTCAGTTTCATCTCCTTGGGAAGCCCGCCCACGTTGTGATGGCTCTTTATTGTATCCCTCTTCTGGCCACCGCTCTCTATCCAATCCGGAGCTATTGTGCCCTGAAGCAGGTACTCAGCTTGAAAATTTTCTGCCTCTTCATTCAGGACGTCTATGAATGTCTTACCTATGATCTTGCGCTTCTCTTCGGGATCGGTGACCCCCTTCAGGGCACCAATGAAGCGATCCGAAGCATCCACGATCCTGTAGTTCATGCCATGATCTTCGAAGAATTTCCTTACACGATCTGCCTCTCCTATCCTGATAAGGCCCGTATCAACGAAGACGCAAAGAAGCCTGTCTCCAAGGACCTGGGAGGCTAAAACCGAAAGAAGCGAGCTGTCCTGTCCCCCAGAAACAGCCATTATCGCACGGCCCTTGACCTTTTCAGAAATTTCACTTTTAACCTGATCAATGTAAGAAGAGCTGTTCATTATGGCCGATTAAAAATATGGATAAATATTTTGTTTAATCCTGATCCTCAGGTTTTCATTATGAAGCCGAGGAAGACCAGGAGACCGATCACAACGCCTATTATGGCAGCTATTACATAGAAGATCGTCCCGAGCGCAACATATGCAGCCCACTGACCGAGACCGAAGTGGAACATGTATTTCGGTCCGACGATGTCAATAACCGCTACCACAAGACCAATGACCAGAAGTGCTGCTCCGGCTATCCTGCTCTTTCCGCTTCCAAAGTACGCGGTGAGTATACCGAGCACTATCAGCGACAGAGCCAGAAGGGCCAGAATCACAAGTAGGAAAACCTCCCAGTTCCATGGAGACCAAGGAATCACTATACCACCTCACAGTTTTATTCCTGTCAGTGTCTTTGTGTCAATAACCCCGTCGATCGTCCTGATCTTCTCGATGACCACCTCACCTATCTCGGTGAAATCCTTCATGTCCAGCTTAACTATTATATCGTATTCCCCGAACAGGGGGTGGGCTTCAACCACACCGTTAATCTTGAGCACCTTGTTATACACTTCATGTTCCTTTCCGGGAACGGTGCTAATCAGAACGAAGGCTATTGACAATTTTCACCACTAAACTGTAATACTGTAAAATGTTAATAAATTTTGTGTTTTTCAGCGTATCGATATCATCTGTGATACCTGCATCCACGGTGCAGTGATGACGATAATGATATTAGTCCGTTATCGATAGACAACCGTGCTCATAACAGAGATATTCCACAGCATACAGGGTGAGGGGCCATATGCTGGTCTGCCCATGATATTTGTCAGAACTAATGTATGCAATATAAGATGCGAATGGTGCGATACAAAGTATTCGTTTTATGGCGGAAAGGATATGGCGCTTTCCGATATATTGAATATAGTGAAGGAAGCAAAGGAAAATTGGGTCTGTTTCACTGGTGGAGAACCTCTTGTACAGAGGGAGGCGCAGGAATTCGTGAGAGGCGTCGTAGACATGGGCAAAAATATTCTCATAGAAACAAACGGAACCATAAGCATAAGGAACTTTGTGTTCTCCGATCGCATATTCATAGATATGGACGTAAAGCCGCCCTCTGCGAAGGTCACAAAAGGTTTCCTTATGGACAACCTGAGATACCTCCGCAGACAGGACTATCTTAAGATCGTGATTAAGGACGATGCCGATCTTGAGTTTGCCATGGATTTCGTGGATAGACATGGCGATGGGATAAGCTTCGTTTTTCAGCCGGCATGGGGATCAGATATACGTAGAATAGCCGATCGTGTGGTCGGTACTGGATACAACATCAGGGTACTGCCACAGATCCACAAGATCATATACGGAGATGTGCCAGGAGTGTGAAATGATATGCCATATCAGGAAATGCCTGTTTTTGCAAACAAATAAATCATCATAAGCGCTTATTGGATCATGGATGAACTTCTATCTATGCTCAATTTTCTGGGCATGAAGGATACGGAGGAACTCTTCTCGGATATACCGAAATCTGTGAGGAAGGAGAGTATAGGGATAGGAAGGGGCTTGGACGAGTACCGTGTCACCGAACGCGCGCTCGAGATAGGCAGGAGGAACAAAACAGGGATGATCAACTTCCTCGGAAACGGTATCTACGACAGGATGATACCAGAAGCTGTAAATTATATACTCTCAAAACCGGAGTTCCTTGATTCATACACGCCGTATCAGCCTGAAATATCTCAGGGAATGCTTCAGTCCCTCTTCGAGTATCAGAGCCTGATATCAGATCTCATGGCCATGGATGTGACAAATGCCTCCATGTATGATGGATATTCTGCTCTCGGAGAGGCCGCCAGAATGGCTTACAGGATAAATGGCCGCAGCAAGATTCTTGTACCAGAATCAAGCTACGATTCCAAGATCTCCGTTCTCCGGAACTACGTCTGGGGGCTCGACATGAAGATCGTGAAATACAGGATCGGCGACGATGGCATGATCGACCTGGACGATCTATCATCGAAGATAGACGGCGACACCTCAGCTGTGGTTGTGGAGAACCCGAATGGATACGGGATCCTGGACAGCAACGTCTTTGCAGTCAAGGATATAAAGAAGGATGCCGTCCTCATATCGTATGTGGACCCGATATCGCTTGGAGCTGTAAAGCCTCCGGGAGAGTACGGATCAGATATAGCAGTTGCAGAGGGCCAGCAGCTAGGCATGCCAATGAACTTTGGCGGGCCACTCCTGGGCCTCATGTCGTTCAAGATGGACCACATAAGGCGTTCACCAGGAAGAATAATAGGAGAATCAGTAGATTCCAATGGCAGAAGGGCATACGTTATGACGCTGCAGACAAGGGAGCAGCACATCAGACGCGCGAAGGCAACAAGCAACATATGTTCCAACCAGGCGCTCCTTACGCTTGCTGCATCTGCATACCTTTCGATAATGGGTTCTTCTGGCCTCAAGAAGGTTGCCCTCCTTACAATAAAGCATGCTAGGATGATAAAGGAAAGGCTTTCCGCCATAGGAATAAAACCGTATTTCACAACTGAATCATTCTCAGACGTTATGTTCAGGCTTGACAGAGACGTCATGGATGGGCTGGCTTCTAAGGGAATACTCGGCGGGATCAAATTGAGGCAGCTCATAGCAGATACACCAATGAAGGATGCAACATTCTTCACTGTGACAGAGAAAACTGATGCGGCTGCTATAGAGAAGCTTGCGGGTGCGCTGGAGGTGATCTGATGGAATTCAGGCAGGCTTACTATGATGAACCGCTGATAAAGGATATAAGATCCGATAACAGTTTCAAGTTATCCGAGGATGTTGATGAAAACATACTGCCGCAGAACCTGAAGAGAACGAACCTGAAGCTACCCGAGGTTTCAGAGGTTGATGTTGTCAGACACTACACCAGGCTATCACAGATGAACTATACAGTGGACGTTGGCATCTATCCGCTGGGATCATGCACCATGAAATACAACCCGAAGTACGCCGACAGAATCGCTTCTTATGAGGAGTTCAGAAATGTCCATCCGTTCCAGCCTGAGTCTACCGTTCAGGGAACACTTCAGGTCATGTATGAGCTCCAGGAGTTCCTGAAGAAGATCTCGGATATGGATGCAGTCACACTTCAGCCAATGGCCGGTGCAGACGGTGAGTTCACGGGCATACTGATAATAAAGAAGTACTTCGAGGACAGGCATGAGGACAGGACAGAGATAATCGTTCCAGACTCAGCTCACGGTACGAATCCGGCATCCGCGACCATGGGCGGTTTCGATGTCGTCGAGATACCATCAAACAGTGATGGCATGGTTGATCTTGCAGCTTTGAAGGCTGCGGTCTCAAAGAAGACCGCTGGGCTGATGATAACGAACCCGAATACGCTGGGCATATTCGAACAGAATATAACGGAGATAGCAAAGATCATGCACGATGCCGGATCGCTTCTGTACTACGACGGTGCGAACCTTAACGCAATATTTGGCATAACATCCCCTGGCCTCATGGGCTTCGATATAGTGCATTTCAATCTGCACAAGAGCTTTGCAACGCCGCATGGAGGGGGTGGGCCGGGTGCAGGTCCGGTTGCCGTCAAGGCTTTTCTTTCAGATTTCCTTCCTATTCCGATCGTTGGCTACGACGGAAAGAGGTACTTCTTGGATTATGGAAAGAAGAAGAGCATAGGCAAGGTCTCATCGTTCTACGGCTCCTTCTCAATACTCCTGCGCGCCTGGTCCTATGTCATCAGGAACGGAGACGAGGGCCTGAAAAACGCCACAATAAGGGCAGTCCTAAACTCGAACTACCTGAAGAAGAGGGTCGAAGATCACTACGAGGTACCTTACTATCCGCTCAAGAAGCATGAATTCGTGCTATCGACAGAGAACACTGGAAGGCGCGCACTCGACATCGGAAAATACCTTCTGGACTTTGGAATCCATTCGCCAACGGTCTACTTCCCGCTCATAGTGAAGGAGGCTATGATGATTGAGCCCACCGAAACAGTGAGCAAGGATGATCTAGACAGGTACGCAGACGTGCTTATTTCCGCACTCAAGGTGCCTGAGGATGACCTGAAGTCCAGACCTAAGAACACCGCGGTATCCAGGATAGACGAGGTTAAGGCTGCAAGGGATCTGAAGGTGAGATGGTGAAACCAGGCATATGTTAAATATTATACAATAACAAATAAAAAAATAAATTTATCTGGTTTTATCTGTATTTTATTGTGCATGCAATTTGTTTCTTCAAATATTAAGTAAGTTTAAATATCTATTTTGATTGATAATATAATGGCCATAATCGAACCTGTCATCGGTAGAACAATAAAGAGAAAGATGTCAGCGATGTCCGGAAAGAAGCTCCCGTTCATAGCCGGGCACAAGCTGCTCTACACATGCAATCTTAGGTGCGATATGTGCCCGTTCTGGAGGAGAAAGGACGAGAAGCTCCTCTCCCTGGATGAGGAAATAAAGATGATGGATTCTCTTGCCTCTGCCGGCGTGTCATTCATGGGTTTTGAGGGGGGTGAACCGCTGCTCAGGAACGACCTCGAGGATATACTTAGGGAGTCGCACAGGCGTTTTCACACCTCGCTTGTTACAAACGGCTGGCTTCTGAAAGGACGTGCATCATCCATATCAAAATATCTCGATTATCTCTTCGTCTCTATAGATGGCCGCAGGGAAACACATGATGCGCAGCGTGGCATAGCGGGTTCCTTCGATCATGCAATAGAGGGCATAAAGGAGGCGAAGAAGTACGTGCCGGTGGCTATGAGTACAACCATAACCACGAACAACATGGACGACATAAAATACGTTGTCAACCTAGCCGAGGAACTCGGAATTGGGGTGAATATACAGGTGTCTTACGACTACAGCACGGCTGATAAGTTATCTCCGGACAGGCAGAAGCTGTACAATCTGCTGCTCGATCTCAAGAAGATGAAAGAAGACGGAGCTCCAATAGTAAATTCAAGGGAATATTTCGATACTCTCGTCAACTCATGGTATTATGGAATACCATGGGCATGCAAGCCTTGGTCTACGGTGAATATAGATCCGCAGGGCAGGATCGTCATGCCCTGCTATGTACTGAATGAATACGCCGGAGAGAAGAAGGTGTGGGAAACTAATATCAGGGAACTTTGGAACACCTATGACTGGAAGCCATACGAGTCCTGCAACAAGTGTTCTCTCTCATGCTACCTTGAACCGTCTATATTCTCATGGAGAAAGCCATCGATGGTCAGTGAGAGAATCTTCGGAAGCATAGCAGACTACATAGCATCCATATTCTGATTTTTATCGCCGAATATGTATAGGCCCAACGGGCGCAAGGGGATTTGGACCCCTGATCTACAGCTTAGGAGGCTGTTGCCCTATCCAGGCTAGGCCATGCGCCCATTAAATCGACCTAACGCTATTGAAACCGAATATTTAGAATTAACTTTATCCTGCCGGGGCAACACCTCCATAACATCATAATCTTCGTATCTCTGAAGAGTTCTATGCCCGATCGATGATGAGGAATTTCCCGTTTTTCCGAAAGCAAATAAAAAATTTGCAACATTTTTCACGTTCAGGATCTATGATTTTCTTTTCCAGATAGAAGCAGGATAACATACAGCAAAGCTTATTAACCATGAATTCATGATATTCGTTGTCATGACACATAAATACAAAACTATATCTGGAAATAGTTACGATGAGGTCATTCAGATACTGCTAAGGCGCATTGCCGAGTTGAAGATGCAGAGGGAGAAATCGTACAGGAAGATTGCAAATTCAGGTCTACCCGATCATGTGAGAAGCATGCTGCTGAAGGTGGCGGATCTGGAGATGCAGAGCAGGAAGAAGATAGAAGAAGCGCTGAGAATCGGTGATCTGGACGCTGTTAAGCCGGAATCGAAGAGCTATCAGATGATAGAGCACATTGTGAGAAATGCCGATATAGAAGAGATATCCGACATAAGGAGTGCGCTTCTGAAATCCATAAGAGAGGAGGACGATCTGCACAGGGCCCTGCAGATAATGACCGCCGAATACAGTGGTACAAAGATCGAACCGGTGCTGAAATCCATAATGAAATACGAGGAGATCAACAAGAACGAATTAGCGGATCTTTACGATGAATATGTTAATGAGGACTACTGGTGATTCATAATCGCCTCTCCCTGAGTCTGGCATAGACCGACTCCGGCAAGGTGTTGAATATCCTGTTCAGTATCTCTGGTCCATCTTCATTTTCTTGAATTATCATCTGTGCCCTTTTAGGAACACTGTCTGGAGGTAGAAACTTGTTCATATCCACAGGGTCATTTATGAAATCCGTCTCCAGCAGGAAATCTCTGGATATGGCAAGCGATTCCCTCACAGCGCTTCGGCTTGCGGGTACGGATCTAACGATCCGTGTCATGCAGGAAAGATCCGCTGGCCTGGCATGATGCTTCACCACTGCTATTGATCCATGAGAATCTGCAAGTTTTTCTATCCGTTCATAGTCTTTACATGACAGATCGAACGTGTGAATCACTATGGGCGATCCAGCATCATGCGCTACATTCATCGCATAGTCAAGCATCTCCCAGAATCTCTGCATGACAGCCTCCTGCTGCGGCACATGCGGGAAGCCTATCTCCCCGATCGCATCTGCTTTTCCGTCCTCAACGTATCTTGCGGCTAGATCAAAGCCCTTCTGCATAATGCTCACCGGATCTGTACCTGCACTTTCGAAGAAGAAGTAGTCAAAGGGGTAAGGCCCTATCGTAACTAGGGTCTCCACTCCGGTCTCAGATTCCACGATCTTGGCCATCCTTACGGTTTCATCGTACAGCCTCTGATAATATTCATCGATCGTATCGTGCATGGGGAGATTGGTTATATTAAGCGATGTACCGCCAGACCTCCTGAAGATCCTCACAGCATTCACGAAGTCCGATCCGGGATTGAGATGGAAGTGATTGTCAAATATTCTTCCACTGTATTTCTCCATGTACACTCCTGCTCCTAACATGATCCACAATGGAACGGGCCCGCCGGGAATCGAACCCGGATTAGGGGCTCCGGAGGCCCCTGTGATATCCGTTTACACTACGGGCCCTACTCCTTATAGCCTATGCGCCTGAGAAACTCGCGCCTCTTCTCCTTGTCGGACGCTGATTCGACGCCCACAGGGGAATACCCATCAATTACCCCAAGCACACCGTTACCGCGTTCACCCTTATATATTATGATCTGCAGGGGGTTGGCAGTTGCGGCGAATATGGATCCGACCTCCTGGCACATCTTCACTGCATTCAGTATGTTTATCGGATATGCATTTCTTATCAGTATCACGAACGTGTGCCCTGCGGATATTCTTTTTATGTTCTCTATCGATGCGCTCACAAGTTCCTCATCGTTTCCATCGTAGCGGATCAACCGGTCTCCACTTGCCTCTGAGAAACCTATCCCGTACCTCGATCCAGGCACGTGTGTTCTGATGATCTCATTGAGGTCTTCGACAGTCTTTATGAAATGAGAGTACCCAACTATTATGTTTGCGTCCTGAGGTATAACCATATCAACAGTTTCGATCGACACGCTCATGTTAATGTTAGACATGATTTATTGCTTTCGAACTTTTCTCCATCTGAAAATCACCAAAGCTTTTTAACGCGTATCAGCTAAGGCAACCATGGTGAGCACAAGGACAGGCCTCAAAATTCAGGCGGTTATTTACAGGTGTAACGATGGCCCTGAGTTTCTGATACTCCACAGGAATACCGAACACGGAGATTTCTGGCAGAATGTGACGGGAAATGTTGAACCGGGAGAAGATCTGAAGGTGGCACTGATGCGTGAGATCCGTGAGGAGGCTGGCATAGGGGAGGATTGCATAGATCATGTGACTGATGACGTGACGGCATTCAGGTTCAGGGCGCATGACATGAACTTCACCGAACATGTTTACGCTGTGCGCATCAGAGACTCATGCTCCATAGACATCACTAGAAATGTGGATCATGAGCATGACAGGTATGAATGGGTAAACATGGATGAGGCTGTTAGAAAGGTCAGATGGTACACGAACGCGGATGCAATTAGGATATCTTACATAGTGGCCTCTTCCGCATGTGCATCGCTATCGCAGCCTTCGGACAAAAAGAATTAAACACATTCACATAATCACGATAGCATGGCCAACAAGTTCAAGGCCACCCTCGTCAGCTGGGCTGACATAGACAGGTGGTGCGGAAACATCAGCAGAAAGGTGCAGGCATCTTTCCATGTCGACACGATCATAGGGATAGCAAGGGGAGGCCTGGTTCCAGCCAGAATACTTTCAGACAGGCTCTGGGTCAAGGATCTACTGAGTGTAAAGACGGAGCACTGGGGGATCACTGCAACCAAGGATGGTGAGGCTGTACTCAAAACGAAGCTCAACATGGATCTCTCTGGAAAGAACGTGCTCGTCGTTGATGACATAACTGATACTGGAGAGAGCATGGGGCTCGCCTACGATTATGTGAAATCACTGAAACCGGGACAGATAAGGAGTGCCACAATGCTGCACATAAGCAGATCAAAGTTCGTACCTGACTATTACTCTGAATTGATCACCGAGAAGAACTGGGCATGGTTCATTTTTCCGTGGAACGTCTACGAGGATCTGAACAATCTCATAAGGAAATCATTCACCGATAAGATAAATGTAGATGATGTTGTAGATGCTCTGAAGGAGGATTACGATCTTGATGTATCTTCTCTGAACATGGAGGAGATACTCAATGATTTCGTTGTATTCGGGAGAATGAAAAAGGAGGGAAGGGACTTCGTCATTGTACAATGATCGTTCCTGATCTCCCAGACAATGCGTTCATGCTGTTTTCTATGGAGGTTATGAACGCCTTCCTGCCGCCGTTCTTTACAAACCTGATGGCGGCCATCACTTTTGGCTTCATGCTTCCCTCCCCAAACTGTCCTTCCCTGAGGTATTTTTCGATCTCATCGACATGTACTTCATGAAGCGCTTTCTGATCCGGTTTTCCGTAGTTGATGAATACATGATCCACATCGGTGAGTATCATCAGGAAATCGGCATTTATTGCGGTTGCTAGGACAGATGAGGCCAGATCCTTGTCGATGACTGCATCTATACCATAGATTGATCCGCCCCTTCTGACAACAGGCACCCCACCACCGCCGACAGCAATTGGGAGATTTCCATTGTGAAGAAGGTATTCTATGACGGGCTCTTCCAGGATCTCCCTGGGCTCAGGAGACGGTACCACTCTGCGCCAGCCATCTTTGAACTTCTTCATGATCCATCCGTTCCTTTTCGCTTCCTCAAGTCCTTCATCACTGTAGTACCGGCCAATGGGTTTTTCAGGGTTGCTGAATGCAGCATCGTTTTCGTCCACAAGAACTCTCGTTATTATGGTGAATATATTCTTGCGCAAGCCGTATTTCGTCCTTATATTGCCGTA
This sequence comes from Thermoplasma sp., assembly GCF_008709555.1. GTDB lineage: Archaea > Thermoplasmatota > Thermoplasmata > Thermoplasmatales > Thermoplasmataceae > Thermoplasma. The sequence goes on from NZ_VYIJ01000006.1 coordinate 53,036, forward strand.
TGCATTTGCAAGTATTTCTCCGATGTATCCCTGTGACATCGCGACACTCTGGTGCAGGTGTGCGGCTATGCCAGAGATATCATGACTCTGCTGTATGTCGCCAACCTGGGGCCCGTTTCCGTGCGTTATGACGGTTTCGTTGTTCTCGGTCACAAACCTCAGGTTCTCAAATGTCTGGTAGGCGTGGGCGTACTGCGTCTCATAATCCCTCTTTTCACCATTCTGAAGGAGGGCATTCCCTCCCAATGCTATAACGATCCTGCTCATTGTTTCACCGGGGAAAGTGAGAAATCCCTTAGAAATATATAAAGTTGGGCAATATGCATACTATCCTGGATTGCTATATATTTTCTATTAATTGCATGCCGCACCTCAGATTTATAACCGATCAGGCGATCGGCCGTTATGATCATAGATACCTACGGGGAAGCCACTAAAAACAGGATCGATGAAGATAGGATAAAACCGAACTACGATGGCTACAACCTGTATAATGTGCCAAACTCCATACTTGATGTCTTCGGAATAGATGGCCAGGAAAGGCTTGCAGACAGCATATTCACATATTTTCGTGGACAGTACGAGAAGGTCGTATTCTTCTATCTTGATGGCTTCGGCTACGATAAGTTCACGGATCCGGCCTTTGGTTCTCGGCTTAACGAGGCCTTTGTGCAGAACGGATACCTGTGCCCGATAACAACGGTCTTTCCTTCGACCACAGCCGCGGCAAACACAACGATAAATACGGGGCTCCCCCCATCGGACCATGGCCTGCTTGAGTGGATACTTTACTTTGACGAAGCGAGGACAGTTGCCCTGACGCTGCCATACAGGCCCATAGTTAAAAGGTACAGGAAGCGCTTTGAAAACATGAGGCCGGCAAACCTGTTCAGGGGAGAGACCGTATTCCACAAACTCAGATCGGAGGGAATACGCAGCGTTTCATTCCTGAAGTCTAACATTGTGAATGGAGAGTATACAAAACTTGTCCAGGACGGTTCAGACATCATAGGCTATTCTTACATAACTGACGGTCTTCTGCTGCTGAGGAACGAGATAATGCGTGGTGCATACGATTATTATTATTTCTATGTGGATAACATAGACCACATCGGTCATGTCTATGGGCCGGAGAGCGATATGTACAGGGTAGAATCATCCATGATATCGAATATGATAGTGGACATGTTCAGGCAGATACCCAAGGAAAATCTGAAAAACACTCTTGTCGTGGTGACATCGGACCATGGCCACATCCAGGTCGATTCCTCAAGGATGATATATCTCAACGATAAGAAGAAGATATTCAGATCGCTGAAGAGTGACGGCAGGTACAAGATACCGCCGGTCGGCAGCCCCAGGGACGTCTTTCTCTTCATCAAGAAGGAATACCTTGATGATGTGATCAGATACGCGCAGAAGGAGTTCAGCGGTGCATTCATAGACCGTGTTGAGAATATCGTTTTTCAGCAGTTCTTTGGGCCGAGAAAACCAGCAGATCTTGCTCTGCGGAGGGCCGGAAACATGCTGATCGTGCCGCCTGGCAATGAGATGGTTTGGTACAGGTTGCCTGGAATGCGGGATTCGCATATGAAAGGAATGCACGGCGGTCTTTCCGAGAAGGAGATGACCATACCACTGGCGTTCGGCGACGCATCAAAACTCTTCTGAAGACTCGAAAAGATAAAAAATAATATACAAAATTGAATTTCCTGACAGGTAAGCCACTGTAGCTCAGTTGGTAGAGCAGCTGACTTGTAATCAGCAGGTCGGGGGATCGATGCCCTCCAGTGGCTTCTCCATTGAATGTTTCATATCCGGATGTTCGGTTATGGTATGTGAATTTTTCAATTCCTCTATTTTCAGGAATTTCCAGCAGTCAGAAACCTTTTTATCGCCGATTGCCGTATTAAGGTCAGCCACACGATGATTTAAAAATATGTCTGGTGGGGTTAGATTCCTATGGCGTCAGCAGAGGGAGATTTCACAGGCAGGGCAGAGGCCTATTCGAAATACAGACCTTCGTATCCGCCAGAGATAATCAGGCTTCTTAACGATAAATATGGTTTCACAAGAGAAATGGTTGTTGCTGATATAGGTTGTGGAACAGGAATTCTAGCGGCGATGTTTCTCGAGAATGGGAATCCTGTTGTATGCGTGGATCCTAATGAGGACATGCTGTCCGTGGCCAAAAAGAACCTTTCACAGTTCAGGAATGCGACGTTCGTGAACGGCAAGGCAGAGGCCACACATCTGAACGACCATTCTGTCAACGTAGTAACAGCGGGTCAGGCGTTTCACTGGTTTGATGAGGATAAGGCCAAGAGGGAATTCAGAAGGATACTTAAGGCCCCGAACCTTGTTGTCCTCATCTGGAACGACAGGGACACGAGGGATCCGGTCACCGAGCAGTACGAAGAGGTCATACGCGAGTTCAACAGAGGATATCGTGGTACAGGCAGCACCGCAATCTCTGTTGAGCGTATATACAGCTTCTTCAACTACGATTACGACTACTATCAGATGGATAATTTCCAGGCACTCGATCTTGAGGGTCTGATAGGAAGGTATCTGTCCAACTCATACAGCCTGAAAGAAGACGATCCAAAATACAAGGAAGCGATGGCAAGGCTTCAGGATCTGTTCAGCATAAACCAGAAAAACGGTAAGATAACACTGAAGTACACCACCAGGATATTCATCGGAAGGGTCCTATGAGTTATGCGTTTGCCTGAGCCGTTCGCACCATAATACCGAGTTTTGATATGCTGAATCAGCATTGATGCGGGCAATGTAATGTTTACGTGGAAAAATTGATATGTTTCAGGGATATAATTTGCAAAAATGCAGGATCAACAATATCACAACAGTACGCATGATGGCTACCGCATACTTGCAGTATCGCTTTCAATTGCGTTCTCAGCGATATTCTCCTATTATTCAATTCTGAGATATCTTTCCGGAGACGCAACCGGATTTGATCTGGGAATATATGCGTCAGCGCTGTACAATGCGATACATGGCGGCCTTTTCTACACGAATCTTCTCGGGGGAAGTTTCCTAGGCAACCACTTCTCCCCATTCATGTTCATTCTTGTCCCATTTTTTTATCTTTACCCTCATAATGCAACGATCCTCGTACTTCAGGGTTTTGCTCTCGGTATGACGGGGGTGCCAGCATATCTCGTATTCGAATCAAATGCAAAAAGCCAGGAACAAAAGGCCATTGCTATACTATTCCTGATACTATTGGAGGTTTCTCCAATACTGATCGGCCCAATAAGTTTCGATTTTCATCTCATGGTTTTCTTTCCCGTCTTCTATCTTACTGCATTCTACTACCTGCTGAAAGGGAACGTTTATAAGGCTGCGGTTTTTATTGTCCTGTCCGTATCCCTCCATGCCTTCTTCTCAGTGATAGTTGCATTCCTTTTCATATCAATATATCTCCAGGGCGTTTGGAGCAGGCGTCATGGTTCCACAATCTTTTCGCGTGCCCTGTCAGCCAGATCATTGATTGCATTTTTAATAATGCTGGGAATTTATCTGATCCTCGCAGAACATGTAAAGGGTATTATCTCGGGCCAAAGTATCGATCTTGTGAATCTGCATTCATTGCTGGCCTTCATTAAACTTAGGTACAACATAGTTTTTTCCATCGCATCTCTGGAACAGAGTCTGCAGATGAAGCTGTTAATGGTAATGTTCATTGTCATTGGAGGTCTTATATTTGCCATCCGTTATCCTATTCTTCTGCTCCCTCTGGTTCCATATATAGTGTTCGCTTTCTTTTCAGGCAATACGGCATATTTCACGGTTGGTTACCAGTACACCGCAATGTTTATACCCATAATACTGGCAGGAGCCTCTCTGGCACTTTCAGATATGTTGTCGAAGAGCGTGAGCAAAGGAAGAAGGTTCAATTCTATGAGATACGGGATCGCGATGATATTAGTCCTCTTGATAATCTTAAACTTCATTTATAGCCCTGTTAGTCCAGAACCAATACATATTTCAGCAGGAAATATAACCTCCATATCCAGTTTCGATCGTAACAGCACTTCTGTGGCAATTTTTGCGGTACGTTCCTACCTGAATCATTCTTCATACATACTTCTACAGAATGATGTTTATCCTCCATTTTTCCAGTTCAGGAACGCCTATCTTCTGTATTCTTACAACCTCATAGGCAATCTCAATGATCTGCTCAGGCAGAATTTCACATATGTGATTGGTGATGAATACAATACTTTCTATTACCAGACGGCCGCAGTGGGGATATCCATGCAGTCTCTCATCGAATACGATCTGATGCATGGATACGGCATCCTATTCGATGAGTATGGAATAATTGTGATAGAGAGAGGCTATGTCGGGCCAGAACTTCACCTTCAGGGAAACAGAATAGTCAGCTGATATATTGAAATATAATCCGCATGTAAATTTCAAGTCCCCGCAAGCGCGCGTTATGCAATTCAGAAATGCCTAAGCTTGCATATTTCAATCAGGCATAAAAATTTCTAATATGTGATGGCGATGAGTCCTCATGAAGATCGCTATATTGATCAGGCACGGCGAGAGTGATATAAATGTTAAAGGCATATTATCAGATACAATAGATAATAACATGCTGACGGAGAAGGGCATGAGGCAGGCCGAACATGCAGCATCTGAGCTGAAGGGCCTGGATATAAAGAATTTCTATTCAAGCCCTATAAAGCGTGCATTTGAGACGGCGCAGATCATAGCAGATGCATTCAACAAAGATGTCGTCACCGATCAGCGACTTTTGGAAATTGGCCTAGGAAAAGCACGAGGCAGGAAGGCAAGCGAATTCCATGACGAACTGTATGGTGGACACATAACCGGAAAGATCAGGGAAGATCTAGAGATGGAAAAATGGGAGAGCCTTCAGCGTCGTGTCGTGGAGGCAATAGCGTCACGAGACGGTATCAACGTGTATGTGACACATTCCGATCCAGTGAGGGCTGCGGTATCATATTTTCTGGAGATGGGAGAGGAGGAAACGTACGGTCTTTCAATAAAGAACGCATCGATGACGGTGATCGATGTGGAGATAGGTAAGCCGTTAACGATAGGTGCAATATCCATAACAGATAGGGTCAGAAACTATCTTAAAGACCAGCAGGTCATATATTAACGGGCCTGCCCGAGGTACGGCTCCTGTCAACGAAAACTATCTTGAAGACAAGGAACAGCACTATGGCAGATATACCGAAGCCGTCTATTGCAGGCCAGACCATTATCGGAGATGAGGAAAGCGAATAAAGTATGAACGTACCCACGGATGGGGATGCAGTCCTGGCCAGCTGATTTATCATCCCGATGAATCCCATGTAGCGCCCGACCTTGTCCCTAGGTGCTATCTTTGATGCCACAGTGCTTATATTGGGAGAGGTGAAGTTCTCCCCTATCGTTATTATGACCATATCAACTATCAAATAGAACAGGCTGTGTGAAAACGAGACCAGCAGATAGCCAACCGTATAGAAGACGGATCCGAATATCAGTCCGTAGAGATCCGAATGGCCCCTCATCATCCTTGATATGGGGTACTGCCCAACGACGACCACTATGCCGTTCACCGCGTAGAAGTACGCAAGGTTCCTGATGACTATGTGCAGATCATCGACTATGTATATCGGCAGCGTTACCGAGAACTGCGAGGATACCATTATGAGAAGAAACACCGGTATACTGAAGAAGAAGAGCGTATAATCCTTCACGAGGAAACCTGATCTGTGCGATCTGAATTTTGCGTTGGTGCTTATGAATAGCAGCGAGACAGCGGTGGCAAAGGCATTTGCTATGGCAACGAACAGGAATATGAATGAGAAACCGTAGGAAAATATTATGGCGCTTATCAGCGGGCCTATGGCCCAGCCAAGGTTCGCCATGATCCTGTATATGGCGTAACCCATCTCTCTATCGGTGTTCGACGTAATATCTGAAACTATGGAATTTGCCGATGGGAATACAAGGGACCCGGAAAACGCGGTGAACACGAACAGCGTCGATATGATCGTGACGTTGCCACCAGCGAATATGGACAGCAGCAGATACAGAATGAAACCTGATGCATTTCCGAGAACTAGGGTGAACTTTCTCCCCAACGCATCTGCCATGTATCCGGCGAAGAGGCTGAAGACGATGGAAATGCCGGAGTTAAGGGTGAAAATGAGGCCAACGAATATCAGGCTCATGTGCAGATAGGTGTTGAAGTAGACTGCAAGAAATGGCCAGGTTGCACCGTAACCTATAGATCGTACGGATGCTGCGATACTGACTCCCCACAGCGATCTGTTTCTGTAGTAGGGCACAGATCTCTCTTCGCCGTTCATTCCTCTGAAATGGCCTGCAACTTAATCTATTCTTCTATTCCATGTGAATTTTCGTCACAACGTCTGTTGCAGGTCTGGCAACGCTTAAATATTGAAACAAAATGTCGAAAAAAGCATGGAAAACACTTACACAGTAAGATAATATGGACATATATCTGAAATTATGGCAATAATTGGCTATGTTGTTCCGACATTTATTCTCGTCACTCCAACATTTTATATCACATATATATCAAAAACTTTCAGTATACCATATTATACCACATTCATTATAATTGGGTCCCCATACATAGGTAGATTTATAGGGACCTATATGTATTCGCGTTTCAGGTTTCTCGGCACGCCGTTCATGGTATCGATGTCCGTCCTTGGCCTCATATCCGCCTACATGTCTTTCACGGACAACGTGTCTGTGATGATAATCTTACGTTTTCTCATCGGAATAGTCTTCGGCATATCAACATCATTTGCCGTTGAGGTGGCGGTCAGAACAAGAAAACAGCACATAATAGGTCTTACGACTGGATGATGGGCCATAGGCTGGATAATTGCAGCCTTCGTTTCTGCAATGCTTCCCTACAGGTATGCGCTTCTCTCCGGTGCAATAGCGCTGCCGATCTCAGCAATGGGCCTGCTCCTCAGGAAGGTTGGTATAGGACATGTGATAGCATCCGGTTTCAACTTCTCCCTGTATGGATTTCTCATCTATTTCCTGGCGTTCGAGCCCGCATTCGTCCTCCAGATAATCCCTCAGGTCTTCGGTTCTCAGGCTTTCCTTGAATCGGAGATAGCCTATTTCCTAACTGTACCTGCCTATATGACGTTCCCGATCATCGCAAAGCGTTATGGTTTCAGGAGGGCGGTTTATTCAATAGCCTCACTTTCCATTGCGCTATCCATATTTGCCTTCATGTATCTGAACTTCTACGCCGCAATCATATTCACGGTCTTCGGGCTAGCCGTCAATGCGGTGATCACTGGCTTCCTCAGGGATGAGGATCTGAGTCCTGAGAAGATAGGGCCTTCAATGAATTTTTCCGCAATAAATGGTTTCATAGTACCTACGATGATCTACCTGATCGGATACATCAGGGTATCTGCTGTGGCCATAACGGTTGTATCGATGGCGCTTCTTTTCACCTTTTCGGCGATGGGCCAGAAGGCCTTCTCCGCCTCAACATCTTCGATAACTCACCGAGCTTGAAAATGTATAACGGCCTTCGAAAAGGCATTGAAGGTAAAAGTAATTAAATCAATTTTTAATATTGGGTTGTCTCATCATCTAGTTCCATGAACCATGAGTGGCAACGACGACGTGAGACTAGAGGTTGCCCTGCCATGGGCCTCGAATTGAGAATATGTGGTGTAGCTTTCGGTGATAATCCGATCAGAGGCGGGCAAAGAATTCCCCGGAGGGTCAGAGTGCAGGAAACGTGACTGTATCTCGTTACTTCCGGGGAAGATATATCAGGATCAGGTAATGATAAATGGAACAGACCATCAGGGTTCAGAATGAGGATTTGAGATACGTTGTGTCCGTTGTCACCTCGAGGGTAAATGTATACGATATAATAGTAGATCCAATTTCGGTCAAGTTCTACTTCTTTGACAGCGATAATCCTGACATAGACGATGCGTTCGATTACATAAGGAGGGATCTGATAGATCACGGATTCATACCCATGGTTATCCGCGACGGAGAGAACATCATACAGGTGACGAAGAGACCAAAGCAGCGTTATTTTGGCAACATCGTCAACCTCATACTCCTGGTGGCCACAATACTCTCCACCATGTATGTAGGTTCCCAGTACTCCATAAACTTCGTGCCGAAAGGGGCCTACTACACGCTCAGGTTATGGGGCTACGGTTTCCTATTCTTCTCTGCTCCGCTTCTGCTGATACTGGGCATACATGAAAGCGCGCATTTCCTTGTGGCAAGGAGGCACCATGTTAAGGCTTCATTGCCATTCTTCATTCCGTTTCCGGTCGGCATAGGCACATTTGGTGCATTCATATCGCTCAGGGATCCGCTTCCTAACAGGAAGGCCATGGCCGAGATAGGTGCTGCAGGCCCAATAGCCGGATTTCTCACCGCTCTTCCGCTGCTCTTTGTCGCGGATCATTTTCAGAACGTTGTAAAGCCGATACCGCCTGCGTACATACCATTCAAGGTTACCTTCCCGCTTATATACCATCTCTTTGGTCTAAACACGGACTTCACCGGGCCCATATTCCCAATGGTATTCGCGGTTTGGGTTGGTATGTTCGCCACAGCTATGAACCTGATCCCGGCCGGGCAGCTGGACGGAAGCCACATAGTACGCGGCGTTCTCGGAAGCAGGGCCAACATACTCTCCTACGTATTCCTCGCATTCCTCTTCGCCATAGGTTTCTTCTATACCGGCTGGTGGATAATCGCAATATTCGTCATATTCACCGGGCTGGTCCATCCCCCTGCTCTGAACGACTATTCGAAGATCTCCGGTCTGGACATAGCGCTTGGCGTCGTTTCCCTCATCATGTTCATCCTTACCTTCACCATCATACCTATAAGGCCAGCATGATATGCCTATTCATTTAGCAATTCGGTGTATCAGGAAATCTGATACAACCAAAAGCGCAACTACGATCAGACTTGATCCCACGAAGGCAATGTCGCTATGAACTATGTAAGAAAATATGGCGAGCGCGATTGCTGGGGGATGGCTGTACCTTGTGAACGTTATGATCGCGGATACAGCTATTGTGGTCAGATAGAGCGAGATAGGCCCAGTACCGATGGTGATATGGAACGCAGTCGTGATCACGATGACTGCGAAGTATGAAACAAGAATGCCGTCCGGTTCTGAAAACCTACCTCTGTGTCCAACGGTTATGAGGTACGCTGATACTGCAAATGGAGGTGCCAGCAGTACTATTCTGAATATAAGGCCGATTACTGCTATGATCGTGAACAGCAACAAAAAGAAGGCGTACGCGATCCTTCTGTCAAAGGCATCATATTCTTTTCTCATATTATTGATCACCAGCGATGAATTTGTCTCAGGATAGCCGCCGATACACCACAGCGTAACCATAGATATAAGGCCAAAGCACAAGTAAGGAAATTTTTACTTACACGATTATATATTTTGCATATATATGTACTGATATGAAGAAGGTAGTTATGAAGGTATACGGAATGACATGCGATGACTGCGTTGTAACTGTGAAGAAAGGACTTGAAAGTGTCCCTGGTGTGATAAGTGCGGATGTATCTCTGCCGGAGAAGAAGGCTGAGATCCTGATAGACGAAAACAAAGTTTCTCCAGAGAGTCTTGAGGATGCACAGGTGTTCAAGGTCACAAGGTATAGAGGAGAGGTAAGGAAGGTTGAGTAAGGAATATGATCTCCTGATAATCGGTTATGGTGCCGCAGCCTTCTCTGCGGCGATCAAGGCCTCAGAGATAACATCTGGGCAGGCCAGTATAGCGATGGTCGGAACAGGACCACTTGGAGGCACCTGCGTCAATGTTGGCTGCGTGCCATCCAAGATGCTGATATCGGCAGCCAGAAACATAATGTACATGGCCAGGCCGAGATACCCAGGCATAGAGGCTGAATACAGAACCGATAGCAGTAAGATCCTGGAGTTCATAAGGCAGGCGGTTGGTGAGGAGAGGCATAACAAGTACGAGACTGTCGTTTCAGGATACGAGAACATAGACCTGTATAGATCGAGAGCAGTCTTCACGGGGGACAGGAAGATCAGCATCGAAGACGGGACCGAAATATTCGGTTACAACGTTATCATAGGAACTGGCAGCAGGCCATCAATACCGCCAATCCAAGGCTTAAAGGATGCAGGATACATCACGAGCAACGAGTTCTGGTCTCTGGAGAAGATCCCTGGGGAGCTGGTAATAATCGGAAGCGGCCCAATCGGTTCTGAGATAGGACAGGCTGCTGCCAGGATCGGGAGCAGGGTCAAGATCATAGAGATAGCAGACCAGATACTCCCTGGAATACCAAGAGACATGGCTCAAAAGGTCATGGAAAGCATGGTGAGGGATGGAATTGAATTCCACCTTTCTTCTGCTGTTAAAAGCGTTTCCGTAGAGAATGGGAAGAAGATCGTCAGATTCGAAACTGGCGGCTTACAGCGGGAAGTGGAAGCAGATGAGATCCTTGTTGCCACGGGCAGATCCCCCAACGTTGATCTGGATCTGGAGAAGACAGGCGTACAGTACGACAGATACGGAATAGTTGTGGACGGGAATCTCAGAACGTCAAACAGAAAGATATATGCTGCCGGTGACGTGGTAAAGCAGAGATTCAAGCTGGAGACGCTGGCGGCAAAGCAAGGCGTGATAGCGGCGGAGAACATCTTCAACCGTGCAGGCATAATGATCGATCTTAGCAGCTTCCCGTTGGCCATCTTCACAGATCCGGAGTATGCATCGGTCGGCTACACCGAGGATGAGGCCAGATCCGCCGGTCTCAGATACGATGTCAGGGCCATATCAACGGGAGATGTGGCCAAGGAGAGGATACTCCGTAATGCGGATGGTATCATAAGGATGATAGTCGAACAGGGTACCAAAAGGATCCTCGGTATACAGATGGTTGCAGAGAACGCAGCAGATATGATAAACGAGGCTTCGGTCATAATCCATTCGGGAATGACAGTGGATGACGTCATAGATACGCCGCATGTGTTTCCAACAGTCAACGAGGGCTTAAAGCTCGCTGCACAGTCATTTCTGAGGGACATCTCCATGATGAGCTGCTGCATGGAATGATGTTCCTATCCCATGGTATACGAACGTGGACAGGAATACTATCAAGGCAAGAGCTATCCAGAGATTCCTGAAGCCCAGATCGATTATCAGCGATGAGGAAACGATCGGGCCTATGATGCCGCTGGACTGCCAGAACATGTTGGCGATGCCTGAGACGCTTCCCGCCCTGTTCTCCCCTATTTCTATTGACAGGCCTGAATTCCCGGGCGTTATGATGAATCGGAAGAATCCCATAACTAGAGATATGGCTATCAGCAATGCCGCGTTGCGGATAAATGAGAAGGCAAGAATGATGAAGCCGTATGCCACCAGCGAGACCAGGACAGCATTCTTTGTTCCGATTCTGGATATGACATAGCCTGAAAACGATGTGGAGAACAGGCCGGATATGGCCATGGATGAGAAGACGAAACCAGCTACAACCGAATTTATTCCTATGTAGAGGAAATACTTGTAGGCATAGAGGGTCAGGGACCAGTAGGATATGAAGAACAGTAGGCCGCCGAATGAGAGAAGCAGTACATTCCTGTTCCTGATCAGGCTGAGATCCATATGGTATCCAGTGTTCTCTGTTTTGAGTCTGAAGGCCAATATGGCAACGATGATCGATGCGATAGCCGAGGAATAGTAACCCCACTGCCATCCGACCCTGATCGCGATGTCCGGCAGTACTAAACCAGAGAGCACTATGGCCAGAGGCCAGGCGATGCTGTAATATCCGACGTAGACGCTCCTTTTATCCCGGTAGTAATGGTTCATGACATTTATGGTCGCCGGATATACCCACCCGGCGGTAAGACCCATTATCAGGCTGGATATGTACTCCCAAAATACATTCGGAGACATGGCTGACATAACAGCGGATGCTGCTAGGCCGATCAGAGACAGGGATATGACGATGCCACCGGAGAACCTGTCAGATATGAAGCCAGACGGTATCTGCACAATAACGTACCCCACAAAAAACAATGCGAAGGCCAAACCCTCCTGTGCCACCGTCGGTCTGAAGGGCATGTAAACGGACAGGATCGTCCATGATAGCCTGACATAGTAGCTGAGAAAGAAGGACGCGCTAGCGACAAATAGCGGGTACAGCTTTGCCACGAAGGCTAATTGCTTCAGATATGAAGAATGTGACTACCGATTCTTCGAATTTACCAGCAGTTCGATCTCATGCCTTATCCTTTCTGCATACTCTCTTTCTTCGCCTTCAGAATAGGACTGCCTTGGCCAGAAGAAACCCTTCAGTCCATCCTTGTGTTTTCTCGGTACTATATGTATATGGACATGTGGAACGCTTTGGCTCACTTTATTATTTATGGCTATAAATGTACCATCTGATTCAGTTGCTCTTTCAACGGCCTTGGAGATCAACGTTATGACCTTCATCATCTTTGAAAGCACTGAATCATCCATGGCATAGATGTCATTGAAATGTTTTCTTGGTACTACGAGAGTGTGACCCTTGAATAATGGTTTATAGTCAAGAAATGCGACGAAGTTATCGTCGGAATAGACAATCTCTGACGCTATCTTACCTGAAATTATATCGCAGAACTTGCATTTTATCCCCCCGGACTCCTCTTCAAATAGCGTCAGCTGTTTTACCGGCACGTTCAAATATCGTTAATACGTTAATAATTTTTATCCTTAAACCAATAATTTATGATTTTCATTCTGAATTGAAAAATCTATATCCATGAGATCCATATCGAAAAGAGAGGGCTTGTGGTCCAGCGGCTACGACGTCTCCCTCACACGGAGAAGATCGCCGGTTCGAATCCGGCCAGGCCCATTTTAAGAAAGGGGATATAGATAAGGCTTCAAAACGTGCCGGTATTTTCATAATTATGAATCAATATTAATCACTGGATTTTGACTTATAAACTTCGTAAAGTATCCTTGCTATCTTTGACCTGTTCTTCAATCCGTTTCCATTTCTTATTTTCCTTTTGAAATTCCTCAGTCCTCTTTCCGATATTTCCTTATCCTTAACGTCCTTGGGCCTCAATGATAAGACCAAAACAAATAATAAAGCCATAAAAATTAATTCTATGATGATGTATTGTCTATTAGATCAAAAATTTTCTTAGGGTTATCAAACCAATACTTTTTATATTTCTCGGGTAATTTATTCTTATCATCTGTATAAAGGTAGAGATAAACGAATATGTTTAATTCTTTATACTGAAATCGCTTGGCTTTATCATTTTCTTCGAAGATCCTTGAATATCCATCAACTTTGAACTCATAATCCGTGAATGCGGTGCTTTTTGGATCTACAAATACAATGTAATAATTATTTCCTTTTTTAATCCAGAATATGAAATCTGGATAGAACTTATCCAATTTATTCGTCTTTTTGTCATAATACGGAATATAAATTTTATCTGTTGTTTGATCTATCTTCGAGAAGAGCCAAAAATCCGCGTTAATTTGTTGGTCTTTTACAAAATTCTCAAGGTCTTCTATGAATCTTTTCTCACTTTCCTCCTTTATTATGTGGTTAATCATATCCTCCCTGGAATCCTCAGCTATCATCACTGGAATGTAGTAGTGGTTACTCACATTCCTAATGCTTATTCTATAGCTATCTTTTTCAAAATCTTGTACTTCAAACCAATTAAAGCTCTTAACTTGCTTTAAATATTCTCCGTCGCTAATTTCTCCACTTTTCAGTTTCTCTTTAAATTGTTTCAATTTTTCTTCTTGCTTCCCAACACCAACGACGTTATCTATCTTACGTCTTAGCTCTTCTACTTCTTTCTCATCAAGAATTGCATTTATCTCCTTAAAATGTATAATTTCATTTTCAAGATCTTTAAAGTGATCGAAATTCTCTAAGGTTATCTTTATATGATCTATTAAGTCTATAATCTGAATATACGCATTTCCCGTTTGATTCAAATCAAAATTTTCTTTTTTTAAAATATTCTCTTAATCTTGGTATATCTAATATCTGCAAATAATCAGAATATATTGCATACAATATTTAATCATCACCAATCCATTTCATATAAGAATCTAAGAGATCAAAGTTTCCGGAGAATTTTGGTATCTCGTCTATTGCTGGTCTGTCCTTTTCCTTGTAGACAGGTATTAACAACTCATTTTTTTCCGAATCCTGATTTTTCCTTAATTCTAAAATGTATCCGGCTTTGCTTCTTTCGTATTTTATGGAATCCATTATTTTTGTGATGTTATCAACATTTGTTCCGAACACAAAAAGGGATTCAATCATTGAAACCGCATAATCTTTGAGTTTATCTTTAAGCTCTTTCGCTAAAACTTTTCATTAGCTAAAAATCTTAAAGGCTTTCTCATATCCTTTAACGGCTCGATCCTTTCACCTCTACCTATCGATTGTAGCACGTTTTTTTGAATCACCCCTCCCAATGTTTATGAACATCATCACATTTGGCCTATTGGAATCCCAACCCTCATAAAACGATCTGGATCCAAGAAGAATGTTTATAGAACTACCATCCTCGTTCAGTTTGTTGAAGATACTCTGATTATCATAGGATTCACTTATTTCATAATTTTTCAATTTTTCCTTAATCCACCTTCCAATGTCCCCTATTTTTATCAAAGCGAACGGTCGATCGGTTGTTTTAAGTTTTAAAGCAAGTTCCTCTTCGTTTTTCGGAATTTTTACCGCTTCGAACTTTCCGTGTCTATCTGAATTGTAGACATATCTCAATATATCGTCATAATTTATTGCTCTTATAAAGCCCCCGTTTAATATAAACTCATCATGTCCAAATACATATCTGGGATGATCCTTTAGTTCATCTATGAGGTCATTCATTGCGAGGCCCGTAAACTTAAGACTGATTGGATTCATTTTTTCGATGCGTTTCAAAAGATCATAAGTACAGGCTGAACATCTGGTATGGGAAAGTGAAGGATTCAACCAGGATAGTGTCATCAAGCATGGCCTTTTCGATGGCGTGGCTCACGATAAGCTTTGCATTCCCGCTGCTTGGCGTGAAATACTCGTTAAATTACACAGAGATAGGTATAATAGGCATGGTCTCGAATCTCTCATTCGGTATAGCCTCCGCCTCTTATCTGAAGGCCGGTGCATCCATAATAGGAAGATCATTGAGGATCATACCGTTCCTGAGCGCCTTCGCCACTGTGTTCTTCATGTTCTCCAGCAGAGATACATTTGCCTATGTGATAGGTACAGTTTCCATAGTCCAGGCCTTCTTCTGGATATCAATGGAGATATATCTCGGGTACGCTTCAGGCACTGGAAATGCCGAGAAATACACCGCATCATGGGGTTTTCCCATGGTCTTCGCACCCATACTGGCCGGAGCCATGATACAGTACCTGGGATTCAGAACGCTTTTCATGGTTGGCATCGCGTTCTTCATCACAGCTGGATTTCTTGCGCCCGATGTTGAGAAATACAAACATAAGGATCATGGCGAGAAACCATCTGTTTTGATTGTTCTTCCCCTTGTCTTCAGTGGTATTGCCATAGGCTTTTTCTTCTACGTAATAGTCCCGTACCTGAAGCTTCACGGGTATTCGTACGTGGATATCGCCATGATAGAAACGCTGTTCGCGGGCATTCAGGCTCTCGTCTTTTTCCTGCTGAACTTTGTCAGGAAGGCTAAGGTGACCGTATACGCACTGATCACTGCGGTGATGAGTGCCTCTCCCCTGTTTCTGATAGCTTCACTGAGCTTATATCTGATAATCCCATTCGTCATCATCATAGCAGTGGCCTCGGCCATAGGTTTCTCCAAGATCCTGTCTTACATATCGTCTACGACCTCACCCAACACAGGCATATTCTACTACGAGACATTCTACGCCATAGGTTTCGCGATAGGATCAAGCTTCGGCGGCTTCCTGTTTGAATTCTACCGGCCCTTGTCATATCTGATATTCATATCTCCCCTAGCGTATTCTTTTCTGATCATGCCCAGAATGAGAAGAAAAGCCTATGAAACGGTCTGCTGACAATGGCGATATCATCGATCATCTTAACGAGGCATCATCGTTTCAGAATCTTTAATCATCACTTAATATAAAAAGACAAATCGAAAAACGTTATTATGACATTATGCAATCACTTGTAAGGTGATCTATTGAATCTTTATGAGTACATGGGGAAGGACATCTTCCGTCAGTACGGAATACCTGTACCCAACGGATATGTTGTTTCAAGCGTAGATGAGGTCAGAAAGCTCACAAACCCTGTGGCGGTGAAGTCGCAGATTCTTCTGGGTGGCAGAGGCAAGGCCGGAGGCATAAAGTTCGCGAAGACCGATCAGGAGCTCAGGGATGCTGTCAAGGCGCTTCTCGGCACAAAGGTCAGGAACCTCACAGTCACAAAGGTTCTTATCGAGGACATGCTGAGCATAAAGCATGAGTATTACGTCAGCATTGCGCTGAACAGGTCAGCGAGATCACCGACCGTTATAGCCAGCGCCATGGGCGGAGTTGAGATTGAAACTGTCCCAGATGAGAAGATATTCAAGAGAATAATCGATCCATCGCTTGGATACTCCGACTTCATAGGGAGGGAAGCCTCAACCTTCATGGGTCTCAGTCCAGACCTGTCAAAACAGTTCCTGGACCTGCTGAAGAAGCTTTACAACGTCTATCGCGGTGAGGATGCTGAACTCGTAGAGATAAACCCTCTTGTCGAGACAAACGACGGAAAGCTTATCGCTGCTGACGCCAAGGTGGTCATAGATTCCGATGCAATGTTCAGGCACAGGGAATTCAACATACAGGATCCTGAGAAGACGCCGCTTGAACTTAAGGCAGAAGGCAAAGGCTATGCCTTTGTAGAACTCGATGGAGATATCGGCGTGATAGCAAACGGTGCTGGCCTCACAATGGCCACTCTGGACGCACTTCTCCTCCATAAGGGAAAGCCAAGGAACTTCCTGGATCTGGGCGGAACTGATAATGTCGATATAGTGGTAAATGCATTCGATCTTGTGCTCGAAGCAAAACCAAAGGCGATATTGGTCAACATATTCGGAGGAGTTACGAAATGCGATACCGTTGCTCAGGGTATAGTTGATGCGAAGAAGAAGTTCAACATCAAGATACCGATAGTTGTGAGGTTGAGTGGTGTTCACGAGGAGGAAGGAAGGCAGATACTAAAGGAGAACGGCATAGAGGCGTTCTCAGAGATGATGCCAGCCATTGAAAGGGTCACGAAGGTGTTCTAAATGGTTTTGATAAACAAGAATACGAAGGTAATAGTTCAGGGAATAACGGGCCATCAGGGATCTTTCCATACCGGAGAGATGCTGAAATTCGGGACAAAGGTCGTAGCCGGTATCGCGCCCGGCAAGGGCGGTACCAAGTTCGCGGACAAGGTGCCAATAGTGAATTCCGTTGCAGAGGCCATGCAGTTTGAGCCGGATGCAACGATGATATCTGTGCCTGCACCATACGTCAAGGATGCGGCCTACGAGGCAATAGACAACGGCCTGAAGATAGTATACATACTCACGGAGCATGTGCCATACCAGGACACCATGGAGATAGTCAGAGAGGCATCGCTCCGCGGTATAACAGTGCTCGGCCCGAACGGACCAGGCATAACCGTGCCGTTTGAGAGCAAGATAGGCATAATGCCAAACCACATCTTCAAAGAGGGTGACGTTGCAATTGCATCTAGGAGCGGTACGCTGACCTATGAGATCGTGTATGCTGTCACAAAGGCCGGTATGGGTGAGAGCACGGTAATCGGACTCGGAGGAGATCGTGTCGTCGGTCTTACGTTCATAGATGTGCTCAAGATGTTTGAGAAGGATGAAAAGACGAAGCGCATCGTCCTCGTAGGCGAGATAGGAGGAAACAACGAGGAACTTGCAGCGGATTACATAAAGAAGCATATAAAGAAGAAGGTCGTTGCATACATAGCTGGCAGGAGTGCGCCGCCAGGCAAGAGGATGGGCCATGCTGGGGCCATAATCGAACGTGGTGTCGGCACTGCAGAGTCCAAGCTGAAGGCATTCGCCGAAGCAGGCGTCAAGGTTGCTGATTACCCACAGGACATACCCAAGCTTCTGGAGGAGTGAACATGAGCAAGAGAGACATACTATCAGTGCAGGATATGGAGAAGGATCTCGATGAGATAATCGATCTGTCCATTGAGCTAAAGAAGAACAGGTACAGAAGCTACGAATCTCTGAGGAACAAGGTTCTCGGCCTGATATTCGAGAAGCCGAGCACGAGGACGAGGACATCGCTCGAGGTCGCCATTGACCAGCTAGGCGGACACGCGGTCTACCTAAATCCATCTGAGATGCAGCTCGGCAGGGGCGAAACAATATCGGATACCGGCCATGTGCTTTCAAGGTTCCTTGACGCCATAGCGTACCGCGCATACGATCACAGGAATGTCGTGGAACTTGCCAGGAGCACCAGCATACCAGTCATAAACGCACTGGATGATGTTGAGCATCCATTGCAGATAGTGGCTGACTTCATGACGGTAAAGGAAAAGAAGGGGCGTTTCACGAACCTGAAGTTCTCCTATATTGGCGACGGAAACAACATGGCGAACTCGCTGATGCTCGGTGCTGCTATACTTGGAACCGACATGTATGTGGCTTCGCCAAAGGGTTATGAACCGAAGCAGGAGTTCGTTGAAAAAGCGAAGAATATAGCGAAGCAGCACGGATCCACGATAACGGTTACAAACGATCCGGTGGAGGCAGCCAGGGAT
>NZ_VYIJ01000007.1 GCF_008709555.1 Thermoplasma sp.
GTACTGCTTGGTTATCGCAGTACATATATTCATAACGAGCTTCTTTATTATCTTTTCCATTGGGGAAAGCCCGTGTATCTCATCGCTGAAGCCATTGAGAATTACAGCTTCCACCAGACTCACAACACTTCCCTTAAGATCCTAGTTACTTTCTGCTGCCATATTTTCATGGTTCTGAGATGCTCTTAAATATCAAGCGGCATATATTGTTGTGATCGATGATTATGAAATGGGCAGATACAAAAAAAAGCTGTTAAAGGCATAGAAGAATGGGCTGCCACAACCTACGGTGTCCCAGGCAGATCCGTCAGGCTTTCCACCCTGAGAAATTCAGCAAGCGGACACTGGATGGCAAGCTGCTCCTTTCCTGATATGGATCAGAAAAGGCAGATCCTCATCATACTCGATGAAAATGGAAAAGTGATCTATCATTCCGATGCGGCAGAGATCTCTGATTTTGATAAAAAGAAGTTTTCAGATCTGGTTCTTGGTGCAAAGATACTTTCTATGATCTTTGCCATGTTTTTCGTCATATTATCCATCGCGTCTCTGATCGTAATTTTAGCCGGATTCATTACCGGCATTTCATCAGCGAATCTGAGGATCCTGATTTCTCCAGTTCCGGTATCCGTAGCTTCATTTATACTTGTTTCGTTCGTTCTCAGCGTATATTCGTTCTCCAGAATAGCCGCCCTCAGGAGACGCCTGCTTGAGGGCTATCTATTCACCGCGTATATCGAGGACAGCACTTTCCTGAATATCATCGCGATCGTATTCAATGGCATTTTGCCAGGATTATTCCTCATTCTAGCAAAACGCATGATTGGCCATGCCATCATATGGCAATGAGGCAGCTGTACAAGACAGTGATCTGGCCGAAGTTTATTGGTATCCTACATATTATTTATTAATAATAGAATGTTGAACATCAAAATGAGCTGCATCGAATTTCATGAGGTACAGAAATCGTTCGGGAGCAAGAAGGCCCTTGATGGATTATCATTTGACGTCGAATGCCAGGAGAGCGTGGCGCTGATCGGGCCAAATGGGGCTGGAAAAAGCACAACGCTGAAGATCCTTGCAGGCTTGATTAAACCAGATTCTGGAGAAGTAAAGATTGGAGGTTTTGATCCGGATTCTATCGAGGCGAAAAGGATAATGGGCTATCTTCCAGAGGATGCCTCCCCGTATCTTACGCTGAGCGTAAAGGAGAACCTGGAATACATAGGCGCGTTGAGGAAAACAGATGGCCTTGAACAGAAGGTTGAATTCCTGCTGAACATCATGGAACTGAACGAGTACAGGAACAGCAGGGTAAGCACACTGTCCAGGGGGAACAGGCAGAAGCTTTCCATAGCGCTTGCGATAATACATGATCCAAAGATAATGCTGCTTGATGAGCCACTGAATTACCTTGACATACCAACGCAGGAAAGGATTATAAAGTACTTCAAGGGCATGAATGCAACATTTCTCGTATCAACGCACATAATGTCCATTGCGGAAAGATTCACAAAGAGTGCGCTGATCATAAATAACGGCCGTCTGGTTTGGTCCGGGCAGATCGATGAATTGAAGGAGATGAGCAGGCAAGAGGACATGACCGTAGAGGGAGTCATCTCCAAGATAATGGGTGAATCATGAGACGCAGCTTGTTTTCTCTGATCCTCAGGACAAGGGTTTCCTCTTCATTTATCGCCTTGATAATCATATTCCTCCTGCTCGCAGTGTTCACCATCGCCATTTCTGCACCACACGCAAGGCCCATAAGGGCTGAGTATCCTGTTTTCCTAGGCATCCTTTCGTTCATATCTCTCATCGTTATGGTTGGATCTGCACTCATATTCAAGAAATCTGATTTCGATTTCCTGTTCACATCGCCCATCCCTGCGAGTTCCTTATCTCTGAACTTCTTTCTGGCCGCCCTGGTGATAAACTCCATGTATGCCTTCTTCCTCGTTTACTTTCTCCCAATGCTTGAGTACCCTGTATTCATCATACCAGCCGCGATAGATCTCTGGTTCGTGATGGCCATAAACGTCTCACTTGCTGCCATTTTGAGAAGCATAAGCATCAGAAGGAGGCTGCTCATAATAGCCATTGTCCTGGTATGGTACCTGGTACCAGGGTTCTTCAGTTTTCCCATCTCGCCAACCTCAGCTTTCGCGGGATATCCCATCTATGGAACTGTGATAGATGCTGCTGTGTCTCTGTCTCTTGTTTCATACAATGTGCTTAGGCCTCCCAGGATCGCCTATTATTATCGATCCCTGACGGCGGGAACAGCAACGATAAGGAGATCCATAAGCTTTGCAGGATCCACCCCCATTGGCGCAATATACAGGTTCAATCTGAAGATGGTCGGCGGTGCATCGACACTCAGGATCGGAAACGTATCAAAGAACTATGCCGGAAGGCTCAACATGGGTGTTGCTGTATGGGTATCGATGGCCGTAGCAGTTCTATACGGTGTGGCCTTTATATTCATTCCGGAAGCGGAGAGATCCATAATAGAGATCTATTATATCCTCTACGGGGTGGCCATATACCCACTGATGAGAGGGATAAACTGGATACAGACGGAGAGAATTTGGCTTGCGCTGATGTCACTGCCGGCCACCACCTATTTCAGGCACATGGCGCTGGCCAAGGTGATTTCCACACTGATAACGCTCTTGCCCCTCATCATTGTCAACTTCATTCTTTTCGCTGTTTTCAGGGACAGGATATTTCTCGAGATGTCTGTCATGACACTTGCATTATCTCCCTCTGTGCTCATATTTGGCTTCTACCTCGCTGGGTTTGTTAACCCTTACCAGATAATCGATATCGGGGAGCTTCCTCCTTCATCACGGTATTCGGGGAGGAACTTTGTTGCAGGCCTCACAATCGCTCCTGTGGCCGCAATAGCGGTTCTGTCGATTTTCATTCCTGGCCTTTACCTTTATGCATCAATAGCATTCATAGCGGTGGCCATGATCCTGATAGCACTGCCGAACATACAGGACAGCCTGAAAAATTCAATACTGTCACACAATCTGCTATGATCCACTATCGCCCTCTTATGGCGATTGAAAGCTGGATACTGGTAAAAGCATTATACTATGGGATATGGGCCCGACCGGGATCGAACCGGTGATCTCCGCCTTGTAAGGGCGACGTCGTAACCACTGGACCACGAGCCCGCATTGTGGAAATGGCAAGGAAAATAAAAACATGACGCTTCTCCTGTTCGAAGGCTGATTCCGTTCTGAGCGGCTGACATCTATCCCTGAATTCTTGATTTTTCAATCCTCAGTCCATGGGCATATCCTCATCAACGTGTGATTGAACCTAAAGTTTCCGGTATATGGGTTATGTTAATGGAAACGTATTTATCTCGCATAAATTATGTATCCGCATGGACTTCGTGATCTTTGCCAAGAAGAGCGTCCGTTTTCCCGGCAAGCATTCCACGCTGATCAACGGCCGCAGGATGATCGACATAGTTGCATCAAAGCTCGTGGATTATGGCCAGGTGATACTTTACTCAAAGGATCCGGATCTGGAATGCGTGCAGTGCAGGGTCGTCAGGGATTCAACAGACGGCATAATAACTGATTCTGTCCTGAGCGCCATTGACAAGTTTGGCACATTTTTCGCTGTGGCTGGAGACATGCCGTTCATAACGCACCGGATGATCGAGAGGATCATCGATTCCTACGATGGAAGACCTACCTTTCCGATCCATGCGGATGGGCTCATAGAACCGCTGTTCGGTATATACACGGAAAGCGTTTATGACGCAATGCATGATTATATAGAATCTGGTGGAAAGAGTCTGATAGGGTTCCTGAACATGATAGACATTGAAAGCGTTCCAATAAACGAGGATGAAGAGAAGTTCTTCACAAGCATCAATTATCCGGAGGACATTGAGAAATATGCAGACCTGATAACTGATACATGAATTTTGCTATAATTATCTGTCTATGCATTATTTAGACATTATTTCAATAAACTATATATAGCACAGATATGATACATATAATAATGCAGGGTTATACGGACGCATCCGATATGATAAGATCGTCCATACGGGAATTTGTCAGGAAGGAGATCGAACCCATAAGATCCAAGATCGACAGGGATGATTATTTTCCGGAGGATAAATTCAGGCTGATGGGGAGGATGGGCTATCTTGGTGTGACCGTACCACCGGAATACGGGGGAAGCGGTGCTGGCTATCTCGCGCAGGCAATAATTGAGGATGAGCTTGGCTATTCATCTCCTTCATTGGCGCTATCGTACGGTGCACACAGCAACCTTTGCCTGGATAACGTATACAGGAATGGATCGGAATTTATAAGAGAAACTTACGTTCCCAAGCTTGCCTCTGGGGAATACATAGGATCACTATGCCTAACTGAACCAGGATCTGGATCGGACGCGCTGGCCATGTCTACCCACATCGACGAGATCGATGGTAGCCTGTATCTCTCAGGGAGCAAGATGTTCATCACAAATGCGCCGTACGCGGACCTGTTTCTGGTGCACAGCAGGGATGGCGATTCGTACTCATCAGTGATCGTCCTTGCAGACGATGGGGGCTTCAGCAGGGGCAGATCCCTGGAGAAGATGGGTATGCGCGGATCCCCGACTGGAGAGATATTCTTCAACAGGGTGAGGATCGGACCAGAAAGGATCGTCGGAGGAAGGGGATCTGGAAAGAGGATCATAATGTCTGGCCTGAACTCAGAGAGGGTGATACTTTCTTTCATATTCATAGGGCTAGCAAGGCGTGCCATAGACGAAGCGGTAAACTATGCATCAGAGCGGAAGCAATTCGGACAGCACCTGGCAGACTTCGAATTGATACAGGAGAAGCTTTCGTACATGTATGTCAGGTATGAGGCCAGCAGGATGCTTGCATTCAGAGCACTGGAGAAGCTACAGTTCGACATGATGGATCCCATCGACGCAGCCTCAGCCATCATGTATGCATCAGAATCCGCCGAGTACATAGCAAGAGAGGCCATCCAGATTTTCGGAGGTTATGGCTACATAAAGGATACAGGCATAGAGGTGCTGCTGAGGGATGCAATACTTGGACAGATAGGGGCCGGAACGACAGAGATAAGGAAGCGCGTGATCGCCAGATCCCTCGTCAGGATGTATAAGGAAGGGAGAAAAATAGAATGAAAGTACCGTTATGAGAAGCTGATACACTTCATTATCGTTTTCGGAATAAATGCATATGGAAAAACTGTTATATATATTCAATCATTGGTGCATGCATGTTCGATTACAATCCTTCTGAGGAGGCCATAGCATATACCAACCTTGGACGTTTTGCTTCATCATTGGGCATGAGCATCAGGGATCTCTACATCCGTGCTGATAGGGATCCGGAATGGTTCTGGCCAAAGGTTATAGAGGACATCGGCATAGAATTCTTCAGAGAATACCAGAGCGTTGTTGATCTATCTGGTGGAATTCCCTGGGCAAAGTGGTTCACGGGTGGCAGCATCAACATTGAGTACAACGCAGTTGAACGCCATTCTGGATCCGGAAAGACCGCAATAGTATACCAATCCGAGGATGGCGAGATCTCCAAATTATCGTACTCGGAACTCAACAGGAGGGTATCGGCGCTATCATCTACCATTCGTGATATGGGCGTAGGCAAAGGCGACCGCGTCGCCATATACATGCCCTTTAATGCAAAAAGCGCCATAGCTTTCTATGCTGTACTCCGAATAGGTGCCGTTGCGGTTCCAATGTTCTCAGGCTATGGGCTTGATGCTGTCAGGGGAAGACTGGAAGATTCCGGTGCTGGTCTTCTGATAACATCCTCATCTTACACCAGGAAGGGAAAGACCATCGACATGTCAGCCGTGGCCGATCGGATAGATATGAAGACCATAATGGATGGCGAAGGTACGAAATTCTACAGGTTCGAAGACGCAATAAGCGGTGGAAAGAGCGTGCCCGTGGAACACACCTCAAGCGAGGATCCAGCGATAATGCTTTACACCTCCGGGACGACAGGAAGACCAAAAGGGACGATACACGTACATGGTGGTGCTCTCGTCAATATAGCAAAGGAGGTAAAGTATTATATGGATCTCAGGGAAAACGACGTGCTTCACTGGATAACGGATCTTGGCTGGATGATGGGGCCATGGGCTCTGATAGGCACGAACACACTGCGCGGGACCATATTCCTCTATGACGGTGCCATAGATTATCCTGACCCTGACAGGATCTTCGATATTGTGCATGATAACGGCATAACCTTGCTTGGCCTCTCGCCCACGGTCGTGAGGATGATCAAATTCAGGGGAACCAGGCGTACATTTGATACCGTCAGGGTGTTCGGTTCCACAGGTGAGCCATGGGACGAGGAGTCATGGCTGTACCTGTTCAACGTGCTTGGTCGTGGCAAGGCTCCCATATCTAATATATCTGGTGGCACAGATATAATTGGATGCTTTCTGGCATCAAATCCAGCCATACCGCAGAAGCCCAGATGCCTCTATAGAGGCCTTGGGATGAATGCATCCATATTCGATGAGGATGGAAAAGAGGTTTACGGAAAGGTCGGTTACCTTGTGGCAAGGTTCCCGAGCCCGTCAATGACACGTGGACTCTGGGGAAACCCTGAAAAATACCTCGAAACATACTGGTCAAGGTTCGAGAATGTGTGGTTCCATGGCGACTTCGGCGAGATGGATGAGGATGGCTATTTCTATCTCTATGGAAGATCAGACGATGTGATAAAGATCGCCGGAAAACGCGTCGGGCCAAACGAGGTGGAGGATCTGGTAATGCGCGTTGATGGCGTGACAGAATGCGCTGTTGTTTCCATACCTGACAGGATCAAGGGGGATGTTCTGGCCGTGTTCTATGTAGGTGATCCTGGACTGAATGGCAGGATAGAGAAGGAGATAGAGATGGGGATGGGGAAGCCGTTCAGGCCGGCGCATGTGATACGCATATCGAGGATACCCAAGACAAGAAACGGGAAGATCATGAGGAGGGTGATAAGATCCGCATTTTGCGGCCTCCCTGTCGGCGATACAAGCAACACAGACGACAGCGACGTGATACGCGAGATAGAGGACATAGGCAAGATGGCCCTCAGGCAGCCATGATAGCTCTTACAGTTCTGCTGGCCTTTCTGGTTCATGGAGAGTTGCAGCACCATATTCAATTCTCCATTGGTGCTGCCTCGTTTCATGCGAGTGGCCTAATGTCTTTGTGAGATGCATTATAGGCTTCTGGATGGGCCTTCTGCAGGACTGTAACGACGAATTCTATCGGCTTACCCATGAGATATGGTACGTGGTGCGTGATCCCTTCTACATGAGGCTTAAGATCATATTCATAACGTGGAGCATAATGAGGATCCTGAACGTGTAGCGATATCGCGCATTCCGTTTGGAATTATATCACGTGATCGCGGCTTCGTATCGTAAAGATGGGGAAACTTGCAGCGGTGCATACTGAAAGATAGGCGGAGATGTTGAGGAATTTAAAATAGAGGCCAGCGCTATTATCTTGAACAGGACACGGCAAGAAAACATTGGAATATCAATTCCTGAGATGCTGCTCCCATTTGGAAATAGTATGCGGAGCAATGCCATATATCGTAACCTTTAGAAATTTTTCATCAAAGATGAATCAACTGGAAAAGGTATCCTCAAGATCATCATACCTCCTGAATTCCGCATAGATATGAGAAATACAAACCATGGAAAGTGGGGACACTGGGAGTTGAACCCAGATCTACGGGTCTCTTCCTGGATCATAGTTCCAGTCACTCATCATCACATCAGATGACCCTGTTTCTAATCATCTCCTGACTGGAGCCCGTCAGGATGCCATTACCCCATGTCCCCTGCCGCAACTGATCCACCAGAGTTCGATCATCGTGCGATGATGGAACGTCGCGGAGTTTCAGAGAGTGATGTTTGTATCGTATATATCAATTTCGCAGATTATTGCACTGCATATTAATGGGACAGATCATGATCACAGTGCATTCATCGTTTCAACACTGGATAAAGATCCACCACGCTGACCTCCCTGAAATCCGAATAGAACTCGCTGACTGCCTCAAATTCATAGGGCATTTCAGCGTAGATTATCGGAACACCCTCCGAACGTAT
Organism: Thermoplasma sp.; assembly: GCF_008709555.1. Classification (GTDB taxonomy): domain Archaea; phylum Thermoplasmatota; class Thermoplasmata; order Thermoplasmatales; family Thermoplasmataceae; genus Thermoplasma. Next base: position 8,154 of record NZ_VYIJ01000007.1, read on the forward strand.
CAGATCGAAGGCGTCCTCACTCAGAACGGGCACGGCGATGGATATATTCCTGGTTATCGATGATCTTATGCTCCTTACGGCCGCGACTATTGTTGTACCGGTGGCTGATCCGTCGTCGACAAGTATGACGGCATCCCATCTGCCACGAAACACGGAATTGCTATCACCAAGAGATCTGCGCATCTCCGCGATCTCGTCCATGATCCTGCTGACACTGTACTGTATGCTTTCTCTGTCTATGCCAGATGAAAATGTGTTCAGATAGGGCTTCCTCTCCTGCCCCTCTGCTATGGCGCCTATGGCGAATTCCGGATCATCAGGATGCCCTATCTTCTTGACCACTATTGTCGTCAGTTCGCAACCCAGCGCATCGGCTATAGGCCTGGCAGTAAGGATGCCGCCCCTTGCGATGCCGGTAACGGTACAGTTCCCTGCTGGCCTCTGGATCTTGCCTGCAAGTAAGTGCCCGGCCTCGATCCTGTCCCTGAACATGGCCTCATCTCCATCCAGAACCTGAATAATACATCAAGCTAAAAATTGCGGATAAACCTTTCCATTTTCAGATCTTTGCCTTCCTGTAGGAGAGCGCGGCGAAGACAAAGAACAAAGCGGAGAGGATCACAACAACGCCAACATATACCAGGTCGGATCCTGTGAGCCGGGCAAACATCATGTCCCTCACTGAATTCACTATGTATGTCAGTGGATTCGCGTAGGATACTATCCTCAGTCCAAGGGGCGTCCTTCCATTGATCGGATAGAACGCTGAACTTGCGAAGTCCAGAATGAAGAATATGAACATGGTCACGGTGTTGTATGTCTGAATGGTGCGTATAAACACCGAGAGAACCAGGAACAGCGAGGTGAAGAGTATCGATGATACAAGGAGTACGACAATTATGAGCAGTATGTTCACCAGGTAATGAACAACGAACCCGGTGAGAAGATAGGATACAAGGAACATGAGAAGGGCTCCCCCCACCGAGAATATCATCGACACGTATATTATTCCCAGCAGGTAATCTATCCTGTGGAACGGACCCACCAGCAGCTGCTCGAACATCCCCCAGCGCCTGTCAGACCACAGCATGCTCCCACCTATGGATCCAGCTATGAAGGGCTGCATCGCCACAACACCCGGAGACAGAAACTGCGCATAGCTTATTGATCTCCCGTCAAAAACAACATTTGGTATAAGTGCCTGGAACATGAGGCCAAGAACGATAAGGTAGAATGAGGGGAGGCCAATAAGAAAGAGGAGCGTACCAGGATCAGTGTTTATTATCAGATTCCTTGCCGTCAGGCGGAGGGATGGAGGCATCATGATACCACCTTCAGGAAAACGTCGTCGAGGCTGCTCTCCTCGACGCTTATTCTCTCTATCCTTATATCCTTTGTCTTCAGGTATATTATGAGATCCGGGAGTATATCTTCCACGTTCTTGGAAACTATGCGTATCTCTTCGTTGTCCACGATGACATCCTCAGGAAACTTGGATTTGAGACTCTCGTAATCAATGTCCCCTGAGACAACGACGTGTATCGTCTTGAGATCACCGTATTTTGCCTTCAGATCGGAGCTTGTACCCTCAGCCACTATCTTCCCCCTGTTCATTATGGCGATCCTGTCGCAGAGGTAATCGGCCTCCTCCATGATCTGCGTCGTGTAGAGTACAGTCAGGCCTCTTCTCGCCTTGTCCCTGATATAATTCAACACGGAACGGCGCATTATCGGATCTAGGCCAACTGTAGGTTCGTCCAGAAACAGGAGATCCATATCGTGTATGAACTCCCTTGCTACCTGAAGGCGCTTCTTCTGGCCACCAGAGAGCTCCATGGCCCTCACCTTGCGCAGCGGACCGAGATCGAAGACCTCAAGCACCTCCTCAATTCTTGCCTTCAGCACCTCCCTGGGGACGTCCCAGAGCATGCCGTAGACCTTCAGGTTACGTTCAACGCTTGCAAAATCAAATGACTCGTTCTGCAGCACCACTCCTATGCGCCTCCTTATCTTCTCAGCATTCTCGGACACATCCATGCCCAGAATCCTGACCTTTCCGTAATGTACGGGAAGTATCGTTGTCATCGTCCTTATTGTCGTCGTCTTTCCGGCCCCGTTCTTTCCAAGAAGGCCGTATATCTCCCCCTTTGCAACATTGAATGAAACATCATCGACCACGAACGTTCTCCCATCATAGGTCTGCCGGAGGTGTTCAACCTCGATCACTTTCTCAGGCACATCTGGACAATTTGAAAAAATATATAGACATTGTTATTTCGGATTTTCACTGCCTTTCTGAATTGTTATAGAACCCCTGCTGCGCTCTTCCTTTCCCCTTATGAATGAGAAAAGCGCACCGATGAGTATTAATATCAGCGAGACGGCCAGCGCCGTGTGTATGCCGGTGAGAAAAGATGCTGATACTCCACCCACCAGATGACCAACGCCTGCGAACACCTCGAAGGCTATGTACCTAGGTATCGATAATGTAGATATTGTTATTGCGAGGACGAATGATCCGAGCATCCCTATGTTCGCCATTGTCCTGAGAAGCCCGGACGCGGCCCCATATGTCTTCACAGGCGAACTGGCCATAACAGCACTGTTGTTGGCAGGGAAGAACATGGATGATCCAAGGCCAGATATTATCGATACCGGTATTATGTAGTATATGGATGTCGACAGGCTCAGCTGCATATACAGCACTATGGCAACCGCCATCATCAGCATGCCGAGAGTAGCGGGTAACCTAGCACCTATCCTGTCCGATAAGCGTCCAAATATCGGGCCAGTGAAACCTCCAAGGACGTATCCCGGGACGAGCAGCAGAGAACTGTCAAGAGGCGTGAGACCGCGGAGGCCCTGTAGATACATTATTATTATGAATGTCACTGCAAGGTAACCAAGACTCTGTAGGAACGAAGCCATTATCGAGAAGTTGAATACCCTGTTCTGGAACATGCTCACTGGCAGGAGAGCGTCCTTGTTCGATCTCTCAAGAAAAACGAATGCAACGATGAGTATTGCACCAACTAACATGAGCCCCTCGTTCAACCTGTCTATACCATGTGAAGTGAAATCGGTCGCAGCGTATGAGATTGATACAAGGGCAGCAGAGAGCGTCACCACACCCGGTATATCTAGGCGTGCCATGCGCCTCTCGCTTTTGCCTATGTATTTCATAGCGAAGTAGAACGAGGCAAGCCCTATGGGCACGTTTATGTAGAATATGTAGCGCCATCCTATCAGCGTTGTAATTATTCCACCCAATACTATACCAAGGGTTGCACCGGAGTTCCAGCCCACTGAGGTGTATCCATAGGCTCTGCCCCTAAGGTTGGGTGGAAAGTTATCCGCTATGATCGAACCGGAGTTGGCCTGCATCATGGAACCGCCTGCGGCCTGTATAAACCGGAAGGCTATCAGCGACTCGATGTTCGGAGATATTCCGCACAGGAACGAACCGGCCGTGAATATTAACATGCCGCTGTTGAATATTGTCTTCCTGGACTTCATGTCTCCAAGACGGCCAAACTGGGTTGTGGTCACAGCTGCTGTGAGAAGATAAGCGAGTATTATCCATATGGACAACGAAAGGGGCGCTTTCAGGCTATCCGATATTGTCGGGAGAGCAAGCACAACGATCGTGCTGTCGATTGCTCCCATCATGACCCCCGCGAGAACCGGGATGAGTATCAGGTCGTTCTTCGAAATGGCCATGCTCATTTTCCTGATGCAATCCAATTATTAATATGTGCGGTATTTTACATAAGAAACATTGTGTATTGTATGGAATTATACGTCAATTGCCGAATGCGATTATAGCAAAATATAAATAGTATGCAAGAGTATGATTATCAATGGCAAAGATAGAGATAGACGATGAGATGTACAGAAAGCTGTCCTCCATGGGGGACGTTGAGGAGATGGTTAGAGAAGCGGTGAGCAGGTACACGATGGTTCCGGCTGTCTACGCAGTCGAACGAACGGCTTACGACGGCTACCTTTCTGGTTACTTCTGCCACGGCAACGCCGACTGAAGTTCCATCCGGGTCATATTTTTAACGACCCTGACCGCATCCTCACCTATGTTATATATGAAATGAATCGTCGGCACTTTCTGCAGCATCGAGTAATAACTTTCATATATGGTTGTTCAATCAGGTCAACGTCACACTATAGCGATCAGAGGTGTTTGGTTGAAGAGAAGTTCAAGGGACTGGAAAAAGCGCGGAAAGATGCGATGGAAGTGGAGAAAGAAGAGAATCAGAAGGCTCAAGAGACAGAGAAGAGCCAACAGAATGTGATCCTACAAAAATTCTTTATCCCATATGATGATGTTTTGCCATGGACGACGAACTGGAGAAATATTTTAAGGATTTTATGAAGGCAATGCCCACCGAGGACCTATACCTCGAGGCTGTCCGCGACATAGTAAAGGATCTTATAAAAGAATACATAAAGAAGAAGATGAATGAAGACGAGACCATAAAGAAGGAACTTGCCACCGTTCTGGAGGAGTTCATGGAGTCCCGCGTGAAGCAGTATGATGCAATGATAAGCATGACGAAGATAATCGCGAAGATCGGGCTCGTCAGCGCACCTGAAGGCGTAAAATCCGAGATGTACGAGGATTTCATGAAGGTCTTCAAGAACGAGATAGAGGCAGTAATAAGGAAGACGCTATGATGTCGTGTCGAAGTCCTTCACAATAATGGATCTTGAGTAGAGATCGAAGATCGTGAGCTTCGATGGCTTCGGGTTGAAGTTCATCATCTTCTGGTATTCGGTCTGGGACTGCCATGTTGAGGAGTTCACATACCTCACACCCTTGTAGTTTCCGATGTAGTGCGAATGTATGTGTCCCGTTATGAATATGTCCGGAACCTCCTCTATTACATGATAATCCACTGCCGAGGGTATCATCGGCGTGTTACCGCCATATTTCGGGCTTAGATGCCTCCTTATCAGTATGGCCTCTATGGCCTTGCCTATGCTGTCGTAGTTCGCTCCGGGTATCAGCTCTATCATGTCATTTAGGGACATGCCATGATATACGAGGACATTCTTTCCCTCCAGCTTCAGATTGTATGGATTTGGCAGGAAGGCCACGTTTGGCTCGAACAGATCCCTGATCCTTGGCGGGAAAACCGGCTGCGGTTCTGACAAGCGTACGGTATCATGGTTTCCAGGCATCACGAAAACCTTTATGTCCTCGGGCACATCAACGAGGTATTCGGCCAGCTTCGCGTACTGTTCCAGCGGGTTCAGTATCTCAAGATCGTTTTCCTGATCTGGGTACACGCCTATACCGTCTACGACATCACCGCTGAGGATCAGGTATTTAACCTTCGATGCGTCTGAGTCGGAAGAAGCCAGCCATTTAACCATTGACTCGAACTCGTTCTTCCTGAATGTCTTGCTTCCAACATGTATGTCCGATATCGAGGCAACGTACACAGGATCGTGCTTCTCCTCATCCATAACGCGATAGGGTATGTCAGGCCTGATTATCTCATTCACAAATATGACCGGATCCTTTGATGACTGGCTTACGCTTCCTATTATCCCTATGACCTCGTCTTCCAGTATTATCTCGTTTATAGGGCCGCGGTCCTTCATCACTATTGCCGTTATGGAATCCTCCAGATCCTCGATCACTATGCGCTTGTGTCCATTTTTCGTCATCGATACCTCTGAGACCATGCCGACGACCTTTACCTCGCCTTGGGACCTCTTTGCCGTCTTTATGCTGACAGAACCACGCATCGACGAACTCGAGGTTATGATCTTGATGATCTTCTCGTATTTGCTCACGAACATCCTTCTGAAGTCCTCAATTGAGGCATTGAAACGCACATCCGGAAGATACACCTCGTAATCGTTCCTGATCTTTGGCCTCGAAATATAGCGGTCCACGTATTTCTCATCAATGTAGCCATCAGAATTCCTTATCATCTCTTCTATCATGGAGCTGGAAGAGTATTTTATCAGCTTATCCAGCGCCTCCGGTGATATCAGCACGCCATTGCTGTTGAAGTACTGTATGAGGCTCGTCCGATCAAGCTGGGACATATTGCACTTCACGATGATCCGCTTCAAGCATAAATGGATTATCTTCCGAAGATCGTTCAAAAAGTAATATTATATTCGAGAAGATCACGCAGGGATGCAAAAAGATGGAGAACCGCTTCTCTTCTTCTTCATGGCTTTCTTCTGGGGTCTGAACTATATAATGGTAAAATACGCGTACATATACGACGTATCATCCTCGGTGCTCCTCATGAGGGTTCTCTACGCGCTCGTATTCTCAACAATACTGTTCTTCAGGCAGATAAGGTTTCCGAGGACGCTGGAAGAGCACCTGAAGGTGTTCGGGCTTGCGAACCTCAACATTACCGCATTCTTCTCGCTCTGGTTCTTTGGAGAGACCGGAGTCAGCGCTTCGCTGACGTCCATCGTCATATATTCATATCCCATCATGTCTCTGGCCGCCTCATATGCCATTCTGAACGACCGCTTCGGGAGGGGGAAGGCCATGGGCATAGCACTTGGCTTCGCCGGTCTCGTAATTATATTCTTCCGTTCTATCAACGTCTATAATTATGTAGACCTGATAATGCTCATACTGGCGGCACTGAGCTGGGCCATGGGCACGGTATTCTACAGGAAATTCCTGACCGGCTATGATTCAGCCGGCCTTAACACGCTGCAGCTACTTTATGCCATGCCTGTCGTGATCATCATCGCCTTCATTACTGGCGGGATCAACAGACAGCTGATGATACCGCAGTTCAACCTCATAATGATATACATGGGATCTCTGGGAACGGCGGTGGCCTACTTCATATTCCTGACGCTTTACAGGAAGTACAGGGTGAGCGATATCTCCGCATATTTCTTCCTTGTTCCGGCGATAAGTGTGATACTTTCCGTGCTGATGCTGCACGAGGCGGTATCCCGCATAATGATCGCCGGATTCGTTGTTATGAGCATCGGCATCTATATGTCTGGGCGCCTGAAATAGACTGTGCTTTCAGAGGAAGATGCCACGTTTTGGAAAAACTATGTCCGGCCTGTATGAGATCTCCGGATATCTGTTTAGGCCAATATACCTTGTCCTTGCCCTGGTCAGCATCATCCGGAATATCATGGAATCGGAACTGTATACGGCGAGGGATACCGGATCAATTTTCATAATGCGTTCCATAACCTCTTCCACTGATGCAGCATGGTGCAGAATGTAGACCGGCGTGTAGAGCATGTCGTCAAAGTCCGTTATCTCGCCGTTTATCAGCGTGGGTGTTATTATGTTGCCCTGTGGCCCCTTCGAATACATGAGGGATCTGGCCTTTCTCGCCTCTGCGATCATGTTCAGAGATCGGACAAGATCGATATCAGATGCGCACGGGCCAAGCTGTGTTGAGAGATCCTCAGGATCTCCTGCCCTTATTGATGGTAGCAGTTCCTTCAGCCTGTTCACGAAGTATTCGAAGACATCCTCATGCACTATCATGGCCCTGAGGAACGTGCCGTGCCTCTCTATGATCCCGCTGACAAGATCCTGCGCCGCAAAATCCAGGTCTGCGTCCTTCCACACTACGACAACAGATGGCCCTCCCCTGTCCGCGAGGATTGTTCCAGAAGTTCTGCCGTAGTCCTGCATCCCATCAGTCGAATATGACACCACGTATTTCGATCCCGGCAGACCATCCGGAATTCCATGGTTCCACACGGTTAAAGATCCCTTTGGTAGCCCTGAGGAGGCAAAGGCCTTGTACATCAGCGATGGGACAAGAAATGCATGCCTGTCCGGAACAACCGCCACCGGCACGCGGTTTGAAAGGAAGAATAGGGATGGAACCAGCATTGATGATACTGGATCCTGATGATTTGGGTATACAATGGAATACTGCGGCAGATGATTGAATACAGGATCCTCAAGTATACCGATCTTTCTCACATCAGAAAGCGATCGGTTCAACTCCGATATTAGGTATCCCACCGGCTTCCCCGTTGTCCTCGCTATCCTTGGCAGTATGGCGTCTCTGTTCTCCTGCAGATAATCAAAGACGGAATCTATGGATGATCGGATCTGTTCAACAGAGAGAGATCGCAGTGATGCGGATGCATCCTGTATCGCATCCAGTTCCGGACCAGGACTCCCGTATTCAAGATACGCGTCCTCTATCTCATCCGTGAATCTATTTCTTATTATCATGTCAGCCTACGGATTTATGTTTGATATCTGGTAATTTGGCGGTTCGCTTATCAGCCTTATGTCGTGCGGATGGCTCTCCCTCAGGCCATTGTTTGTTATCCTTACGAACTTTCCGTTCCTCTTTAGATCCTCGATCGTGGCTGCACCCACGTACCCCATTCCCGTGCGAAGGCCGCCGACCAGCTGGAAGAGGACTTCGTCAACCCTACCCCTGTAAGGGACTGCTCCTTCTACGCCCTCAGCTATGAAACCATTGCCCAGCTTGCTGTACCTGTCAGAAAGGCCGGTTGTGAGAGCGCCTATGGATCCCATGCCCCTGTAGGCCTTGTACTTCCTGCCATTGATTATCATCTCCTGGCCGGGGCTTTCCTCGGTTCCAGCCAGCATTGAACCCAGCATAACCGCATCTGCGCCTGCGGCTATTGCCTTGACTATGTCTCCTGAGTACCTTATGCCTCCGTCCGCTATCACCGGAATCCCACTTTCCCTGGCAACTTCAGCCGCCTCCGAGATGGCAGTGAGCTGCGGCACTCCAACGCCCGCAACTATCCTGGTAGTGCATATGGATCCCGGCCCTATGCCGACCCTTAGCCCGTCCACGTCGCAGGCTATGAGATCCTCTGCGGCCTGGGCCGTCGCTATGTTTCCAGCGACGATGTCTACGGATATCTGTTTCCTCATGTTCCTGATCGATGACAGGACGTTTTCGTTGTCCGCGTGTGCAGTATCAATGACTATGAAGTCTGCTCCGGCTTTCTCCACCTCTATTGCCCTCTCTATGTCGAAGGGGCCGACGGCTGCACCGACCATCAGCTGCCCCTCGCTGTCCCTCGAGGCGTCTGGGAACTTCTGCCTGGTTATTATGTCCTTGGCGGTTATGAGCCCGACGAGATGTCCTGCGCTATCTACGAGTGGCAGCTTCTCGATCCTGTTCTTGTGCAGTATCTCTATTGCCTCATCAATATCCACGTCCTCTGGTGCCGTGATAACATCCTTTACCATGACGTCGGATACCGAAGAACCCTTCTTCACGAATTCCAGATCCCTCTTCGTCACTATACCGATCAGTTTGTCGTCCTTCACGACTGGGAGACCAGCTATGTTTCTCGTGGCCATGAGAGTTTTGGCGACCTCTATTGGCGTCTCCGGGCTTATGGTGTAAACATCCCTGATTATTATGGTCTCTTCCCTCTTGACGCGCTTGATCATCTCCACTTCCTTCTCCCTTGGCTGGTTTCTGTGTATAACTCCTATGGCACCATACCGTGCCATGGCTATGGCCATGGCATCCTCGGTGACTGTGTCCATTGGAGAACTTATTATGGGTACCTTGACCTGTATATGCCTGCTTATACGGGATGAAACAACAACGTTCTTGGGTTCGACTGAAGTCCTCATTGGAAGTAGAAGGACATCGTCAAAAGTGAAACCTTCAGCTATCTTCGTGAATTTCTCTCTATACATGCGAAAGGAAGTAAAAACCAATAAATAAATGTTGCCAGTTCTTCCTCTGAAAGATCATCTGGTGATCGACGACGATGTTTTGTTCCCGTTCGTGGATCTGATGATCTTCCTGATGAATTCTATCGTCTGTGCTGTATGATTATCGTACTCGTACAGTATTGTATTGTAGTAGTCCTCTGCAACGCTCATCGGTATTCCAATCCGTTCTGAAAGGCTGCGTGCACATTCCATTTTGTAGGCGATCGATCGCATGACAGCATGATCGAGTTCCGTCGTGTCTGGATTCTCCGATATTCTTGAGACTGATACCGCGTATACTGGTGCCATGTGGAATATCCTTGAGAACGCGTTGCCCACATCCATTATTATGTGGTTTCTGCCTGCATAAACTGCAAGCGCCTCATCACCATTGAGAAGGGCGTAGTCAGCCACGGTTAGAAGATCTTCCGCATCCTTGTAATCGGTATGGATGAACCTGTGTTCCACATGTAGGGATGTGAGGACAAGATCAAGGTACAGTTCCGTGGTTCTGGTATTGCGCGTTATTGCCACATCCATTTTCTTCTTCAAGCCGTCTTTCCTCGATACCAGCAGCGTTGATACGGTCTTCCCCTTGGAGTGTATATTTGCAGTATTGAGAAGCCTCAGGTTATCTTCATTCTCCAGATATGAGACAAGCGACACCATCCCTATTTCGGATCTGCCGGACAGCACAAGCTCCAGGTTCTGGAACGGGCCATGCCGATCAACACCATCTCGATTTTCAAATCCCATATAAAGAGGATCGCTGTGCGCAAAATCAATTATGGATATCATGCGTACGCCATTATATTATAGAAGGTGTCCCTTATCGCGGGTACCTTTCCAGCCTGCCTTATGAGGCGGTTCAGCTCCTCCGTGGTGGTCGGATTCTTCCTGTCCGTAGCACCGAATACCTTCTCGCTGTAAGCTGTACCCACCAGATCGCTGCCGCCTCCGTTGATGGCGATCTGTGCGACAAGCTTGCCCAATGCGACCCAGTAAACGCTTATGTTCCTTATCGCTTCGCCCATTATTATCCTAGCCAACGCTATGACCTTCAGGTCCTTGTCTACTGGTGCCGGACCCTTCACCCTACCGGATTTTAGCAGTGCAGTGTTCTCTGGACTGAATTTCAGCGGTATGAATGAGAGGAAACCCGGAACCTCCATCTGGTTGTCCCTTATCTTTATCATGTGATCCACTATGTGGTTCCATCCCTCGACGTGGCCGTAGGTCATGGTAGAATTCCCCCTGAGGCCGAGCGCGTGTATTATCTTGGCATCCTCAAGCCATTTTTCACCTGAGATCTTCTCCGGCGTTGCCACTATCCTCCTGATCTCCGGATCGAATATCTCAGCACCGCCTCCAGTGTGTGCGTTCATGCCGGCCTCCATGAACCTTGAAACAGTTTCCTTTATGCTGTTCCCCGTTGTCCTTGCAATGAAGTCTATCTCCGGGATCGTGAAAGCCTTTATGGCGACGTCCGGCATAATTGACCTTATCGTCCTGAACATATCCTCATAGTACTCTATGCTCAGGTCTGGATTGAAGCCGCCAACTATGTGAACCTCGGTCACCTGCCTCTTCTTTGCCTCGTAGGCCTCGTGCATGATCATATCCCTAGTCAGTTCATATCCCTTTCCGAACCTCTTGTTCTTGTATGGGACATAAAATGCACATATTGGACAGCTTGCTGTGCAGTAGTTTGTGTAATTTATATTATATGAAACTGCATACGTCACGGTATCGCCGACATCGATCTCAGTGAGCCTGCTTGCTATCTTCATCAGGTCGAATATATCCATGTTGGTGAGATCCATGGCCTCATCGAACGTTATGGGCGAGTTTCTGGCTCTCTCAACCCAGTAATCAACATCATAGGAGATCATTTTATACTCATTGTCATTTGATATTTAAACTTGGAGCCATTTCGCCTTGAACGAAGGCGCATTATATTTCTGCTTCAGCCTCTTTCTCCGAATGAATGGATATCTAAACTTTATGGATATGATTAATCAACAAATGCTTAAATACGGCAGGAAAATGACTGGGCGTGACCCATGAAAACCGACGTTGTATTCATACATCCCCCATCCATCTATGATTTCAGGAAGAGGGATATCGACCCTGGCCCTATAAGCGATGTCGTTCCGTCCACGCCAGTGTTCGAGATGTATCCGGTCGGCTTTGTGAGCATGCTGAATTATCTTGTTCAGAACGGTTTCAATGCGAGGATAGCCAACGTCGCGGTCAGGATGGTGCAGTCGAGGAGGTTTGATCCAGTATCATACCTGAGGGATCTGGATGCCCCCATATATGGAATAGATCTCCACTGGCTTCCGCATGCCCATGGTGCCCTTAATATTGCGAGGATAGTCAAAAATCTCCATCCAAACTCGTACGTTGTCTTTGGTGGTTATTCATCCACTTACTTCAGGAAGGAGATAATGCGTGATTACCCATTCGTCGATTTCGTTCTCGCCGGTGATTTCCAGGAATACGGCATATACAAGCTTGCCGAGAGCATAGTTGAGGGCAAGCCGCTGTCTGAGGTGCCCGGCCTTGTTCACAGGGAGAACGGCATGGTGAAGGAGGAGAGGCCGTATGACTTCAGGAAAGGCCTTGAGAATGTCTTCTTCAACTACGAAGTGCTTCTAAAAAACGCAATAAAGTATCATGACGTGAAGGGGCATCTGCCTTACGCAGACTGGTTGAGGAATCCTGAGGGCTTCACGCTGATAGAACGTGGATGCCAGCTCAACTGCGGATTCTGCGGTGGGTCAAACTTCTCATACAAGAACAACTTTGCGATCAATTACCAGTTCAGGGACCCATGCAGAGTGGTGGATGAGATCGAGCTATCACAGGAGATCCTTGGATCGCCAGTCTTCATCGTCGGCGATCTCGCTCTTGCCGGGCAGAAATACTATGAGAAGTTCTTCAAATGCCTTAGGGATCGGAAGATCGACATACCAATACTCACTGAGTACTTCAAGCCGTTCAACGAGGACTACGCCAAGGAGATAAGCAGGAGCGTTGTCGATTTCTCAATGGAGATATCACCGGAAACATCCGATGAAAATGTCAGAAACTGGAACAAGAGCGGATACAGCAACGAGGATCTTGAAAAATCTCTCAAACTTGCGGAGGAATACGGATCGAAAAAGTTCGATGTTTACTTCTCCATAGGGCTGTCGCACCAGGACTACAGGAACGTAATCGATACAGTTGAATACGCTGGTAAGCTGATGAGGGATTTCAGGGGATCGCAGATGAAGATCAGCACATTCATATCGCCGATAGCGCCATTCGTGGATCCGGGTTCGCTCTGGTACGAAAAGTCCGAGATGTACGGATTCAAGGTCTTCGCAAGGACCCTTGCAGACATATACCGCATCCTCGATATGGGAAAGACATGGTACGATTTCCTGGACTACGAAACACAGTGGATGACCAGGGACGAAATAGTCAATGCAACGTACGATGCAGAGATAAGAATGACCCAGTTGAGGTACGATGTTGGCGATATAAGCAGGGATACCATGGAGACCATAATAAGAAATGTCCAGAACTACAGGCGGGGCAACAACTACTGCAAGAGCAACCGGGTGGATAAGCACCTCGCCTACATGAGCAAGGACATAGAATGGTCCAACAAACACAAGCCAACTCTGACCTCTCTTCTGATACTCCTTTACAGATCATACGAGGAGGTCATAGGCGGAATGCGTATCAGATCCGAGGAAAGATCGTGATCCGCATATTTTTGGCAAATGTTAATAACCATTAAAAAATAGAGTATCGTGATAGTATCAGATCATATTTCATCCATAGAGAAGAAGATCGAGGCCGGAGAGGATCTGGACGCTGATGACATCGTATATATGTATGATGAAGCTGACGTGAACGATCTTGGTAAGCTCGCCAGGAAGATCACTGAGAGAATAAGCGGGAACCGCGTTTCCTTTGTGTCAAACATAATTCTTAACTATACAAACGTCTGCAATGTCAGGTGCAAGTTCTGTGCCTTCTACAGGACTGGAAAAGAAGAGGACGCGTACACCATGACTCCAGATCAGGTCATAGATGAGATCAGGAAATACTATCCTCTCGGCATAAAACAGGTTCTCATCCAGGGAGGTGTCAATCCCAGCCTGGATCTGGATTACTACCTCGAGGTCTTCAGCAGGATCAGGAAGGAATTCCCTGATGTAGGGATAAACGGCCTCTCAACGGCAGAGATAAATTTCATATCAAGAAAGGCGAAGATGAGCTACGAAGATACGATATCCGTACTCAGGGATGCGGGGCTTGAGACGATACCCGGAGCTGGTGCAGAGATACTGGATGACGATATCAGGGTGGCACTCGGAAGGCCGCCTGGAAGCGGAAAGCAGTGGCTGGAGATCATGGAGACCGCACACAGGATCGGCGTGAAGACCTCTGCAACCATGGTTTACGGGCACATTGAGAAGAGCATAAACAAGGCGCATCACCTTATCGCGATCAGGGATCTGCAGAAGAAGTACCATGGCTTCCTGTCATTCACGGCATGGAACATGGAACCGGACAACACGGAACTCCAGCGGGAAGGTGTCCTGAGCTACAGATCACAGGCTGAGGACGTGATCCGAAACGTTGCCATATCCAGGATAGTGTTGAACTATGACCTTCCCATAATTCAGAGTTCATGGCTGACAAACGGTGTGGAGATGGGGCAGCTCGCGATCATATACGGATCAAACGACTGGGGCGGTACGATATACGATGAGCGCGTTATACCTGCAACCGGCAAGCAGGTAGGAAACCTCAGGAAGGAGATAATAATAAGGAGCATCAAGGACCTGGGCATGGTGCCTGTGGAGAGGGATAACCTCTACAGGCCGGTGCAGGTTTATTGATTTTTGCAGGCATCCTTTTTTCTCTGGTTTGTGAGTGTGAGGGCGACCTGCGTAAATTATATTCGCGCGGTGTCATATACGCCAGGAGTGCATAAATGACCTTGGATGATGACGGAAGTCTCCTACCGGCCATAAGGATAAAGGAGGACCCTGAAGATTTTCTGGTTGAGGAGATAGCAGACATTCCCCGGAGAGATGGGGGCAAGTACATAATCATAAGAGCAGAGATCACGGACTGGGACACAAATAAGGTCGTGGAGGCCATTGCATCATCGCTCAGGATAAGCAGGAAAAGGATATCGTATGCTGGCACAAAGGACAAGCGTGCGAAAAAGATACAGTATTTTTGCATAAATGCACCTGTTGATGTAACCAGGATCTCCCTTAACGGTTTCAGGATCCTCGATACATTCAGAAGCGATCACTACCTGAAGCTCGGCGATCTAACCGCAAACCATTTCAGGATCAGATTCCACGGGCCAGAGGATGACTACATAAAGAGGCGTTACGATGCCATGATGGCCAATGGCGGTTTTCCCAACTACTTCGGCCAGCAACGCTTCGGATCAAGGCGCAGGAACACGCATGACGTTGGAAGACTCATAGTCATGGGCAGGTACGAGGACGCTGTCCGCCTATACATCTACGATGATCGCTACGACACAGAGGACTATCGGAAGGATTTTGTTGAGACACTGGACTATGCAAGGGCTCTTGATCAATTTCCAAAGACCCTGAGGTTCGAGCGATCAATCATCGGCTATTACGCTGATCATCGCACTTTCCGCGGTGCTTTTGACGCTCTTCCCAAGAACCTTGCCATAATGTTCGTGCATGCATATCAGTCATACCTGTTCAACAGGATGCTGAGCCTGAGGATAGAGAGATACGGGCTGAATACTGCCATACCTGGCGATATAGCCTTCCCTGTGGATCGATACTTCAACCCTGATCGGAGTAGGCCTGTGGAGGTTAACGAGGTCAACGTTGACAGGATAAACGAGCTCATAAGGAAAGACAGCCTCAGGGTCGCGCTTCCCATAATAGGATCTGAAGTTGGCCCTGATTCAAGCGAGTTCGGAGAGATCGAGAGGAAGGTCCTGGAGGAGGAACACATTGACCAGGCCATGTTCAGGAACGTGGAGTATCCACATCTGTCATCCACCGGGGACAGGCGGATAGTATCGGCAAAGCCAGTTGATTTTTCTGTTTCCGGAGGCATTATGGAGTTCACCCTCGGAAAAGGCATATACGCAACAACGCTCATATCAGAATTCGGGAAAGTCGTCGATTCTGACATTTCGTCAGATGGGTTTTGAAATGACCTCGAACGACCTCTCATTTTTCAGAAAACTTATGAAACCAAGAAATCCACCTATTATTTCAAGCGGGGATATCACGAATATGTAAAGGAATACCAGTATGGCATAATCCATGATGCTTTCCCTGTATATACCCGAGACTTCCCTGTTTATCCGTAGGCCAGATATGTAGAACCATATCCAAAATGAGAGCGTGAATGCCCAAAGGAACAGTACTTCGGGGTTGATCACCGCCATTCGTATCACACCGAGGAAGTGAAGGATCATCAGCACAGGAACGACGTTCTGCACCACCATGCCTATCCAGAAGATGATGCTGTATATCATGAACGCCCTGTATTTTATGGGTATACCACCATAGAAGCTCAGGTTGGAAACATTCAGGAACCAGCGTTTCCTCTGCTTCAGCATATCCCTTATGGTGGTGGGCGACGAACCATATGTTATAGCCGGCATGAACGCTGATTTTCCCGGATACATATAGGCAAAGTTCAGAGCGAAGAAGCTGTCATCTGCAATTGCACGGTTGCCGTTGTCCCAGCCAACTGACTCCTCTATGTCCGATCTGACGAGCATGTTCTCTCCGTGAAGCCCGATCAGCGGCATCTTGATTACGTTCGTGAAGAAGTAAAACCTGGTGAGGTCATCCGTTGGCCTCATGGAATCCGCGTACTTCGTTATGAAGTTCCTGGTAAGGAAATGCGGGAATGACAGTATGCCCTGTGCAAGGTAATACCTGTCCCCATAGCGCATTATATGCTCCGCCACTGCGGCAACGCTCTCTGGGCCTATTGATGTGTCATCGTCAAGATGGTATATCCATGTATTCTTCGATACCAGACCCTGCGCCCGCAGCATCTCTATTGCGTACTGGTTTGCCCTGGATTTAGCCAACGCCCCCTTTCTGGTCCTGTATTCCCTTGGGACTACGGTTATCCTTATACAGCTGCTGCCGCCGTATTTCTTCTCCAGGTATGATCTGGCCTCTGAGTTCTCCTCGATCACGAGATTTATGAACCAGTTTCTGAGGTTTCTTGGCGCTGACGACGTCACAGAGTTTATGACCCTCTCCAGTGCATTTACCACATCCCACCTTGCTATGGACGCTATCTGGAATATTACGGTCTCATCTATGTGACCGCTGAAATCGGATAGCCGGACATTTCTGCTCTTGTAGGCACCAGCAAGGGCTATTATGATTATTGGCAACCCCATTATCCACAGTGCTTCCACGGCATATGTTATTGGACTGGATGAATTGGAAATGAATGTGAACCCTGCTGGGATAAGGAGGACGAGTATGACGGGGATCTGCCAGAAAGTCAACCCCATCCCAAAAGCGCCCTGCCTCAGATTTTGCATTTGATGATGATCGTATGGACATTATATAAATTTTGGCAGATGTTTAACGTTTCCGGCAGACATCCGAGTATACCAGTCCAGAGAAAAAATAAGAATTTTGTCTAATTTCTTAAAATTTTTACTGCTTCAGCTGTTCAAGTATCTTCGGAACCACGGTGAATATGTCGCCTACTATGCCGTAATCGCACTCCTGGAATATCGGTGCATTCTTATCCTTGTTTATGGCTATCACGGTCTTCGAGTTCCTCATTCCGGCGATATGCTGTATCTGCCCGGATATTCCAAGAGCGATGTAGACCTTCGGTGATACCTTCTTGCCGGACAGACCCACCTGCCTGTCCTCGCTGAGCCAGCCGTAATCCATGCAGACCGGCCTAGATCCGGCGATCTCACCGTTCAGCGCCTTTGCCAGTGGTTCGATCTTCGCTATGTTATCTTTGCTGCCTATGCCCCTACCCACTGATACGATGACCTTTGCATCCTCCAGCCTAACGCTTCCACCGGCCTTGCTGACGAATTTGGTTATCTTTATCCTGCTCTGTCCCACTTCGAGATCCCTTGCTTCCGGAGTGGAACCCAGGTCCTTGGCCTCTATGACGCCAGGTGCGACGGTTATGATCCTGGCATCGCTCTCCTCCTCTATGACAGTCTTCCCGCCGAAGAAGAATCTCTTTGTGTGCGTCTTCTGCCCGCTGAAATCAAGGAAGAAGACTTCAGTTGCAGCGTAGAAACCCGTCTTGAACGAAAGGTATCCCGCGATCTCCCTTCCGATCTCAGTTGATCCTATCACTATGTAATCGTAGTTGCCGGCGATCTTCAGTATGCCCTCAGATACTGCATCAAACGGCGTTTCTCTCTTCGCCTTGTAAAGCACATGCGATCCGAGGCCCTTGGCATCCCCCTCTCCAATGAGCACGGAGTCAATATCGCCTTTACCAGAGACCAGCGTGTTGACCTGCCTCAGAAAGTTAATATCGTCCGATACTGTCAGAAACTTCATCTTACCTCCTCCTTCAGAACCTTGACAACCTCGGCGATGCCCTCATCAACCTTCTCGAAGACCTTCCTCTTTCTCTCGCTCTTCGGTGCGAGGTTGGATATCACGTTCACGTTGTTGAAAGACCCGTCAAACTTCTCAGTGCGGATTGGTTTTCTCCCGGCAGCCATTATCTGCAGAACTGGCGGGAGCCTTGGCTCATTTATCTCCTGCGTGACTGAGACAACCACCGGCATCTCAGCCTCCATCTCCACGTTCTCCGCCTCTCCGACCTGAGTTATGCGTACGGTCTTCCCATCTATGGCAATGTTGTTTGCATTACCAAGAAGGGGGATGCCCAGTCCAGCTGAAATGAGGCCCGGAAGCATTCCTGTATACGAGTCAGCAGACTGATCGCCAAGAATGACCATATCGAACTGGATCTGCTTGAGATATGTGAGAATGGCCTTGGCCGTGACCTGCGGATTGCTCCCCTTATAGCCCGTTATGAGGATACCCTCATCCACACCCATTGCATAGGATTCTTTCATCGCAGAGGTCCCAGCCTCAGTGCCGAATATGATCCCGGTCACCTTTCCACCGTTCTTCTCCTTGATCCGTACTGCGGCTTCTATGGCATTCTTGCTAAGATTTTCCAGCCTGTAAGGAATTCCGGTCAGTATTGGCTTCCCCTCGCTGTCTGTCTTCATCTGGTCTATGTCTATAATTTGCTTAATGAGAACAACTACGTTTACCATCATCCTGATATGATTCCGTATCGTATATACGTTTTCAATGGTCTTCAGTTATTTGCCGTCTCGTATGGATCGCTGACCTTGAATATCCTGGGGTTTGTTATTACTATTATTCCTATGACCAGCGCAAATATCGCGAAGGCCATCGCTGTGAGAAAGAGCATTGCACCGCTTACAGCCCACAGTATTGATCCCATGAGCGGCGCTATGACCATTATCGGGTTCCTGAAGAATGATGTTATCTGCCTGAAATCGAAAGCGGACGGGAACTGTGATCGGATGAAACGCCCGGATCCTATGAATGCGACCGGCAGCAGAGAGAGAAAAATAAGGCCGGCAACAAAGGACGTTGGCGACATGAAGCTCATGAGCAGAAGACCTGCCACCAGTATGAGATCCTTTGCTGGATAGAAGAAAGGTATGGAAGGTATTTTCGAGGATTCAAACACGTATACAAGGGCCGCGCCTATTATGATCGCGGCGGCAACAGAGAACATAACCCCGGATCTTGACATGCTGGAACCAAGACCCGCCGATATTATGAACGGGAAAGCTGATCCTATTGATATCCAGACGAATATCTCATCCAGCGAAACTGCAAGCAAAAGAAGCTTCTTCTCAACCGTCCTTATACTCTCCATGGAGTTGAATGGCCTCAGAAAAACCCGGAAGATATCGTACCTCCTGAATCTGCCAGTGGGCCTCTTGAAGAAGAAGAATACAGCAGCGAGGCCGACTGCAAGCATTATGATAGCCATGTATGAGTCCAGGGTATACATCTGCCCTGGAAATACGCCTGCCACTATCAGGCCGATGAACCCTCCCAGACCTGCACCGACCATGAATATTCTCTCGTTCGCGCTTATGGAGATGCTGTTCCTAATTGTGGAATTGTAGAACATCGTGAGCGATACCGTGAATAGGGCAACAGAAACGGAGATCACTGGGACGCTCTGTGATATGTAAACCAATATGAATGCCACGGCCACCATAAGTATGGAAAGTGGAACCGTTATTGCATCTCCTGAACGGTCCACGTACTCGCGCGAAAGCGAATTAAATATCAGGTAGAATATGACTGCTATGGCAAAAAACACGCCCAGGTAATAGAACGGAATACCCCCTTCCCTCAATATGAAGGTGAACGATCCAGCATAGAGTGCCAGCGAAAAGAAGGTTGCGACAACTATGCCGAACCTGATCAGGAAAAGGTTACGATCGTCCGTGGCGGTGCACCTCTTTCAGCATCATATACCCGTTATAAATATATTTCTACGGATTGTTCTTCCTTCTCAACGTATCGCCATAATGCTTAATACAATGCTAACGTTAAATGGCTATGCCTCTACTGGCAAGAACTGGAAGCCTCGCCGCAGGTACCGCGGCTGGCATCCTCTTCCTGATAGCGATGGTGACCATAAGCCCTGTTTCATGGTTCATATCTGGACTGGTTGCAGGCATAGCCTCCAAGGGATCCGGCAGAGGAGCTCTTGCAGCCCTCATCTCGTCACTAGTAACGGTATTCATAATGATCACGCTGACAATAGCTGTGCCATCTTCATTCCTGCAGTCCATATACAGTTCGACAGGAAACAGCTTTGTATACTCATTCGTCAGCTACTCCGTTGACCAGATAAACTCACCGATATCGCCACTCGTCAACAGGATAATAGTTGATTTTACGCTCTTCTCCATAATGGGCGGTGTAATAGGAGGTTCGCTCTTCAGAAATACTATACACGCTGATGAGGTCGTTTCGAAGAAGTGATCCTGCTTTCTCACGTTTAAGACCCGGGAATATAATTCACCCTTTATGCACGCTGCGATCCATGATCCGAGTCCTCAGAAATGCTATGGGTGCCCTTTGATTCAGGTCATGAAAATATGAGAAAAATTAAATCTACTGTTCAATAGAGCTTCCTTGCCGCAGAGTCTATGCCTTCGAATGTCATTGGATGCTGGTGGGCCATTTCTGCGAGGTCCCTGAGACTTAGACCTCTTGAAACTGCAAGTGCAATCTCGTTTATGACGTTTCCAGCGTCATTTCCAATAACGTAGCCGCCTATAACCTTCATCCTGCTGTCTGTGAATATCCTGATCTCTCCATACATTTCATTGTTTATCTGCGCCATGGAATCCGTCTCTATCTGGTAATCTGTCTCCACATAATCGATGCCCATCTTTCTGGCCTGAGATGGCATTATGCCCACATAGGCCATCTGTGGTATGGTGTATACAGTGAACGGTACGGACAGGGGATCGAAATAGTCTGTTGGAACGTTGTTTGCCATGATGTTGTTCGCAGCAACGATTGACTGCCTCTTTGCCGCATGGAACAGCGGCGTTATACCATTGACATCCCCCGTAGCGTAAATGTTCTTTATATTTGTCTGCATGGCCATGTTCACCTTTATTCCATGGCGGTCATGTTCTATGCCCAGTTCGTCGACACCATCCGGAAATACAGGGATTCTTCCTACAGCCATTAGCACTGCCTCTACGTCTATCGATTCTGTATTGCTGTCCGCTCCGAAATTCACCCTGTACATACTTCCGTTCTTCTCTATAGATTTAACTGGCGATGATGTCTTTATCTCTATCTTAGGCAGCAGCGGAAGAAGCTTATCAACCATGGACTTCTCCATGGTGCTCAGTACCCTGTCCAGCATCTCTATGACGGTGACCTTGACTCCCAGTATTGACATGAACGATGCTGTTTCCATGCCTATGTATCCACCGCCTATTATCGCCATGCTCTTTGGGAGCTTTCTTACCCTCGCATTCAGCGCATAGAGATCGGCACTTGTCCATGCCAGATTTGATCCTGGTATCTTCGGCACGAATGTATCTGATCCTGATGCTATTATTATTGAGGAGGCCCTGTATCTTGACGTACCGGTATCTGACGAAACTTCAACCATGTTCTCGTCTATCAGCCTAGCGGTACCCTTGATTATCTTCAAACCGGCCTCCTTCAACTCCTCGTCATGCTGATCATACCGTATCTTCTGCACGCTGTCCTTGTGATCGACGATCTTCCCGTAGTCTATGGAAAAATCCCCGAAATGCCTCATCTTCGCAAGAGTATGAACGGTCTCGATCACCGCCTTCGATGGAACACAGCCTTCAGCTAAGCAGTTTCCAGACATCACACCCTTCTTATCGATCATGAGAACGCTGTAACCTGACTTTTTGAGCCTGAATGCTGCAGGATAGGCAGCGCCCCCTGCACCTATGGTGATGACGTCATATTCTTCCATAATGGTACATTGCAACGTGGGATAAATTTCTTTTTTGTGATATACTATCATGGATATGACGAATATTGTGCAAAGGCATGAAAGATCCTTCAGGAAAATAATTTTATCCAGATTAACAATGCACCGCCATCATGAAAGTATCCGATATAATGACGCCAGATCCCATAACCTACCATGTCCCGAGCTCCATAAACGAGGTCATAAAGGTTCTCATAAAATACAATGTGACCGGTGTTCCAATAACCGATCAGTCCGGTCATTACGCCGGCTTTGTAAGCAGGAGGGATGTATTTGCCAATCCAAGGGAAACCCAGACGGCCATGGTGATGAGGAGATCGAAGGCCGTATACGAAGACGACGACGTCAGGACAGCTGCCCTTGAAATGCTTGCACAGAAGAAGAGGCACCTGACAGTAATAGACAGAGAGGGGCATGTGAAAGGCATACTGACACCACAGAACTTCATGAAGACGATAAAGGACAATTACGGAAATGTAAAGGTGAAGGAGGTAATGAAGGAAACCAGCGTCCCCATATGGTATAAGACACCTTTACCAGCTATACTCACGGTCATGAACGTATCTGGCATATTCTCATTCCCTGTTATAGACGATAATGGGTCATTCGTTGGATTGCTTGTCGATAGGGACATATTCGACAGAATAGATCTCAAATTTGACTCGATACTCAGCGAGATGGGGATCGCGGACGATGAGGATCCATGGTCATGGACAGGACTGCGCAATGTCTTCAAGTACGTCGTAGAACGCGCTGATATAAAGCTTCCAAAGATCTCCGCTGATGAGATCATGGTGAAGAACCCAACGGTTGTCTACGCGAATGACAGGCTTTCTACAGCAGCTGACCTCATGATCAAGTACAACTACAACCAGCTTCCTGTTCTCGATGATTCCCACGGCATATACGGTATGCTCTACGATATAGAGATGCTGGGTGTGTTTCAATGAGCTTCGAGGATGTTATCGAGCTGGCGAAAAGGAGAGGCTTCTTCTGGCCATCATACATGATATACGGCGGTGAATCTGGCTTCTACGATTATGGCCCCCTTGGTACCCTGCTGAAGGACAACATAATAGGCCTATGGAAGAGGGAATATGCACGTGAAGGCGCCATTTTCCTTGATACTCCTGTCATCTCTCCGGCTGACGTGTTCAGGGCCTCAGGGCATCTAGAAAAATTCTCCGACATAGCAGTGAAATGCACCAAATGCGGTACGCCCTATAAATTCGAGAGCCTTATCAAAGGTCTAGGGATAAATGAGATAGCGAAGACTGTTGATGAGGCCTCTGCAATACTTGAAAAATATGATGTCAAATGCCCGAAGTGCGGGGAGAAGCTGAGGAACCCATACGATTTCAACCTCATGTTCCGTGTCGGATCAAATGACCTTTATCTCCGCCCGGAGACTGCGCAGGGCATATTCATCAATTTCAAGAACGTCTACAACTACGCCAGAAACTCGATGCCGATAATCGTGTGCCAGGTTGGCAAGGGCTTCAGAAATGAGATATCTCCAAGGCAGGCCCTCATAAGGATGAGGGAATTCTCTCAGGCAGAGGTCGAGGTCTTCTATCTGGAAAACGAGGATTTCCCGATTCCAGATTCGCATATGGAACTGAATTTGCTGAGGAACACTGGCGAACTCCTGAGGATAAGGGTAAGCGACGCATTGAAATCAGGCGTTGTCGGAAACAGGGTCATGGCTTATTTCCTCAACAAGACATACGATATACTGCTGAAGCTGGGGTTCCAGCCAGACCGCATAAGGGCTAGGGAGCACGACCCTGGGGAAAGGGCACATTATTCATCTGAGACATGGGATTTCGAATACCTGCTCGATGAGGACTGGATCGAGATCGTCGGTGTGTCGGATCGCGGCACCTATGATCTGGGAAGGCATCAGCAGTTCTCCGGCGAGAACTTCCAGATAGATGGCAGGACGCCTAGGGTTATCGAACCTTCCTACGGCGTTGACCGCCTGCTGCTTACGATCATGGACTCATCTTACTACAGGAGGGATAACGGCTACAAGGTACTTCGCCTGGACCCGCACATAGCTCCTTTACATCTTGCGGTATTCCCTCTGCAGAAGAGGGATGATCTGGACAGGATTGCAAGGGATCTGTTCGAAAGAATCAGATCAGTGGACCCGTTCATATTCTACGATGACAGCGGGAACATAGGTAGAAGATACGCAAGGCAGGATGAGATCGGTACGCCATACTGCGTGACCGTGGATTACCAGACAAAGGATGATGAAACTGTTACGATCAGGGAAAGGGACAGCACAAGACAGGTAAGGATCAGCACAGGCGACCTCCTCGAGAGGATAAGATCGTTTCCTGATTCAATCTCTGGCCTATTTTCCAGCTGACCTTACACACCCTTGTTCTTCATTTTCTTCCCATTATCCGCAAGTTCATCATCATCCAGCGGGTGCGCACAAACGGATTCATTTTTCCTCGGTATGCAGAAAATTAATAGCTCGATGCAAATATTCATGGGATGTTTGAAAGGGATCTCCTGAAGGGGAAGGTTGCATTGATCACCGGCGGCGGCACCGGCATAGGATTCAATATAGGAAAGAGATACGGGGAACTGGGTGCATCCATAGCCATATGTGGGCGCAGGGAAAACGTCCTCGCTGAAGCTGTGTCAAGATTCAGTGAGGCCGGCATAACGGCCGATTATCACAGATGCGACGTGAGGGATCCTGCCCAGGTTTCCGAGACCATCGATCACTTCTTGGATAAGTTTGGCGGGATAGACATCCTTGTCAACAACGCTGCAGGCAATTTTGTCTCTCCAACGGAGAGGCTGTCGCCCCATGCATTTGACGCTGTTCTGGGCATAGTGCTTCATGGAACTATATATATGACGCTTGATCTGGGAAAGAAATGGATCAAGACCGGTAGGCATGGCGTTGTCCTGGACATAGTCACGACCTACGCATGGACAGGATCCGGATACGTGGTTCCGTCTGCCGCAGCTAAGGCCGGAGTTCTTGCCCTCGTCCGATCGCTGGCTGTTGAATGGGCAAAGTACGGTATCAGGCATGTTGCCATTGCACCCGGCCCGTTTCCCACCGAGGCAACGCGGAAGAATCTTTTCCCAATACCCCAGATAGAGGAGCGCATTGTTCAGAGAGTGCCGCTGAAAAGGCCTGGCAGGATGGACGAGATAGCAGACCTTGCAGCCTACCTTGTTTCAGATCAGGCTGAATACATGAATGGATCCGTGGTTACAATCGATGGTGGCGAATGGCTGAAGGGGGCCGGGCAGTTCAACCATCTGGAGGATCTCACCGAAGAACAGTGGAAAATTATATATGAAACATCAAGAAAAAAGGACTGAATCAGAGGCCGGAGAACCTGACAACGGCCTCCTTCAATCTTTCATCTGATCCTTCAACAACGTGTTCAGTGAAGCCCTCCACTATCATGTTCCTGGCCGTTTCTTCACCTATGCCCCTGGATCTGAGGTAGAAGAGCGATTGATCATCGATGTTGCTTATCGCTGACGCGTGCTTCGATCTCACATCGTTGTTGTTTATCAGCAGCGCAGGTTTTGTGTTTGCGAACGCCTCCCTTGAGAGCAGCAGTATCCTCGTGTCGTAATAGCCCTCGGCGTGCCTGGCCTGCTCGCGTATATCTATGTTTCCGCGCTGCATCGTCAGGCTCTTATCCCGCACTATTCCCCTTATGTATATGTCTGCAACCGTGTGCGTTCCAATCTGAATTGTATTATCCCTAAGATCCATCTGCTGAAGCGATCTGGTGAAGCTGACGCCTCTCACCTGGTAGTTGGTGTTGTTTCCCTGCTGATATGATTCCGTAACTATAATGGATCTGTCATAGCCATTCTCAGCGTGATAGATCCTGGCCGAAGAATAGTCATCCATGAATGTTCTTATGAATTGAAGGCCAACAACTGTTTTGGGCCTATCCTGAACCTGATTGTACTCAACTGCAGCATTCTTTCCAAGGAATATATATGTGTTGTCTCCTTGGTATCCGTTTCCATTGCCGCTGCCGGAGATCCTCCTGAAAAGCTTCAGCTTGGATCCCTCGTCCACAATGATCATGTTCTTGGCTGCGAATGAAGAGGCTGAAGAGGCATAGTCTTCGATGTCTATTGAAGCCGATATGCCCTTTGGTACGTAGATGAAGATCCCGTCATGGAAGCCAGCGTTTATGAGGAATTCGTACCTGTCGTATACGTACTCTCTTCCTGCGAAATCGTAAACTATGGAGGAATGTTTCTCCTCCGCATCCCGCATAGATGAAACTATCAGGCCCTTCGCATTGTAAACATGGACATGGCCATTCACGATGGCCACGTCCTCTTCCGATCTCCTGTACTCGCCTTCATCATCTTCTGGCCGGCCAAGAACCATCTTCTCTACGAATTCGTCCGTGAACTCCACATACCTCATCCTGGTCGGGCTTTCCTTCCAGACCTGAGGTGGTGTCTTCATGAACTGGATGAAGTTCTCCTGCCTGTATTCATGAAGCCGGTCGTATCCACGTTCATTTATCATGTCGCGTATCTGTTCGATCATCCCACAGCACCCATCTTGCTCATTTCAAGCTTGACCAGCCTGTTCATCTCAACGGCGAACTCCATTGGGATCTCCTTCATGACGTCATCCAGGAAACCCAGCACTATCAGTGAGCTTGCCTCGTCCTCTGACAGTCCCCTGGACCTCAGGTATGTGAGCTCCTCGGTACCGATCTTGCCGACCGTCGCTTCGTGCGTGAAGTTGGCGGTGGGTTCGTATATCTCATCATGCGGCATTGTGTACGATACGGATTCGTCGTTGATGAGTAGGGCATCGCACTGCACATGGCTCTTTGCATTTACAGCGTCCTTGTTTATCCTCACAAGGCCGCGGTATATCGACTTGCCATCGCCCAGAGAAACGCTCTTCGCAATGATCTTTGAGCTTGTGTTTGGCGCCATGTGTATTGCCTTTGCCCCAGTATCCTTAACCGTACCGGACTCCGCCAGTGCGATGTTGAGGTTTGAGGTTGTCGCGTTCCTGCCCCTAAGGTAGGACGATGGATATATCATGGTGATCTTCGATCCAAGGGAACCGCCGACCCACTCCATGTTGCCGTTTTCCTCAACCCATGCACGCTTTGTCGGCATGTTATATACACTCTTGGACCAGTTCTGGACGCTCGTGTACCTACCATGAGCGTTCTTCATGACGTAGTACTCAACTATGGCCGCATGCAGCGAGTCCTTGGAATAAACTGGAGCAGTGCAGCCTTCAAGATAGTGTACACTTGATCCTTCGTCCGCAACGACTATCGTGTGCTCGAACTGGCCAGTGGCCTCCCCATTTATTCTGAAGTAGGTCTGAAGAGGCATATCAACATGCACTCCCCTCGGAACATACAGGAATGCACCTCCGCTCCATACCGCCACGTTCAGGGCAGCGAATTTGTTATCGCTTGGAGGTACCGCCTTGGCGAAGTATTCCTTCACCAGATCCGGATACCTCTTGAGCGCAGAGTCCAGATCCATGAATACAACGCCTTTGTCTTCCCATTCCTTCTTCAGGCTGTTGTATATTCCTTCACTGTCGTACTGCGCTATGGATCCGGCCAGGTACTTTCTCTCCATCTCTGGCACGCCAAGCTTCTCGAACGTGTCCTTTATCTCCTTGGGGACCTCGTCCCAGTTGGTCGCCTTTACCTCGTCTGGGCTGCTGTAATACGTCATGTTCTCCCAGTCTATCCCGGACAGATCCGGGCCCCATGTGGGCACGGGCTTGGACATGAATATCTCATAGGCATGCAGCCTTATGCGCCTCATCCAGTCAGGTTCCTTCTTTATCTCAGATATTTCCTCCACGACCTGCCTGCTCAGTCCCTTCCCCGTAGAGTAAACGGGGTTTATGTTATCGTGGAAGCCGTAATCCAGAGCACCGTTTGACTTAAGATCGTTTATAAGTCGATCTATCTCCTCATCCTTATTAACATACGTTGATTCCATTTATGCCACCTCCTTCAACCAATCATAACCATTCTCCTCAATCTTATCTGAAAGCGATTTGTCTCCGTTCATCGCTATGGTACCGTTTACGAGGACGTGAACGAACTGCGGTTCGATATCCTTCAGTATCCTCTGATAATGCGTTATTATGAGGTAGCCGACATCCCTGCTGAAATACCTCTTAAGCTGCTCGGCCACCATCCTCAGTGCATCCACGTCCAGGCCGGAATCTATCTCGTCCAGAACGATCATCTTGGGCTTCAGTATGAGCATCTGCAGTATCTCGAACCTCTTCCTCTCTCCGCCGGAGAACCCGTCGTTGACGGATCTTGATATGAAGCTCTCATCAAGCCCTACGGTCTTCATGGCCTCCTTTATCCTCTTGTTGAACTCAGAAATCACTATCTTTTCATCCGGATGCAGATGGCTGTACGCTATCCTCAGGAATGTGGATATTCTGACCCCCTCAACGGCCACTGGGCTCTGGAATGCCAGGAACAGCCCAGCCCTGGCCCTTTCCTCGGGCGTTGCGTATGTTATATCCTTGCCATCAAGTATTATCTGGCCACCGGTTATCTTGTAATCTGGATGCCCTATGAGCACGTTGCCCAGCGTGCTTTTGCCGGCCCCGTTTGGACCCATCAGGGCGTGTATTTCGCCACCACCTATCTTCAGGTTGACATCCTTCAGTATCTGTTTATCCTCAACTGATGCAGAGAGGTTTCTGATCTCGAGTATCATAAGCTATCAAGGGAATATACGTTAATACTATTTAAACACTTTTTTGTGTCTAAATTGACTAAATTTAAATAACCATTACGCATTACATATCATATGATATATGACGACATCCTGGGAGCAACGAAGACGACGATACTGGAGAGCCTCAACGTCCAGGACAGGAGCGTCGATGACCTCTCAAACCTTCTCGGGATAAACAAGACTGCCGTCAAAGAGCATCTGGAGTATCTCGAGATGCGTGGTTATGTTTCCTCTTACTTTCAGAGCGGAGGTGCCGGCAGGCCAAAGAAATATTACAGACTTACAGATAAGGGGATTTCGCTCTTTCCTAAGAAGTACATAGATTTCGCCAAACTCCTTCTGGAAGAGGCGGAGAAGGTCATGGGCACTGAGAGGATGAATGCTATACTTGAGAGGATAGCATCCAGGATGATATCCGATACAGGATGGCTCGCCGAAGATCTGCGTTACAAGCCTAGAGAGGAGAAGATAAAGAAGATTCAGGAATACGTTTCAATGCTGAACATTCTCGGTTACAACGCAACGCTTGACATTTACAGCGACAGGGTGATCATATCCAGGCACAACTGCATATTCTACGATCTAGCGAAGACAAACAACAGGATAATATGCAATTCTCTTGGAAAGGATCTCATAGTGCAGTCGCTGAACGCAGATTTCGAAATAACCGAGAAGATCAGCAATGGATCGAGCAAGTGTGTTATTGAGGTTAAACTGTGAGGTGTTTGTGGAATGGTGACAAAGGAAGAGGTACTGGAAGCCCTGAAGGCCGTGGCCGATCCAGAGATAGGCTATGACGTCGTAAATCTTGGTCTGGTGTACGACATTCAGATAAACGGCAACAGGGTGTATATAAAGATGACGATGACGGCACCGACCTGCCCTGTGACTCCGTGGATACTGAGCGAGGCGCAGCAAGTTGTGGAGGAACTTCCCGGCGTTGAGGCATGCGATATAGAGCTTGTGTGGGACCCGCCATGGAACCCAAAGATGATGAGCGATGAGGCAAAACAGGCCCTGAATATTGATTACTGATCGAATTATCGAAGGCAATCATATCTTTAAATACTATTTAAATATAAACCATCTGATAACTTATGAGTGAGAGAGAAAAGATCACCATAGAGAATATAGTAGCATCAACATCACTTGCGGAGCATCTGGATCTTAGCAGGATCGCGCTCGCCCTCGATGGATCTGAATACGAACCGGAGCAGTTCCCCGGCTTGATATACAGGCTTCAGGAACCGAAAACAGCTGTGCTTATCTTCAGGAGCGGTAAGGTAAACTGCACGGGAGCGAAGAACATAGAGGACGTGAAGAGAACAATAAGGATCATAATCGACAAGCTCAAGGCAGCCGATATCGAAGTATATGATGATCCAGAAATAATAGTGCAGAACATTGTGGCTGTTTATGACCTTGAATCGGAGCTGAACCTCACCGACATCGCCATGTCGCTTGGCCTTGAGAACGTGGAGTATGAACCAGAGCAGTTCCCAGGACTTGTTTACAGGGTGGAAGAGCCGAGGGTTGTTCTCCTTCTGTTTGGTTCCGGTAAGGTTGTGTGCACCGGTGCGAAGGAGGAGAGCGAGATAGAACAGGCCGTCATAAAGGTAAAAAAGGAGTTGCAGAAGGTCGGCCTGATATAGTTTTAGTAAAGGTCATTTCGAAACAGATCGCGATGGCGATCTGTAACTAAAAAATGTATACAGAATCTGTTCCCTATTAGTATAAAATGCAATTTCAGGTTGCAGATTTCTGGCCAGAGGCATCCATACCCTGATCGTCGATCAGGTTTTCTCTGATTATTATGGCAATATCCTTGACCTGTACCTTATCCTCGACGTTCATGGTCCTTGCCGCATCAGATAGCATTGCGTTGCAGAATGGGCATGCCACAGCCACGCTGGATGCGCCAGTCTTGAGCGCCTGATCCATCCTTATATGGCTTATGGATTTCTCGTTATCAACCCTGTACCAGTAGTTGCCTCCTCCTGCACCGCAGCAGAAGCTAGAATTCCTTGATTTCTCCATCTCGACAAGGTTCGCGGATGATGAGACGATGAACCTGGGATCATCGTAGACTCCATTTCCACGCCCAAGGTAGCATGGATCGTGGTATGTCATGATCGTTTCAGAGTTCTTCACCTTCAGCCTCCCCTCACGTATAAGCTGCGCCAGAAACTCCGAATGATGGATGACTTCTGCCTTTAGCCCGAACTCCGGGTATTCGTTCTTGAATGTGTTGTAGCAGTGCGGGCAAGATGTGACGATCTTCCTAACCCCGTACCTATTGAACGTCTCTATGTTTCCAGTTGCCAGAGTCTGGAATAGGCCTTCCTCGCCCATCCTCCTGGCGGTCTCGCCCGTGCATTTTTCTTCAGAACCAAGGATCCCGAACTTCACACCGGCCCTCTTCATGAGATCCATAACAGCAATGGCGGTTTCCTTGGCCTTGGGATCGTAGGCGCCCATGCATCCGACCCAGTAAAGTACCTCCTTGTCCTCTGAGTACTTTTCCGCGTACTGCAGCAGGTCATCCCTGTCCATTGGCGAGCTTCCAAGCGGATTTCCCGTGTTGTAAAGGTTGGTAAGGTATGTTGTTGTCTCCTTGGAAACCCTGTTCTCCATGACCAGGTTGCGCCTAGTTTCGGTCACGAAATTGTAGGGCCTTATGAGAACAGGGCATTCTTCCACGCAGGCCATGCAGGTGGTGCATGACCATGCGGCGTTCTCTGTAAGTATGACAGGCACGATTTCCGTATCCGTACCAACAGTCTTCTTGAGGTTCTGCACCACGGCCCTTGGATCAAGCCCTGTGCCGGAGGCGTATGCTGGACATGCCCTTTCACAGCGACCGCAGTCTGTACATGCCATGGCCGCTGTCACGTACTCCAGAGAAAGCTCCTTCACATTCTTCGCCCCGACCTTCACCTCGTAGTTCCCTGAGGCCATGACCTCGGAGAGTATGAAAGGCGTACCTATGTACGAATTGCCGCGTATGACCGTCTTCGTTGCATGCGTCGGGGATAGCAGGGAATGGAAGAGCTTTGAGTATGGAAGGTAGAGGGCCACAAGGAATGCGGTCAGAATGTGGGCCATCCACAGGCCGCGATATACGGCTATGCCTGCCGGGCTTAAGCTTCCATACGGGAATATATAGCTCAGGTACCATTCCACGAACCTGTAAACATCAAATGACTCCCTGAAGAGCGCTATCTTCAATGCGCCAAGGAAGAATCCCTCAAGCGCAAGTATCAGTATGCCGGAGAGCAGTATGTAGTCCTCGGAGGTTGTGTGCATTGATACGAAGTTCGTTGCCCTCCTGGCTATGGCCATTATCAGGCCTATTATGAGGATTATGCCGCCTATCTGCGTGAATACCTCGAATATCAGGTAAAATGTTCCATAGAGTATCCCGACGCCTATGATAGGCTTCAGTATATCATGGGATAACGCGATAAGTGCTGTGGCTATGAAGAGTATGACGAAGCCGTAGAATATGAACAGGTGCATGATGCCTGCATACCTGTTCTTGACTATTTTCCTCTGGAATATGGCGTAGCTGAAGAACTGCTTCACCATCCTCGGAAAATTGGATATAAGATATGACCACATCACCCTATAGTTGATTCCCTTCTTCGAATAGGATCTGTACCACATATAGATGTCGAATATGGCAACCGGAAATGATATTGAATAAAGTATTATGAGCTCTGGAATGGGGATGAATACCAGCGTTGGGCTTACGGGTATGGCCATATTCGAATATGGGCTATGCGTATTTTAACCTTCTTTAACACATTCAGTTTCCATCACGCTGGCTGAACCTCTTCACTGCACCACGCGCTGCCATCAGGAATCCAAGCCCGATGATTCCAGATACCAGAACGAATATGAATGAGATGCTCATATTATATGAAAATATCAGGGCAAATATGGTGCTCCCGACGAAGCCTGAGATGGATTTTCCCGTGTAGAAAACGCCGTTGTTGGCGGTGGAGAACCTCGTACCGAACACATCGCCTATGTATGCGAAGTACAGGGATATCATCGATCCTCCAAAGAATCCTATGAAAACTATGGCTGGAACGTAATCCCTCATGACAAGGAATGCCGAACCGGCTATTATGAAGACATCGATTATGATGACGCTTGCTGATCTGCCGATCATGTCCGATAACCACCCCATCATAGGCCTGCTTATTCCGCTGAGAAGTGGAAACAGCGATACTAGTACGGAGAACTCGAACAGCGGCAGATGGCTGCCTATGTAACCGAAGGATGACGAGATAACCAGCAGAGGAACTGACCCGAAGACAAAGGAGATGTAGAGGATCCAGAATGCCGGGTTGGATAGGTTACGCCTCGGCCTCCCGCCCGTGAGGTTCGTGCCAGGATACCTTGTCATATAGAGAAGAACGGGCATCATGACCATCTCCATTATACCTATGATCAACATCGGCGTCCTGAAACCGGCTGCATGGACAAGAAACACATTGGCAACGCTCGATCCGAGCCCGAAGCCCAGGGAGACTATTCCCACCGCAAGCCCCCTTATATCGCTGTACCATTTCACGGCAAGGTTAGTGGCTATTCCGTAGAGTATACCTTCACCTATGCTTCCCATGGCCCATATGACGTAGAATTCGTAGATCGATCTGGACAGGGATCCTCCAAGAAAACCCACTGCGGAAAGTACTGCAGATATGACTCCTATCCTTGCAGGGCCGTCTTTGTCCGCAAAATATCCGCCCACGCCCTGAAACGTGGTCGAGAACACCGTGAATATGGTGAAGGCAACCTCAACGTAAACGGTTGTTGTGTGAAGGCCTGAGGCTATCATGGGCTCAAAAACGTTCCATGAGTACTGGTAAAGCGAGTTCATGGACATAACGACGAGCGCTATGACAAGATATCCCCGTTTCACGAAACTTCAATGCAATGTGTGTTCTAATTATTTGCCTTGATGCCATGAAATTCGACATTTTGCTGCATGTATCAATAAAAGATATTGATGCGAGCATTCTCCCTGCATGCCAGATTTCAAACGCGAAAAGGCAAACATTTATCTGTCCTCTCAACGTTGTATCTGCATGGACGATCAGAACCTTCTGCAAACAATAAAGAACGCCGACATGAAGTCCGTAGAGGGAGCTTCCGATGAACTCTGGGATTACAGGGATCAGTACTACAGGAATGCACTGATGATCTCAGCCATGTACGGAAGGACTGATCTGATCGAGTTCTTTGCAAGAAAGTACGATCATGTGGATGACAGGGACATAGAGGGCAACACGGCGTTGATGTGGGCCGTGCGCAATAATCGCATTGAGTCGGCCCGGAGCATCATCTCCATGAAATGCAGTGTGGACTTGCCTGACAATTCCGGCAACACGCCTCTGTGCTGGGCCATAATATTCGGATACACCGATATGGTTAAACTTCTGATCTCGTCCGGATCAAACATCAATGTTAAGAATGCTGAAGGGGATACGCCGGCAATACTTGCAGCCAAATACGGCAGGGTGCAGTGCCTGAAGATGTTGATCGAGGCTGGCTGCGATCTGAAAGCCAGAAACAATACAGGCCAGAACGTCTGGAGAGCTGCAGAAGTTTTCGGAAGAAAAGAGATATCAGATCTTCTTGGATCATCTTTAAGATAGAGGTGCTCAGGATGGCTGATGAGATGCATGTATATGAAGGCGATGTCTCCTGGATAGACGACAGGCGTACCGAGGTCTCGATAGGGGACCGCAGGATAGAGGTTGATTCTCCTCCAGAGTTCGGCGGGCCAGAGGGCCAGTTGTATCCTGAAACGCTGTTTCCAAGCGTATTGGCTTCATGCCTTCTCACAACATTCCTTGAGTTCAAGGACAGGATGGGTATAAATCTGAAGACATGGAACAGCCACGTCACTGCAGAGCTTGGGCCATCTCCTGAAAAGGGCTTCAAGTTTCACCGGATCCGGATACATGTGAAGATAGGCGTAAACGATGAGGACAAGGAAAAGATACCCAGGGCAATGCAGCTGGCGGAAAAGTACTGCTTCATATCCAGAGCGATAAGAAATAACGTTGAGGAAATAGTGGAATACGAGTTCGTGTGATGATCACAAGCTCTTCAGGAAGTCTACAGTTATTCTCACGAACTCATCTGGCTTTTCAATATACACAGGGTGTCCGGAACCGTCAACGATCTCCAGCCTTGATCCGGGTATGATGGAAGCATATTCCCTTGAAAGCGATATTGGTACGACATGGTCCTTTGACCCCCAAACCAGAAGCGTCTTCTGCGTTATCCTCTTCAAATCATCCCTCATGGATTCAACC
Organism: Thermoplasma sp.; assembly: GCF_008709555.1. GTDB lineage: Archaea > Thermoplasmatota > Thermoplasmata > Thermoplasmatales > Thermoplasmataceae > Thermoplasma. The sequence goes on from NZ_VYIJ01000007.1 coordinate 43,557, forward strand.
CATGCCGGCGCAACCGCTATCACACCCTCAATCATCTCCGGGTACTGCAGCGCAGTCATGAGGACCATTCCACCACCCATCGATGCACCCAGTATGACCGATCTATCGATGCCGTTCGCCTTCAGGTAATCGTGTATGAACAGTGCCGCATGATCAAGATCCCCCCTTGCTATTCCGTACCTTTCTGATCCAGACGATCTTCCGAATCCTGGGTAATCTGGGGCATAAACGTTGTATCCAACCTTCGAATAATTGCTGAAGAGGTCAGCCCTATCCCAGTCCATGGATGTGAATGAGTATCCGTGAAAGAGTGCTATATTCTTCTTGTTTCCCACCAAGACCTTCTTCCTGTGGAAAACCTTTGTCCCGTTGATATCAATAAATCCTTCCTCTACTTCCATGATCGTGTATCCGGACTTCTGATTTCAATGATTCTATTTCATTGTTCATGAATAATTCTGGCTGTTTTCCCAGAACAATGATTTCTATTATCAGATGCTTGCCAGATCCCTTTTCAGCTCCTCTTCGTCTTCCCTGTAGCCATAAACGTAAAGATAACGTCTCTCTATCGCGGAGTTGAGGGCATTGACCAGTGGTGATGATTCCTCGCCTGTGGCTATTTTGCCCTCCAGAAGAACGCCAACCTGTGTCTTCAGCCTCTCCTTTCCCCTGAAAGAGAGCGGTGGTATCACGTCCACTATGAACCTGTCCGATAGTGTGCCTTCAATATCCCTTTTGAGGCTTTCCTCGTATTTTACCTTGTAAAGAACCTTCATGAGCCTGCGGTTGAGTATGTTCTCCATGATGTCCCTTGATCTCGGGTCTGAGATGAGCAGATGCGTCAGTTCCTGATCATTCATCATGTATGTGTCGTAGGCCTCTGACAATACGGCTGCCCTCTCAAGCATCCTATTGGCTATCCTGCACGTCTTGTGGAAGTAAACTGCCTGATACATGAGAAAGCGTGATATGAGAAGGCTTTCGATATCGGAAAGGCCCTTCTCCTCAACCACCATCATGTTATCATGGACGGCGGATACGCTGATTACGCGTGCGGGATTGACGAAGCCTATCGAGACCCCGCAGTAGAATGAGTCCCTCCGCAGGTAATCAAGCTCATCGGCGTCTATCGGGCCACTGACTACCTCGGACAGCACATTCTCTTTGCCTTCCAGGATCCTGATGACCTTTCGGGCATCAATGGAATGCCTTTCAAGTATAGACGGTATTTCGCTCTCGCGTTCACCGTTTATGATCTTTATTCCCTCGCCCAGGTGATCCACGCGCCCGTTCCTGTAATAAAATTCCTCTATCGTGTGTGAGAATGGGAAATGGCCAACGTCATGAAGCAGTGCTGCAACGAGGGTCTCATCCGATCTTATACCGAGGTGATCAAGATACATGCCAGCCAGATGATATGTGCCAATGGAATGTTCGAACCTCGTGTGGTTGGCGCTTGGAAAAACCAGATAGCAGAGGCCGAGATTTTTAATGTACCTCAACCGCTGGAAATCCACGGTATCCATTATTTCGAGTATGGCACCCGACGCGCGTATTGGCCCAAAGACCGGATCCTGCACTATCTTTGAATTCATGTCCATCAGAAGCCAGACACACCCGGTTCGGTCTGGGCGTCCTGTCAGGTACCCCCTGTTTCCTCTCACCCCCGCACCCCTCCAGCATCGAGAGTCCAAGGTGTCGTTGCTCCCTTCCGGGCCTGGCGCGTTCCCCTGGCAGGCCATAGACGCGTTCTCCTTTGAGATCGTGCCTATGGGCCTCCGATCCAGAGGGACAGGAGATCATTGATTCCGCAGGGCCTGGCAGAAACCCAGGTGGTCTCACCGGGCTGTCGCCCCCGCATCTAGACTTCGGGTACAGGGGACGCCTAACCCCCCGGCCAAGTCTGGCAATAACGATATAAAAGAACCGGTAAAAAGCTTATGCATATGATTGGATATAGATATGCATGGATCTTTACAAGGAAGGAGAAGAGAAGTTTGGTCCTGTTTCATCATACTTCTACGGGATGATATCAAACCATTTCCTGCGCGATCTATACGCCATCATCGTTGACGACGTTGGAAAGTTCAAGCCATCAGCGATCCTTGATGTTGGTTCCGGCACAGGAACAGCGGATTATTTCATAGCGTCCGCCTTCCCCGATGTGTCCATTGACTGCGTCGATCCATCTCCGTACATGCTGAGCATTGCAAGGAAAAAGCTATCAAGGTTCGGAAATAGGATAAGAACAGAACTGGGCAGCAGCAGATCTATACCTTTTGATCGGAAATACGATTTCATATTCACATCGATATCTTTTCACCACTGGAAATGCAGAGAGGACGGCCTGCGGAACATGGCGCGGTATACCTCTAGGAAGGGTGTTGTAGCAGTTTACGAGTACTACAGGCCAAATCTGAGGAGCTTCCACAGGGCAGCCGGAAAACATGCGCTCACGATGGAGGATGTGGAGAGGCTGAACATAGAAGGTTTCACAAAGAAATATGAGATAAAGGGGGAGATGATGAGGATATTGTTCGAAAGGCTGTGATCTATTTCCTTTCCGTGGCAGGTATTTTTGAATAGTACCTGGAAGCAAAGTCGTTTTTATTGCAGAGTATGCCTCCAGATACCCTGCTTATCAGGTATATGGTCAAATAAGAGACGGTGAAGACGAACGCTGCAACGGCCATTATTCCCAGTACCTCTATCCCAAGCTGATGGACAGCTGCTATGCCGCCTCCGAAGAAGATCCCGTTGGGTAGATTGCCGTTTCCTGAGAGAAGGGCATATGAGTGTTGCGTGAAGAATGCTATCATGATCACGCCGAACAGACCTCCAGTGAAATGCCCTGGCATCAACCCAACCGGATCCGAGAACCATTTGAACCTTGAGAAGTACCTCTCCGCATATACGAAGATCGGGCCTGCTATTATTCCAAGTATCAGGGCGCTGAAAGGCGAAACAAAGCCTGCCAGAGGCGTTATCACTATGAGCCCCATCAGTATGCCATTGACCGCATTGATTATGCCGCCGGTTTCTCCATTGACAAAATAACTAGAGGCGAGCGTTGAGAGCATCGCTGCGAAAGCTGCTATGAACGTCGTGGCAACCACTATCAGCGTATCATATGAGAAGGCCAACACGCTTCCTGGGTTGAAGCCAAACCAGCCCATCATGAGGAGAAGTATTGACAATGTGAGCATTGTATCGTTTATCTGCATTTTTTCCCTAGCGCTCTCCTTAAGGCCATTTCTCCTCTCTTCCTGCCATATCCTAACCATTAGGGCCAGGCCAGCAAACCCTGCGGCGCCATGGACCACGAGACCTCCGGCGAAATCCCTCATACCAATCCTGTACAGCCATCCCGTTGGATTCCATATCCAGGCAGCTGGGAGGTTGTATATAATCACAAAGTACACTATTGAAAATGCTACGAAGGAAGACATCTTCATCTTCCGCAGAACGATCACGGAGACAAGCGCCAGCGTAACGGAGGCGAAAGCTGTTTCAAACATGAAATATGTGATGCCAAGAAGCCCAGTATCGAAGTAAGAGGAAGCCGTCGACCACCATACCTGTGAGAATATGGACGTGGATGATCCTATAGAACCGAGGAATAGCCCTGGCGAATAGAACGGGTTTCCTATGATACCATAGATCGTTGGAGCAAATGCAGTGTTAAATCCGATTGCAGCCATCACTATGAAGGCAATCCCTGTTATGAGTATCGTTTTGTAGAGACTCCTCTTTAACTGTTCACCCAGCTCTCCAACCTCAAGAAATCCGACCGCAATTGTCATCAGAAATACAAGGAAGGCCGCGAACAAAACCCAGAAGTTATTGATAATATTTACCGACATATTATAGTGTAGCATTTATAAATAAAATAATTTTTCCTGAGAATGATTTGCATTTCACAGGAAAATAATTGCCGTGTTAATATATTCAATGGAAATATTTCTCAATGCCACCATTAATGTTCATGAATATTTCGCGGATATACATGCTCCCTGAGTCCTATTCAATGACGGATCGAACGTAATCATGGAACAACCCGAATTCCTCACAGCTAAAGATAATGCAGCGATATATCCCTAGTTAATATATCATTTTATTCCTTATAATGAATCATCCGCCATGCTTGAAATCAGGATACAGCGCCATTCCTCCATCAACGAGCAGTGTTGTACCTGTTATGTATGAAGCAAGATCGCTTGCCAGGAACACCGCAGCCTGGCCTATGTCATCAACCTCGCCCAGCCTCGGCATGGCTATCTTGTCCAGCAGGTCTTTGAGCGACTCAGGATTGCCCCAGACATCTTTATTTATGGGCGTCTTTATGGCTCCCGGCGCTATGGCTACAACCCTGATCCCGTAGTCCGAAAGCTCCTGTGCAAGGGCCTTCGTGAACATGGACAATCCGGCTTTTGCGCTGCTGTATGCCGTGTAACCTGACCAAGGAACGTATTCGTGTACCGACGTTATGTTTATTATCACGCCGCTCTTCCTTGGCTTCATTCTCTTAACAGCCTCCCTGGCGCAGTAGTACGGCCCCATGAGGTTTACCTGTATGACCTTCTCCCAGTCCTCAGGAACATCGTCGCCCACAAGTTCCCGTTTGCCGTCTATGCCTGCATTGTTAACAAGTATATCTATGGGCCCAAAGCTGCTGTCTATTTCGGAGAAAAGCTTCATAACGTCATCCTTCTTCGAAACATCGCCGTAGAAGGACATCGCAAAACCACCGTCTTTCTTTATCTCGTTAACGATCTCATCAGCCCTGTCCTTTCCGCTGTGGTAGTGAACAGCTACCTTTGCACCTGCTCTGGCCATGTACTTCGCTATGGCAGCTCCGAGGCCAGAGCTCGACCCTGTGACCAACACTATCTTTCCGGTAAGATCTATGATGACCTTACTCTTTTTATCCAAATCCATGGCATATGCATCGCATCTTAGGATTAAGCAGTATTCATGGTACGACAAAATTGCTACAAATGGCTGCCCGCTCAACAGCGTCATAACCTATATTTTACAGACTTCATGACCACCTAACTTTTATATAACGAATTTGGATAGCCTGACTGGGCCCGTGGCCTAGCTAGGATAAGGCACCGTCCTTCTAAGTCGGGAATCGTGGGTCCAAATCCCACCGGGCCCGCTTCTTTTCCATTTTATCAACAACATAAGGCTATGATCTGAGCAAACCCTGATCCGTTGCATTTCCAATCCGACAACGCGCAGGCACATGATATTAAATCCTAGAAAATATGCCAGAAACATGCCATACTATGTGATTACGACTTTTGACGATCCGGAAATGGCAAAGAAAATAGGAAGAGAAGCCGTGGAGGCGAATCTAGCAGCATGCGTCAGCATCATTCCGGCCCTGACGTCCATATACAGGTGGAAGGGAAGCATAGATGAAAACGAGGAGGTCATGTGCCTGTTCAAGACGGTCGACGAGAAGGTGAGCGATCTTGAGGAGTTCATAAGAAAGGAACATACATATGAAGTACCGGAAATCGTCTCTATGAAAATGGACAGGATCAGCGAAGATTACAGGGCGTGGCTCGTGGATTCATGCAGGGTAGAAGAATGATCGGCTTCTCAGTAAGCCATGGATGAGAAATTCCTCATGAATCTTATCATGACCGCGACGGACATCATGCAGATACCCACTGTCATGAATGAATACGTACTGCCTGCAGACTCATAGAGAAAACCACCGGCTATACTCGATACGGCTGTGGCAGCTATGCCGAATGTGTTGAATGCCCCCTGGATCCTCGCCATCATCTCAACGGGTATTATCCTCATCAGCGAAGTGTTTATTGCAACATTCTCAATGCCCATGGCCAGGCCAGCGATGAATGATGGAGGCACAGCTAGGAAACCATTTTTCACGAATGAAATGGAGAAGAATGATGCTCCTATAATGGCGTATACCGCGATGCTTATCCTTCCGATATTGCCACTGATCCTCTGTCCCAGCAGGGATCCCACCGCTATTCCAAACACCAGCATTCCGAAGATCATGGACACGTAGATGGCAGGAAGCCTGAACCCCACCTGTACAAGCGATATGAACATTATGCCGGCCATGCCCAGTATGAAGTTTCCCATAAGGCCTATGATTATGACCTCCCTTATCCTGCCGTCCCCCATTGCCAGTCTGATCCCGTTCATGATGTACTCCTGAACGGAACCGGATCCACCGTATCTTGCATGTCTTATCGTCAGGAGAGGAAGAAGCGCCGCCAGAAAGATGAGTGCGAGAACGAGAAATGACCTGATATCGCCGAGCGCTATTATTATTCCTGATATGACGAAGCCAGCCCCCTGTGCCAGCATTGTAGCCGAGGACATCTCTGACGATCCCGACTTGTACTGATCCTCTGAGAGGAAGACCTTCATCCATGAGGCCCTCACGGAATCGATGACATCAGAGGTGAAACCAAGCAGAAACGTGGCGGCAAATATTGAAACCACAACGTAGATACCCTTGCCCGTGTAAATTGCATAGAGTATAAGTACCAGCAGGGCGACCCTGATCATGGCCGCGCCAATCGCGATCTCCTTCTTCAGCCATATCCTGTCCACGACCGACCCCACAACGATGCTTAGCATGAGCGGGAAAGTCATCATGCTGTCTGCAAGGCCAGCAAGGGCAGGGCTGCCAGTGATATGGAGCACCACCCATATGACCACAAGGTTGTAGGCTGATAGCCCGAATCTGGATATGGCCGCATTTGCCACCGTCATGTGGAAGTTCTGAAGCATACTGTCGTTCCTGTTTTCATTATACATATAAATTGGACTTATACGTAGATTATTATCTTATATAAAAATATGCTATCATGGATGGATCTGCCAAGAACATAGACCTGCTCCTGAAGAACTTCTCTAACAGGACCAGGCTAATGATAATAACGCTGATAATAGAAAACGGGCCAATGACCGTCACGCAGCTGTCCAGGACCATAAAAACAAGCAGGTCAAACCTCTACCAGATAATCAAGGACATGGTTTCTGACGGGGTTGTCATTCAGGTAAAGACCGAGACCAACAGGAACTATGTCGAGAAGTATTACTACATCAATGAGAATATGTTTGCAAGCGTGAAATCCGAGGATCTAAAGAAAGCGCTGATCGGGATGGACGATGAGAGCCTTAGGAACCTCATCATATCATTCCTGACCACATCATCAGCCATAATGTCGATAGCAGCAGAGCAGATTGCAATGGCAGGCCCGGAGGAGATAAAGAGATATCGCGAGGAGATCAACAGCGATCTCATGATCATGTTTTTTTCTTCACTCTCGAGGGAAACAATGGCCAGGTATTCCGAGATGCACATGAACTTCATGAAGAGGATCGAGGAAAGCACCGAGAGATCCACAGAGGACCACTTCCTGTACGTCATCGGCTTTCCATCCTTCGCTGGACCCACGATGTTAAGCAGGATCCGCAGAAAGGATGGTGATAATGGAAATGACAACGAAAGAGGTGATGATCGATCATGAAGCTGCCTGGGATAACGCTGAGAGAATTCCTTGCAGATGAAGAGAAACGCGGAAACGTCATGGTGATCGATGATGAACTTTCCACGGATCTCGAGATCTCCGCAATGGCGTCGTTGATGGAGAGGAGCGGGAAGATCCTGGGGTTCAACCGCATTATGAACGCTCCCGGATACTCGTTGGTAACGGGACTCTTTTCAACCGAAGAGAGGATGACCAGGATACTCGGATCTGAAAATGAGGATGAATTTTACAGGAGGTGGACGGCCATAACCGGAGACGGATCTTCGAACGAGTTGCCCGTTGAAAAAGCAGTTCCAAACGATATGTCCATAGTTGATCATCCCGACCTCCTGTCCCTGCCGGTTCTTAGGCACTACAGAAACGATGGGAAGAGGACTGGAAACGGCAGGTATATAACAGGAGGCATCGTCGCTGCGAGGGATCCCTCCGATCCGGAGAGGATGAATCTCAGCTTCACTCGGATACAGGTCATGGCGAAGGGCCGATACGCATTTGATGCAGGGAGCCATGGACATCTCTGGTCATACCTGCAGCAGTGCAGGAAGACCGGAACGCCGCTGGAGATGTCTGTGATAATTGGCGCGCCACCCGTCCATTATCTGACGGCAGCCGCCTTCATGGATGACGAGTACAGGCGAATAGGGAGGCTCTTTAATTTCAGTTATTATGGAGGCTACAGGAACGATGTTCCCGTTCCGGCGGAATCAGAGATCGTGATAGAGGCCAGGTACCTTCCGGGCGAGGAATATGATGAGGGCCCGTTCGCCGAATACACCGGGTACATGGGATACGATTCGACCAGATCCGTTGCTGAGGTCAGGAGTATCATAGCAAGGAAAAAGCCGATCTACGTGGATATAATGCCTTCAAATTCCAGGGAGCATATCAACCTGTTTTCCTTCACGCGGTCCATCAGGGTGAACAGCGTCATCAGGGAGACCAGCCCAAAGGGCCACGATATCAGGATCATATGGCCAAATTTCGGATCCCGTTTTCTCGCGATAGGATACATCGATCCCCCGTTCCCGGGCCTGGCGAAGAACGTTGCCATATCAGCCATGGCGAATGATCCCCTCTGGAACAAGGTCGTTATCGTGAATGAGGGAAAGACCGACCTCAGCATTGAGAGGATGCTGCTGAGCCTTGCCGAGACCAGAAATTTCAGCAGCACACTCACCATCCTGAGAGACCTTTATGTGATAAGCTCCGATCCGACTGCAAAGGCGGACGGCACAGATTCAAAACTTTTAGCAGTAACCAAAGGATCCAATGGCCCTTTCAGGATAGAGAAGCACCCGGAGAGCGTTGCAATATACTCGGCCAGAGGAAAGGTTCTCATCTCTCATGGTGAATCCGATGCGGATGTCAACATATTGATACCAGAGGCGATTGAGGCTTCCGATATGGAGAAGGTTGGGTGGACGCTTGCACTGAACATGGACTGCGATAGGGACCTGCGCATGGACGACGAACATCTCATCATCGACCTCAGGAAGGATCTCCACGAGATCCCTGAAGAAGACAGAGATGCCACATCCAAGGCCTCCGAAGTTGCAATGAAATACAGGGTCAGTTGACTTTTCCTGATGTTACATTTATACGGGAAGCATCCAAGCAGCCACTCAGAAGTGAGCTACTCGTCAGCTGAAGCTATTGAGAATTATATATTCCACCAAACCCCTAACGCTTCCTTTAAGAACCACGCACACAGTTATCATCTATAATTATCGTTTTTCTGGCAGTGGTCAATCCTTTGACAATCCTCACGCATCCTTCTCCCACTTTGAAATACCGGCTGATCTGCTTCAGCACGTCAATATTAGCTCTGCCGTTTTCCCTGGGCTCGTCCGTATATACTATGAGGAATTGCCCATCAGCCTCTATCCTTTCGTGTCCATTTTTGACCTTTACCATCAATATCATACGCCCTGCAGAGAAGAAATAGAGAATAAGATAAAACCCTGTGCTCCATGGCATAACGGAGTGGGAGCTTGACATTATCCAGTATTTATATTACATGTCATGCGCTGTATCATTGGGTATCAAAATTCAAACAAAAAGTGATTTTGTTTCTATGATATATAATTCAAATAACATACAACTGATGTATTATGTTATTAACTATGAATCCAAAGAAGGTATTAAATCTACTACGTATTTCCAGAAAGACACTCCATGTATACGCTTCAACGGGGAAGATAAGATTCACAGCTATGCCCAATGGTTATTATGATTACAGTGATGAGGATGTTTACAAACCATTGAACAGGGATGTTAAAAGGAAAACAGTTATATAAATGGAACACTGATACGTGCCGACCTGCAGGCTTCATATAACCTGATAAGAAAGGCAATTCCTGAAGCGTTCGCGGATGGAATAGGAGGTATTGGGTTGTATCCACGAAGTTTAAGCATCCAGGAATTCCTGGAGATGGCAACTTCCAAAGGTGGTTGTTAACATGGTTAACAGAAACCATAACCTGGAGACATCAGATATTGAGGCTGTTCACAACTTGAGATATCGTCTCCCCATCCGCGGCTATCACCCTGATCCCGGCATTGTTGAAATCGGTATATGCCCTTGGACCTATTCTGCTCGCCACTATTATATCCGGATGCAGGTCGATGACCTTCTGGTGTATCAATGAGGCTGCCTTCTTCTCCTCCTCGCTTCTCTCCTCAGGATGCGGGCCCTCTCCCGCCACAAAATCTACACTCGTGATTTTTCGATCTGAAACACTTATCAGCGCAAGATATGGTGCACGGCCAAAATGCGGAGAAACTCTTGAATTCTCTCCGTTCTTCTCCAGGACCGGTATAAGTATCCTCATCTCCATCATAGAGGATATTCTATATGACTTTATGACTTTTTCCCACATTTTTTGCGTCATTGGATGCGGAAGTTAAAGCTTATGAATCGATCCTGCATTGCAGCGGGATGGCAGGCAATTCTAAACTCAGCCTCTTCGGGTCCGAATGGTTCACCATAACACTGGGAACCTTTGCTATCTCGCTGGCCTTCATTCACGTTCATTCCGTGTTCCAATATTCAGAATTGATCTATGCTGGTCAGGCATTCCTTTATCTTGGCGTTATTTTCTTTATCATCACTCTTGCGACCTGGATCCTCCGCACCTTCATGAACCCAGGCGTCGTGAAGGAGGACTGGAACAGCCTGAACAGGATAAGCTTCACAACGGTAATACCACTTTCCGCATCAGTGATGAATGCAGCCATCATATCGTACTACGGTTATGATTTATCGTACACGCAGCTGTATGTTGCAAACTACTTCACGGATTTCACGGCCATCCTTTTCCTGAGCTTCTTCCTTGGTTACAAGCTATACACGAAATCGCCAGTGCACACGAACGAGATCTCATACGGGCTTCTCATACCGCCAGTTGCGCTCTCATCCAACGTGCTCCTTGGTTCCATGATCCTCAGGACGCAGTACTTCGATACCGTTATGTTTTTGACAGTAATGGGCATCGGCATAGCGTTCTTCCTCTTTCTATTCATAGGCATAATGGCCTTCGCATCTTACATAAGGGACCTGAAAGCAAACGTCCCCTCACCCATGCTGGTTCTGCCCGTGGGAGTAGCCAGCATAATAGTCATAAACACGCTGGTCATCGCATCCACAAGGTCTGTTTTTCAGATAGCCATGCCTGAAGCCCTTGTGGTATCATTCGCGCTGTGGGCATTCGAGCTCTGGAATTTCGTCGTTGCAATGATGATAAGCCTCAAACGCGTTTTCAGGGAGCCAGCAAGCATAAGCATATGGGCATACACGTTCCCTATAGCCATATTTTCCGTCTCCTCATTCGACCTGAGATCCATAATGGAGAATTACGGGTATGCAGCCGCCTCAAGCATCATCTACTATATCGGGACATTGGCCTGGGCCATACTTATAATAGCATGGATATACGCGATTGTATCCACCACTGTTTTCCTGTCCCACATTGGAGTGGCGTCGCATCCATGATGGCTTATCCTTGATCAGTTATTGTGTTCTGAATGCATGCAGTTATGTTTATGTCCAGATTAGGCGTTCTCATTTCATGTCCGAAGATCACATAAAGGACAGAATAAATCGGTATCCCGAGAGGGCCTCATACGATCCGGATGAACTCAGGGCTATTCTGGACAGGAACTTCGTGTGCACGGTATCGTTCATAGACGATATGGTTCCATATGCAATACCAATGATGCTCGCCAGCGATGGCGATACCATATACCTCCACGGATCAACAAAGAGCAGGCTATACGGAATACTGAAGAGAGGCCAGCTGATCGCCATATCGATTCTGGAGATAAAAGGGATCGTACTGGCAAAGGAAATAAAGAACAACTCGGTCAACTATGTCTCAGCGATCATATTCGGAAGGCCCAGCGAGGTGAACGACGACGAAAAAAAGCTGTTTGTATTCAAGATTCTGACGGAAAAGATGGTCAGGGGCAGATGGGAAAGATCGATAAAGCCGTCTGAAGCCGATCTTAAGGATGTCTTCGTCTTCGCAGTGAAGCCTGAAAAATTCTCCATCAAGTCCAGGACTGGGCCTCCACATGATTCATCCAATGAGGATATCTGGTCCGGCGTCCTGCCTGTCATCCATCTTCTTGGGGATCCCGGCGAAGATGCACCGGAATACGTGAGATCGCTCAATGGGAAAAGGATCTTCGCATGATGATCAGGCCAGGCCCGTTCTGTGCTTCCTCATGGCCTGGACGTAGGCCGATGCGACGAAGGCCATTGACCCGGCAACGATGCAGACCACGGCTATACCTGATACCAGCGATGAGGGGTCTATCAGCGCAGCTATGAAGGGAGAGAAGCCTCCCACAAGCCTTCCGGAGAAGAACACTATGTTCGTGGCCAGAGCCCTGGATCCCGGAGGATAATTCTCGCTTACCCATATGCCGCTGAACGAGAAGAACCCGGATGATGCATACACAAGGCCAAGTATGAAAAGGAAGTAGCGCCCAACCCCGGTGAAGAACAGGGCCAGGCCAAACGCCACTCCTGCACCGGTGAATGCCATGGCAACGTATCCACGCCTGTACCTGTCTGAAAGGTAACCGGCGATCACAAAGCCTCCAAATCCAACCAACGACAGCACCGTCACGTAAATGGGATCCATGTGCAGTCCAGATAGGACACTGGGCACATCAGCCATCAGCGGCACACTGAACATGAAAGCACCTATCACGATTATTGAGAATGCTATGGTGTAACGCAAAAAGTTCGGATCCCTCTCGGCCTTCATGGCGAAACGGCTGCCGCCGGTCTCGATTATCAAGGATGAGGCCGGGACGGAGAAAAGCAACGAGATCAGGCCAGCAGCTATAAGGTAAGTACGCCAGTAGTGGAAGAAGACGAAGAGAACAGAATCAAGCATGAACCCGAGAAAGTAGAGGCTCTGCATCGTTCCGCCAATGGTGCCAGACGAACGCCTCAGCGTCTCGACGATAACCGGGTACGAGACCCCATTCTGCGCGTTCACTCCGAAACCTATGAGGAACCAGAGGGCGTATATCATGTATATGGACGTTGAGAAAGCGGCCAGCAGCGTGAATATTCCGAACATTGCAGATGATATGATCATGACTGCTTTACGCCCGCTCCTGTCCGCCAGGTATCCCATTATGATGCCGCCCATCGCACCTCCGATGAAATCTATCGGAATGGCAAGCAGGACGGCGGATATTGGAACTCTGAATTGTGCTGAGATCTGGGGGACGATCATCGATATCGAGAACACGGAAAAGGCGGAGAGCAGGAAAGGGATCATAACGCCGGGCATATTCCGGATATGATCTGCCATGCATCGCTATTCATCGATCAAAAATAAATGTAACCGTGCTGAGATACGCACATCCATATTTTAAGCGTCAGTAAACGTCTGAAATGTGCCTCACATCAACCATGGCAACATCGTACACGTCATCGCACACGTTGAGCTTGAACCTTATGAATGTGCGCTCTACCGGCTTACCGTTCTCTGTAGATCCTATACGGACCATCTCGCTCATGTTGGCGTATATCAGATCGCCGTTGTCCAGCCTTATCCTCCTGATCAGGTTCACGTCCAGCTTCGGCACATACGATGTCCTGGTCAGACATCCATTCCACTTCATATAAAAGTCATCGGAATTCATCTCCATCGCCCCATAATATTGGTATAATTGTATAAAGCATGTAAAAAGATAAACTATTCGATCCGCATGCCAGAACCGTAAATTCCTGAACGGATTTTTGCGAAAAATGATGCCATGTGACGCCATGCCTAAATATGCGTAAATACTCAGCGACCTATGAGGATCAGATGCATCCTGTTCTGCCATGGAGGCGAAATACCAAATGTGGACGGTGCCATAGTCAGGAGGCACTTGGATTCTTTTGAATCATCCTTCTTCATCGATGACGGGAAAGTCGCGGATATTCTCAGCGAGAGCTGCCCATACGCCGTCATCCTGTGCCATAACTGCAGCGAAACTCTGCCTCCTGATCCGAATGTTGCCTTCAGGAATGCACGTCATCTGGTCTTGGAGGAACGGTTTTGGGAAGCGCATGAAGCACTTGAGGATGCATGGCACGTTTCTTCCGGCAGAAAGAAAGATCTGATACAGGCACTGATCTGGATCATAGCTGCGCAGGTACACTGGCAGATGGGCCATCCGGATACGGCCATGGCCATGCATGATCGAGGATCATCGATCCTCGGATCGGAAATCAAGTTTCATTATCCTATCTCCGCTGAGGAATTTGACATGATCCTGAAGCACATTCAGGCTGTCTGATCACCAACGGTGAATATGTTTGCGATGTCTTCTGGCGTGAGCAGGCCGCGTTTTTCAATAAGCCTGGAGTAGGCTTCAGCCTCGGCAAGCGCCCCGTTCAATGCGTTATGGGGCCTCCTCTCCGTGCCCAGGCCAAGCGCCATAAGGAGATCGTCAAGCCTTCTCCTTCCACCATGGTAGAGATCGGATGATTCGAAGAGAACCTTCAGATCGATCTTCCTGTCTATCCTTATCATCCTCATCGAATTAGTTATGCACTCCTGCCCGATGAACGATATATCAAAATCAACGTTGTATCCTGCAATGGTGTAATCTGAAGAATTCTCTGCATACCATTCCGAGAAGGCCTGGATCATATCGTACATTGCATTTCCTAAGGAGTAGATGTACTCCCTCGTGAAGCCGTTAACAGCCAGAGCCCCATCCTCGACGACAGCTCCCGGATCCGGCCTAGCCTCCATGTAGAAGCGTATGGACGGCCTTTCATATACAACCGCACCGATGCTTATCATGCTGCACTTGATGGGATCGAGGCCGGTTGTCTCAACATCGATGAATATCATCTCAGTCCCTGAACCAGTGGTATTTTGCGTATAACGATATATCGTATACTATCTTTGTGGCGCCTGCCAGGTAGAGAAGGGATGGCGGCATGGCCTCTATCAGGAATCCTCCTATCGCAGGCCCTGGAACCTGCCCCAATGTCCGAACCGTTGTGAACACGGAGTTGCTGTTCACCCTGTAGTCTGCGGGTATGATCGTGTTGGTGAAGCTGTCCCGGGCCGGAACATCCATCTGGCTGGTTGTCTGCCTCAGATACAGGAATGCCTGGCTCGCTATAAGGTTCGGGATGACAGGCATGAGTATCAGGAACACGTTGCTTATGACGTGGGTGTAAACCATGGTGCGTATCAACCCTATCCTTCCGGATATGCGCGATGATATCAGTATCGATATGGCCGTCACGATGTTGACTATTATGAATATGAAGCCAGCATATCCGAGCGATATGTGGTAAACTACCTTGAACCAGAGCGTGATCATCGATGTGGTCACGAAGCCCCCTCCGAACGCATCGATCGAGAACAGTGCGGACAGAGATGAAATGTGCCTCTTCACTTCGCCTGGTATTTCGCTGGAGGCCGATGGCCTGCTGTACTCAGGAAACGAGACCGAAAGGTATATGATGAGCTGGGCCAGAGCGAACGCAAGAAGGACCATGAATATGTAAGAAAAAACGTAGTGCACGTAGAGAAAGAGAAAAAGAGATGCTATGGCTGCGCTTCCATAGGATCCGAAGTTGTAAACCGAAAAGGCAGTGTTCTTGTCCTTCTGGTTCTGTTCGTACCTGCTGATTGTATACTGCTCAACGGGCTGATATGCCGAGAAATCGCGGCCAGTAAGCGAGATGCCGCCTATGAATATCGCCACTATGAAGATGTATACACTGCGCGTGAATATGAGTATGAGGAATGCCAGCACCATGAGCGCGGACAGTAATATCATCTTCGGCTTCAGCTTCATTTTCACCCTTGGATATAGAAGGATGAACACCGCACCGGAGACCAGGCTTATGAATATGACGATCGACGTGTAGACGGCGTTAATGCCCAGCGATGACAGGTAATATGGGACTATGATGGCCATGGCCGCAAATATGAAGGAACGAAAGGCCTTTGCTACGGTCAGAAGCACAGTGTAGGCATGCATGAAAATGTATGATAAAAAATGATAAAAAATTGTGCTTTGGAATGTTCAGTGCCTCCTGAACAGTGCCACGACAACGAATGATCCGACGATGAGCCCTGCAACGGCACCTATCACCAGGTATTCAAACACGATGCTGGAAGGCACAGCCTTCACGGGTTTCGAGACTTCGAAGGTCACCGTGGTTTTCGCGTGCTGCCCATCTGGGCTTGTTACCAGCAGCGTCACCGTGTAGTTGCCAGGGGATGTGGCCTGGAATGATGCATAATCAGCGCCAAAAATCCACATGGTATTTTTGGTATATATTTTATTTTATATGCTATTTTTTAGACATAAATGCTTATTTAATATGTATATATCACAGATTCTGTGAACAATCATAGATATTCATCATTGAGGAGAAACGCGATCGGGCTCAAGGAGAACATGTTCCAGGGCGTTGCCGGTTCAGCGCCAGCGGGTGCTGCCGTTGCGACGCTGACAGGCGCAGCTGCATACGCCCTCGGATCGCTTCCACTTGCTGCATTCATAGCATTCCTCGTCGTATTTCTTAACGCTTTCATAATCAGCAGGCTTTCAACACGCATAGCAGGTGCTGGCGGCTACTATTACTACGTCAGGAACGGATTGGGAAGCAGGCCTGCAAGGTTCACAGGTTTCCTTTATATATTCTATCAGATAATGGCCCTCGCCTTCATATCGTTGAGTGTTGGTGTATTCGTGCCGGCCGTCCTTGGATCTGTATTTGGGATATCAATGCCGGGGTACCTCATGTACGTGCTGATAGTTGTGGTTCTAGCAGCTGGTTTCCTTATCTCCTATAGCGGCGTCCGCGAGTCAACAAGATACACTATGTACATGGCTATCGCTGAGATGGCAATAGTGGCCGGCATGGGAGTCATCATACTGATGATGAAGCCCTCAATAAACACGCTATCCGTGTTCACCCCTAAATTCGCCTATGGCGGCTTATCTGGCGTCGGCATTGGCGTTCTGCTGATGTATACCGCATTTTCAGGTTTCGGAGCCTCAACTCCATTGGGCGAGGAATCAAGGGAAGCCGAGAAGACAATATCAAGATCGGTCATATTCACCGTGATCGTGCTAGGCGCATTCTTTGTCTTCTCATCGTATTACTTCACGGTGGCATGGGGCCCTTCCAACATGGCGAGCTATGCAAGTCCCAATAACCTCGCTCCGGGCATAACCATCATAAGCAGCTACCTTGGCACGGGCGCAGCTATACTGATAACGGTGCTGTTCATAAACAGCCTTCTGACCGGTACCGTTGTGGTTACGAACAGCACATCCAGGGTCATGATGGCCATGGCCAGGGACGGCATAATAAGCGAGAACTTCAGTGGCGTAAGCAGCAGGAAGACGCCGCATATATCCGCGGCTTTCGTGTCAGGCATGGCAGCCGTCATAGCAATCGTATCCGCCTCGGTGATCGGTGGATTCGGGGCATTCATAATGACAGCCACTGCAGCAACCCTTGGCGTACTTCTTGTTCATGGCCTGATAAACGTTTCGCTTCCTGCATCTGACATGCGCCTGCACAGATCCTTTTACGGCAGCGCTTTACTGTCCGTGGTTTCCATAGCAGTTCTCGGCTTCATATTCTACAGCACGTTCATGTCGATAAGCCTTCCAGTCATAGTAGGATCGGCCGCCTTTGCCCTCTTTTCGGTGGCCGCACTCGCCATCTCCATAAAGAACATGAGCCATGAGATTCCATCGGAAATCCCAGCAGAAAGCTGATCCATAAAGGGTTTAAAGTGAACAAAAATTATTAGATTATTAAAAATTTTAAAGAGTTATCCTCTTCTTCACGCTTTAACCGTGTACCTCTTTTCGCCCGAGGTGTCTTCCAGGTTCTTCCCCTTTGTCTCGGGAAGAAGAACAAGCGTCAGCATGAATGCTGCGACCGCAAATATCGCGAGTATGGTGAAGAGGAGTGGCAGGTGGGCCGAGGCATCCGTTCCAAGTATTATGGCATCGACAAACGTTCCCACGAATGCACCGGTTTTGCCTCCGGCTGCCGACATGCCAGTTCCAAGCCCCCTGGTCGTGACCGGGAACACCTCAGGTGGATACACGAATGTGGTAACGTTTGGCCCGAACATTATGAAGAAGTAGCTCACACCGTATATTGCAAGGAAGATGCTGAGGTTGCCTATTATGGAATGGTAACCTATGGCTATTATCGCATAAGATATGGCCATCACCGCAAAGCCCACAAGCTGTATGGTCTTTCTCCCTATCCTGTCTATTGTGAATGTCGCAATCCAGTATCCGGGGAATGCTGCTACCGCGAACATCAGCAGCGTGTACTCCGTGGATCTTATCAGGGCTGGAAGGCCCTTTATTGTCGATGGTACAAGGGCCGAAAGGATCGTTGTTGACATTATCGAGTTTCCGTAGAGGGCCCAGTCCATAAGGAACCATGCTCCCATGGTGCCTATCAGCGTTAGGAGGAATGTCCTGTCCCTGAACAGTGTGGACCATTTTGCCTTCACAACGTATTTCTCGTCATCTGAAACGTCGACATGTATGCCGGTATACTCCTTCAAATCCCTGGCCGCCTTATTCACATCGCCCCTGGCCGCAGCCGTGTATCTTGGGGGCTCAGGCATCTTAAGCCTGAAGTATATCACTATGGCCGCCGGTATCGCGCCTATGGCCAGCAGCGCCTTCCACGTTATTGCCGGCGATACCCCATGGAGCATGAAAGCCAGCGCTATGAGCGGCCCTGCAACGAGGCCGAAGCTTTGCATGGAAAGTATGCTCCCAACGAACTTACCGCGGCTCCTGGTATTCGAGTACTCTGCCATTATGGTAGAGCTTGTTGCATAATCGCCTCCTATGCCTATACCCAGTATGAACCTCCATCCAATCAGTGCAAGGACGTTGTTGTACGGAGTCAGGAAGGCACTTCCCAGTGCGCCTATTATCAATATACCGAGTTCAAGGCCATATATCCTCTTCCTGCCCAGGTAGTCCAGAAGCCTCCCGAACACTATGGCACCGATCACCGCAGATATGAGCGATGTGGAGCTTATCAGACCCTTGTAGAACGTATCTATGGTCGTCCAGCCTGCCAGCGAGAGCAGCGATACGACAACACCTATTATGAACAGGTCATAGGCATCGGTGAAGAAACCGAGGCCAGATATCAGAAGGGTTTTGATGTGGAAACTTCCCTGAGATCTGTTCAGGGCTTCGTTTATGGCATCCAAACCACCATTGTTCTCTGTCATCACCTATTTATGGGGGCCGGTTATTTTACATTTTTCTATATAATATATTTTCAATACATATTTCTATATAGTATATATAAATGAGAGGATCTTTAACCTTAAATATGCTCAGGCATTTGTTAACCGTATGCCTTTCAGGGCTAAGGTGAGGATACCTGCATCACTGTGCATGAGGTGCAGGGGGGCAAAGAGGCTCTGCGGCCTCTCATACTGTCCAATAGAGATAGAGATGATCACGAGATCGAAGGTAAGCGGCCAGAAAAGCGTCAGGGAGATCGATGGTTCGTCGCCGCCATCCGTGTTCGTCGGGCGGTACGGTTATCCAAAGGTCTATGTCTATCCATCTGCACCGCCCGTTAAAGGCGATACAAGCAATCTTTCCGTCAGCTCCACGTGGCTTGATATGCCCCTTGAGGAGTTCATATCGGCAAGGCTGTCCATGCTCAGGGGATCTAAGGAATTCAGAGTTAACGATGCCGTGGATCCGGATAAGCTTCTGCAGAGGATACAGGAGATATCGCTTTCCAGAGGATCCGTCGATGTGGATATACTCCTTGAGAAGCCCATCGATACGTCTAAGATAGAGATGGACGATCATGTAACACCGATGGGTCCAGCCTCGCCCATGAAGACGTTCACCGTCGATCCATCGAAGACGGATCAGCACATAGAGAAGGTTTACTACGATACGGACATGAAGGCGAAGCATGCAGTCATCCAGCTCTATGAAAGCGGCCTGGACATGGAGAGGATATCGCAGTCGCTCAGCGTTGGCATAATGGGAGAGGGGAAGAAAAGGAAGATCGTGCCCACCAGATGGTCGATAACTGCCGTGGACAGCATGGTATCGGATGAACTCGTTGATGATCTGAAGCAGAGGCCGGCGATAGATAAATTTCTCGCGTACAGGATGCGCGTAAATGGAAACTACTTCATGGCGATCCTTACGCCGTCCAGCTGGATCTATGAATGGGGCGAGTCATGGTTCCCTGGAAGCACCTGGAACATGTGGGGGAGCCAGGCAGAGGTTGAAATCGATTACGAGGGATACAACGGCAGGAAGACCTATCCGGACATAGGTGGATGTTACTACTCCAGCAGGGTTGCAGTGGGCGAAGCCTTCAGGAAGATGGGTAGGAGCGGCGGTGCGATAACATGGCGTGAGATATACCCGGGCTTCAACATACCTGTCGGCGTCTGGTTCGTCCGCGAGAACATCCGAAGGCTCTTCTCACAGAGGCCTGAGGCATTCGATACGATAGATGAAGCCATAAAATACGTATCGGAGTGGATGAAGGTGCCGCCGGAGAAGTGGAAATCCAACTCTTACGTGTACAGGACGCTGAAGTATGAAAACCTCGAGAGGTTTTTCAGCCTATGAGGGTAATAGAGATAGAAGTGAAGACAGCGCTGCAGAAGTCCGGCCTCAGGGAGCTTGACTACAGCCTTAACCCGTACCTGGGATGCATGCACAGGTGCCTTTACTGCTACGCGATGGATATGACGAAGGATACGAGGGCCTCATCTGACTGGGGTTCCACCGTCATAGCAAAGAGGAACATAATAGAGGTGCTGAGGCGGGAGATCCCGTACAGGAGGCGCGGTATCGTCGGGATATCCACCATAACTGACCCGTACCAGCCAGTTGAATTCAGGTACAGGCTGACTAGGCAGGCCGTTGGGATCCTATTGAAAGAGGGGTTCCGCGTTTCCATCCAG
>NZ_VYIJ01000008.1:0-60966 GCF_008709555.1 Thermoplasma sp.
TCTCCTTCCTATGTTATTCAGAGATGCCAGCTTCTCAGCCGTGAGACCCATGCTGAAGCCCGTTGTCATATCATACTTTGCATATCTTGGATCTTCAATGAGCTTTCTGTTGTATATTATCATGGGGTTGTCCCCCATTGGAACATGGGTCATGTGTTCCATGCCTCCGGCTATGACCGCGTGAGAATGCCCTGCAACTATCTCGAAGGCGCCCATCGCTATGGCCGCCATCGATGACGAACACTGCCTGTCCACGCCCATAGCAGGCACCTCTGGCGGCAGCCCGGCGAGAAGCACCGGCATCCTACCACCATAGAGCCAGTCCTCACCCACCTGAAGAGCACAACCAGTTATGACGTCGCCGATATCTTTTGGATCGATCCTGGTTCGTGATATGATATCGTTGAGAAGCATGGCCATGACCTCATCCATCCTAAGACTGTTAAATAAATCTTTCTCCGGCTCCCTTGGCCTAGATCTTGAGAATGCTGTCCTCTTGTAGTCCACCAAATAGACGTCCATTTTCATCTCCCCCTGAACTGCGGCTTTCTCTTCTCAAAAAACGCATCTATGCCTTCCCTGAGATCCTCTGTGGAGAACGCAATGCCTGCTGCGAATGCCTCCATATCTAGTCCTATATCCCTGGGCACCTGCGTACCCTTGTTTATGAGCCTTTTTATGAGTGCAATGGATATTGGGGCTGACGTCTTCAAGACATTGCTGGCAAATTCAACAGCATATATGTCTGGATCGTCAGCAACCTCGTTTACCAGGCCGATATCATAAGCTTCCCTACCCGTTATTCTCTTACCTGTGAGTGTGAATTCAAGAGCTCTACCATAGCCGATTATCCTTGCAAGCCTCTGAGACCCGCCCCATCCTGGAACGAGACCGAGAGTGACCTCAGGGAACCCTATCTTGACTTCTGGAGAAGCGATCCTTATATCGCAGGCAAGCGATAATTCAAGTGCACCCCCCAGAGCGTAACCCTTCATCACAACTACAGTGAGCTTTGGTATCTCTGATAACATCTCGAAAATCCGCTCCCCCTTTCTAGATGATTCAGCGAACTGGTAGCTGGTCATGGTAAACTGCTTGAGATCTGCTCCGGCTGAAAGGACATTTCCTTCTCCGGTTATTATTATTGCTCTTGTATTATCATCGGTCCATAGCGTTCTTATAGCATCCTCGAGATCGTCAAGCAGATCGTCGCTGATAGTGTTGTATTTTGGCCTGTTTAGTTTTATTCTGGATATGTAGTTTCCGAGGTTTTCAACAATGATGTTCCTGTACTGTTTTGACGTAACCATTCCTGAATATCCCTTATTTATATGCAATATTTCATGCATTCTCCCATTCTTTATAGAGTCTGAAGGATCGAAGACATTATTGTTGAATTTCTTCTTGAGATCCTCAAGGGTACGCAACACCTTTTCATTCGTCATATTTTCTGCTTCGGTAATAGGCCCCATCTTTCTGTTAAGACCGTATCTGACTCCTGTCTCTATATCCTCAGGTGTTGAAACTCCCATCTCCACAAGCTTTGTTGCTTCATTTATCTCCACCGCATATATTTCATCCGCAGATATCTTGTCGGTGGTCTTACTCGTGTCTATTTTCGGCCTACCCCTGCTCCAGTCGTAAAAGCCTGAGCCCGTTTTCATACCGAGCTTTCCTCTCCGTACCATATCGCCGAAGAGCGTGCACTTCGCATAATCAGGATCAACCGTTCTGGCGAAATACTCTATGGAGTGCATAGCCACGTCTATGCCCACGTAATCTGATAACTCGAAAGGACCCATAGGATATCCAAGGTTCTTCACGTACGCATCTATCTCCTCCGGTGACGCTATGCCATTTCCTGCATATAAACAGAAAAGCAATGTTACAGGTGCATTAACGCGATTGACCACAAAGCCTGGAACATCCCTGTTGACCATGATGGGGTACTTACCTATCATCTTTACAATATCAATGAGGGTCTTTGCCGTAGCCTCCGAGGTATCCTCGCCCTTTATCACCTCAACAAGCTTGAGTATCACTGGTGGATTGAAGAAATGCAGACCAGCAAAGCGGTCTTTACGCCTAAGGACGTTAGCGATGTCTGTTATCCTTATATTCGAGGTATTGGAAGCAAGTATTGTACTGTCATCAGCATATTTTTCGACCTCAGAGAATACCTTCTTTTTCAGGTCTTCTATCTCTGGAACTGCTTCGATGACAAGGTCAGATCCATTCACTGCCTTTCCTATTTCAGTGAAAGTTTTTATTCTAGCTAGAACATCACTGGCCTTCTGCCCGCTGAGTGAATCTTTCTGTTCCAATTTTGAAAGACTTTCACTTATATTCTTAAGCGCTTTGGCGAGTATATCATCGGATATATCTTCAAGACGCACATTGAAACCGTTTATCGCAAACACCTCAGCTATTCCGTGCCCCATCTCACCAGATCCTATCACGCATACCTCCTTTATATTCATATGACGTCACCATATACTTGATGATGTAACTGATTGTCAGTTAATTAGACTTGCGATATACCTCCATATATGTATAAGAATTTACAGCCTAATTGATATATTCTGTCATCTAATGATACCCAACATGATCCGCTCTCGCATCTGGTCACAGGCCACTTCTTCAATATCTTTTAACTGAAAACCATGCACGACAAAAATTATGTACTTCATATTGCATGCGATAAGATTTATCTCATGCAATATGATCGTATATTGATATGATATGACGATATATGACGTGGATCGTTATCTGAATAGCCTTGACGATGGACGCGCAGTTTATTACAGGGGACAGAAGGTTAGTAATGTTGTGAATCATCCAGAGATAGGAGCCGCGGTTAAGCATGCCTCTCTAGTATACAAATGGCAGAAAGATCCTAAGTACAGGAGCATGCTTGTTTGCAGAGATAAGGACTATGGTGAGATCAGCACATTCTATAGGATTCCTAAAAAGCCCGAGGATCTCATGGAAAGGTTTGATCTGATATACAAGACCACCAGAATGGGAAGGGGAACCTTCAACATAATACAGGCAATAGGATCTGACGCTTTATTCGCACTGCTCATCGCCAGTAGAGAGATAGACTCCAAATTGGGGACAGCGTACCATGACCGTGTTGAGAAATTCTTCAGGTATGTAGCCGAAGAGGATCTAGCCCTTGCCGTTGCACAGACGGATGTCAAGGGAGACCGCATACTAAGGCCAAGTGAGCAATCCGATCCTGACATGTATGTACATATTGTTAAAAGAACGAACGAGGGCATAATTGTGAGGGGGGCAAAAGCCCATACGACGCAAGGTCCGGTCGCGAACGAAATTATAGTGCTGCCCACAAGAGCCATGACAAAGGATGATGCAGATTACGCTGTGGCCTTTGCAATACCGGCCAATGCAAAGGGCTTGAAGATGATATCTAAGCCAGAGAAGGCTTCAGAAGCGGCCCTCAATGATCCATGGTTCATAGTTGGCAGAGAAAACGTTGAAACGGAATCCATAACTATATTCGACGACGTATTCGTCCCATGGGACAGAGTGTTTCTCGCCGGGGAATGGCAGTACGCTGGCCTTATAGCAGTAATGTTTCCAACGTACCACAGATTCACCGCCATAGCCTACAGAGCAGGTATCGCAGACATGCTTATTGGGTTAGGAAAATTGCTTGCGGAGCTCAATGGTGTTGATGATAAGTCTCACATAAGGAGAGACATTGTGGAGATCATCAAATACAAGGAACTGCTGAGAAGCACCGGCTATCTCGCTGCGCATGAATCTAAAATGGATCCTGCCACATCGATATATGTGCCGAATAGGGTTATCACGAATGTTGGCAAACTGATTGCAAATGAGAATTATCTGGATGTTGTGAAACATCTAGTTGATGTTGCTGGCGGACTTGCGGCAACACTTCCGTCTTCAAAAGACTTCGAAAACCCAGATGAAAGGAAGTACCTTGAAAAATATCTTGTAGGAAAGAAAGGTACGGATGCGATCGTGAGATCAAGGATACTATCCATGACCAAGGAGATCATATCCTCTTTTGGTGCGCTGTTTGCCACTGCTATGATACATGCCGAGGGATCGATCGAGGCCAGCATACTAGAGCTTTATAGATCCTATGACTATGATGGGAGTAAGGATCTTGCGTTCTATGCATCAGGGATAAGGGATGAACTCAGGGAATGATATCACCATCATACCTAATCTTCAAGCCAACCAGCGACCAGACCATCGAAAGGACATTCTCTGCCGCAGGAACGACCACCGCAAAGCTCAGAAAACCATGTATCATGCCCTTTGCTCTGATTCCAGTTGCAATAACGCCTGCGTCATATAGGCGCTTCAGGTACATCTCACCCTGATCCCTCAGTGGATCAAGTTCCGCAGTTACAATTATTGCTTCTGGAAGACCTGAAAGATCATTGTAGAGTATAGGGGCAAAATATGGATTGAGAGCGTCAGCTGGGCTGCTGAAATAGAGCTGCCCGAACATGTCCATCTGCTTTCGTGTCAGGAAGTATCCCTCGCCGTATTCACGCAGTGATTCGCTGAAGAAGTCAGGCCCAAGAGCAGGATAGAAGAGCACCTGCAGTCTTGGCTGGACGTACCCGGTGTCCTTGATCTTAAGCGTAACCGCTGCGGTTAGATTTCCACCAGCACTGTCACCTCCTATCGCGATCTTGCTCTCATCTATGCCGAGATCCCTTGCATTCTCCCTAATCCACCGGTAAGCCTCATAGGCATCATCAACCGCAGCGGGAAACTTGCTTTCTGGAGCAAGTCGGTATTCCACTGATATAACCTTTGAATGGGATCTGTTGGCAATCTTCCTGCATAGGTTATCATAGAGATCTATGTCACCGAACACAAAGCCGCCACCGTGATAATAAACGATCATAGATCTCGTCTCCTTATCTGGAACATACAGGCGCATCCTTATTCTGACTCCACGGTACTCAAGGGCGTAATCTCTGACTTCATAAACTTTCTCAGGGGCCTCCGGAATTTTGTATTCATTCATTGCACGTCTGAGGCCGTATACATCAAGGTTCTCCAGGTTAGCGGCAGAAAGCATCTCCAACAATTTTTTGAAGGCGGGGTCTATAGCCATATTATAATATAAAAATTCAGAATTTAAATGTTTTGCATTATGAATGATCGGTGTTCTCTATGATTATAGTGTATCCCTGTCCTCCACCAACACACAGTGTTGCGGCACCATATCTTCCATGTTTCTCCTTGAGGATGCGTGCAAGTGTACCCACTATCCTTGCACCTGTTGCACCTAGTGGATGCCCTATTGCTATTGCCCCTCCATGTACGTTTACACGATCCTCCTCAATGCCTAGCTTCTTCATGGCGTTGAGTACAACGACGGCAAATGCCTCGTTTATCTCCCAGTAATCTATGTCATCCACCTTCAGATCCGCGTGCATGAGCGCCTTTCTAGTGGCTGGGACTGGACCTTCACCCATCAGGTAGGGCTCAACAGCGGCCCATCCCATGGAGACTATCCTTGCCATGGGTCTAAGATTGTATTTCTCAACAGCATCATCTGAGGCTAGCATTACCAGTGAAGCACCAGCATTCAGCGGTGACGAGTTTCCGGCTGTTATGATGCCGTCTGGTTTGAACGCTGGTTTCAAGGCTGAGAGCTGTTCCATGGATGTGTCAGGTCTTATGCTTTGATCACGATCCACTACCACTTCCCTACCTTCGTACGTGACCCTTACAGGTAGGATCTCTTCATTGAAGAAACCTCTTTTCAGGGCTTCACTTGCCAGTCTGTGGCTACGCAGTGCAAATTCATCCATCTCTCTCCTTCCTATGTTATTCAGAGATGCCAGCTTCTCAGCCGTGAGACCCATGCTGTATGATTCCTTCATCCTGTACTCTGAGTATTCAGGATCATTTACAAGTGGATCGCACATACCGTTAGATAGCCTCGGAACGTGGGTCATGTGCTCAAAACCACCGGCAAGAACTATGTCGCTGTTACCGGTCATTATCTCCATGGATCCAGCCGCTATAGCATTCATGGATGATGCGCATGCCCTGTCAACCGCCATGGACGGTATCGTAAATGGCATATGTGCTAGAAAGAGTGGATGTCTTCCACCGTATGTCCAATTCTCGTTCCTCTGATATGCACAGCCAAAAATGGCATCATTGATCTCCTCCGGATCTATGCCCGTATTAGCCACATGATCTTTTATCAGTGATGCCATCAGAACGTCCATCCGCACCGAATTAAAAATATCTCTCTCCGGATCGTTCGGCCTTGACCTTGAAAATGCAGACCTCTTGTAATATACTACATACGAATCAAGCATGCTTTTCTGCATATTGAAAAAAATGGTTATTGAGTATTTATATGATTGCTTATATAGGAAAATATATAATTGAACTACATTTGAAAATCACCAATTAATGATTGCCCAGAATCTATAATTATCGTCTGTCCTGTTATATTTGGAGATGAGACCAGGAAGTCAACTGTTTCAGCTATCTCCGAAGGGTATATTATTCGACCTGTCAGCGTGTGCTTTGACGCATACTCGTCTTCAGTCATGTGCATGTAATCGATGAGGCTCTCCCCCATCTTTGTCTTCACTATGGATGGGGCGATCGCATTAACCCTTATCCTCTTCTGTTTCAGCTCCAGTGCAAGATATTCGGTGAGTTTGATGATGGCTGCCTTCAGGCTCCCGTAAAGCGAAAGCGACACCATCGGTCTTATGCCGGCAAGTGAGGCTATCATTATTACAGAACTCCCCTCCGACATTATCTTGGCGAACTCCTGAGTACAGTATATAGCGGATAGATAGTTGGTGGATACCATCTTATTTATGAGCCTGTCATCACTGTCCAGAAAAGGCATTCCTATGCCTAGACCGGCATTGTTGACCAGAATGTCACATCTGCCGTATCTCTTCTGGGTTTCATCGGCGAGCAGCTTCGCGCCAGATCGGGTTGATACATCTGCCTGAACCATCATACCGGCGCTATATTTTTTAACCTCTGCCAGAGTCTCATTTCCGTCTTCCACCCTCTTCTTGACATTCACGACAACATTTGCACCCTGCTTTGCCAGGTACACCGCGATCTCTCTGCCGATGCCACGCCCGGATCCAGTCACCACAGCCACCTTGCCTTTCATATCCATACATACATAAACATGCAAACAATAGTTAAACTTTGTCCTTAATGAAATTCCGGACGATAAAGAATGAACCAGCCATTTGATATGTTATTGAATGTTGATACATAATTAATCACTATGATACTTCGAATATTTGAATCATAAAATAAATAAATCAATTTTAACATATCCTGATTATGTTCTATAAAAATATAAGGATCGAATATGAAGACATGATCTCCACGATCGTTATAGATAGACCAGGAAGGATGAACGCCCTTGATTCTGAAACACGAAGCGAAATGATATCCGCATTTGGAGAGATCGAAAAAGACAACACCATCAGGGCAGTGATAATAACCGGTGCTGGAACTGTCTTCTCAGCTGGAGCCGATCTTTCAGATTCAAAGGAAGAGATCACTGAGGATCTTCTGCGATCGGATCTTGAAGAATCCTTCCACGTCATAGCAAAGGCAATAAGAAACAGCAGGAAGATATTCATAAGCGCAGTGAATGGCATTGCAGCAGGAGCTGGTATAAGCATCGCTTTACTCTGCGATCTTGTCTTCGCATCAAAGGATGCCCGCTTCATTCTCGCCTTCCAGGGTATAGGCCTGGCACCAGACACCGGGCTGAGTTATATCCTGGCAAGACTTTCCGGAGGACGCTTTTCAAAGTACCTCATAACCGGAGGGGAATTCTCCGCAGAATACGCCAGTCAGGCTGGAATTCTTGAATTGTCAGATGATCCTCTCTCCAAGGCAAGGGAAGTGGCAAGGTCCATTGCAGATGGCCCGTTCCTAGCCTATTCCACGGCCAAGTCATTCCTAAACTATTCTCTATTCGGCGATCTTGAAGAATTCCTCAAGATCGAAGCCAGAGATCAGTCAAAGCTTGCTTCAAGCCACGACTTCAAAGAGGGCGTAAGAGCATTCAGGGAAAAAAGAAAACCAAAATTCAGAGGAAATTGAAAACAAAAATAGATTCGATGTTTTTAGAATTCAAACACAACATCCTGAGCAAGGGGAAGTGTTTGGCCCCAATTCTTTGTGACTGTCTGCCTTCTCATGTAGTACTTCCAGGCATCGCTTCCGCTCTCCCTTCCTCCTCCGGTATCCTTCTCACCGCCGAATGCTCCGCCTATCTCTGCGCCGGCTGTGCTCGTATTCACATTCGCAAGGCCGCAGTCCGATCCGTAGGGAGACAGGAAAGCTTCTTCCTCACGGAGATCCGTTGTAAATATGGAGGACGAAAGCCCCTGAGGTACGGAGTTGTGTATCTCTATTGCCTCTTCTATGGTCCTGTATTTCATAACATAGAGTATGGGCGCAAACGTCTCCTCCTTGACTATGGGCATGTCTGGTTTCGCCTCTATTATGGTTGGCATGACGTAGTGCCCACCCTCATGACCCTTCACTGTTATACGTTTCCCTCCAAATACTAGGCGGCCACCCTGCTTTATGGCCAGATCGATCGCACGTTCATAGTCCTTTACAGCATCCTCGTCTATCAGTGGCCCGACCAGTACGCCCTTGTCCCTTGGATCTCCGACCTTTATGGTGGAGTACGCATTCTTGAGCTTTTCAAGGAACTGGTCATATATCCTCTCCTGGACTATAACACGCCTGGTTGTTGTGCAACGCTGGCCAGCGGTTGCAAGGGCACCGAACACCACACCCCTCAATGCAAGATCCATGTCGGCCTTGTCAGAGACTATTGCGCCGTTATTTCCGCCAAGCTCCAGTATGCTCTTTCCAAGACGCTTCGCCACATTTTCTGATATCTTCTTGCCCACGGGGACAGAACCTGTGAATGATACCAGCGGTATTCTTGGATCGTTTGTTATCCAGTCACCGCCTTCAGATCCAGAGCTGACCATGAGGAAGAATATGTTGGGAGCGTTGTTTCTCTTCAGAACTCTCTCAATCACCTTCATGACCGCAACGGCTGTTAGAGCTGCCTTTGAAGACGGCTTCCATATCACAACATCGCCGTCAACAGCCGCTATGAAGGCGTTCCATGACCAGACAGAAGCGGGGAAGTTGAACGATGTTATTACAGCCACTGGACCAAGCGGTACCCACTGCTCATACATCCTGTGGTATGGCCGTTCGCTTGCTATGGTCAGGCCGTAGAGCTGCCTTGAGAGGCCAAGAGCCAGATCCGATATATCTATCATCTCCTGTATTTCGCCTTCTCCTTCGGATGGCGTCTTGCCCGCTTCTATTGTCACTATCTTGCCAAGGTTCTTCTTCTCCTTCCTGAGCTCGTCGCCTATTTCCCTTATGATTAAACCGCGCTTCGGGGCGGGTATCATCCTCCATTTCTTGAACTCCTCAATGGCCTTAGATACGAGACGGTCATAGTCGCCTCTTGTCGCAAGCGATATTTTTGCAACCTCACTGCCGTCTATCGGGCTCCTTACAGTGAGCATCTTTCCAGATGGATTCACCCATTCGCCGTCATATACCCCCGAGTTCACATCATCAAGGCCTATCTTTGAAAAAAGGTCTTCTTCTATGAGCGCATTCATATCGATAGTAGTGAAAAAATGTATATTAATTTTCAGCGATATTCAGTTATGAATACAAAATCTATTTTATTTCGATCTTTTTGAATTTATCCTTCTCGCTCTCTCTTTTTGGCGAGGTTTCTTTCTTTATCTCTTTCTGGAATTCCTCGAAGTTCCTGGGAAGCGTGATCAGATAGAAGATTCGTTCCAGCCTTTGGTAGGTTTTCTTGGAAACCTTTATTGTGATCTCTATATCCATACGATCACTCAAGTATTACATTCAAATATCCATTTGAATATTCCGCCGATATCGGTCTCTTATCGGAGATCGATTCAGGAAGATAGAAGACACGCTTCCAGTTTGCTATCTCAATTGTGAGTTCGCCACCATGATTGAACAGGTTAAGCTTCTCCTTATCTGCGAAGGGCATCTTTATCTTTAGGATGTACCTGTCACCGTTCTTTGTGTATTTTATCGGCGTACCTTTGTAGAAGACCTTATATGGATCCTCATCGCCGTAGATCAGCTTGCCCAGTTCTATCAGCTTTTTCAGACCGATTGGTTCCTCCTGCAGCAGCCTTGCTTTGAATATTTTTATGTCAACGAATGAATTTTCCATCTCTGTTATTATGTCCTTCTGGCTGCCCCGCATCTTCTCGAAGAATTCCCCGGTCTCATCGCTGAGTATCTTGTTGATTATGACTGCATCAACTGGGTAACCATACAGAAGCAGGTATGTGTAAGCGCGCTTTGTCTCGCTGTACGACATATTGTCTGGATTCGTGACCAGACGTATGGAAGTTACATCGTTATTTGTGAGTATTTTTCTTATATCGGTCAACTGTCTATAGAGGAGATCGATATTCTCAAACACAGCATCCTCCGGCAACGGTATATCGACAAACGGCTTGAGCAGTGGGCGTGCAACCCTTGCTGTTTTCCTGCTTATGGGAAACAGCTTATCCATGTACCATGTCATGACTTCAGGGAATGACAGAAGCTGCAACGCCGCACCAGTAGGCGCACTATCCATTATGATGGTGTCGTACTCCTCATCGTAATAATAGTTTCTTAGATAGAGGAGTTCAGAGGCCTCCTCGAAACCAGGCAGCGTAGCTATCTCATCTGCAGAAACAGGATCAAGTCCCTGCGAAAGGAAGAGGGATCTCAAGTAGTCTTTCAGCTCTCCCCAGTGCTCGTTTATGGACTGCACCACGCTGACCTCCTGCCCGTACAGGTTATCGGCCAGTTGCTTTATGCTATGCCCGATCTCCATTCCGAAGGCATCGCCCAGGCTATGAGCCGGATCAGTCGATATTATTAGCGTCTTGTGACCTTTCGCAGAAAGAAGGGCACCCGTTGCAGCAGCGATAGATGTTTTTCCTACACCACCTTTTCCAGTATAAAGCAGTATTCTTGGTCTCATTTCAGTACCTCACCATATATTTTATCATGAAGATAGCATTCATCCAGATCTCACCATTCCTTTCCCCTGAAAATCAGCCATATATCTCTATGCGATCTATGACCATCAGGGCCAATTCCATCAACAGATCGATGTCAGGAGACCTTGTAACGTTCTTCAAATAGTCCATGGCCGTAGTTATGAATCTCTTCGCTACTCCGAATGAGTAATCTATGGCCCCACTTCTGAGGAATATCTTTTTCAGCAGGTCTTTGTCTATCTCCAAGCTTCCATTGATCATGTCTATGACCTTATTCCTGTCATCCTCACTGGAATTGCGGATGGCGTATATTATTGGCAGAGTAAGTGCATCATGCTTTATATCCACGAAGGTTGGCTTACCAGTGTACTTGTCGTCTCCGGTTATGTCAAGTATATCGTCGGTCACCTGAAATGCCATTCCAAGGTTGAAAGCGAATCCAGATAGCATGTTCCGTGTGTTGAGATCGGCGTTTGCAGCTATCGTGGCTCCCTTAGCGCAGGCCTCAAAGAAATGCGCCGTCTTATTTTCGATTATTCTGAAGTATGTATCCTCGGTTATGTTTAGATTCCCGAGGTTCACTGC
Organism: Thermoplasma sp.; assembly: GCF_008709555.1. Lineage (GTDB taxonomy): Archaea > Thermoplasmatota > Thermoplasmata > Thermoplasmatales > Thermoplasmataceae > Thermoplasma. The sequence goes on from NZ_VYIJ01000008.1 coordinate 11,703, forward strand.
TTCGAGTATCTGACCTTCAGCCAGCCTGCTTGAGGCGTCCGCCATTACCTTGGAAACGACGGGGCCATATCTGGACCCGAGTTCATACGCCTTAGCGAAAAGGTAATCGGCAACAACGATCGCGTTATTCACGCCCTCTTTGTAGCTGAGGGTCGGACGCCCGCGTCTCATCGGAGAGTTGTCTATTATGTCATCGTGTATCAGACTTGCCGTGTGGATCAGCTCGTATCCGGTGGCTAGATCCAGTATCTTAAAGTAAGGTTCATCTGTACTCGATTCATATGCAAGTATCGTAAGCAGCGGCCTGAACCTCTTACCGCCTGCTTCTATGGTATACCTGGCCATTCTGTCCAGATCAGGTTCCTCACTTCTGATCGTTTCGAGGAGTCTTGCGTTGACCTCTTCCACCTTGCTGTGAAGCTCCAGTTCCCAATCCAAGAAGCTCTTCATGAACTCAGTTCTATTCCCTTATTATATTAAAAGGTATAACCGTTTCTGAAATATGAAGGAAGCCTTAACATGATGCGGAAAGATCATCGGGATCGATTCAACTATATGCGAATCCTGTCATCGCTAAAAAAACCATAATTCTGTGCCAGCAACCCTATGATGCTGAATGACGCACCATGCAATCTCCTGGTGATTCGCTATATTTCGTCGTCTTGACATAAACTTAATCTATTGCAAATTGATTTATCCATATGACGAGCAAAGCGATGCTGTACTTCTCCTACACAAAGCCCAAGGTGTGGTCTTTGCTCGTTTTCGTTGGTGCGATCGGTGCTGTGATCGCCATACCATATTTCGATCTGCATTATCTGTTGCTGATCTTGTTGGCAACAATATCAGTAATGATCGGATCAATGGGTGCAGAGGCAACAACTAACTACATCGATAAGGACATCGATGCCGTCATGTCAAGGACGATGAAGAGACCTCTAGTTACAGGCAAGATAAAACCGCTGAATGGTCTAATATTTGGGCTGGTACTGATGGTCCTGTCCATGGTAGTGCTTCTCGCCTTTGGAAAATTCTACGCTGCGCTGTTTATGGCCGTTGGGCTCTTCGACAACGTGTTCGTTTACTCCTATCTCACAAAAAGGAGGACACCATGGAACATCATTTTAGGGGGTTTTTCAGGCGGTTTTCCCGTGGTTATAGGTTGGTACACAGTCACCACCAAATTCTCAGTTCTTCCGTGGTTCCTTTTCCTACTCGTCGTTGTCTGGATACCGATACATGTATGGAGCCTCGCATACAGGTACAGAGATGACTACAACAGGGCGCGTGTCCCGATGATGACGTCCATACACAACGACAGGATATCGGCTATATGCATATCCTCGGCGGCTATCATACTCTTTGCCTTCTCCATAATACCAGCCTTCTTCAGGGTGATGCCAATCACCTACATGATACTGGCCTCAGCCATAGCCATACCCATGATATTTTATTCCGTTGTTTTCGTAAGGCACCCAGACAGGAAGAATTCCCTGAAGCTTTTCATATATAGCAGTCCATATCTGGCCATAATATTCGTCTTAGTGCTTATATTCAGGTTTCTTTAATTCTAATGAAGCAACTTCCATGCGCCATAATAGCATTGCTGGCATTGAAGGATAAGCAGGCAGCGTATTAATCACAATATTTATTAAGGTCGCATTATTTGCTGTCTATCGGTGTTGATCAATGTCATTGGATGTCTCAAGAAAGATAAGCAGAGCCTTAACTCAGGAGATAGAAACGCTCAACAACATATCAAGGGAGAGCGGTTCTAAACTCTGGAGAGATATAGCTGAGAGGCTCGCTTCTAGAAGAAGAGGATATGCCTCCGTTAACCTATCAAAGATAGATAAATATGCCAAGGATGGAGACGTCATAGTCGTCCCAGGATCCGTCCTGGGCCTCGGTAAGATAAGCAAAAAGGTCACTGTCGGCGCATTCAAATTTTCCAGGACGGCCGTGGAGAAGCTGTCTAACTCTGGATGTGCCTTCATGAACATATCCGAACTTGCAAAGGACAATCCAAAGGGTACCAACGTCAAGATAATGAGGTAAGAACATGAGAGTGATTGATGCTTCAGGAGCAATTTATGGTCGGCTATCAGCCTATGTGGCAAAAAGGCTTCTAGAGGGTGAAGAGATAACCATAGTTAATGCATCTAAGGCGGTGATAACAGGTAACAAGGAATTTGTCATCGGAAAATTCAAAGAACGCCGCGACATTGGAAGCGTCAGGAAGGGTCCTTACTATCCTAAGACTCCGGAGAACATATTAAGAAGATCCATCGGTGACATGCTGCCAAAGAAGATAACAAAGGGAAAGGAAGCCCTAGCCAGATGCAAGGTATACAGAAACGTTCCGCCTGATGTGGATAAGGAAAAAGTTGAGAAGGTTGAAGGTGTTATGACGGATAAGGTCTCCGGAATAATCACACTCGGTGATCTGTCCAGAGAGCTCGGAGGTTATTGAATATGGATTTTATAATAACAACTGGAAAGAGAAAGACCGCAGTTGCCCGTGCGGTCGCAAAGAAGGGGAAAGGCGTAGTGACGATAAACGGGTATCCTGTTGAACTGTATCCTGTAAGAGTTCTTCGCAATAAAATAATGGAACCTCTTCTCCTAGCGGAAGACAAGGCCAAAGAACTGGACATAGCGGTGAAGGTCAGAGGCGGTGGTGTCACTGGCCAGGCCGATGCATCACGCACTGCAATAGCCAGGGCCCTGGTTAAATACCTTAACGATTCGGATCTCGAAAACCTATTCAGGCAGTACGATCGTACACTCATCGTCAACGATGTGCGCATAAAGCTGCCCAAAAAGGCAGGCGGCCGCGGTGCAAGAGCCAAGAAGCAGAAATCCTACAGGTGATCAAATATGATAATACCTGTTAGGTGTTTCAGCTGCGGCAGGGTCATCGCCTCAGATTACGGACGATACATAAAGCGCGTGAATGAGATCAAGGCTGAAGGCAGAGAACCTAGCCCAGAGGAGATCGAAAAGATATTCGATGACCTCGGGATAGAGAGATACTGCTGCAGAAGGATGATCGTTTCACACGTTGACCTCATAAATGAAATAATGCCATTTTCGTGAGGGGCCGTGGGGTAGCTTGGTATCCTGCCAGCTTGGGGTGCTGGTGACTTGAGTTCAATTCTCAACGGCCCCACTCCTTCAATTTTTGTTTTTCCATTTTATGCAATTTTAACTGAGGTTTTATGGAATTGTTAGGGGTTTAGTGGAGGCTGTAAAACTATCCTTCGGGAAAGGGATGCACGGGCTTCACAAAGAAAGAATTCAATAATTAATGATTATACGCCAGACCGACAAAGACAGGGTTCGTGCGGTCCAAATCAACAACTGTGAGGATCGCTGCTTCTGGCTTGTTTAGGAACCATACAGACAGATGTCCACTCGCTGAAAGTGAACTCCGAAACATAGCCGAGGTGCAGATCACTAAAGGTATCTTCTGGATCTTCTGAGGCTTATCTTGAAATTTCCGAGTACTGAATGCACCATATAACCCATCTTGAGGATAGATCCCCTTTCATCGTCTAACTCCACATTAAGGCGCAGTTTGGAGAGTATCTTTGAAAACTGCTCTATCAGTTTCATATATTCTAGGCGATGCGGTATCTTATCTGACATGGCCGAAAACAGTCTAGGATCCTTCAGCGTTACCTTCATTTTATTTTCTGATAGACTTATTTCGGCTGCTTCCCGCCCGTCTATCTTTATAAACACGTATCCGCCAAGGTTTAAAAAACCATGATACGGAATGGGATCACTGTTTTGGTTTTTCATTTACTGGCATCGCTGTTACATTGACTTTTCCATTTATCAGCATGCTGGCGTTCATTCCCGGTAGCTTTATGCTGAGATCCTCAAATGAAAACTCAACAGTTCCTTTCGTACCCTCAAGTGCTTTTACAAAACTTTCTATCAAAGATTCTTCTTCCATACATAGTCAGCAAAATATCATATTTAACACTGATGAATTTTAAAATATAATAAAAATTATACAGACTGGAGGTTTGAACTATGTCGTTTTCTCCAATTTGCATCTTTCTATTCATTATGTGCGTTTCCTCAACCTTCACCGTGCCTGTGCCGCTATCATAGAGGAAGATGCCGGAATGCCATGGTCGTACCAGGCCTCATCTCCATGAATCTATCCCTGGAAACCATGGTTATGGTAAACGTTTCATCGGGCTTCAGACCGACAAAATGGTCCTGGCCGGTAACACGGTATTTGAGAGATCCGTAATTATCGTGCAGCTTTTTAAGCGTATTCAACACCGTTATGAACTTCATACTTGGTTTTGACGTTTCTAAAGCCTTTTACCCGGCTTTGCTGACGCATCTTATGATCTTAACCGCAGAATCAGCGGGGATCGTCAAGGCAACAGTTAAACTCCTCTCTGTGTAAATGTTAACCGTTCAAGGAAATATTACAACTTCCCCCTGTTGCGACTTATCTCGCGATATACGTACTCTGGAATACTCTCTGCATCGGTGTATGATGATTCACATGGATCTGTTCCTGACCTTATTCCGATCCATAAGGGAATTCTGAGCCATACGATTTCATTATATCTGCCCATTTTAACTCTTATTGGTAATAAGTACAACAAGGATCAACGAGAAAGACCTTCCAATGTATTCGGAAATATACAAATATTTAAAAATTTTAATTTTCAAACTGAAATATATTTTTTAAAGAAAATGCTGATATCCTATTTCTTACCCACCGGAGCCTGAGCAGCTTCATCAGAAGGCAGATACTGCATATCGGATTCTATTATCTCCGTTATCTCGTCGGTCTTGAAGCCACTGAGTACAGACCAGAAGTAGAAAGCTATAGCTACCACTATCATCACCAGGAAGTCCCATGGGAAAGGTATCAGACCAGTTCCGCCATATGGTTTCTCCCCCAGATAAGAGAGCAGCGTTATAACGCCCATGTAGGCCAGAAGCCAGGCTCCACCCTTGAAATGCTTGCCAGAGAATATGTTTATGGCCGATTTTCCAGCCAGGTAGAAAGCAGCATACACGACCAGCCCTATGAGTATGGCTATGACAAGATACGCAACCAGCGGCCATCCACTCCAGTACACTATCAGGGTTGCACCAACGAACGCTATGGGGCTCAGTATAGAGGCGCCTCCCAGCTTGAATGGTCTCTTCAGCTCTGCCGCCTCTCTCCTGAAGACCTGCAGCGCTGATCCACCCACGATGTATGTAAACACCGTTGATGAAGATATGAAGCCAACTAGCTTGTACCAACTTGGGAACGGTGCGAAGAATATGTATCCTATCACAAGCGACGCGATCAGCGGGAGTATGGGAACACGTGTCTTTTTGTTTACATCAGACATGGATTTCCCAAGGTACCCTAGCGTACCAAGTCCGTACAGTGTCCTCTGCGATGTTCCAAGGTAAACGTTGAGCGTACCCGATGGTGAAACGTAAGCATCTGCGAAGAGGAAGTAGGAAAGGAACACCAGACCTGCAGAACTGGCAAGTGTCGCGAATGGCGCTGTCACAACGCCGCCAGTCAGTGCTGACCAGTCTCCAGCTGGAACGCCGACAGCCGCCCAGTTAACCTGTCCTATGAAAACTACCTGCAGAAGGGCGTATAACGCTATGCCTATCACAACTGATAGTACTGTTGCAATAGGAACCGATTTCTGAGGGTTCTTCGCCTCTCCCCCGTAGTCAAGCGCCTGTCTGAAACCAAGGTATGAGAAAACTATGCCCGATACAGATATGGCTTCAAAGACACTCGACCATCCATAGGTGACGAAGCCTGTCTTTAGGAAGAAGTTGCTGATATTGAAATGAACGGCAAGAAGCAATGCAACGGTAGCTGATGGTATTATCAGCTTCCACCATGTCATTCCCGTGTTCGTCTTTCCCATGACCTTTATGCCGAAGTAGTTCAGGAAGAAGAAACCGAGCATCAGTATGGCAGCCAGCAGTATACCGAGTCCGGTCAATACGCCGGTATTTGTAACCAGACCCTTCACGTATGTACCGGCATACGTTATCACTCCTTCTGCCTCTATCGCAGGAACCGACACAGCACTCAAAAAGTAGGCCCAGCCGAAGAGGAATCCTGCAAGACCGCCGTGAGAATATTGCCCATATCGAACGATGGCACCTGACCTTGGTATCATGCCGCCCAGCTCAGCGTATACGAGAGCGATGACAAGCACGATGAGACCACCGATTATCCACGACAGCACGGCTGCAGGCCCTGCCAGCATGGATGCGCTTGCCGCAGCGAACAGCCATCCTGACCCGATTATCCCTCCAAGACTGAGAAACAGGAGGTCTATGGTTGTCAGTTCTTTTCGGAACTTCTTGTCGGAAGCTGTGGACTTAACAAACGTGTCTTGTTCTGTCATTACATGACCTCATGGCAATTATTATTTAAATCTTTGCAAAAAGTTATGAAATTCTATTCGTTATTAAATGAATGTCTTAGTTATATGAATGTTTAGGCATAATGATAAAAACTGCTTTTTCTGATGAATATTATCTTAACGGTAAATACGTTAAAATGCATTGTTATGGCAAAATACCAATCTGAAAACGTAATGCATTATACCCATAACAGAATATTTTTATACATATAGAAATTGTAAAGTTCATGGTAATGAGTCCGCTTCCGCCATTGGCTATAGGATTCTTCGGTCTCGGAACAGGCTATTAAGTATGGGGTGGTTGGGAATTTTTCAGGATACCCGGGGAAACAACGGAGAAGGTCAGCAAGGTTCTCGGGCAGTGGGGTATTTGGATGCCTGGGTTCATGCAGTTCATCACCGGAACCTATCTCTTCCTCTGTCTGACGATTTTCCCGGCCTTTCAGGCATCACCCGTGCTTTACATGGCTGCTACGGCCTTCACGGCATACGGAGTACATTGGTTTGCCCTCGGAATAAACAGATACGTTCAGGGAGATACAACAGTCGATGGCTTCATGGCCATAGCGTTCCTCTGGATCAGCATAACTGGTGCATTCGTTTTCTTCAAGGCAGGCGATGTTCCTGTTGCAACCCTGTTCGTTCTTCTGGCCTTGGTGTACATAACCGACATACCTGCAAGTCTTCTGAAATCACCCACATGGACCCGCGCCAAGGGTTTCTTCCACCTTGTCACAGGCACATGGCTGATGTACCTGTTCTTTGCGGCGGTGACGACGTTCGCGCTCGGGATGCATCTTCCACTGTGATCTATCATATACTTAGTCTAGAAAATAATATAATTTTTAATTTTTATCTCATTGATTTTAAAAATAGTTATATACAGATGATAGCTATGGATTAATACCATGTCTAAGGAATCTTTTCCAATCTCGATCGAAGGAAAGACATATGATGCCCATGATGGAGAGACTATCCTGCAGCTCATGATAAGAAATAACATCGACATAAGCCACATCTGCTACCACCCGAGCCTTGGGCCTATACAGACGTGCGATACATGCCTCGTGGAAGCGGATGGAAAGGTCGTGCGATCATGCGCCACCCCCGTCAGGGAAAACATGAAGATAGTATATTCAGAGGATCGCATCAAGGATCTAAGAAAGGAGGCCGTGCAACGCATACTTGCGAATCATAACTTGTACTGCACTGTGTGCGACAACAACAACGGCGACTGTGAGCTTCACAACGCCGTTCTTGATCTAAGGATAGACAGGCAGAAGTATCCATTCAGTAGGAAGCCATATGATGTGGACGATTCAAACCCTTTCTACATATACGATCCATCGCAGTGTATCCTCTGTGGCCGCTGTGTGGAAGCCTGCCAGGATGTACAGGTGAACGAAACACTGCATATAGACTGGTCCCTGGAGAGGCCAAGGGTTGTCTGGGATGATAGATCAAAGATAAACGAATCCTCCTGCGTTTCATGCGGGCACTGCGTAACCGTATGTCCGGTGAATGCACTTATGGAGAAGACCATGATCGGTAATGCCGGATACTTTACCGGACTTGATCCGGAAACGAAAGATATGATGATCGATCTTGTGAAATCGTTTGAACCGACCATAACTATGCAGCCGGTGATGGCCATAAGCAACATAGAATCAAGGATGAGAGAATCAAGGATAAGGAAGACGAAAACTGTCTGCACGTACTGCGGTGTCGGCTGTTCCTTCGAGTTGTGGACGGTCGGCCGAAAAATTCTGAAGGTTCAGCCAAAGCCAGAGTCGCCGGCAAATGGCATATCAACATGCGTCAAGGGGAAGTTCGGATGGGATTTCGTAAACAGCCCTGACAGGTTGACGGATCCGCTCATAAGGGAGGGAAACGGATTCAGGAAGGCTTCATGGGATGAGGCTCTGGATATGGTAGCATCAAGACTGAAGGAGATAAAGGAAAAGTATGGATCAGATGCCATAGAGTTCATCGCATCTTCCAAGGGCACGAACGAGGAGGCATACCTGGTCCAGAAGCTTGCCAGGCAGGTCTTCGGTACAAATAACGTGGACAACAGCTCAAGATTCTGCCAGGCGCCTGCTACAACCGGTCTGTGGAGAACAGTCGGATACGGCGGGGATGCGGGTTCCATAATGGATCTGTACAGTTCCGATCTCATCCTCGCCGTTGGTACAAACACCGCAGAATCGCATCCAGTCATAGCAGCAAGGATTAAGAGGGCACACAAACTCAACGGCCAGAAGATAATTGTTGCCGATCTCCGCATGCACGAGATGGCGAGGAGGGCGGATGTATTCATACATCCAAGGCCGGGTACGGATCTGGTATGGATCAACGCCGTGGCAAGATACATAATAGATAAGGGGTGGCAGGCGAAAGAATTCATAGAAAAACGGGTCAACTTCTACGACGATTACGTGAAGAGCCTTGAACCGTTCACGCTGGATTTCGCAGAGAAGGTTTCAGGAGTGAGTGCCAAGGACATAGAGAAGATCGCAACCATGATACATGAGGCAAAAAGCATGGCGGTGATATGGGCCATGGGAGTAACGCAGCATCAGGCAGGCAGTGATACCTCCACGGCCCTCTCCAACCTGCTCCTCCTGACGGGCAACTATGGCAGGCCTGGTACAGGTGGATATCCATTGCGCGGACACAACAACGTGCAGGGAGCAAGCGACTTCGGCGCCATGTCCGCGTACCTGCCCGGATACCAACACGTCAGCGACGATAGGGCAAGGAAGAAATTCGAGGAACACTGGAACTGCAAAATTCCAGACAAACCCGGCTTCGATAACAACACTTGCCTTGAAGCAATCGACAGCGAGAAGATCAGAGCGATGTACGTCATAGGCGAAGAGCTTGTGGAAACAGGTTCGGATTCAGAATACATAAGGAAACAGCTAGAGAAGCTTGATTTTCTTGTGGTTGAAGATATGTTTTTATCCGAGACGGCGAAATACGCTGATGTTGTCCTTCCAGCAGCTGCAAGCATAGAGAAGGACGGCACGTTCGTGAACACGGAGCGCAGGATACAGAGGATATACCGCGCGATGAAGCCGCTGGGCAATTCCAGGCCTGACTGGCAGATAATCCAGGATGTTGCAAACAGGCTGGGTGCCGGATGGAACTATAAAGACCCATCAGAGATAATGCGGGAAGTATCCAAGCTTGCACCCATATTTGCCGGTGTATCCTATGATAGACTGGATGGGTTCAGGAGCCTGCAGTGGCCAGTCTCAGAGGATGGCGGTGATACGCCGCTGCTCTACACAGATACCTTCAATTTCCCCGACGGAAAGGCCAGGTTCTATCCCCTTAAGTATAGCCCACCTGTGAGCGTTGACGAGGAATTCGATCTGCACCTGAACAACGGCAGGATACTTGAGCACTTCCATGAGGGAAACGAGACTTACAAATCGCCAGGACTGAGGGAGAAGGTACCGGGTACATTTGTTGAGATATCGCCTGCACTTGCAGCCGAGAGGGACCTCAAGGACGGGGATCTGGTGCGTATTACCTCAAAGTGGGGCAGTGTAAGGGTAAAGGTCCTCGTCACAGACAGGGTCTCCGGAAAGGAGCTCTACATGCCCATGAACTCCAGTGGTGATTCAGCGATAAATAACCTGACCAGCAGGCTCATGGATCCTGCTGCACATACACCGGCTTACAAGGAACTCCCAGTGAAGATGGAGAAGATAGAGAATGGATCAGGTGCGAGTCCGATGCCGAGAACGAACCCCAGATACGGAAAACCGCATCCACAGATCGGTGTTATGGTTGAGGAAAAATGGAAGCGCAGCGACTATGTTAAATTGACGGAGGATTGATATGGCCAGAAAAATAGAATACGCTATGGCGGGTAAGGATCAGCAGGATGATGAAAAAGAGGAGGCATTGGAGGATCTTCTGGATCTTGTGAGGGCTCTTAAGAGTTCAGGCCTCCTGGACATGATAAAGGCAATGGCGGAGAGGAAGAATGACATAATGTCCATACTGGCGAAGGAAGCCTCAGAGGAGAGAAACAGGAGACTCCTTCAGAACGTACTTCTGATCTACACCATGCTAAGTTCGCTTGACACTGAGATACTGAACAATATAGCTCATGGCGTAGAGGACGCACTGAACGGCTCCAGGCAGCAGAGGGAACACGGTGGACTCAGCCTCATCAAGGTCAACGCTATGATGAAGAGCCCGGAGGTTGCAGCGGGCATACGCGTACTGTTCTCAATTATAGGATCTCTCGGCGGAGGGAAGGATGAAAATGGAGGTAAATGAGGGCGCGTTCGGTTCCTCAAGAACCGGAGTTGTCTCATACCGCAGAAGCGTCGGTTTCATAGCCTCTTCTGACAGCCTGGCTGTTGAAGAGCCACTTGCAATAGACGTGGTCGGGCCAGACCTGAAGGTGGAAAGGGTCGGTGCTATAATGCGCACTCCCGTTATGGATCGCTATCTGGTTGCAGGCTTTCTGTATTCTGAAGGCTTCATATCTGGTGCTTCAGACATAAAAAGCATCGATGGCATCGGCGAGGACGGGATATCTCACCATAACCATGCCACCGTTGCGATAAGGAACAGTATAGGATTCAGAGTCAACTCCAGACTTGTGAATTCCGCATGCGGAGTGTGCGGGAGATCAACGATCGCAGACCTCCTGATACGACATCGAAGGATAGAAACTGACGCAAGAATCGATGCTAAAACCATTCTGGATCTGCCATCAGAGATGAACAGATTGCAGAACCTCTTCTTGATAACTGGTGGGGTGCACGCGGCGGCTCTGTTCGATCTCGACGGCGACATTCGCGAAGTATGCGAGGATATAGGAAGGCACAACGCGGTGGACAAGATCATCGGATACACGCTGATGGAGCATGAGAATACGGAAAACCGCGTGATCATGGTATCGGGCCGTGCTGGCTTCGAGATCGTTGAGAAGGCTTTCATAGCAGGCTTCCCCATCGTCGTCTCCGTTTCAGCGCCCTCCAGCCTCGCTGTTCAGGTGGCTGAGTCCGTCGGCATAACGCTGGTATGCTTTGTGAGGGAAAACAGGTTCACAGTCTATTCCCATCCTGACCGAGTAATACCCTGATGGTGGGGCATCTCCTGGCGATCATTCATTGTTTCTGGGGACAGGATTTGCCTTCTTCAGAAAGACGATGGAATGCCCCATGTAGTCAAGGCATTCTCCGTCCGACCCGCAGTATATATCGAGGGGGTCTGCCTTGATCTTCTTTCCAGTCACCGCGTCATGCTGCATGGCGTCCATCATGTCCTGGGCCGATATCATCTCCCAGTAAATCTTGGAATCCTTCCTGTAAAGGAGAAAGCCCCTGACCTCCATGAATGGTTCCTTCTTCTTTGGATGCACCTCATCAGTCATCGATCTCAGCACAGCTGAAACGTATCCGACCTTCCCCACGGAATCCTTTATATATTCCCATACATCAAAAACATCGTTGTTGAAATCCATCACCAATATCCTCCTTCCGCTGCGGATCAGGTGAACTCTCCTGTGGTTCTTTCCAGCCATGACCGTCAGCCATGCCTCATCGTAGACATCCCTTGAAATCTCGGATCGGAAGGATCTTATTCCTGTATGCGCCATCTTATCGAACCCATATCTTGATCGGGTTAAAAATCGTTATTGCCGAAGCACATGAAATGGCATGATCTTCTTCGATTACATTCTTAAGTATGAAAAATGGAAGATCAAGGCTGATCAACTGGCTGCGTTAAATTTATTGATAGTTTGAATTGCTATAATATATGCAAATTTTTATACATACATCATATTAGATCTTATTATAACTTAATTTCAAAATATATAAATACATGCTGTACATGATAACGCATGGAAGGTGAAAAGGGAACATTACCCATGGGTGAGGTTTACAACCCGGGGATGAATGCCTACAACGAAATATACAGGAGATCGCTTGAGGATTCGGAGAATTTCTGGGCCAAACAGGCTGAGATACTGACATGGTATTCGAAATGGAACAAGATCCTGGATGATTCCAGGAAGCCGTTCTACAGATGGTTTGTCGGCGGAAAGCTCAATGTATCGTACAACGCAGTTGATCGCCATCTCGAACAGCACAGGAGAAACAAGGCAGCCTACATATGGGTTGGTGAAAATGGAGAGGAGAAGATCGTAACATACGATGGGCTATACAGGAGGATAAACAATCTTGCAAAGGCACTTCTGAACCTTGGCATAAAAAAGGGGGACAGGATAGTGCTCTATCTTCCAATGATAATAGAGGCTCCAGTGGCTATGCTCGCAGCCGCTAGGATAGGTGCTGTTTTCTCATTTGTATTTGCCGGTTTTGGTGCTGGTGCGCTCGCGGAGAGGATCAACGACTCAAAGGCGGTGCTGCTCATAACGGCGGATGGCGGCTTCAGAAACGGTAAGATCGTGGAACTTAAGAAGATAGCAGATGAAGCTCTTGAGATGACCTCAACTGTAAGAAACGTCATAGTGATAAAGCATGCAAAGAATGAAGTGAACATGGCCGAGGACCGGGACATCTGGTACCATGAGATCGTCGGGGATTCTTATGCATACGTGGAACCGGAACACATGGACGCAAACGATCCGCTCTTCATACTCTACACCTCCGGAACGACCGGGAAACCAAAGGGTGCTGTGCACAGCACGGGAGGATACTCCGTATGGGTCGCAAACACCCTTAAATGGGCCTTCAATCCAGACGAGGATGACAGGTGGTGGTGCGCAGCAGATATTGGATGGATAACGGGCCACAGCTATATCGTCTTTGCACCTCTCATACTCGGACTTACGAGCATAATGTACGAGGGATCTATAACGTACCCAGAACCAGACAGGCTATGGGATATCATAGAGAAATACCGCGTTAACATCCTTTACACGTCTCCGACCGCCATAAGGACGCTGATGAAGTTCGGGGAAAAATACCCGCAGAAGCATGACCTTAGCACGCTGAAGGTTCTGGGTACCGTTGGCGAACCGATAAATCCAGCGGCATGGAAGTGGTACTACGAGGTCATAGGTAACTCCAGATGCCCCATCATAGATACCTACTGGCAGACCGAAACGGGCGGATTCATGATAGCGCCGCAGAGGGGGCTTGGGCTGCCGCCGCTGAAGCCCGGATCTGCAACCTTCCCGCTACCAGGCGTGGATCCAGCAATACTTGATGATGCGGGGAAGGATGTGCGGACAGGTGAAAAGGGCTATATAGTATTCAGAAGACCATGGCCTGGCATGCTCATGACGGTTAACAACGACGATGAACGCTATGTGAAAACGTACTTCTCAAAGTTCCCTGGATACTATTACTGCGGTGATTATGCCGTAAAGGATGATGACGGATACTACTGGCTCCTCGGAAGATCGGATGAGGTAATGAACGTCTCTGGACATCGCCTGGGCACAATCGAGATCGAGGACGCGATCGTTGCAACCGGACTTGCGGTCGAAGCTGCAGTCTTTGGAAAGCCGGATCCAGTGAAGGGCGAGGCCATATCTGCGTTCGTCGTGCCAAAGGACATGAATGCAGACAGGCATGAACTAATATCAGAGATACGAAAGAGGATAAGAGCCGACCTGGGCCCAATATATGTACCGGATGAGATAAGACTGGTCAAGTTGCTTCCAAAGACCAGGAGCGGAAAGATCATGAGGAGGGTCGTGAAGGCTGTGGCTCTTAACCAGATACCTGGAGATCTAACGACGCTGGAGGATTCTACCTCCGTTGACGAGATCAGGAGCGCCATTGAAGCCTTCAAGGAAGAAGCAGGGGGTGAGTGAGACGGTGGAGAACGTTTTTGGGAAGGTCATAGGCGCAGATCCCGCACCGCTTGGACTTGCCGGTTTCGCGTTCACCACCTTCCTTCTGAGCTTCATAAATGCTGGTCTGATACCTTCTTCCGGCGTGAATGTGGTACTGCCTCTTGCATTCGCCTACGGGGGCCTTGCTCAGCTTATCACAGGATCATGGGAGATGCGCAGGGGGAACACGTTCGGATTCACGGCCTTCACGAGCTACGGTTCCTTCTGGATGTTCTACGCATTGATGGTTCTATTCGTAGACCTCCACATTATTACGTCGCTACCGGCAATTGCTGTTGGCTGGGCATTGATCCTGTGGGGCATATTCACGCTTTACATGTGGGGCGGTGCAATGATGGCTTCTGTCTCTCTGAACTTGACCTTTCTCTTTCTCTTCCTTGCATTCTTCATGCTGGGGATGGGTGCAATATACTCTTCCACCGTCCTGACCCATGCAGGGGGATACCTTGGAATACTAACAGCCCTATTCGCCGCGTACACAAGCTTTGCAATAATTATAAATTCAATGAAACCTGGAACAATACCTGTTGGACCAGGCCTGTTCAGAAAAAATTGAAGAATCATGTACTGAATATTTGCTTCAGTCTATTTATTTCATCCTCAGACAGTGTATATTTCACACTTTCAATGTTTTCTATTACGTGATCTGGATTTGAAGCTCTCGGTATGGGAAAGACGTTGCTGTTGGCCTCCATCAGATAGCTCAATGCTATCTGCGAGGCCCTTATTCCTGGGTACCTTTTCCTGAGATCGGTAAGGAGATCTGAGGGATAAGCGTCATCTCTCACCAGATCGCCATGTTCCAGAGGATACCATGAAAGTATGGCCATTCCATTCTTCTCAGCGAACGGTATAATATCCCTCTCTGGAATCCTGTGCTTCAGGCTATAATGAATCTGATTGCTCACTATATCATACTTTTTCATAAGGCCCAATGCGTCTTTCAGCTGACGAAGGTTAAAGTTGCTTACCCCTATATACCTCACAAGACCATCATCCACCAGCTTCTCCATCGCCCTGAGGGTCCCCTCCATGTTGCCAACCGGTGATGGGAAGTGGATCTGGTAGAGATCGATGTATTTCATATTGAGCCTCTTCAGGCTCCTCCTGCACGCCTTGATCGCGGAATCGTAGGACATATGCGTTATCCATACCTTCGTAGCTATGAACAGACTGCTCCTGTCGAAACCTTCTATTGCCCTGGCCACCAAGTCCTCGCTGCCGTATACCTCGGCGGTATCAATCAGTGTGACGCCATTTTCCACCGCCGTCCTGATGGCCCTTACCTTACCCTCTGGATCAGACCTTTTGCCGAACCTAGCCAGAAACATCCAGCCAACGTCATAATACGTCCCAACGCCTATCCTTGAAACTTTCTCGCCCGTCTTTCCGAATTCCCTGAGTTCCATCCTGTAGCTAAGCGAATCTTCCATTTTAATCTTCATCATTTCCGTTGGCGATGCTTTTTATCCCGCACAGGTTTTCATATCCAGTCGATTTGCCTGGAACAGGACAAGTTCCATCTATCTTCCTGAATGGGATCTGGCAGATGCAAACGATGAACCTGCATATATCCCTGTGAATATCAGCAGTATAGTGAAGGCAAGCGATATGGAGACTGTGGATATGGAGGTGGTGCCGAAACCGAATAGATAATTCCATCCAACGTTCTTTGTAACTCCGGCGAGTGATGAGACAGGCAGCCCAGCAATGGCATCGGATATCATCAATATGCCAAGCAGAACGTTGCCTGCAGCCAGTGCGTAGAGGGATGATGTCCTTAAGCCTGAGGATCCCAACAATGAGATGACGAACATAACTATGGAAAGTATGAGATAGACAACCAGTCCGAGCCAATGGTCATAGGCAGCTGTGAAAAGTATATGATCAAATACTATGAGATATATCGAAGTGGCTGCTGTTATTACAAAAGATAAGAACCTGATAACGAAGGCATATCCAGAGAAGAATATTGCAAAGAGAACAAGGAATACTATGAACAGTGCTATGGATAAACCACCAACCACGAAAGGAACGTAGTTAACGTGCACAGCAGGTGTCACCGGAGGTGGAGATGAAACAGTCGCATTCGTAACATCGATTGTCAGTGTTGCCGGGGACGACGATGGATCATCTCCTGTTGCACTTATTTCCACGGTGTACGTACCGGGAGCAACGGTTCTCGCCACGACAACCGTTGCTGTGCCTGAGAACGGAGGATCACCTGAACTGTCGCTGAATGATACTGTTATACCTGACGGAGCAGATACTGAAATTTGAGTTCCCCAGGTTGATCCTGATATCAGGTTTACCTTGTAATTGAACGATCCGGACGAACCTGCTGGCACAGTTACGCCCGTCGGAGTAACTGAGATCGAACTTGTTCCAGAGGCAGCAAATGCACTTGCAGGTATCATAAGTGATATCATCAAAACCGCAAGGATGATTAACGAGGTTTTCATAATATTTAAACTAAATATGACAATATAAAAAATATGTTCTAATAATTATTATAAACTATTATAACATATAAAAATGAAAAGACACTCCTGAATGTTGAATTATCCAAGAGAAATCGCAATGAGATACGTGGTGAAATTATCCTAGCTCCGTACCAGCAGCATCTTATCATTTCGCGCCGCAGGAGGATCTCATAGATTGAAGTGCCTGAGTATGTTTCCCGCCTCATCGAAATAATATACGGTGGCCCGGTCCTCGTTTCTGACCTTGTACTTGACTATTATTGAATATTCTTTTAAAGTATCATCATGTTTAAGAGAATCCACTCCCAAGATCTTCAGGTCAGAATAGCGCTTCTTGAGATCATCAGTTATCTTCAATACAGCCTCGTCCATATCCATGGCACTCTATTCTGTCATGATAATTAACATTTTGTGTCGTATTCTTGTCATTATATAATTGAATAATAACGATTCTGTTCAAATGGTTAGCCGATAACGAGAAACAATTTATAAAAAAAAGGTGATATCGCTTCGTATGTTAACAATCATTGAGATCATCGTCAGATTCCTCTCCATAGTGGTCGGTGCCTTCATAGCCGGTCTCATCGGTTCCCTCACCGGTCTTGGAGGCGGTACCGTCCTTGTCCCTGTCCTGACATTGTTTTACGGCATACCAATCGTTTACGCCACCGGTGCGAGCCTGATATCAACCATAGCTACCAGCGCTGGATCGGCCAGCGCATATGCAAAGGAAAAGATAGCAAACATAAGGCTTGGTGTTGGGCTAGAGGTTGCCACAACGACGGGTGCAATTGTTGGATCGCTGACCGCCGTATTCATCTACGACCATCACCTATCATGGCTCATATACGTTATATTCGGTTTCGTACTGCTTGGATCTCTCGTGCCAACAATCCAGCGTGGAAAGTACGAGATACCGAAGATGCTTAAACCTGACTGGACCACGCGGATATTTCAGCTTTCCGGATCCTATTACGATGCTCGGCTCCACAGGAACGTTGAGTACTCTGGGGTAAGATGGTGGCTGGGCGAGATCATAATGTTCTTCGCAGGCATGATATCCGGTCTGCTTGGGATAGGCAGCGGTGCTCTGAAGGTACTGGGAATGGACTGGGCAATAAACCTGCCCATGAAGGTCACTACGACATCTAGCAACTTCATGATAGGCATTACTGCTGCAACCGGAAGCTCCATATACTGGTATGCAGGCTACATACAGCCCTTCATAGCCGCGGCCACTGCCATCGGTGTCCTCATTGGTGCATTTCTTGGCGCGAAGATACTTGTTCGCATTACAAACAGGAGCATCAGATGGATATTCTTCGCCATACTGATGTTCCTCGGCATACAGATGGTTCTCAAGGGCTTCTACATAATAAAGGTCATACTGATCTCGCCATACACACAGTTCGCAATATCAACCGTGATATCCATAATAGCCATAATAATAATGTATCGTGTGATGAAGAGAATAGAGGAAAAGGGTGATGCATGATGCGCTTCGATCGTGATCTTGCAATAAGCTATGCGCTGAGGATCGGCGTCTCCATAAGCATGTTCTTCATCATATTCGGCGTTCTCCTCATATTCATAAAGAACGGTGGATCTGGATACACGCTGGCGCAGATAGCAAGTTACAACCCGCAGCTGAAGGTCAATTCTAAATACATCTATCTCGGGCTCATACCAGAGGGCCTGGTCGATCTTGACGGCATATTCTTCATAGCCACCGGCCTGTGGGTCCTAGTGTTCACCCCCATAACCAGCGTTATCATTGCTCTGATCTCGTTCTATCTCACGAAGAACAGGTTATACATAGCATTGAGCATCATAGTGCTCTTCAACCTGTTCTTTGCCATGCTGGTGGTTCCGCACATATGAGGTGGACGTGATGGAAAAAATCATCGTGTCATACATGCCCATCAAATTGTTCGCCGGCACTAAAGAATGTTTTATTAGTCAAGTTAAGATAGCAAAGGTGTGATCCCATGCTGAGTTTTGAAAGAGTCCGGATTAAAAAGGCGGACCCCGCGGAGAGGTCTAAGACCTTCGATGTAGAACCCCTGGACAACTATACGGATGAAGAAGCGATGGCAGAGGCCAGCAGGTGCCTAGGATGCAATATGTGCTCAGCAGCATGCCCTGCAAGCCTTGATATATCGGGCTACATAAGAAGCACAGCGGCAGGTGATCCGGCTCAGACCGTGAGGATCATAATGGAAACTCTTCCGTTTCCCGCGATAATAGGGAGGGTCTGCACCCACATGTGCGAGGATGTCTGCGTTATGTACGATGGCGGTGGGCCTATAGCCATAAGGCACCTGAAGAGGTACGCCGCCGACAAATTCGATGATTACGGCCAGATCCTCAGGCCACAGAAGAGGAAGTTCATTGGCAAGAAGGTTGCAGTTATAGGTGGTGGGCCAGCTGGCCTGACCGTCGCATACTACCTGAGCCTCCAGGGCGTGAAGGTTACCCTGTTCGAGGAGAGACCTGCACTGGGCGGCTTCATGAAGACAGGCATACCAAGATACCGGCTGCCGCAGAGCGTCCTAGACAAGGAGATAGGCTATGTTGTATCTCGCGGCGTGGACGTTAAGTTAAACACAAAGGTTGGGAGAGATATATCCTTCGATCAGATCATGAAGGAATACGATGCCGTTTTCCTTGGCGTCGGGAATCACAAGCCAAGAATGACGGGTACACCCGGTAGCGATGCACCCAACGTGATGCATGCAACTGAATTCCTCGAGCGCGTCAGCTTTGGGGAAAAGATAGATGTTGGGGATACTGTCGCGGTCATAGGAGGCGGCTTCACGGCAAACGATTCGGCCAGAACCTCGCTGCGGCTTGGAGCAAAGCATGTATACATAATGTACAGGAGGAGAGACGTTGATCGACCAGGCTATCCCAGCATGAACGCGGATGAGGAGATGGAGGAAGCCGAGGAGGAGAAGGTTGAATACGTCTGGGAAGTCACGCCATTCGAATACGTGAAGGAGAATGGAAGGGTCGTTGCCATGAAGTACTGGATGAACGAGATGGTCAAGGAGGGCAAAGGCAGGGCTAAACCAGTTCCCATAAAAGATAAGGTCTACACAATAAAGGTGGACATGGTTATAGAAGCCACCGGACAGGAAACTGATTATTCATTCCTGGGAGATTACGTGAAGAAACTGAGGCTCAACTCTCACGGCGAACCAATACTGGATCAGAACGGCATGACCTCAATAGAAGGGGTATTCTCTGGTGGTGATTCCACCAACCCTAACAGAGACCTCATAAGCGCGGTCAGGGATGGAGATATAGCGGTTCAGGGCATCCTGAAGTACCTGAACGTCATGGATCAGGTGTCATACGACGATCTGCCCATCCTGGATAGGTTCAAGCCGTATTCGTACACGGCCGCGCAGGAAGCCTATACTGGCAGGGGCCTGATCTGAATAGATCCAGCACCCATACACCTTTATAAACATTTTGAGGGCGAGACTGCCATATGTATATATTTTTATTATTTTTTATAGTATTAGGCTTATATATATCCTGATGACTGTATCCAACCATCACCCTTTATATCGAGAACGCAAATCATTTGTTTGATGAAGAGCATCATACTCATAGTGCTTGATGGCGTTGGTGACAGGCCGGGAAAGGATCTTCAGGGAAGAACCCCGCTGCAGGCGGCATACAGACCCAACCTGAACTGGATCGCGTCGCATGGAATAAATGGGATAATGCATCCAATATCCGCCGGTATAAGGTGTGGATCAGACACATCCCACATGTCCCTACTCGGGTACGATCCTAAGGTCTATTATCCTGGAAGAGGGCCCTTCGAAGCGCTGGGACTTGGGATGGACATACAGTCAGGGGATCTCGCTTTCAGGGCCAACTTTGCCACGAGCAGGGATGGTGTCATAATAGATAGGCGGGCCGGAAGAGAGAACAGAGGCAACGAAGACCTTGCCAGATCCATCAGCATAGACATGGGAGAATACAGGTTCAGGGTTCGAAGTGGTGTTGAACACCGTGCTGCCCTTGTTGTCTCTGGACCTGACCTATCAGATAGGATTGGCGATTCCGATCCACACAGGGAGGGGCTTCCCCCGGAGAGGATAAGGCCAACCGATCCGTCAGGAAACAGGACTGCAGATGTCATGAACGCCTATCTGGATGAGGCTAGACGCATCCTATCAGATCATGAAGTGAACAGGGAACGAATGAAGAATGGCAGACTACCCGGAAACGAACTTCTGGTCAGGAGTGCTGGAAAGGTGCCTGACATACCATCATTCTGGGAAAAGAACCATATGAAGGGGGCCTGCGTTGTTGGAAGCCCCTGGCTTAAGGGTCTGTGCAGGCTATTGAAGATGGATGTCTTCGATGTACCTGGCGCAACTGGTACCATCGGATCAAATTATAGCGGCAAGATTGAGAAGGCGTCTGCCTTGGCGGAAAACCATGACTTTGTCCTTGTAAATATAAAGGCTACAGACGTAGCCGGGCATGATGGAAACTACCTTCTCAAAAGGGATGTTATAGAGGACATAGACATGGCGATGGAGCCCCTTAAATCAATCGGCGACAGATCCGTGGTATGCATAACCGGTGATCACAGCACGCCATGCTCCTTCAGGGATCATTCGGGCGATCCTGTGCCCGTGGTCTTTTTCACCGATGGTGTCCTGAACGATGGTGTCCACCTTTTTGACGAATTTTCATCGGCAAAAGGATCACTGCGTATCACTAGCTATAATGTCATGGACATATTAATGCAGCTTGCTGGAAGATCTGAGAAATTTGGATCATGATCTGTGGCGATAGATAAACTAAAATACTTTCTTTGTTTTTGTCAGACAATGGCATATTCAATGAGTGGTGTAAAAGAGGATGTCCTGCACGATAAAAATCTGTATTCCCTGTACGCTGGATTTGCATACATGCTCCTCTTTTCTGTCATACTATGGTGGCTCCCAGTTGCCGGGCCAGCCATTGCGGGATACCTAGGAGGAAGGAAATCTGGAAACATGAAGAACAGCTTCATAGCGTCACTCGCCGTTTCCGGGCTGTTCATAATAGCAACGGTTATGCTGTATCCATTCAGGACTGGAGTTCTATCAGTTGTGGATCGATACGTCAGCTACGGGATACTCCCATTGTCTACTTCCGGAGTTGTTTCAGTTTCCAACTTCGCAACATACCTCTATTCCTATGCCGGTATAATATACACCTTCTTCGTAATGATCCCGTCATCAGTGGCCATACTCATAGCGTTCTCTCTCACGGGAGGCTTCGTCTCATCCTTGAAAAATGGTGAAGATCCAACTGTGGAAGTTCAAAAGGTAAAGGAAGATGAAGAAATAGATAAGGAAGATAGCAAATACGATTACCTATAGCTGACCGGTTTCCTCCGGAGTACTCCTGTTGAGGGTCTCTTCCATCTTCTTCAGCAGCTTGGTGAATTCCTCTATCTCATCGTCGGTGAAGTTGCTCAGAGATTCCCTTAGAAAATTGATGTAGATGCGGTGGCTTTCAGCCAGAACCTCGCGTCCCCTTTCAGTTATCTCCACGTTGACCACACGTCTATCAACAGCATTCCTTGCCCTCATGATATAGCCCCTGTTCTCAAGGTCATCTAGGACTCCAGTGATCCAGGCTGGAGTGACGAAGTTCATCTCCGCAAGCCTATTGACGCTGGAATTCTCCTCAGATAGATGGTATAGTATCCGTACCTCTATGGGCTTGAGCTGTGTGACTTGGAGGCTGTCCTCCATCCTCTTTTTTCCAAGTACGTAGACCCTGGCGAAGTGGCGCCAGATCTCCATGAGCATATCGCAGTCTTCGCCGATCATTTCTTACCATCCCTCATTACCTCAAGCTGCGAGGAGACCTTCGCCTCTGCTGCCTGCTGCATCTTTTCCCCCAATTCCACGCCCTCGCCATACACGAACCTCTTTCCCCTGAATGCGGATAGCAGCGCAGCGATCACAAGTATGCCGGCTCCGGCATAGAAGGATGCGTGGAGCGCCTTCATGAACGCAGGTGCTAGGGCCAGCGGAAACCAGTGCGTACCCTCAAGTATCGCGAGCGATGATGGACTTATCAGCGATGAAAACGACGACGGCAGAAGTCCAAGTATCGTTGCCATCGGGTTGTAGCCAAGGAATGCTGAGAAGAGGGCTGATGTTGCGGGTATTTTATCGAAGACAGGTATCAGGACAGAGGCACCTGCGGCCGCAAGAGCCGTGTTGAAGGAAGAGGCAAGATAGGAAGTAAGCGTTATCAGGACTATGGAGAAGAAAATACCCATGCTAGCTGTCTGGCCGGTGTTCTGCAACGTAGCCCTCATCCCCGACCCTGTGCCACGGTAGTGAGGCGGCAGTGAGTTCATCACTGCTGTTATGTTTGGCGCTCCGAAGAGACCCATGCCTGATCCCATCATGAAGAGGGTTGCGGCAAAGGGCGGATAGCTGAAATTGTACGGGAAGAGGGTCAGCAGTATGAACGCAACCGCGCTGACACTCATACCGAGTGTGGTCAGGAATCTAGCTCCAATCTTATCTGACAGGGCACCACTTATCGGACCGAATAGCACGAATCCAGCCATCATCGGTATCGTGTATATACCTGCCCAGAACGGAACGGAGGCGTAGGAATAGCCATGGAGTGGCAGCCATATTCCCTGCAGCAGTATGATGACCATGAACATGACACCTCCCATCCCCATCGACTGGAAGAATCCGGCGAAGTTGCCGAAGGTGAAACCCCTGTACCTGAAGAGATGCATGTTGAACATTGGCTGATCCACGTGCAGCTCTATGAATGGAAAGGCAACAAGCATCGCAGCACCGGAGATCATAGAAGCGAGTACCCATGGGTTAGTCCAGCCCATGCTTGAAGACCCGTATGGCATAAGACCATACGTTATACCTATGAGTATCAATGTTAGGCCCGCAGCGAACGTCACATTTCCCGGCACATCGATCTTCTCATCTTTCCTCCTCACAGACTGATCCTTTAGCTTCAGGTATGACCATATGGTGCCAAGGGCACCGACCGGAACGCTCACCAGGAAAACGTAGCGCCAGTTAATCGTGGCGAGGATTCCACCCAGTATCAGGCCTATCAGCGATCCAGCGAGACCGGCGATCTGGTTTATACCCATGGCCTTTCCCCTCTCATTGGACGGGAAGGCATCCGTTATTATTGCTGCGGAATTCGCAAATAAAAATGAAGCACCGATGGCCTGTATCATCCTGAACACTATCAGGTAGAAGGCGGCCGATGTACCATGGCCGGGCGTTAGAAAGAGCAGTATTGATCCGACCGTGAATATGGCGAAACCAAAGTTGAAAAGACGAACCCTCCCGTAAATATCCGAGAGCCTGCCGACGGTCACCAGCAGCACAGCGGTGACAACCATATAGCCCATCAGTATCCAGAGCAGGTACTGGAACGATGATGGCAGGAATGGGTTCAGATGTATACCCCTGAATATTGCTGGGAGGGATATCATCATTATTGTACCATTTATTGAAGCCATTAGGACCCCAATGGTTGTGTTGGAAAGTGCAACCCACTTGTACTGAACCATGAGGGTGAATTGAGAGCCATTATAAATACTTAATCAATTAATTATTTGCTAATTAATTATTGGAAAACATTTTATATGTATATTAAATTCAGGCTTATGCTTTCAAAAAGTGCAAGCATAGCCATAAGCGTTGTCGCCCTAATAATATTTGTGGGCCTGGCATACGAAGTCACAGGCCATTCATCATCATCAACCTCGGTAAGCATATCTGGAAGCATGACCGTAAAGCCGGATCTGACTCCACCTTTGCAGATTAAGGCTAACAATACAACGTATCCAGTCTACTTCTTAACTCCTGGCACGAAGAGCATAGAGCTGAACTTCACCTTAAACTCAACAACCGATCCCGTCTACGTATACGATATAGCTCCGCTGAATAAGAACGCCTATCTGTGGCAAAACATAACCTACTTCAACACAACCGGAAACTACTTGGAGATAACAAATGCCACACAGGCTCCACAGATTTACAGCGTAACCTTGTATGTGAATACGTCTCTGATAAGCTCCATGGAGCCTGACACGCCCTACGCAGACACAATACTGTTCATTTCAGCAGGCGGTACGTCCAGCTATTTCGTCATACTGCTTATGGTGCCGGGCGAAGGACCACTTTGAGGCATGAACATTGAATATAACAAGAAGCCCAGCTTGTCCAAAGAAAAGCGGTTTGGCCATCGAGGATAATACCTATTTCCCTATACATTAACAATATCTATTATTGAAATTTGATCTCTTATGGATACTTAAGGATTCTAAAACTATCCCGTATTTTTTAACGTTAACATCGCAAAACGAAAGGACATATCGTATACTGTTTCCATACATGATTATAGTATTCATCCGATCTGGAAGCATTAAGAGTCCAGTGGCCATGGCATAATTGACACCGCATGTCGTGCACAATGGTGAATAAGGCCGCATAAATGTTCATGAAAATACCAGAATTTATGCCCTCGTCTATTCATCCAATCTGAATATTTATGTCAAATAATAACAGTTAACTTTTTATATATGTACAAATTTTATTATCAATGCCAGAACGCTTTGTGGAAATGATCAGGGATGATAACGGCAGAATGGTTGTCAGGATACCCGTAGAAACTGCGAGCTATGCAAATCTGCAGGGAAGTGGAGATGAGTACCTGCTCATCCATCTGGTGAAGGTATTCGATCCTCAGCTGAAACTACCAACACATAGCATCAACGAGAAGGCCATTTGCAGGACCGTGACCTTTAAGGACAGGAGAGGCTATGATCACCTAGGGCTAGAAATCCCAAAGGAACTTGTAAATGACTACAGCATAAAGGCAGGAGAATACATAGAGGCTGTGATAGAGCATGCCGTGCTCAGAGATAAGATCGCTGCGGTTTATCCCAATCTAGAGATACTAAATCAGTACCCATATTGGTGGAGAAAGATCGGCCAGTGATATCATATCAGTCAAGATCTTCGGCCGCATTATAACTGAAGACAAATATATCATCACTCAACCTGGTCTATCGCCGAATCTATCCGCAGAATCTCGAATGAAACCTTTGATGCGTTTATGGCATCCATCACGCTCTTTTCACGATCCGTCATCCTCGCATTGCCGGTTTTAACCTCGATAAAAACTATGGAGTCTATGCGGCCTGAATCCAGCCCGTTGAAAACGATGAGATCTATGGGTGTGCCTATGAACCTCACGTCCTTGGGATTATACTTGAAGTTTGGAAAGAAGGGGGCAAGCTGCTCCGAAATCTTTCCTACGACGACTTCCCTGCTTTTCTGAACTGATTCTTTCCTCGCCTCCTCTATGCGCTTATCCAGCTCCTCCTTCATCTTCTGCGCCTCATCGCGCATGGCCATGGCATCATTTATGGTACGCGTTGCATTCTGCAGGGTCGTCTGTATTTCAGCATCCTTGGCTGCAAGTTTCCTCTGAAGCGACCTGGCCTCTAGATAGAGCAAGATGATGACGATTAGAAGAATTAGCGTAAGAACGCCAAAAAATATCAATACGGACATATCTGTCCATAGTTTACATCTGAATTTATAGGTATCGCCTGAGCGGCCTCATCGAACGATATGCATTTCACCTTTTCTTTCGTATCTCATCGAGTATCCTCTGGGCATTGGTCATGGATATGTTCTTCTCCTCTATCATCCTTGAAACCACCTGATCGATCTCATCACCCACGGCGCCAATGGATATGGCTATGTTCCTTGAGTGAAGCTCCATGTGCCCCCTCTGGATCCCTTCGGTGGCCAATGCTCGCAGAGCTGCGAAGTTCTGAGCCAGCCCAACAGCAGCAAGCACGCCGGAAAATTCCCTTGCATCCCTTACACCGAGGATCTTCATTGCTATCCTTGCCTTGTCTATGCTTCTTGTTGTACCCCCTACGGTTCCAACTGCTATTGGTATCTCTATGCTTCCAACGAGATCTCCATTCTTATCCTTTTCATATCTGGCCAGCGGGCCATAGCCATACATTGCTACATAGGAATGAGCGTTTGCCTCCGCGGATCTCCAGTCATTCATCGTGGCGATCAGAACCGCATCTACCCCATTCATTATGCCCTTGTTATTAGTTGCTGCTCGGTAGATATCCACTGCAGCCATATGATAGGCATCCATTATGCTATCCACAGCCTCCTCGCCTATAACCTCCTTCGGAAATACGGCCGATGCATATGCTATCCTGTTCTTTGTCAGGTTGCTCAGTATCCTGAGGTTGACACGGCCTCCCGTTATCCTTGCTATCTCCGGTGCTATGTACTCGCACATGCTGTTTATCACGTTTGCCCCCATGGCGTCCCGCACGTCCACTATCAGATGCACGATCATCATCCTGTACGGATACTCGAATATCTGAACCTCGATATCCTTCGCGCCAGCATTCATGGAGGACAGCGTTTTGCTCCTGGTATTGGCCATCTCTATGATCCTCTGCTTTGATTCAAGTAAAGCAATCTTAGCACTGTATGGAGCCGGAACATCAAGAACCTGTATCTCCCCGATCATTATCGGATCCGTGGCAAAGGCCCTGAATCCACCCCTCTTCCTGGCCACCTTTGCTGCGTTAGATGCTGCAGCCACCACAGATGGCTCTTCGATGGCCATCGGTATGAGATAATCCCTATCATTTATCCTGAAATTCACAGCTATGCCCATGGGCATCTCTATCGTCGTTATGACGTTCTCTATTATCTTGTCCGCCTTCTCTATGGGCAGCGAACCGTTCTTCTTTAGTATCGATATTTCATCGTCGGTCAGATCGGAGAACTCCTTCACAAACTGTATTCGTTCGTCCACCGACAGCTTGTAAAATCCAGATACATCCGAGGTCTTCATGAATATTGATATTCAAATGCTATAAAAGAATGTCGGGGAACCATCTCCTCCGATGATAGGGAACCATGATTCCATCATATTTGCTCTACATATCTATGACGGTATACAACCACATAATGATGTGATATTTTGCCGGCCAATCAGTTGGGTATCGTCACGGATCTTTGACGTCTTATTGCTATTCCATTTCTGATTGATTCATAGGATATGTAGGCCATCGGTGCGATCATCACCAGCATCGCGATTCGGATTGTGGCTATCTGTGCTATGTATCCAAACGCGGCCGGAAGCGCGAGGTTCAGTATGTTGAATATTATATTGAAAGTCGCAAATGCTATGGATACCTCCGATTTCTGAACCGAGGACGAGACGCTCATGGTGGCGATGGGATATATGGAACCATGCGGGAATCCCAGGAGTACCATGGAAAAGACGAATTCTAATGGATTCCTGCTCAGCGTCAGGGCTATGAATCCCGCGATTGTGAAAGCCAGTGAGACGAA
The DNA here is from genome assembly GCF_008709555.1 of Thermoplasma sp. Classification (GTDB taxonomy): domain Archaea; phylum Thermoplasmatota; class Thermoplasmata; order Thermoplasmatales; family Thermoplasmataceae; genus Thermoplasma. The sequence continues at coordinate 39,913 of NZ_VYIJ01000008.1, forward strand.
CATCAGCCTGTACCTGTTTTCAGGAGGCCTGAATGACATAGCCAGCCGTGTTATCATCGAAACAAAGAAGAAGGAGGTCAGCGCATAGAAGAAAAGTGCCGGTGAAAGGCCGGAGTAATATTTAGCGATGAGGCTTCCGTACGTCATGATTATCACAAACGGGAAGGAATAGGTCAGGTTGCCGAAGAATCCAAAGTTGAAACCGCTGTTCCTGAAGAGCTTCGGTATTGTCCTGATTATTGTCGAGGTGGATATGCTCCTCCTCTGGTTTCCGTCGTCTATCTTCAGCCTTGCTGCCAGTACCATCATCAGCAGTGCGGAAACCAGGGGCACAGGGAAGAAATAAATGAACAAATCCCTCACAGATACGGATATGGATGAAAGAAGGAAGCCCTGCATGAAAGTACCCGCTATCAGGCTTATGGATAGCGCGGACGTATAGAAACCGAGGACATTGTCTCTTATATCCTCATATGCAAGGGATATGAGTGTGAGCAGGAGCGGTGGGACGAGCCCCATCGATAGACCATCGACTGCAGCTATGGCCGCAACCTCCCATATATTCCTGGCGAGATAGAACAGAGGCAGCGAAATTGCCATCACAAACAGGGATGCCGCTATCGAAATCGATATCCTCGAGGCCCTTATCCTGCCATTGAGGAACAGGTTCGCCAAGAGGCCAGTAACGGCATACATCACAACAGGAAGCGCGGTAAGAAACGTAGATGCCAGCAGGGTGAACTTTGCCAGTACCGGTATCGACGTCATGAGCATGTTTGTGGTCATCCTCATGGTGAACGTAACGGCAAGTATGAGCAGTATTGAAATTACAGCAGACTTTGAGAATTTTGACATATTTGCGATCCCGGGTATTGCATCGTGAAAAATATAGTTTTCTCTTAAAATATTGATGTCTAAATATTTGTCCCTGGTTTGATTTATTTCAATTTTATCAGAGCTATCAGAATCCCATGTCAAATCTTTTCATTCCGTCATTCTCATCGTGCTATAAGAAAAGCATTTAGATATGTGCATGCCGTAACCTCTTGATGGCTGATCTGTCAACGTCAGTGGCAGGCATCAGGCTGGAAAATCCTCTGATGCTGGCGTCTGGAATCCTGGATGAGAATGGATACACAATGCTGGACGTAATTGCGAATGGGGCCGCAGCTGTTGTCACGAAGTCCATAGGACTGGAGGAGAGGAACGGATATTCCGCGCCCATAATAGTGGAATATGGCGACAGCCTGATAAATGCGGTTGGTCTCTCAAATCCCGGAATAGACAACTTCGCCGATGAGATTAGAATAGCAAAGAAGGCCGGCAGACCAGTTATAGGGAGCATATTTGCCTCTGATGCAGAATCCTTTACGAAGCTCGGCATGAAGATGCAGGAATACGGATGCGATGCCGTAGAACTGAATCTCAGCTGCCCTCATGTGAAGGGTTTCGGACTCGAGGTGGGATCGGACCCTGATCTTGTTGAGGAGATCGTCACAGAACTGAAATCAAAGATAAAAGTACCTGTTTTCGCAAAGCTGAGTCCCAATGTATCCGATATGATAGAGATAGCAAAGGCCGCTGAGAAGGCAGACGCTTATGTTCTCATAAATACGGTTAAGGCTATGAAGATCGATATAAGGGCCAGGTCCCCGATCCTGACCAACGTATATGGCGGATTATCCGGCCCAGCCATTAAACCGGTCGGTATCAGGTACGTCTACGAAGTCAAGAAGGAGACAGGGAAAGAGATAATAGGCGTGGGCGGCATCACGACCTATGAGGACGCCATAGAATACATAATGGCAGGTGCCTCTGCTGTGCAGATCGGTACTGCACTTTACACGAAGGGCAAGTCCATTTTCCGCGATGTAGCCTCGAAGATGAACACATTCATGGATGATGAGGGCTTCAGCCGCATACAGGACATGGTGGGGGTGGCAATAAGATGATCAAGATCGTTGCCGAGAAGGTCAGGGATGAGGCAAAGAACGTAAGAACGATCTTCTTCAGGTGGGATCAGGAGGTGAGGGCAGGACAGTTCATCATGGTATGGCTGCCAGGCCTTGGAGAGATCCCGATGTCCCTGTCCTACATTGGAACGCCGAAAGCGATAACCGTGAAGGCCTATGGCAGTGTCTCACAGGCACTTGTTGATATGCAGCCTGGGCAGGAATTCTATATAAGGGGCCCGTATGGGAATGGCTTCCAGATCGATCCTGGAAGGAAACTGTTGATAGGCGGCGGATCGGGTATGGCCTCCCTGCTTCCGATAGCAGATTCCGAGACAGACGCGATCATATCCGCAAAAACCAAGGACGAGCTCATATTCACGGATCGCTTTCCAGAAAACAGGATCTTCATAGCCACGGATGATGGAAGTGCGGGCTTCCATGGGTTTCCTCATGAACTTCTGGATAAACTGGATGTATCCGTTTACAGAAAGATATATGTGTGTGGGCCTGAACCTATGCTGTACAGGGTAATGCAGAAACTCAGCGACCTGAATGCCAGCGCAGAATTCTCGCTTGAACGCACAATGAAGTGTGGTATCGGCATCTGTGACTCCTGTTCTGTTGGTGGCCTTCAGGTGTGCAAGCAGGGACCGGTGTTCACCATAGAACAGCTCAGGGGCAACCCAGAGTTTGGGATATCAAGAACAACGTATTCCGGCAAGAGGGTCTTCCTCAATATGAAATGAAATCTTGATCGAAGGAAGAAAGCTTTAATTCAAAACTGCAAATTGAGAGCTATGGAAAAGGCCCTAACGATCAAGGAGATACCTGATTTTATAATATCAACCATACAGAAGGGGTCCTCTTCGTATATCCTCGTTGGAGACAGCTTCATAGGAAAAAAAGAGACGGTGGATGCGGTACTCAAATCTCTGGAGAGAATGGATTATCAGGTGATTTCAGAGATGGCCCCGCCAATGGGAGAATTATACAGGAATCAGACCGTGAATTCCATAATGGATAAGATAACAGGAACGCAGGAGAACAGGGGAAAGGACGAGGTCATAAGGGAATACGATGAGTTCGTCAGGAACAACAAGAAGAAGATAGCCGTGGCGATATACGGAATGGAAAAGCTCACCATCGAATCCAAGAATATACTTCTCTACATGTGCAGGGCCAGCAGGGGCAGAGGCATTGTCTTTATCGGAACATACAGCGTAGACGAGGCCGAGGATTACGATAGATTTATCAATTTCATTGCGAGCGAGGATTACATAAACATCCTGAAGGTTGAGAAGCCTGGGCTTGATGACATCATGTTTCTTACGAAGAAGATGGGATACAAGCTTCCAGAAAACTTCGTGAAGGAGATAGCCAGGATCACCAATTTCAACGTAGATAATTTCCGTTATGCACTAAGATACTACCGCGACCTTGGACTCATAAATGACAAAAACGAGATAAACGAGGTATCCTTCCGTTATTTCCCCGTACCTCCAACCACCGAGATATACTATGATCGCATGCTTAAGAGTCTCACTGCCACGCAGAAAACCATGATGCAGATAATGGCGATGATTGGTAGGGAACTGAAGCTGGAGGATCTCGCTTCCCTGATGGGAATTTCAAAGTCCTCGTTGCTAGAGATCATAAAGCCCCTTGAGGCCTCAGGCATGATAAGGTTCGCGGCGGGTATGGTGAGGTACGACAGCGAGAAATTGAAGCAACTGGTTGCAAGATCCATGTCGGAATCAGATCGTGAATACGCAATAGAGAAGATGATGGAAACTGATTTCTTCAAAACTCTCAACGAGGCTCAGAGGATACACATACTGAGGCAGGGCGACAGGATTGAAGATATAATGAAGATCATAGAGGCCTCTGGTGAAAGGATAGTGGATCTGTACAGCTCCGTTGATGAGGCCATCGAAGACCTTGAGTATGTTTTCGGAAAGATCGATCATTCACCATCAAGATACGTTCTGTGCCATGCCTACTACAGGAAAGGTGATCTTGAACGTGCCCTGGAATGCTACGAAGAGGTTGGCAGTGACAGCCTTCCCATAGTCCTTGACATGTCCAGCATACTCATAGCAAGGGGCGAGTATGATAAAGCAGATATGCTGCTGAACAGTATGTCTGGGAGATCTAGAGATGAGAAGGAGGACGTTGCCATCAAATATAAAAGGTCATCGATACTTTACAGACGCGGAAAATACGATGAGGCCAGGGATCTGCTCAACACTGTACTGTCCATGTCCAGGAAACTCGGAATCAAGGAGATTGAAGCTGGTGCGCTAAACCTACTTGGTGGAATAGACATGGCAGAATACAGGTACAGCGACGCCCTTAAAAAATACGGCGATGCTCTTGAGATCAACAGGGCAATCGGGAACTACGGTGAGATCGCAAGAAACCTCAACAACATATCCCTGATAGATGTGTACACCGGCAAGTACGATCAGGCCATAAGCACACTTAAGGAACTGATAGAGCACACATACACAACTGGAGACCTCATTTCGAGGCTCTATGCAATCTACAACCTTTCAGAGATCTATTACGTGATAGGCCATCAGGAGTATGCCGAAGGATACATACCGCTCATGCTTAGGATACTTGATGTAACGGGAGAAAAACGTGCTGCCTATCATATACACAGATTCCTTGCTCTTTATTACACAGGGCTCCTGGATTTCAAATTGGCCAGGAAATACGCAGAGATGGCTGCTGAGGAGGGAGCAAACGATGAGCAGTCCTCAATGGGGAGTATCTTCACGCAGATAATATCAGGACTCGTAGATGGCAGTTCTAAGATTGCGGATGAGGATATAGAAAAGAATGTCTACAGAGATGATTACGCGAGCATCTTCTACATAGCAGTTTCCTATCATTTCTTCCTCAGGGGAGATAACGATAGGGCGATCAGATACATGGAAAAGGCAGAGCAGGCCGCATACCATATGAACATACCGTACGAAATAATAAACACGGCTTTCCACAGGGCTTTGATGTTCATATTCACCGATAATATGGAGATATTCAGAGAATACTTCACCAGAATGCCGAAACCACCAACAAATCTCGAATACTACGATGAGTGCTACTCAATATTCGATAATATATATCGTGGGAACAAAGATGGGCTCATATCTTCAAGGTATCGCATCATAGAGGAGGATCATCTCAATGGATCGCTGAAAGCCATACTCCCAATGCTTCTTAACGCATTCGCACTTTACAAATTCGCGGGCAGGGACGAGGATCTGAGGCACATAATCAGCGTGACACCTGAACCATTTGTGGAACCTCTGAAGAAGCTAACACATTACTCTCAGACTCAATGATGATCCTGGCTATGCTCTTTTCAAGAAAACCAACATTTGTGGCCATATCAAGCGCCTGAAGGCTTCTTTCCTTAAGGCGCATTAAGTGGTATCTGACACACATGACAAATGGATCCTTCTGCGCCTCTGTCTGCCTGTAAAATTCAATGAATTTTTCCACCATGAATTTCCTGTAGATTTCCGTCTGTCCCATGCGCATCATGTCGAGGAAGGCATCGCCGATCCTGCCTCTGGACAGCATGTAGAAGGATCTGCTATTTCCGGTCAGCCTTTGAAGATCTTTGTCCATCTTATCGAAGTGCGATGTGTATAATCCATCCCTTATATTCTCCGGAATCCTGTCGGATACGATCTTGTTTACTATGTTTTCTGGCTCCATGTTCATTATGGTCTTTCCATAGGTATCCTTGAGAAACCTGACCGATTCATAGAACCTCTGTGCATAGGCATCAGGAAACCTGAGCCCATCGTCCTGTTTTTCCGATGTGGCTATATGGTCTATCGAAGGCATTATATCAGCCATGGCAAGAACGTCCCCATTCCTCATGTCGCCGATGAGATGCCACAGGCGCATTGACAGGCTGTCAGGAAACCTTGAGACCGCGTAATCTGCGGTTTTCCTGAGCTCATCAAATCTTTCGGATCTGTAAAGGATGGACATCTTATAATAGAAAAGAACCTGATCCTCTTTCTGCATGAGCAGATCGTCTATGGTGCGCATCGCCTCTCCATATCTCTTAAGCGTTATCAGAATACGCACCCTTTGCAGCCGGTCATAATATGGATCAGACACAGATGCAAATAATTTCCATTAGTAAATAGATTCCCTGCACTTTGATGTGTATCATGTTACGTAGGTGAAACCGGATACCTGAATACCCGATCTGCCGCGCTTTATACGCACGTTCTCCCTTCCCTTGTTGATCGATCTGTAGGTCTGGCCATCCATAGCTATGCGCATGGTCTGGTCGCCGAAGAAGAGCAGGTTATCTGAGGCCTTGTCTTCCACGGAAACCTCCAGTTGCCTTATTATCTGGCACATTCCGTCCTGGCATGGGCCGTTCTCCATCTTGGTCCGCATGATGATGATGTATCGATTCCGAATCTCCGTGATCAGATCCTCATCGATGGTGATGCTTCCAGAACCCACACGTATCTCGATCAAGGACATGCCGGACACCTAGTTCTTCTTTCCGTACTTCTCGTCATACATCTTTATGGATACGTCTATCTCCTTCAGGGCAGCATCCTTGCCCTCCCATCCAAGAACCTTCGTTTCCTTCTTTTCGAGCATCTTGTACGTAGAGAAGAAGTTGGCTATCTCATCGAGCAGATGGCTGTTCACATCCTTGAGATCCTTTATATTGCTCACATTTGGATCCTTGTCAAACACCGCGAGTATCTTGTTATCTGTTTCGCCCTGGTCCATCATCTTCATCATACCTATGGGCCTGACCTTCATTATTGCGCCTGGGAAAGTTGGCTGCGATATCAAAACCATGATATCCATGGGATCCCCATCGTAATACAGCGTCCTCGGTATAAGGCCATAATCCACAGGATAAACAACGGATGAGTAGAGGACTCTGTCCACCAACATACCTGGGAATTCCTTCGCTATCTCGTACTTCACCCTGCTCCCCCTTGGTATCTCCACGATCACGTAGACCTCCTCGGGCGGGTTTGGGCCAACGGGAACTGAATGATAGAAGCTATCCATAATTCTTTATTTCTATATTGTATATTATAATTGTTCTTGATGGGCAAATGCGGAACTGCTGGAAAAAGATTTAACCGGCCTAGTGCTTTAACATTATGGATTTCGAATTTACCGAGGATCAGAAGATCCTGATGGAAACGGCGAAGAAATTTTCAGAATCGGTGATAGCTCCCTCGATCGGCAGGATGCGAAGCCAGAGGAGGATACCAGATGAGGTTTATGATCAGATGGCCAGGATGGGTTATCTTGGAATGACGGTGCCGGAGAAGTTCGGTGGCATGGGCGCTGATGCCGTATCTACTGGCATAGTTGCGGAACAGATAGCAAGAAATGACCCAACTGCCTCCATCCCTGTCCTCTTCCTTGTGGATAATGCCTGGTCATACCTGATGGCCAAGTATGGGGACGAGAAAATCTTTGGCGAAATACTGAGGAAGGTGGCAAAAGGCCAGTGGATAACGGCAATCGCATCCACCGAATCGGGGCATGGTTCAGACGTTGCAGGCATAGATACTGTCGCCAGGAGATCCGGAGACGAGTACATCGTGAGCGGCGAAAAGTCCTTCATAAGTCTTGTCAGGGACGTTAAGGAGCATGGCGGTGGCTTCGTGACCGTTGTCAAGACGAAGGCGGATGCGGGCTCACGCGGTATATCGCTTCTCTATATACCATATTCCGATGACATCGAGATATCCTACCTTGAGGAGATGGGCCGTGAGGGTTCCTCGTGGGGCGTCCTGAGATTCAACGAACTGCACGTCCCTGCAAAATACCTGATAGGTGAGGAAAACAGGGGCTTCAACATAGTTCATGAGGGTTTCGAATTCGCCAGGGGCCTCATCTCAGTGATCTCGGCTGGAACCGCACTCAGATCCATTGAGAACGGCATAAACTACATGAAACAGAGGAAGGCCTTTGGACGCGAGATTGCCACATTTGAAGGGCTGCAGTTCCAGGTTGCAGACGATGTGGCGAAGATGGAGGCTGCGCTGAGCTTCGCATACAGGGCGCTGTGGATATACGATCAGGAGCAGAGGTATGGGAAGTACAGCAGGTTCTACGTGAGCAAGAACATAGCCATGGCCAAGCTCATATCCACGACATGGGGTTTCGACGCGATAAACGATGCGATGCAGTGGCAGGGTGCCTACGGGTACTCCAAGGACTGCCCAGAGGAATGGGCCCTTCGTGGTATTCGTTCCTTCATGCTTGCCGAAGGCTCCCGCGAAATAATGAAGCTGATAATCGCGAGGGAATCAATAGGCAAGGAATACATGCGGTGAGCGTGTCTCACCATCAATTTTGGAAGGACAACGTTGATATGCCTGATCATAATAATTGTTCACTGGTGATGATAGTTTGTATTTCGATACCGTCAGGGTCCCTAGGGATAGGATAAGCATAGTCATCGGCAAGGACGGTTCAACAAAGAAAAGGATAGAGGAGAACGGCGAGGTGAAGCTCACCATTGACAGCAACGAGGGCGAGGTATCGATAGACCAGATGGGTGATGCGATCAAATCAAGCATCGCCAAGAGCGTGGTTCAGGCCATAGGCCGCGGTTTCAATCCTGAGAAGGCGATGCTGCTCTTCGAGGACGGCATGCAGCTCGTCATAATATCGCTGAGGGAATTCGCTAAGCCAGGATCCAGCCGCATTGCGCAGATCAAGGCAAGGGTGATTGGGACAGGCGGAAAGACCAGGACGATAATTGAGGAACTCACTGGTTCGTTCATATCGGTATACGGCGATACCGTGTCGATCATCGGCGATTACCTTGCCGTTACATACGCCGAGGAAGCCATTAACATGATTATAAATGGTAAGAAGCACAGGACTGTATACGAGTTCCTAGAGAAAAAGGCGAGAGAGCTCAGGTTCAGGAGGATCGAAGAGAGCTTCGGATGATGTCAGGAAATTACGGTTAATGCATATCCCAGCGAAAGGTTGATTAAGGCTTATACCATAAACCCTTGTGGACGCAATCTAGGTATTCGCTTGTCAAAAGCGGGGTGGGGTAGTCAGGAAATCCCGATGGGCTCATAACCCGTAGATCGATGGTTCAAATCCATCCCCCGCTACTTCTTCTTTATGTATTCCCTTATCCTATCGGGGTTCGTATCTATTCCATGTTTTTCAAAGAACGTGCTGACGTTCAGTATATCCCTTTCTAGAAACTCGGCCGCCATCGGATGGTCTATGTCAACGGCCTGCGCCAGGTCTATGAAGTAGACCTTTCTGTGGTAGAGCATATTGTACTCGCTGAGATCAGCGTGCACGATCCTGCTGGCATACATGCGCCTCATGCCATCGATGACCTGTGTATATATATCCTCGTTAACGTCCACATCCTTCAGCTGCGGTGCGGGCCCGGACTTCGTGCCTAAGTAGGACATGACCAATATGTTTTTGAAGAAACCGATAGGCTTCGGCGCAGGCACATGGGCATTCTCCAGAGCCATCAAATTCGTATATTCCTTTCTCACCCAGACCGGGATTATGTCGTTTCTGTCTATCCTTATCTTCGAGAACCTCTGGTCCCCTTCGATGTACTTCCTTATGTTCATGAATTTAAGCGTGGACATCTTGAATATCTTAACCGCAATAAATTTTTTACCAGAAACCGCCCTGAAGACAACGGATTCCTTGCCCGTCGATATTGGAAAATCAAGGTAATCTATACTGTACCTGGAGAAAACGTATTTCAATGCCTCCAGAGTTCTCCTGTCAAAAACGAGGTCAAGAGTCTTCCTGTCCAGATTAGACCTGAAAGCAAATTCATCATTCTTTATCAGCTGTCTGAGCGCCGAGTCATCTATCCTGCATCACCTCATTTGAATATATCGATGACTTCAGGCAACATGTGGTTTCTGCTGAGATAGCTAGCCTGCGTCTTCGTGTAACGGTAGACAACATCGGCCTTCTCAGGCTGGAATTCCCATGGTTTTACTATGACCAGATCCTTCTCCCTGATCCACATGCGTTTGCGCATGCGCCCAGGTATCCTTGCATTCCGGGTGTATCCATCCTCGCACATGACCGAGAGCCTTGAAGCCCCCTCCATCTTCTCAACTATACCGAACATCTCTCCCTTCTTCTTATTTGGGAGTATAACTCGCCCTATCGATTCCTCGTTTTCTTCTCCGTTAGCGATATCCTTGACACTATTGTCAACGTCGTCCTCGCTCATATTCCACCATTCTTTCAATGTTCACCTGGCCTATGGCAATGCATCAGCAAGCCATGCCGATAGAGCATATGGAATGCTGATTACAAATACAAATTTAAATATTTGCGGAAAATTCAAAGTTTCCGGTTAACTCTCTATTGTTTCACGCTTATGCTGTTCACGTTGAAGTATCTCGAGACCGCATCCTTGAAGAGCTTTATGTTCTTGCCCTCCTTGCCGATTACCTTTCCAATCTCCTCTGGCTTAACGCCGACAACAATATCCGTCCTGTTGTTCTTCCATGAGATCTGGATCTCGTTGACGCCGTACCTGAAAAATATGTTTCTGACGAATGTCAGCAGGTCCCTGGATATCTCCGCGACCAGTATATGCTTGTTTATCTTCTCCTTGAGCTGGGCTATGACATCCTTGTTCTTCCTGAACATCTCTGCCATCTTGTGTTCTCCCACAACAAAGAGTATCATATCCTCGTTCTCGACGCACTCCATCAGCTCTATTCTGGCAATCTTTTCGAATATGGCTATGTGAGCCATGGTCTCATTATCAACAGTTATCTCATTCATCTCCATTCCTCACTTTTTGGTTTTCGGATAGCCCTTATAGATTATATCAACGGCCCCTGTTCCGAGTGTTATTGGCTGACCGACAATGATGTTCTCCGCAACGCCTGCAAGTTTGTCGACCTCACCCATGACGCCTGCCCTGAGCAGATGTTTGGTTGTTATTTCGAAAGCCGCCCTAGCAAGCACACTGCTTTTCCTTCCAGATATACCGGTCCTGCCAACCGCACGAACACTGCCGCTGAACGTCATCATGTCAGCAACAAGCATCAGATGCCTCACATCTACGTTGAGACCCTGCTCCTGCAGCGTCCTCAGTGCTTCGTTCAGTATGGCGTTTCTGGCCGCCTCTATGCCCAGGACATTTGCTATTTCAACGATGTCGTTTGTGTACGTTCTCGTTGGATCGACCTCATCTACCTCAAGCACTTCCTTGAGATTGGAACCCTGCGTGTAGATGACCCACCTGTGTTCCTTGCCTTCAACTCGGGCTATCGCCCTCTTTATACCGTTGATTCCCTTGATCGTGAGTCCCTTGATCTGCTCCTGCAGCAGATAAAGCTTCTTGAATGATTCCTGCTGGGGCTTTATTATGATCTGCCCGGAATCCTCCATGACTGTGATGCCCTTGATCCTGTTTATGGCATTCATTATGTCTTCCATCTCTATGAGCCTGTCCTTGGTCTTCCGCGGATCAGGCCTAACAGTAACCGTAAGCTCGCCTATATCCGTTATTATGTCCGCCACATCGCTTATGCTTGTATTCTCCAGCCTCTTGACAACGTCCATGACCACCTCGTCGTTGGTTTCGTATTCTGGCTTGAGGTATATCGTCATGGACGGAGTGCTGGGTATACGCCTGGCATCAACGATCTCGATGAGCCTTGGAAGACCAAGCGTAACGTTCATTTCCCTGACACCGGCGAAGTGGAACGTCCTCATGGTCATCTGCGTGCCAGGTTCGCCTATGCTCTGTGCCGCTATAATGCCAACAGCTTCGTATGGATCTATGAGCTCATTCCCTATCTCCTCACCTATACGCTTCAGTATGTTTCTGTAGGTTTTTTCACCCCATTCCTGCCTTCTCCTGGCAATCTCTTCAGCAACTGATTCGGGTATGGTGAAACCCATGGCCTTCGCATCGTCCAGGACATTCTGGACATCCTCGGAAAGATTCTCCCCGTACTTCTCACGTATCTCCGTGACCTGCCTCTCGCCTACCTCGAAATTGGCTATCGTTTCAAGAGTCTTCCCACCTGCACGAAACTCCATGACGGACAGTGGCTCTATCTTCTCAACCTTCTCTATGGTTATTATCGACTTCAGGCCGCTCTTCTTCTTGGCAATGGCCTCTGTTTCCGGTGAATACGGCATGACCCCGGATATGACCACGTGATAGGTGAAGTTCTTCCTGTTTATTGTGATGTATCCATCTTCAATGTCCTTTGGAACATCGAAATCAAGTGCATAGTTGACTGGGAGTCTCTCCATGATCGCAGATATGTTCTTTGATGTATCGCGCCATAGCAGTGAAGCCATCTTTTTCACCTCTTCTCCTCATCAAACAGGATGTAATTCATATCAACCGCTCTTCCACGGGCGCTTCTGGTCGGGTCTATACCATCCTCACCATACTTTATCTGTATCAGTGACCCAACGGTATCCTTGACCTCCCTTGTATCGTCCACCTTGAGATCCTCGAAGGCATTAATGAGCCTCCTCTGCATGTAACCGCTCCTTGACGTTCTCACCGCTGTATCAACGAGACCTTCACGACCTCCTATGCTGTGGAAGAAGTACTCGGTGGGGCTCAGCCCGGTCATGTAGGATGATCGGACGAAACCTCTTGCATCTGCACCTATGTCACCGCGTTTGAAGTGTGGAAGCGTCCTGTTGTAATAGCCCCTGTTCAGCCTTCCTCCTCTCACGGACTGCTGCCCAACTATACCGGCAACCTCCGATATGTTCAGCATCGTTGCCCTTGCACCGGATCTGGCCATTATGACAGACGGCACCTTCAATCCAAGGTACGAACTCGCAATCTTACCTGATTCATCCCTGACAACACCAGCTTCGGAGAGTATCTCCATCTCCAGAGTATCCTCAACAGATCTTCCTGGTGCTGGCTGAAGCTCGCCCAGCCTGAACGTCTCGATGAGCTTGTTTATGCGGTCCTCCGCCTGAGCCACCAGCTCCTCTATCCTGGCAACGGCGCTCTCAGGTATATCGTAGTCACTGATACCTGTGGAGAAGCCACGGTATGTGATGAAACCAACCGCTAGACGTGTCATGCGGTCGATGAACCTCGCTGCTTCCTGAGATCCGAACTTCCTGAATATTTTGTCTATTATGGCCCCCGAGAACGGTGAAATTGCAGCCTCATCGATCGTACCATGTATCATCTTTCCATCCACGATCTCGACATACGTATCGGACGGATCGTTCTCAAACTCGCATTTTTCTGAGGAACCGGAGCACAGCTTGCTTCTGAACCTGACGTTTAAGCCCTTTGGCAGTATCGTGGAGAATATATCGCGGCCATAATAGTATTTGACGCCATTCTCTATCTTGGCCTCGGGCAGAATATCCGGTTCGAGATACGCCATTATGTGCACCATTTCCTCATGCGTGTATCTTGGATTGTTATGAGTGAGCAGGAACAGGGCAGTGACGTGATCGTGAATGCCGCCTATGATTGGCCCTCCGAACCTCGGACTCATTATCTGTTCCTGCACCTTCATTATGATCCTTGCCTCTGCCCTCGCCTCCTCCTTCTGTATCACATGCAGATTCATCTCGTCCCCATCGAAGTCTGCGTTGTATGGCGTGCATACGGCGAGGTTGAACCTGAATGTCTGGCCGGGCAGAATCCTAACTGTGTGGCCCATCATTGACATCCTGTGGAGCGATGGCTGCCTGTTGAACAGTACGATGTCACCCTCCATCAGCTGCCGCTCCACCGTCCAGCCTATATCTATGCGATCTGCGTTCTCAGCAGCATTCTGGTCCGTGATCTTTATCCTCCTGCCGTCTGGCCTTATGACGTAGTTTACACCGGTCACGTACCTGCCGAACTGATCCCTTGGGCTGCGGCCCCTCTTTATGAGTTCACGCATATCGTCTATGTTGAACTGGTTCACTATCACAGGAACGGTCAGTTCCCTGGCTGCCCTCTCAGGAACGCCAACCTCATTTACGGAGAGATAGGGTTCCGGCGATATGACCGTTCTGGACGAAAAGTTGACACGCTTACCGGATAGGTTGGATCTGAACCTCCCCTCCTTTCCCTTGAGACGCTGCACAAGAGTTTTCAGTGCCCTGCCACTTCTGTGCCTTGCAGGCGGTATTCCGGGTGTCTGGTTATCGAAGTATGTCGTGACATGGAACTGGAGCAGATCCCAGAGATCCTCTATTATCAGCTGCGGCGATCCGTTGTCTCTGCTCTCCCTCAGCCTCTGGCTTATCCTTATTATATCCACGAGCTTGTGGGTGAGATCGTCCTCGCTCCTCTCGCCAGTCTCCAGAGTTATAGAAGGCCTGACGTTTATCGGTGGGACTGGAAGGACTGTGAGAACCATCCATTCAGGCCTGGCTGTCTTCGGATTGAAACCGAAGAAGATCAGATCGTCGTCGGGTATGCGCTCCAGGCGCTCCCTTATCTCCTTTGGCGTTATCTTGACGTTCGTGCCCTCCTCACGGAACGTTGTCGGCTTATCCAGTATTATCTTGCTCTGCTGTGCTCCACAGTGCGGACATACCATCCTCTGGGATGCAAGATCAACATACTTCTTCGTCAGTATCTCTATATCCTCTGGATCTCCTGTTTCGAAGTCCATCTTCTGTATTTCCGGAAGGTATGTCCTTATCTCATCGTCTGTCAGCTTTATGCGGCCGCATGACCTACATGTGGCATCCAGGAACATCTTGATCTCCTTCACGAAGCCGACGTGCACTACCGGCATGGCGAGCTCAATATGGCCGAAGTGACCTGGACATTCGTCAACCTTGCCACCGCATGTTGCGCATCTAAGACCTGGCTCGATGACGCCCATATGCAGATCCATCAGGCCGTGTTCAATAGGATAACCATCATCGTCGTATGTATCCGCGGTGATGACCTTTACCTGGCTGAGTTTTCTTATCTCATCAGGAGAAAGAAGTGCAAATTTTATTGATGAAATTCTTTTCGATATTCCCATCATTTCATATCACCAAGCATTAACCTCATGACAACACCAAGAGAGATCAGCTCATCCCTCATCAGCTTGAATGCATAGCTGGTCTCTATCGGGTAAATATTCCCGGTATTACCACACACGGGGCATCTGAGTGTCCCCTTCCTGCGGTCGTATATTGCGATGTGGCCACACGATGGGTTTCCGCACACGTACAGAACAGTACCGTCGCTCTGATCCAGCAGGCGATCCTTTATGACCATCGCTGCACCATGTGCTATGAGAGTATCCCTCTCCATTTCACCGAACCTGAGACCGCCCTGCCTGGATCTTCCCTCCGTCGGCTGCCTTGTGAGTATCTGCACCGGTCCTCTTGACCTCGCGTGGAACTTCCCCGCGACCATGTGGTGAAGCTTCTGGTAGTATATCACGCCAACGAATATGTCGGCCTTGAACCTTCTGCCGGTGATCCCGTCGTACATGACCTCTGTTGACGATTTTCTGAAACCGTATCTTACGAGAGCATCTCTGAGGCTCTTCTCAGGCTCTCCGCTGAATATTGTACCATCTATGAACCTTCCTGTCCTGGAAGCTATCTTGCCGCCAATCATCTCAAGTATGTGGCCCACTGTCATCCTGGACGGTATTGAATGTGGGTTGAATATGAGATCCGGTATTATACCATCCTCCGTGAACGGCATATCCTCCTGCGGAACGACCAGACCAACGACGCCCTTCTGCCCATGCCTTGACGCGAACTTATCTCCAAGCTCTGGTATCCTCTCGCTTCTGACCTTTATCTTCACGACACGGCTGTTGCTCTCAGAGACAGTTAGGAAGACGTTGTCAACGTATCCACTCTCGTTCGGTCTCATGGTGACCGAGGACTCGCGCCTCCTCTGCGGGCCAAGACGTTCCTCACCCTCCTCAAGGAATCTTGGAGGCGAGGTCTTCCCTATGAGAACGTCCGAACCTTCGACGTAGGCTTCAGGATATATTATGCCGCTTTCATCAAGGTTCTTGTAGTACTCCTCTGCCCTGGCTCCAATTATGTCATGCGTTGGGATCTCAAACTTGTCCTCCTGGCCTCCAGGATACCTTCTCTCCTCTGCGGAATACGTCCTGAAGAACGTGCTTCTGCCAAGACCTCTCTCTATCGCTGCCTTGTTTATCACAAGGGCATCCTGTATGTTATAACCTTCATAGGAAAGGACAGCAACAACGAAGTTCTGACCTGCCGGCCTGCGGTCATAATGGATGTAGTCCATGACGCGCGTGCGGACCAGCGGCACCTGTGGATAATGGAGGAGATGGCCTCTCGTATCAGGCCTTATCCTGACGTTTGACTGGGCGAAGCCAAGGGACTGCTTTGCCATTGCTGATGCAATCGTTATCCTCGGAGAAGAATTGTGCTCTGGGTATGGTATTATGGATGCAACAACTCCCAGTATCATGGCAGGGTCGATCTCCAGATGAGTGTTATCCTTTGAGAGCTTAGAAGGAACGTTGAACCTCTGGTGGCAGAACCCGCATTCAAGGGTTACATCTGATTCGCCCGGATTCACCCAATCCACCATTGACCTGTACAGATATGAGCCGCAGTGCGGGCATTTCTCAGGTATGTCGTAGGCATATACGGCCACGTACGTGTCCTCCTCTTCCTCCGCATCCAGCCATTCTATTGCACCCTGCCTGACAAGATCCTCGAAGGACATCTCGCCGTGCTTCAGCTTTTCGATCATGGTCCTGTCCAGCACCGTCCTTCCATCCTTCAGGATGAGCAGAGGCCTCCGGAGCCTGCCACGGTCGCAGTTCACTATGACCTCATTTGTGTTGTCATCGTAGCGTACATTAACCTCATCAGACATGCGCCCTGATCTGCGCTCCTCGCGTATCCTTGATACCAGATATCTCGGATCGTCATGGTATCCTATGAAGTCCCCATTGAGATAAACACGACCCTTCTTCGGGCTCTCCTCAAGAACCTCGCGGACATCCATGCCCTTCAGTATCTCCATGACGCTATCCGGATCGATGCCCTGGGTCACGTTGATGAGCAGGGCAGCATTCTTGACCAGACCGCAATTCTGGCCTTCCGGAGTTTCATTCGGACAAATCCTTCCCCACTGTGTGGGATGAAGATCCCTTGCCTCGAAGTGGGGCTGAGTCCTTGTCAGCGGGGATATTATTCTTCTGAGGTGGCTTATCGTACTGAGGTTCGATACCCTGTCCAGGAGCTGTGACACACCAGTCCTGCCTCCTATCCAGTTCCCTGTGGACATGGCATGCAGAACCCTCTGCGTCAGCAGATCCTGCCTCACTGCCGGCCTTATCTTTATGCCGCGCTTCCTGTTGTATGTCTTCTCCAGCTGATATTTTAGATCCTTCATCACGCTCTGGAATGCGCTCCTGAAGAGCTCGTCCATCAGGTCTCCTGCGAGCTTTATCCTCTTATTTGCAAGGTGGTCCTTATCGTCTTCCTTCCTTATACCGAGGCTGAGTTCTAGAAGAGATCTTGCCATCCTGCCGAGATAAATGGCCTTTCTTATGCGATCCGAAGGCGAATCGCCGAGATGCGGCAGAAGTGAATGATCGAGCATCTGAGATATCTTCTTGTCCCTGAACTCCTTTGCCTGACCTGCTGCAAACCTCTTCTCCAGGTACGATATGGCGTCTTCGGTTGTGTTCACACCATTGGGTGGAAGAACCTTCGGGTTCTTTGAATCCTCTATGTTTGAATATATGATCGGCTCCATCTCTGGGACTGAAGCTATGGCATCGTGCACATCGACATCCCTCTCAAGGCCGAGGGCTTTCATCAGTATAACAAGTGGAACGGTGCCGGCCACGCTCGGTATCGATACATTGATCGTGCCGTCGCTGCCCTTTTCCATGCTGGTCAGAGCACGGAAACCGCCGCGCTGTGAGAATACCTTTGAGACCTCCACCTTTGATTCGTAGCGATCCTCCCACTCCACCATGATCTTGTTCGGTGCAAGGTCCTCCAGCGATACGATGACTCTCTCCGAACCACCTATGATGAAGTAACCCCCTGGATCGTCAGGATCTTCTCCAACATACTGCAGCTTCTCCCTTCTGGAAAGTCCAATAGGACCATTGTTCTTCTCTATGTACTGATCGAGATTCTCCTCGGACAGCGTACATATCTTCGATCTGACCATGACGGGCAGATCTCCAACCTTTATTATCTCTGAACCTTTCTCTATGCCGTCCTCGACTATCCTTAACTTGAGTGTCACCGGCGCAAGATAGTTAAGATCCCTGAGTCTGGCCTCGTTTGGCGTTATCTGGTTTGATGCACCAGACGCCTCCTTTATCTCAGGTTTTCCGATGAATATGGTCTGTTCGCCTATGTAATGCCCGTTTTCCCTCACACGCCCATAGTATATCCTTATATCATGACCACCTGTCTTCGCCGGATCGAGGACAAAGTATCCAGGATCCGCATCATCTGACACCTTTGTTTCATCAACTATCTGTTGCATGACGCTATTTGGATTGTCAGGCGTGGCATAGAAAGAATTCATCGAATCAAGCTGATGGTTTACTATTCCATATCTTTTAAAATACGCATCAACAATTTCCTTCACTTAAACACCTCAGACGCTACCACACGATAATATACCGAATGCCCCATAGTAGGGCTTTTCCTCACTATCTTTATTATGGTCCCCTCCTTGATCTTGCCATGTACGGCCTCGAGCGCCTTTATAGCAGGGTCATTAGGGCTTATCTTCGGCAGAAACTCCTTCTCAATATTCAATTCCTTAAGGATGTCCTTCTCCTCCTCTTCTGGTACTATATGGTGTTCCGGAACGAGATTATGATCTAATACATTAAATTTTGCCACTTTCACCACCACGCGTGAGCGGGCCCGAGGGGGTTCGAACCCCTGACCACCTGGTTAAAAGCCAGATGCTCTACCTGGCTGAGCTACGGGCCCATGATTAGAAGCCTACATAACGAGCCGATTAATAAACTTTTTAGACCCGCACTTTTCTGTGCGCAGCCACGCTTCTTTCCATCTGTAAGATTCATAATACGGATACTCAGATCCAACTTTATACATTAAAGAGGAATTAGAATTATGAGGTATCAACGAATTTATACCTCTTCAGGGAAACCTCAAATATCTCACCAAGAGACCCAAGCGAGTTTAATATCTCGTCCACGGTGCTCTGATCTATGCCGGCATTCTTTGCTGCGACCACTATATCTTCGTACCTGCAGCCCTTGCCATCTAGATCGTTGTTCTTGATGTAATCCAATATAATGGAACGAACCTCTGGTAACTGACTGGAAGATCCCATCGAGCTCATGGCCGGCTCGATCACCTCGAACAGCTTCTGGTAATCGTAGTTGGGGAAGTTCCTTATTGCGTTTATAGCTGATTCTGCTTCTACCTGTGTGTATCCTGATTCCTTAAGCATATCCGCGGAAGGATCCTCAGATTTCTGTGCTTCCCTTATTGCGAAATAGCGTCTTTTTGCGAAATAATAAGCCTTCAGCCCCCAGAATTTAATGGCCTCCTCGTCGATCTTCGATACAAGTTCTGGCCGTATTGAGAAGAGGTAATTGCCCTCGGAATTTCTGTAGGAGCTTACCTTACCGATGACCAGTATCCGGTCATCCACGCCGACACCATCAAGCATGGACTTCTCTTCAGGATTGAACCCGTTGGAAAACCCCACAACGTAGAAATTTCCCACCGGATCTGCCACAGTTATCCTGGTCATTCTGTCGTCTCCTTGTTTAGATGTCACAGTTCCCGTGCACAGGATCCTCTTTATGTTTATTCCCAGAGGCGTGATAGCCGCAGGTTTACCAGCAGTATCGTCCATGACCTTTGCATCCCTGAGCTCAGCAGAAAATATCCAGTAATCCTGGTCTCTCTTGTGGATCATTGGAACTCCTCCTCAATTATATTACCTATCTCTCTGTTGTCTTCCTGAGAAATTGCCCTTATGGACTGCGCGTTCAATGTCATCTTGTCGTCCTGAATCCTGAGATCTCCGGAAACAGATATGCATTTTCCGAGCAGGTTCTTTCTTATCACCATGTTTGGATTCATGGAATATGCATCCCTTCTGAACTGATCCTGCGTTATCCCCGCATACGGAAGGAAACTATCACTGTTTATATAGCATGTTAGGGTGCCAGTACCGTCTGACAGTGAGAAATAACCGAAGATATCTGGGTAAACAGGAGCGCTGGGATGATCCTTGCACTTTCCATCTTCAACTATGCGCCTGCAGACGCTACACTTGGTGAATATCCTGCTTCCCTGGCCTACGCTTACAACAAAGCCTGTTATGGTGATACCGCCAACCGGGGATCGTATCTCCGATATGAACACATGCCTGGGCTTCTCCGGTATATTCGCCGTTACGGTCTCTATTCTGGAGCTGTCGCCTATGGAGAGTCCCATGTAGCCATTGAACTGCGTAACCCTGGCGTTGTCGATCCTGACGACCTCGTTTTCCTGGATCTGCTTTCCAAATGAGGATATCCTTATCCTCGCGGTCTCGTCTTCAATGTATCCCTGGTACACACTCTTCGTCGCACCATCATTTTCGTACTCCTTTTTGCGCACCCCTGTTATCTTTCCTATGACTGAAACATATGGCATGCTCAAGCTCACATCCCTTATCTTGACAAGATCGGAGGTCCTCTTGACCTCAATGTCAGAATCTGGTTTCAGTATGATCTCGGATCTGCCATCGATATATATTCTGATCTTGCCATTGTATAAATTTGAATAGCAGGATCTTATCTCTATCACGTCACCAACCCTAACAGCAGGTGGAAATACCCAAGCTGTGAACGGGACGGTTCCAGTCTCGTCTCCGATTATGCCGTAATAGTATACGGTCTCGCCGCGATCGTTCTTGATCGTTCGTTTATTAAGCGATAGAAGTTTCACCTTCATATCTATGTTCTGCCTTGCGGAATCAATATCAATTATCTTTGATAGCATAACTATTAAAGGACTATCCATAATGGCTATTTATTTTTTAAGAATTGCGCAGCCTAGATTAAAATGTTAAATTAAATAAATATGTAATTATCTTTCATATTCTTTA
>NZ_VYIJ01000008.1:60976-61297 GCF_008709555.1 Thermoplasma sp.
AAGCAATTTTATCATTGATGAAATTTGGAAAACAGGATGATTTTAATCCAGATACCGTAGTAAGAAATTATCTTGCAATAACACTTGGGAAATGGGATATCAAATACAATGAGAGGATCAGGGGTATCTCTGGAAGAGAACATAATTTCGATGCTGTCTATATATCCCAGGAAGGCGAAATAGTGACCGTTATGATAGTCACCAAGAATTCGGATCTGGAAAGGCGTCTAGAGGAGTTCAAAATCAGTTCTGAAGATGTTAAAGCGAAGAGAAAATTTCTAATAACCTGCGGGGAGATCGATTCTGGAACTGTGAAAAAGC
>NZ_VYIJ01000009.1 GCF_008709555.1 Thermoplasma sp.
AGTCAGTATACAACAACATCCGGTAAACACAGACTTTGCCAGAATGCTACATATTACCAAAAATTCAAGGAGTTAAGGTTACAAATGAAATAAGAGCAATAGAATTCCCCTAAAGTGAGCTACTCCTCAGCTAAAGTATCGAAGAGGCCTTTCAGCGAAGGGACATCTGCCTTTCCGGACATTCAGACAAGCCAGAAGCAGCGACATCCACAGCGTTGAATCTGACTGCACCAGTCCTACTTAGGTATCACCCAACTTGGTTATCGTGGATGATACAAAAAATATAGATGCGCATTTTAAAGATCTCTCCATTGGGAATAGTCCGTGCATCTCATCGTTGAAGCTGTTAGGAATTACAGCTTCCTCCAAAGCCCTAAATTTTCATTAAATTCAAAGCGCATAATTGTTTATATAGGATTTCAATCACCCGGTGATCTTCCTTTAAATTCAAACTTGGCATACGGAATGGTGAATGCAAGTACCTATGAACGCGAGATAAGGGACATACTGGGTGGAAAAGAACAAGCTGTGAGGAAATATGCCAGTAAGATACCTGAAAAATCAGATGCCATAATGTCCCTGATAGAATCTCCGTTCTACGTAACAAGATCCGCGGGCTCCTTCGGTGCAGATGTGATAGCTATAAGGCATGATTTTTCCATGGTCATAGAGGTAAAATCATCCGTCAGACCGTACCTCATGTTTTCCGAGGGATCCGGAAAAAAACAGGAACAGGCCAACAGAATAAATGATATGTGTATCAGAGCTGGAATATTCCTGACCTATGCTTACAGGATAAAGAATGTGCAAGGAGATCCATGGAGGTTATTTGTTGTTGAATCTAAACCGGTTGGAAGGTTCAACATGGTCTATGAAATCATACCCAAAATAGCAAAGACTAAAGAAGGTAATTATGTAATGAAATGGGAAGACGGTCTTCCCCTATCATCATTCATTGAAATAATAAATAAAAAGGTAATATAATTATCACAGTGCCTGTTTTATTGCCTTATCTAGAACCTCGATGCCCTCATCGATCTGCTCCTCTTTTATTATCAGCGGTGGTATTATCCTTATGGCGCTTGAACCGGTTGAAAGCAGTATAAGTCCAAGCCTGAAGGCGTTGTCTATAACAGCATTCCTGAGCTTGCTGTTCGGTTCCTTCGTCCTCCTGTCCTTGACGAAATCGATCGCCTGCATGAGACCGAGGCCCCTAACGTCGCCAATGGCATCATACTTGGCCTGCAGCTCCTCAAGACGCTTCCTCATGTAGGCGCCCTGCTTTGCGGAGTTCTCGACGACATTGAGCTTCTTCATCTCCTCGATGGTTGCAACGCATGCCGCCGAAGCTATCAGGTTTCCCCCGAACGTGTTGGAGTGCAGCCCGCTCTCCTTGAAGTTCATCTCCTTCTTCATCACAACTGCACCCATCGGTATGCCTGATGCTATTGCCTTCGCAAGCGTTATGACATCTGGTTCCACACCGAAGTGCTCAGAAGCGAAGAACTTGCCTGTCCTTCCGAATCCGCTCTGAACCTCATCCATCATAAGAGGTATGTTATATCTGTCAGCAAGCTTGCGCAGCTCCTTGAAGAAGTTCATTGGTGGAACTATGTATCCCCCCTCTCCCTGGACTGGTTCAGCCAGGATACCGGCAACTTCCTCTGGCGGAACATACGTCTTCAGCAGATAGGTCTCTATGTAATCTATGACCCTGTTCACGAGCTCATCTGGGTTCTCATAGCCATCTATTCCGAACGGGTTTCTGTAGGGGTTGGGGAAAGGCACATGCTCCACACCTGGCATCGACGGGAAGAATCCCCTGTGGTGTATCGGTTTGGAGGCTGTGAAGCTCAGCGAACCCTGTGTCCTTCCATGAAATGCACCGATAAAGCCAATGAACATGCCTCTGCCCGTGTACGACTTCGCCACCTTGATGGCTGCCTCGACGCTCTCGGTACCGCTGTTGGTGAAGAATACCCTCTTTTCGAACTTGCCTGGCGTGACCTCGATCAGCGATTTTGCTGCGAGGACCTGCATCTCGGTATAGAAATCTGTCCCCGGGAAGTGCCACATCCTGTGCAGCTGCTCCTCTACCTTCTCGGTGACGTACGGATCAACATGGCCCAGGTTAGTCACGCTGATACCGCTTGAGAAGTCAAGATAAACGTTTCCGTCAACGTCCTCAACATAAACGCCACGGCCGAGCTTTCCCACGACAGGCAGAGACTGTGTGCTCCTGGCCAGATACCGGTCATTCATATCTATTATCTTCTTTGCCTCTGGGCCCGGCGGCGTTACTTTTATCTTAATTCCATTAAGCTCTTCCTGCATCATAGTAACTATATTAGGAGTAATAATATATATTTTATTGAATGAAAAACGTATGCGTAATACGATTTTCGTATCCAGAAAAATGTCAGGATAACCTTATTCATACATCAAAGCGGGCTTAGAAAAAACGATAATTATTTAAGGTAGATATCGATAATTAGATATGGAATCCGATGTCAGGCAGTGGTCAGAGTTCTACCGTGATGAACTCACAGACATGACGTTCTATTCGATACTTTCCAGGAAGATAAAGGATGATTACCTGAGGGATAACCTGTCAAGACTCTCCGGTATAGAGAGGGAGCATTCAGAATTCTGGAGGCAGAACCTTGAGAAGGCGGGTATCAAAGTGCAGCCAACGTATAACAGGTTAAAGGTGTTTTTCCTCGTTTTCCTGAGGCATTTCATCGGTGTCTTTCTGACAGCCCGCCTCCTGGAACACGGAGAGATCACCACAGTCAGGGTTTACAGCGAATACCTGAAGAGACCAGATCTGGATGAAGCCTTCAGACACAGGCTTCAGGAAATTCTCAACGAGGAGATAGAGCATGAGGAGATCTTTGAGAAGGCCATGGAGAAGTCCAGCGATACCATAGAGAGGAACAAGGATATGATATATGGCATAAGCGATGGCCTCGTAGAGGTTCTTGCCGCGCTGGCCGGCCTGACGTCAATAATAACGAGCAACATAGATATAGCGCTAGGAGGGCTCGTCGTGGGAATAAGCGGTACAGCGAGCATGAGCATAGGCGCATACCTGTCAAAGAAATCCGAAACCGAGTACAAGCTTGTTGAGGAGGAGAAGAAGGTACTGTTCAGGAAGAAGGAAGCCAACAGGGATTACATCAATTCCATAAGGAACGAATCAAAGACCTCTGCGCTCTACGTTGGCATATCTTACATAATAGGTGCAGCGGTGCCCATACTACCGTTCGTGTTTCTCAGCAAATACCTGGCGCTGGTTATATCGATAGTTCTTGTGTTCATAGTGCAGGGCCTATCCAACTCCATAGTTGCTCTCTCCGTCAACGTTGGAATATTCAGGATTGCCATAAGGGCGTCGCTCCTGGCTCTGCTTGCCGCATTCATAACGTTCATGGTTGGCTTCTCGTTCCACTATTTCCTACACATATCTATAATATGAAGTTCGCAATGAGCGAAAAATTCCAGCATGCATCTCCATACTTATTAAGGTCTTTTTGATATGATTTCAACTGATATAGGATGACATGCTCCATCAAGATCGATAACGTCTCCATGCGGTACGGCGATAAACTGGCGCTGGATGGCGTATCGCTGGAGATCCCTGAGGGTACCATATACGGGATCCTTGGCCCAAACGGTTCCGGGAAGACCACGCTCATGCGCATAGTACTCGGCCTACTGAAGCAAACCGGAGGCAGCACCAGCGTGTGCGGATACGACAGCGTGCGCGATCAGATGGAGATCAAGGCAATATCCGGCTATGTTCCGGAAACTCCCATACTGTACGAATCCATGACGCCCTCTGAGCTTTTCAGTTTCATAGCCTCCATAAGGCGCATGGATGAGGGGACATTCCGAAGAAGGATAGAGGCGCTGATAGATGCGTTTGGCATAGACGAGTACATGAACGAGTTCATAGGATCCCTTTCGTTTGGCAACAGGCAGAAGGTTGCCATAATATCTGCGATAGTCCACGATCCCAAGATACTCATAGTTGACGAAGGTATAAATGGCCTTGATCCAAGATCTGCAAAACTCTTCAAGAGCATCCTCCTCGATATGCGGGACCATGGAAAGATAATAGTCTTTTCCACGCATATCCTCGAGATCGCGGAATCACTCTGCGATCATGTTGCAATACTTTACAACGGGCATATAGTTGCAAACGGTACTATAGCCGATCTCAGGAATGAGGCCAACGAACCTTCACAGAACCTTGAGGAAATATTCCTGAAGCTGACTAACGCCGATGATATACCTGAGGTTGCGAGATACCTGAGGGATGAGATTGAACACTAAGACGCTCTTCTATCTGGCGAGGAGGATACTCATCGAGGAGAGATATCTTGCATTGAAAAATTCAGCTTCATTCATGATCAGATCCTCAAAGGTGAGGAACAAGGGAAACTACATAATGAGATACGTCAACATATCATATGGTGCTACATCGTTCTCCTTCATTATCTTCTCGCTCATACTCACAGCCCCAAGCCTCATGAATCATGAGATATATACGCTTTCCAGCGTGGTTCTCCTGCTTTTCATATATTCCCTTTTCATCAACATATCAAACTCCCTTCTCTTCTTTGTCTCCGTGAATATAAACCACATACTGGATCCACTGAGGGTTCTGCCTGTGGACTTTCCTGACCATGTCATAGCTGTCTCATGGTTCATCTACACAGGAAGCTCTTCTCTCTTCGCCGTCCTCCCCGCGGTGTTCCTGTCAGCTTTCCTTCTCGACGATCCATATATACTTGCCATGGGAATTATATGGAGTCTCTTCTCCGTGATGCTGGGCTACATAATAGGATCGGCCATGTTCGTTGTCTTTGGAAGCAGACTGAGCGGAAGGAGGACAAGAGCAACGAACATACTGAGGAACGTCGGTAGAATACTTTTCCTGATCTTCGTGTTCGCAATATTCGAGATAATACTGTACAACGCCAACATAGTGAATGGCGTGATCCCAAGGCTCCCGTTTCCCTATTCCTATTTCGCACCCGTATTCAACATACAGTCCACAATATTCTTCTTCCATGGCCCATTGATGGAGGCAACAGGGTACATTATAGCGATAACGTACACGGCGGCATCAATCCTCAGCTTCGTATACGTAAATAAAAAGGCCTTTTACAAGCTGCTTGAGCCCACAGCGAGAACGCAGATAAAGGGGGAACAGCACGTGAAGGCAAACGTGAGGAGCCAGCAATTCTCCTTCTTCTCAAAGGACCTTAAGATCTCATCCAGAAAATCCCAGAATCTTGTACTGCTCATAATGCCTATTTTCTTCGTGTTTCCGACCATAATGTCTGAGGTGCTTTATGCTCCAACTGCCAGGGCCGATCCTGTGACGCTGTACAATGCAATGGTTGCCTTCGTCATCGTTACCTCTTCGTTCTATTCCATACTCTTCCTGGTAATTGAGGGCAGCGGCATATCCTTCATAAAGGCTTTACCACTGGACAGCAGGAACATAATAAGATGGAAGATACCGGCGCCCACCTTCATATTCGTTGTGATAAGCGTATCCATGCTTGTTGCGATCAGCATCAAGATAGTTATGGGCTTTGCTTTCTACCTCTTCATAATTCTGGACATGATCCTATACTTCGTTTCGTCCATAGTTTACAACATGAACAGGCTATACAGGAAGATACCCGACACCGCTGATACTGTGAACTTCTATTCTTTTGGAGGGCAGATAGCCTTCATAACGACCTTTGCATTCACCGGCCTGATCGTTGGATCAGCCGACATATTTTCGCTTATGATCCAGGATCTGCTCAGGCTCAGCGTGTATATGTTCTTCGTTGTGAACACCATCGTCGGAATATCGATCCTCCTGATCCTAGCTTTCAGGTACGGAATTCTCTCTTACAGGATCAGGCATGAAGATGGCCCAATGCTTCAGGCATGATCCCACCGCTTTTTCGTTTCGCTCTGTTGTCACCGGGATCGGCGCTATACGTATCATCCACCAGGGATCATCGCCTCCATCCGGACGGCATAAAACTATTAGTCATGGTGATCTATTATGCTTTGTAATGCTGGTGACCAAGAGGGTTCTCTTCTACGGCAGGGTGCAGGGTATAAATTTCAGATCCAATACGCTGTCCAAGGCGCTCGATCTAAACGTCAGGGGCTGGATCATGAACAGGATAGACGGATCCGTGGAGGCTTTCTTCTCCGGTGAACTGTGCGACGTGATGAGCCTCATAAATTACTGCGTGGCTGATATGCCCTATGCCATCGTGAAGAGATACGATGTCTACGACATACCGTATACAGAATTTCCAGATTTCAGGATAAAGAGGTAATAGGTTTTGGATGGCTTCAGGATAATAATTGCGGAGAAAGCTGATGCTGGCAGGAGGATTGCCTACTTTCTGTCGGGAGGGCAGGTGAAGTCCCACCGGGCGAAGGGGACGTCCTACCTCGAATTTGAGTACGATGGATCGAAGACTTATCTGATTCCGCTTTCAGGCCATATAGTTGAGGCGGACTTCGAGAGCGGATACAGCGACTGGAGCCGGATAGATCTATCGGATCTGATAGATGCCAGGATCGTCAAGAACATAAAGAACAAGGTAGCCTACCAGACTCTCCTGGCATTCCGGGGCAAGGTTGAGGAGATAGTCATAGCCACGGACTACGACAGGGAAGGTGAACTCATAGGCGTCGAGGCTCTGGACATCATAAAGGATGGCAGGGAGGAGGTGAAGCGGGCCAAGTTCAGCGCACTCACAAAGAATGAGATAATCGACTCCTTCAGGAACCTGATAGGCGTCAACTACAGTCTTGCCGACGCTGCTGATGCCAGGGAATCCATAGACCTGATATGGGGGTCCGTCCTAACAAGGTTCTTTTCAGTCACAACAGGGCGGCTCGGAAAATCTTTTCTCTCGGCGGGAAGGGTCCAGACGCCAACCCTGGCCATAGTGGTTGATAGGGAGCGGGAGATCCAGGGCTTCAGACCTGAGCCATACTGGATAATATCCGTTACGTTCGAAAAGGGCGGGCAGTTCACCGCAAGGTATCCCGAAAACCTGAAGGATCAGGAGGCGGCTGAACGGATATATGAGGCGATAAAGGGAAAGGACGGCACCGTTCTATCGTACAGATCAAAGGAAGAACCAATAAGAAGGCCAGCACCATTCAGCACCACGGAATTCCTCAGGGAAGCATCCAGAATCGGCATAATGCCAACCAAGGCGATGAGCATAGCCGAGAACCTGTACATGAGGGGGCTTATAAGCTATCCCAGAACAGACAACACCGTTTATCCCAGATCAATAAACCTGAAGTCCGTTCTCAAGAAACTTGAAAATACCGGTTATTCCAAGTATGTGAAGGAGATCGAATCATTCGATAGGATATCGCCATCAAGGGGCAGAACGGAGACAACCGATCACCCACCGATATACCCGGTCGATTCTCCAAAAGAACAGCTCAAGGGTGATTACGGAAGAGTGTACGACCTCATACTCAGGCACTTCCTGTCGACGCTTTACAGAGAGGGAAGAAAGACCGTTGCGGAGGCCGAAATAGACGTCAACGGTTACACCCTGAAGGCTTCTGGCCAGCGCACCACTGATAGGGGATGGACGGAGATCTATGGCTATGAACCAAAGGATACATATCTTCCGGATCTGGTTGAGGGAGAGAAGATCAGAGGTGTTGAGTGGAATATACAGAAGGAAGAGACAAAGCCACCGCCGAGATATGATATGTCCTCGTTGCTGAAGAAGATGGAAGATCTGAACCTTGGTACCAAGAGCACAAGGCATGACATCATAGGAAAACTGATAGAAAGGGGATTCATAGAGGGCAATCCGGTAAGGCCAACTTCCCTTGGCATGGCCTTCATAGATGCGGTCAGATCGGTGAACTCGCACATAGCCGATCCGGAGATGACCGCAAAACTGGAGCAGGACATGGACAGGATAGAGAAGAACGAGATGAGCAAGAATGATGTCGTCGAGGAATCTAAAAGGATGCTGCATGAGGTACTCAGCCACTTCCTGACAAAGACAGAGGATGTGAAAAACATAATAACGAAGGGCCTCAACGCGGGGCAGGAGATAGGTGATTGCCCATTCCATGATGGGAAAAAGATCATGGTCATCAAGGATCGGTTCACGTACACCGTGAGGTGCGAAGATCCGACATGCAGGATAAACTTCAAGATAAAGAGAAATGGATCAATAACGCTCACGGATCAGAAGTGCCCAGTCTGCGGGCTCCCCATGATAAAAATAATAAGGAGGGGGCAGTCGCCTGAGATCAAATGCATAGATCCTGATTGCGCCTATAACAGGGATAATGAAGATTATGGAGAATGCCCATCCGATCATGGTAGACTCGTCCTCAGGCAGTCAAAATACGGGAAGCGCTTCCTGGGATGCAGCAATTATCCAAAGTGCACTGTCACCTATCCACTTCCGCAAATGGGCAAAATAATAAAGACTGACGAGGTATGCCAGTACTGCGGTGCGCCGATACTTGCTGTGTCCAGGAACGGAAGAAAATGGAAATTCTGCCCCAACATGCAGTGCGAATACAATAAGAAGCAGAAGCCTGAAAAGCCTGCAGAAAAGAAGACAAAGAGAAAGAGTAAAGATGCGAGCGAAAGCTGAAATCGTTTCCATGGTCATATTCGTGATCTCCTCTCTTCTGGCCATACTCTTAGCCGTGGCCATATACAACTCACAGCCATCGTCTTACGCCCACAGATCGCCCACATACGGCATAGGATATGTTTTCGTATACATAATAGCCGCATTCCTGTTCTCATTCGTGATCATATATCTCGGAAGGAAGAGAAAGCTCAGGATATTTCGGGTCATATACTCGATCGTCGTGGCATATGTCATATTCTATGTCTTTCTGATACTTCTCTCGATATTTCTGTACAACGTATATGCGATATTCACAGCCTCCATTGCAATAGCCATAGCATTTTTTTACCTGATGATCTTCAAAAATGAATGGTATATCACTGATGCTGCTGGGTTTTTTCTATCCGTTGGAATATCATCGATATGGGGAATCACCTTTGGAGTGTGGGCTGCAGTTGCGTTTCTTGTTGCGTTCGAAATCTACGACTACATAGCGGTTTATAAGACGAAGCACATGATAAGTCTTGCAAGGTATGCCGTTGACTCCGACCTTCCCATGCTCTTCGTACTGCCGGAGAACAGTGGTTTCACAATGCGCGGTCTGAGCTTTGACAACCGTGGCGAGGGCAATGTTCTGATGATCGGGTTCGGAGACATCGCTCTGCCGAGCATAATGGTTGTATCTTCCGCCATATATGGCATATCCCACATACTTTTTTTCACCCTGCTGCCCCTGGCTGGGGGCCTGATAGGCATGGCCGTTCTTTACTTCTGGAATCGTGACAGGCCAGCCCCAGGGCTCCCATATATAAACACTGGAACCATACTTGGCTTTCTCATCGCCTTCATTGCTTTCCACGTGTTCTGATGCGTCTCACGGAGTGGTGAATCTGCCCAAGTTTTAAAATGCGTATCGAACCGAAGGTGTCCGGCACCGCCATGCTGAATGCCCCGAGAAAAAGACGATGATCATATCCCTGAATCTCCATTTCCATCCAGTAAAGTGATGCGAACTGACCCGATCGTTATTTTTCCATTCCCGTGTATGGTTCGGATGAAAGCTGTGGTTCCGCAGAAAGCATAAAAAGATTTCAACGGATAATCATGCTGAGGTGCTCAATTGGTTGAAGAGAAATACAAAGAGATGGTGGTGAAGGATGAGGATGGAGTAAGGATCATACAGATAAAGAGGGATAACCCGCTTAATCCTCTGACGATTGATCTGCTGCAGGAGATCGAACATGCGGTGAGGGAGTCCGGAAGAGTTGTCGTTATCAGGGGAAGCGATCGTGCATTCTCTGCAGGTGCTGATATAAACAACTTTTTGAGCATGGACGATCGTGCGGCCTTTCACTTCTCAGATCTGGGCCAGAATGTGATGAACAGCATTGCAACATATGAGAAACCCGTGATAGCTGCCGTCCACGGTTATGCCCTCGGTGGCGGTTTTGAACTCGCACTTGCATGTGACTTCAGGATATCAGACGTGAACACAAAGTACGGTTTCCCCGAGGTCGGGCTTGGCATAATGCCCGGATTTGGCGGAACGCAGAGGATAATGGAACTGGCCGGGCCATCCTACGGAAAGTACCTTGCACTTACGGGTCGTGTGATAGACGAGAAGGAGGCCCTTGATCATGGTATAGTGAACATGGTTTCTGAGAAATACCTCGACGAGGCCATGAATCTTGCAAGGGAACTTGCTGAGAAACCTGCAGTTTCTGTGAGATACATAAAGGAGGTCATGACGGGCATAAACAGGGAAGGATACGAACTTGAGAAGGAGAGGTTCGCATTGACCTTCCGCACAAAGGATGCCAGGGAAGGGCTCACCGCTTTCAAGGAAAAGAGAAAACCGAAATTCACCGGAGAGTGAATTTCGGACCCTATATTTTTCAGTGCAGGAATACCCTTTTACCCGTAAAGTACATGGGTATCCCCAGGTCGTTGCAGCGCTTTATGACCTCATCATCCCTTATGGATCCGCCTGGCTGAATTATCGCCTTTATACCCGCTGATGCTGCTACATCTATACTGTCCGGGAACGGGAAGAACGCATCTGATGCCATCACAGACCCTCTGGATCTATCTCCCGCGCGCTGTGCAGCGATCCTGACTGCCTCAACCCTGGAGGTCTGCCCGGCCCCTATGCCAGTTGTGACAAGATCCCTGGCAAAGACGATGGCGTTGCTCCTTGACCTCGCCACGACCTTCCAGGCAAAGATCAGATCATGTATCGTCTTTTCATCCGCGCCCTTCTCGGTCACCAGCCTGATGGAAGATTCAGCAATGGATGCACGCATTGGAGACTGTGCAAGGAATCCGCCAGATACCGATCTTACCCTCAGGCGGTCATCCCTCTGCCATTTCAGCCTCAAAACTCTGAGGTTTTTCTTCTTCCTCAGCAGATCGAGTGCACCATCATCATAATCTGGAGCTATCAAGACCTCTATGAAGTACGGCTTCATGGCCTTCGCGAGATCCTCGGTCACTTTCCTGTTGACAGCTATGACGGAACCATATGCACTCTCAGAATCGGCGTCCCATGCCTTTCTGAATGCTGCCACGATATCGCTGTCCTGCGCCACGCCGGACGGCGTGTTGTGCTTCATCACTATTACAGCTGGTTCCTCGAACTCCAGAGCGGTCTCAAAGGCCGAATCGGCATCCAGTATGTTGTTGTATGACAGCTCCTTTCCGTTGAGCTTCTCTGAGGCTGCAACACCAATGCTCTGGTCGGTCATGAACATGTAGCCTTCCTGATCTGGGTTTTCGCCATACCTTAGCCTCTCTCCATTGTAGCCTATGACTGCATAGGCATCAGGTACAATGCCAGATATCCTTGACAGCCCATCGTTTATCCTTGCATCATACTCGGCCATCCTGACGAACGCCTTCATGGCCATTCTCTTCCTGTAATCCTCAGGTATCTGTCCGGAGTTTATCACTTTGGCTGCATCGCCGTAATCATCCGGAGAGGTCAGCACCAGTATGTTCCGGTAGTTCTTTGCTGCTGCCCTTGTCAGTGAAACGCCGCCTATGTCGATGTTCTCTATCATCTCGTCCTCGCTCTTCATATCAACGCTGAAGGGATAGAGGTTAGAGACGACGACATCGAATTTAACCTGATCACCTTCGTTTCTGTTTCTGTAAAGGAGACCAGCGTAGAGCACCGGATGCAGTGTCTTCACCCTCCCGTCCAGCAGATCTTCGAAGCCTGTGATCTCTGAGGTTTCATGGAGATTAAGGCCCAGACCACCAAGAGATCTGTAGGTACCTGATGTGGCGTATACAATATCTATCCTGTCCTTCACTTTATTCAGAAAATCAACGAGTCCGGTTTTGTCATAAACACTAATGAGGAAGTTCATGGGTGTTATTAAACGGGAAGCATAAATATTGTCCTAATTACCATCAGTAATATTATTTTCCGATGCCGTAATATTTAGAATTTGCTTACAAAACATTTAATAAACCATAAATATGGACTAACCAGAGGTAAATTATGGAGAGAAATATCTCAGTCGAAGAACTACACCAGATACCGACTCCAAAGAAGGAAGTGGAGATAGTAGAGAGAAAGGGTATCGGACATCCAGACAGCGTTGCGGACGGAATTGCAGAGGCGGTCAGCAGATCACTTTCCAAGTACTACATACAGCACTACGGAAGGATACTCCACCACAACACCGACCAGGTAGAGGTTGTCGGCGGCCAGTCAGCGCCGAAATACGGTGGAGGCCTCGTTCTTGAGCCAACCTACATTCTGCTCAGCGGAAGAGCGACCACAAAGGTCGGCAACGACCGTGTACCGTTCAAATCCATAACGATAAAGGCTGCAAGGGATTACCTCAGGGAGCATTTCAGCCACCTTGACGTTGACGCCGATGTCATGATCGATTCAAGGATAGGTCAGGGTTCAGTTGACCTTGTCGAAGTCTACGATACGAAGAAGCTGGAGGCCAACGACACCTCGTTCGGTGTTGGCTTTGCACCGCTTTCAGAGACGGAGACCATGGTCCTGAACACGGAGAAGTACCTGAATGGTGAGCTGAAGAAGAAGATGCCAATGGTCGGATACGACATAAAGGTAATGGGGTTCAGGCAGAAGGACACAATCAATCTGACGGTTGCGGCCGCAATGGTGGACAAGTACATACACGACGCTGATGAATACTTCAACATAAAGGATGAACTCAAGCAGCTTGTCCTGGACAATGCTGTTGAATACACGGACAAGGAGGTAAAGGTGTTCATCAACACGGCTGATATAAAGGAGGACGGAAAGGCTGTTGGCTATCTCACCGTAACGGGCATGTCGATGGAGAACGGAGACGATGGATCAGTTGGAAGAGGAAACAGGGTGAACGGCCTCATAACGCCTTACAGGGCAATGAGCATGGAGGCAGCGGCTGGAAAGAACCCAGTGACCCATGTTGGCAAACTGTACAACGTCCTGTCGAACAAAATAGCGAACGACATCGTAAAGGAGGAGGGCAACGATATAGCCGAGGTCCTTGTAAGAATCGTTTCGCAGATCGGCAGGCCTATCGATGACCCGCATGTTGCAAGCGTACAGGTCATATATGAGGGGAACGTCGACCATTCCAAGCACAAGAACAACATCAGGAACCTGGTGGACGACCGCCTTGCCCACATATCCGATCTTACCATGCAGTTTGTTGATGGTAAGATACCTGTATTCTGATGACATATTCCACCATGGGGTGGAATAATTTTTTTAAAGATAAACAGTCAACTGAATTATAGCATCCGCTGCATCATCTTACGGATGCATATGCTATGGTGCCATTTTCTGCGAAAAACCGTGCACCTATCCTGCCTCAGGAATACCGATTCCAGAATTGCACCGAAAACCCATTCACATCATACGAGCATATCAGAGAACTATGACCCCACTGTGCTAAACTATGCGCCACATGGTATAGGCGTTCGATGAATCGCTGTAATAGCCTGGAAGCAGTGCAGTGATCACAAAACCGTATTTCTTATAGAACCTTATTGCTTCATCGTTATCCGTTCGTACCTCAAGCCGCACGCTGAGCATATTCTCCTCCCTGCACAGTTGCAGGAAGCGATCCATGAGTGCTGATCCGACGCCCATCTTTCTGAATCTCTCGTCCACGGCAAACAGCAGTATCCTTGCCTCCGTTCTTGAGTACTTTGAGCCAACTATGAAGCCGACAACGGTGTCCGTTATGGTGTAGACCATGAAGGACTCTGGCCATTCCCTGTGGAGATCCATTATCAGGGACTGCGTGTAGAATTCTGTGAGAGACTCCTGCGCTATTCTGTATACCTGCTCTATGTCCTTGGGCGAGAACTCTCTGATGGAGCCGGCCACAGCATTGATAGCCATATAAATCACTTTTTACATATCAAAACAGGCATAAAACGTTTTCCACGCAGGGATCATTGTGTGTGTTTTTCGCGATATTCCGCGGATAAGAAAAAATTGTATATATCTGCCGCTGGATCGGTTGTCTTCCTCAGATCAGGTATGAATTTCCTGAACTGGCCGGCTCTCTTATCCAGGATCACGCAGGCGCCTATGTCCTCTGCGCTCCTGATGAGCCGCCCTATTTCCTGCTTTATCTTTATGGCCGTTGGATAGATTACGCTGTACTCCCAGCCCTTACCGTATTTCCTCTCATAGTAATCGAAGAGCGCGCGATTCATCGCATCGGGCCTGGGAAACGGGAGCCCAGCCAGTATTATGAGCTCAAGCTCGTTCCCTGGAAAGTTTATCCCTTCGGAGAGCCTGCCACCAGATACCGCGAAGATCGTACCCCTGTCCCTCCTGAATTTCTTAAGAATGGCATAGAGATCCTTCTGATCGATGCCCCTGTATTCCTTCATGTGTTCGAAGGATACCCTGTTCTCAACCTTGTCCATGAGGGAGTATGACGGGAAATAAACTATGGTGTTTCTCATCACCCTTGTGACGATGCTCTCTATGGTGGTTGCCATCTTGTCCAGTTCCTTTTCATCCAGCGTGTCGTACTTGGAGGATACACCATCATAATAGGCTATGTACCTGTTCTCAGGAGGGAAGATCTCCCCGATCTTTTTAAATGGTATCTCGAATCCGGTGATATCGGAATAGAAATCGAATGGATCGAGCGTTCCCGACATGTGTATGGTCTTTGATTCCTTAAGGACATCAAGTATACCTGATGGATCGAGGCATGCCGCCTGCATGTATCCTGAATCCTCTGGCGAGAGTATTGCCGCATACCTTTCCTCATCCTGTTCCGAGAATGCGGTCAACCTGCTCGCGACAGATGAGCAGTAGCTGAAAGGTACCTTTCCGGCCTTCTCCTTCTCGTTTTCCACATATTCTCCAAAGAGGTATAGGTAGTTAAAGAGCGATCTTATCTCCCTCTCGCTCTTCTTATTCATTATCATCATGTACTCCATGAATTCCTGGAACCTGATCCTGACATCGCCCTTCTGGCACCTCTCGCTCACCATGCTCTGAAGTGCGCTTCTCACCATCTCTATGAGATCAGAAACATGGATCTTCTGCGAGAGTTCTGGGTCTCCGTAGGCCTGCGCTTCTCTGTCTGCCCTGTTGAGTGATTCTACGGAGATCCTGAAAGAACCTATCGATCTGCCTATCTCAGGCAGGTTGTGCGCCTCATCAAGTATTATCACTATCTGGTTTCTGGACACACCCCAGTGGCTGAGGAACTTTTCGGCCACGGATCTGTTCAGAAAGTATGCGTATGGTGCTATGACTATATCTGCATCCGGCAGGGCCGCCTTCATGCTCTCGTACGGGCAAACATTGTTCCGTTCGCCGTAATCGTAGAACTCTTCAGCGGTCGGCAGTTCATCAAAGAGGAACCTCTTTGTCTCATCCGATCTTATCTTGAAGTTGAAGTATGGACATGCTGACTCGTTTCCAGATATGACCTCGCGCTTCTTCATATTGCAGAACTTTGCCAGGGATTCCGCATTGATCTCATGGAGATCGTCGACCATTCTGTAGAGTATGCACATGTTGATCCGGCCCTGCATGGGTATTGCGCGTATCTTCACAGATGACGATAGTGATCGGAGCTCCTTTATCACCTGCTCTTCCTGCGAATTGGTGCGAACAAGGTAGAGAACCTTTAGCTTCTTTTCGCTTGAATACTGCAGAGCTGACTTGAGGGCCATCATGGTCTTTCCAGAACCGGTTGGAGATTCAAGGGCCACTCCGTAATTGCTCTGGAGCGAAGAACGAAGAAAATCAATGGCCTCCACCTGATACTGCCTGTTCTCGTACATCCCTTCGTGAAAGATGCTGACCGGGTTAATGAATGTTAGTAGTTCAGGATAATTCGCTATTCCTGCGTTATGGAAACATTTTTTTCTAACGAGCAGATCGCCTGCGGATACAGATGGGTGAACTGGAAGAGGATCTGCTGAGAGTTGGTGCCATAAAGTTCGGTGATTTTGTCCTGACCTCCGGAAAGAGGTCCACATACTACGTTGATATAAAGGAGGCGGCCACAGAACCTGCTGTGCTGAATAAAATTGCATCTGAATTTTCCAGAATGATAAGAACAAGAAAGATCGCAGGCATGGAGCTTGGAGCTGTACCGCTGACCGTTGCGACAGCACTTCACATGTCAATACCTTACATCATAGTCAGGAAGGAGAGATCGCATGGCACGATGAGCCTGCTTGTAGGCAAGCTTGAAAGGGGAGAGGAGATAGATGTCATAGAGGATGTGGTCACAACGGGCAACTCCGTGTTGAAGGCCGTACAGGTCCTACGTGAAAATGGAGCTGTTGTGAAACGCGCGTTCTGCGTCGTTGACAGGGAGGAGGGTGGATCAGACCTTCTAAGACAGAACGGCATCGATCTTAATCCCATAATAAGGATC
Source organism: Thermoplasma sp. (assembly GCF_008709555.1). Lineage (GTDB taxonomy): Archaea > Thermoplasmatota > Thermoplasmata > Thermoplasmatales > Thermoplasmataceae > Thermoplasma. The sequence continues at coordinate 16,559 of NZ_VYIJ01000009.1, forward strand.
TCACAGGTGAGAGGATTCAAAAAATAAGTTCCTGAAAACCCTTCCAGATCACGACAGTACGTCGTCAATCCTGTCCATCTCAATCGGAGTGGTGTCCTTGCCCACGAGAACACCCTTCGAATTGGCCACTATGGATGCTCCAACGTAGATGCTTCCAAAGTTTGCAGTTCCAGATTTAACCGAAACCTTGAAGAAATCCCTGAGAAATTCAAGTTCGTCGTCATCTGTTTCAGGATTAACAAGCATGCCCTTTGACGTAAGTATTCCAGCAGATCCCACTGTGAGTATATTTCCTATGGTCGTCCTTATGGTCTCGACGCCAAGTGTATCCTCTATCTCCTTCCGCGATCTGTTGCTGAAACTCTTGTGTATTATGGCACCATGATCGTTGGCTATTATGTCGTTGCCTATGGCATTGATCTTATCCTTCAACTGGAGTATGTTTCTCCCGTCCAGATCTCCCAGTCCGGTTATCTCGGATCCGTATGGTACGATCAGGCCGTTTGAATTCATGACCATCATCGTACCTATGAGGCTTGAATTGTCTATGCTTATTTTCCTGACGTCGACCTGAAGCACTTCCTGAAAATCAGCCACCGTCTTTTCATCGGCCATCATAGTGATGAAGGCAACGTCATCCCATGCCTTAGCGTATATACCGATAAAGTTACTTCTAAGGACTGACGTTTTCCTTATCACAACACACCACCGCGGTAATCGAAGAACGAAAAATAATGAGCCGGAATCACGGCATTATGATTTCCGTTGTTCCTTCCTCTAATTTTATTACCTTCACAGATAACTTTGAGGGGATATGTTCCCTTCCACGCTCCCATATCTTTTCACTTACTTTTGGATCGATCCAGATCTTGCCCTTATCGATCTTCATCTTTTTTGAAACGAAATTCCTCAGCACCGATACCGCCGTATCGGCCCTCCTCTTCCTGGATGATGCCTTCGCATCCCTCAGAGGCACGTTTATGATGACTTCCTGAGCTACTGTTTCATCCGCCATGATTTTCACCTCATATCTTCAGGCTTCCGCGTCTCCAGTTCCTTCTGAGCGGGTTCTGGGTCACCTTCCTGGCAGTCCTCATCATGACCCAGCCAGGCACCCTCCTGTTCTGCTTTATCTTCTTCATCAATCGTATCTTTCTACCAAGTTCCTTGTTCCGGCTCATTTGCTTCTCCTCTCTATCTTTGGTTCTCTCTTATTTTCGGTAAGCTTACTTAATATATCAATTATGTCTCTTTCTGAAAGCACACGGTTGATCCTTCCCATGCTTGCGAGCTGAATCAACTGGTTTTCAACGTTATCTGCAAGATCAGGCCTCACAAGTCTTACGTTGTTAAGGCGTTCCCTTGCAGATGGATCGAGTATCTGCCTGAGTATCTGCTGACGCCTGGCCCTCTCTGCCTCCCTCTGCTTCTCCTGCTCCTCACGCATCTGCTCCTGCATGGCCTGCCTTTGCATGCTTTCCAGTTGCTGCCTTCTTATTCTTTCAAGTTCCTCGTCATCATCCATATCCATCACTTTCGGATGAGATGCCATGTATCATCAGCGGGATCTTGGACACACCCTGCTGGGGTACATCCATCAAGCAATCAGATCCAGTAAATTACCAATTTCAATTTAATTTATAAGGGTTTTTATCCCTTCATTCGTCAACCGCGGATCGAACCTGATACCTCTAATGCAGTCCAGCATCAGATGAATTTCTGGAATGCAGGATCCTTGTCAGCAAGCTGTTTTATTATGTCCTTGCTGGCGTTGTCCAGAAGCGACATTCCCTGCGGTGAGAGGGATCTGCCCTTCGGTGTCTTCTGCACATAACCTGCCTTCTCCAGTTCGTGGAACAGATACCTGATTATTGATCTGCTTCCCTGCGAGGCGTGGTACCTCTTTGATCCTCTGTCAACCTTTCCGCCGTATTCACTGCTCATTCTGGATATTCCCAGATAGCCATTTATATAGAGCTTTCTCAGCATAGCAGCCGCACGGACATAGATCCAGTCCCTGTTCACAGGTGATTTCTCACGGCTTATGCCCGTCTTAACATATTTTGACCAGTCAGGTTCAGCTATCTTCTTCTCGCTCTTGAGCTTTTCAGAGACGTAATTGATCAACAGATCACTTGGAACGTATTTGACGCTAACCATGTTATCACAGGATGTGAGGCATATTTAAACTTGATTAATAATGTTTTCGTAGGTGTTTCCTCCGGCTTTACTCAGAAGTTGTAGGTATAAGAATACCCCAATACTACCATGGTAAACAACGATCACATGCAGGCGACATAGGCATTCAGTGAACATATGGAGGATCACCATCGATCATTTCTTTGAACCACTGCCTATGGCCCTTTTGTAGTTTCTCTCTCCTGAGATGTCCTCAAGACTCCTTCCCGAAGTCTCTGGAAGGAAGAAAATGGTGAGGAGTGCACCAAGGAAAGAGATCAGCGCAAGCATGATGAACAGGATGCTTTCGCCGAACAGGGCGAATATTATCACATTGAGCGCAGTACCTATGAATGCACCGAGCTTCCCGCCTGCTGAGGACAGGCCTGAACCAAGTCCCCTCAGGGATGTCGGAAACATTTCAGGCCCGTATATGAACGTGGTGACGTTTGGCCCGAATTCAGTGAAGAAGTAGCTCATTCCGTAGATGGCCATGAACCAGATGATGTACGATGGAGCAGATATGAATCTGAATACACTCAATATTATGTAGGATATTGCCATCATTAAGAACCCGATTATCTGCATCGGCTTCCTGCCTATCCTGTCAACGGTAAATGTAGCTATCCAGTATCCTGGAAGAGCAGATACAGCGAAGATTATCAGCGAATATAACGTGGTCATTCTGACCTTAGCCACCCCTGCGATGGACGCTGGGACTATGGCGGATAGCATCTGGTGGCTCATTATTGAGTTCCCGTAGAATGCCCAGTCAAGTGCGAACCATGCCCCGGCTGTACCCATGAGCGTCATAAGGAAGTACTTGTCCGTGAACATCTTCTTCCAGCTTATGTGCTCCTCGATCAACTCGTCTGGGCTAACCTGCACCCTGGCATTTCCCGATATCTTCTGGATTGCCTTCTTCGCGGATGAAACATCACCTGAAACATTTATAGAATACCTGGGCGTTTCGCCTATGGTTCTTCTACCGTAAAGCACTATCGCTGCAGGTATTGCACCGAGGAACAGCAGGAGCCTCCATACCACATCTATATCTGGTATGTACCTGAGCATTATCAGTGCGACAACCGGCCCGAAAACCAGGCCGAATCCCTGCATGGAGAATACCATGCCGATAAGCTGGCCCCTGTTCTTTGCATTCGAAAATTCAGCCATTATGGTGGAGCTTCCAGCGTAGTCTCCGCCTATGCCCAGGCCCAGTATGAATCTCCATGCGAGCAGGTATGCAACACCGTTAACTGGAACAAGGAATGCACTTCCCACGGCACCTGTTATCAGAAGCATCAACTCAAATCCATATACTCTGCTCCTCCCGAGCAGATCAAGGAGCCTTCCAAAGGTGAATGCACCTATGACGGACGCGAGAAGCGCTACAGAGGATATCAGTGAAATGTCTGCCGTGGAAAGCGAGGTCCATCCAGCCAGTGGAAGCAATGAGACTACAGTTCCTATTATAAAAAGATCGTATGCATCCGTGAAGAACCCCATACCAGAGATGACCCATGCCCTCAGATGAAACTTTCCTACCTTTGCATTATCCAGCTGTTGCAGGAGTCCTTGTGCCATCTCCACTTCCTCAGATCAGGTGAGATATTGAATATGCATAGTTAAGATTCATCTAAATAAAATATATAGATATATATTCTCATATTGTCGTTTCTTTATAGAAAAGTTAGGAGTCTGAGTGAAGCACTAAAATTCCCCTTCGAACAAAAGATGCACGGGTTTCCTTCAGTGGAAGAGTTCATATCTAAAACTCCTAAATCTAGTGAGCTACTCCTCAGCCTAAGCTTCGGAGCTTCCTTTCAGCGAAGAGACATCTGCCTGTACGGATATATTCCATGCAAGCCCGAAGTTGCGATCTCCACAGGCGTGAATTCGGACTGCACCAGCCCTACTCAGACATTTTGCTCGTACTGCTTGGTTATCGCAGTACGTGTTTTAAAACCAAACATCTTTATTAGTTTTTCCATTGGGGGAAGTCCGTGTATCTCCTCCCTTAAGGTCGGAGTTTTACTGCTTCCCTCAAATTCCTAATAAAAGTTTAAAGTGAGACCGTTACACGATAGATACCTGTGGAGATTTGCCTCAGAGGAACAATTCAGGCTCGTTCATCACGTCTGAATACCTGAATATTGGGCCTGATTCGCAGACGTACCACTGGCCAAGATTGCAGTGGCCACATACCCCTATACCGCATTCCATCCTGCGCTCAAGTGACAGGTATATGTTCTCCGGGCTGAATCCATTCTTGAGAAGTTCCTGAACCGAAAACTTCATCATTATGGGCGGCCCGATAACGAACGCACGGCCTTTCCTGAATTCATCAACGCCAGGTATCAGAGTGGTGACCACACCAACATGGCCATTCCAGGATGAATCGCCGCTGTCCACAGTCACCCGGAAATCCAACTTCTTTTTCCATGCCTCTATCTCGTTCCTGTAAACTATGTCCCTGGGGGATCTCGCCCCATACAGAACTGTGAGGTCATGGAGGTTGCCCTCGGATTCCATATCCTCTATCAGCGCCTTTATTGGCGGGATGCCTATGCCCCCAGCTATGGCCACTATGTGGTCTGATCCCTTCCATGGCCATACATTGCCGTACGGTCCTCTGAGGCCTATTTCAGCATCCCTGTGTTCCATAATGTATCTTGTTACAGACCCAACAGCCTTGATGGAAAATGTGAGGGGGTTGCAGAAACCAGATGCCACAGATATCGGGGATTCGCCTACACCGTCAACTGATAACATGTAGAATTGGCCCGCATGAGAATCCGTCTTCTTCGAAAATACCATCGTGTAGGTGTCATCTGTTTCCATCCTGAACTTTATCGGTTTCATCCTCACAGGAACATAATCATTCCTTATCGTAATCGTGTGTTATCACCTCCTTTATATCAATATCTACTGGACAATCGTCAACGCACCTGTTGCAACCTGTGCACAGGTATTCTCCCTTTGAAAGCTTATAGTACTTGAACTTATGATAGAACCTCTGCCTCAGCCTGTCTGAAAGTTCAGGCCTCACGTTTCCAGCAGCTGTCCTGGTGAAACCTTCGAGTATGCATGAGTCCCACTCCTTCTTCCTGCCTGTTTCATCATCATACACGTCTATGCAGTAGCACGTCGGACATGAGTAATTGCAGGCCCCGCATGATATGCAGTAGCTGGCGAACTCGCTCCATAGCTTCGAGTTCCACTTCATTCTCTTCTCTATGCCATTGAGGTCTATTTTACCGTATCTCTGCAGAAATTCTTGAGAGTGCCTTGAGAATACATTCTGGTCTTGGGATATTTTGAATCCGGTCAGAAATCTCTCATATCTATCATCGGCCTGAACAAAATACTTTCCATCCCTGTGCAGCACCTGAATGTCATATCTGTCCAGAACCGGGCCTCCGAATGATGTGCAGAAACCGCCATTGCACATCTCGTTGCATACAAAATTCACGAATATCGTGTTTTCCCTCCTGACGGTGTAGAATGGGTCCTTGTTCAATATCTGCAGATCCATTATCTGGAAACCACGCAGGTCACAGCTCTTGACCCCGAATACCGCCTTCTTATCGGCACGTGGGACCTCTAAGATATTCTCGGATCTTTTTATCAGAAAATCTTTCGGAGAATAGCTGCTCTTCTCTTCTGAGACCTCGCTGAACGAGGATATGCGCGAGAAAATGACCTCGCCAAGTTCCTCCTTTGCGCCGAACGTTTCGTATTCCTGTGATATCCTCTGGTATAGCTTCTCCATATCATCTCTGGTGAGCTCGTATATCATGCTTTCACCCTCACTGCGACGACCTTGAACTCGGGTATCTTTGAATATGGATCCAGGTTCTCGCCAACCAGCAGGTTTACCCTTGCCTCCTTGAAGTGAAATGGAACAAACACTATGCCGTCCGGTATCTTAGAGGTCACCATGGCTGGAAGCTTTATGGTGCCGTGCCTTGATTCTATTGTTACCGTCTGGCCGTTCCTTATGGATAGCCTCTTCGCATCGTTGACGCTTATCTCAACGTATGGATTTGGAGATTCCCTCTCCAGTATATCGCTGCGGCGCGTCATTGTTCCTGAATGCCAGTGGTAGTAGTTCCTGCCCGTTGTGAGTATGAATGGATACTGATCGTCAGGCGATTCTGATGGCGGTCTGTATGGTATTGCCATCAATTTTCCCAGTCCCCTTGTGAACCTGTCCACATGCAGTATCTCTGTTCCATCCGGATGCTGATCGTTGATGGGCCACTGTTTCCCATCCGGGTAAAGATCCGCGTATTTCGCTCCTGAATAGTTTGGGATGGCCAGTCGTATCTCGTTGAATATATCCTCAGGTGATCCGTAAGCTTCGCGGTCGAAGAGCTTTGAATAGATCTGGCTTAGGATCCACCAGTCCGGCCTGGCTTCACCGGGTGGATCCTTAACCGGAACAACGCGCTGTATCCTCCGCTCTGTGTTTGTGAACGTACCCTCCTTCTCAAGCGCGGATGAAGCCGGAAGCAGAACATTTGCATATCTGGCGGTCTCGGTCATGAAGATATCCTGCACAACGAACAGCTCCAGATTTTTCAGCCCCTTTTCAACCTCAGAAAGATTGGCCTCAGTTATTACCGGATTCTCGCCCATCAGGTATATTGCCTTGACCCTTCCGTCTATGGCGGCATCGAACATCTCGGAGAGCATGAGGCCTATCTTGCGTGGAAGCTTAGCCTCCCAGAGCTTCTCGAACGTCTCCACCTTTTCTGAATCTGGCGGTACATAGCCGGGATAGAACTCAGAAAGCGCGCCCATATCGCTCGATCCCTGAACGTTGTTCTGGCCCCTCAGTGGGAATATGCCGGATCCGTATTTTCCCAAGTTTCCTGTCATCAGTGCAAGGTTTGACACGCTCATCACGTTTTCCGTGCCATGTATGTGCTGCGTTATGCCCATACCATAGAGTATTGCGGATGGCCTGTTTGATGCATAGATCTCTGCGGCCTTCTCGACAAGATCCGGCGGTACTCCGGTGATCTGCTCCGTCAGCTCTGGAGGATACTTCTCTATCTCCTGCGCAAATTCATCAAAACCCTCTGTCCTGTTCTTTATGAAATCTGAATCTATGAGGCCCTTCTTGAGGATGACAAACATCATTGAGTTCAGCAGCGCAACGTCCGATCCTGGCCTGAACTGCAGGAAGACATCGGCCATTGAAGCAAGCTTTGTCCTCCTTGGATCAGCCACTATGAGCTTTTTACCCATCTTCTTCTGTTTGATTATGGTTGTGCCTATTATGGGGTGCTGTTCCGTTGTATTCGATCCTATCACGAAGAACGTCTCTGTGGATTTCAGGCTTCTTATGGATCCGGTTGCCGCCGCAGTGCCGAGAGTCCTTATCAGGCCGGCGACCGTGGAGCTGTGGCAACTCCTCGCGCAGTGATCAACGTTGTTTGTTCCCATCATGCGCGCTATCTTCTGCAGCAGATAGTTCTCCTCGTTTGTGCATTTTGCAGAAGCCTGAAAGGCTATGGCGTCAGGTCCGTATCTGTCCCTTATCTCACGAAGCCTCTTCACCACAAAATCTATTGCCTCTTCCCAGCTCACATTCACCCATGATTCGCCCCGCCTGATCATGGGTGATGTTATCCTGTCATGAGATCCTGCGTAGGAGAGCCCCTGATACCCCTTTATGCACAGTTTCCCCTCATTCACCACAGACCTTGTATAACCGTGAACCGTGTAATGATCTCCAGAATAATCAACTTCTATCTGGCAACCCGTACCGCAGTATGGGCAGACAGTTAATGTCATGATTATAATATTCCGTCTTTACTTAAATATATTTTCCATGCATCGGCCCGCTGGCCCCGTATAATACGTAAAGACTATCACATGATAGCATGTTTATATTTATACATATTTATATTGTAAATACGTGTGCCTGTGTGGAAAAATACGAAACCAACTGCATGGGATGCATGGAACAGGTACCTGCCAGATGAAAACATGTCAGCGTACTGCTCTGAAAAAGCGGTATAAGCGGCTCCGGGTCAGATTGAAAAATTTAATTAACGAGTCTGTGTTTATCCATAATGCAGTACATAGTTGTGACTGGTGGAGTTATATCCGGTCTCGGCAAAGGTACCATAACTTCAAGCATAGGTCATATTCTCAAGGATTCAGGCATAAAGGTATCTGCGGTCAAGATTGATCCATACATCAACTATGATGCTGGAACGATGAATCCGTACCAGCATGGCGAGGTCTTTGTTCTGGATGATGGTGGCGAGGTGGACCTTGATCTCGGTAACTATGAACGCTTCATGAACATCAGTTTAACGAAAAACAACAACATAACAACTGGAAAGGTTTACCTGGAGGTCATACAGAAAGAAAGACACGGCGATTATCTTGGTAAAACCGTGCAGATAATACCGCATATAACGGATGAGATAAAGCGCAGGATAAGGGATGTTGCGAAGTCAAGTGGCGCGGACGTTGTTCTAATTGAGGTTGGCGGTACAGTCGGCGATATAGAGTCCATGCCGTTTCTGGAGGCGCTGAGGCAGCTCAAGCGTGAGGAACAGAATGTTGTTTTTGCCCATGTTACGCTAGTGCCTGAGATAGGCCTGACCCTGGAACAGAAGACGAAGCCGACGCAGCACAGCGTTAAGTCACTCAGGGAGATAGGGATACAGCCAGATATCATATTCGCAAGGTCCAAGAATAAGCTGACGGATGAGACCAAGTCAAGGATATCGCTGTTCACAGACGTTCCAGTTGATGGTATAATAAGCGTCAGCGATGTTGAGAACGTTTACCTGCTTCCACAGATGATGGTAGAGGAGGGGCTGATAACAAGGCTCTCAAAGCTTCTGAACATGAATATAGAATACAGGGACACATGGGCCAAGTACACGGAAAACATAAGGCATCCAAGGGAGAGGGTGAAGATTGCCATCGTCGGGAAATACGTGGATCTGCACGACGCATACATAAGCCACAAGGAGGCATTTTCCCATGTCACTGGGAATACCGGCATAGCCGTCGATATCATGTGGATCGATTCCGAGAAGGTCAGGGATGATCAGAGTGTTCTAAGCGAGGCAGACGCCATACTTATACCCGGCGGTTTTGGCTACAGGGGTGTGGAGGGGAAGATAGCCGCCACAAAATATGCGATGGAAAACGGTGTTCCATTCCTCGGGATATGCCTTGGATTCCAGGTTGCCGTCATAGCGGTGGCGAGGTACATTCTAGGGCTGGATGGGGCGAACAGCACAGAATTCGATGAGAAAACACGCTACCCTGTTGTGGACATACTGCCTGAACAGAGGGGTGTGAAGGACATGGGAGGGACCATGCGCCTTGGATCAAAGAAGGTCGTTATAAAGAAGGGGACACTGGCGCACAGGATATACGGCACAGATATAATATACGAAAGGCACAGGCACAGGTATGAGGTCAACCCTGATTACATCGATATGATAGAGAAGGCAGGATTCAAATTCTCTGCAACCGACGAGGAGGGTATCAGGATGGAGATCCTGGAAAGGAATGGGGACGAAAGCTTCATAGCCACCCAGTACCACAGCGAGTTCAAATCAAGGCCTCTGGATCCGTCAAAGGTACACCTGCATCTGGTCGAACAGGCATTAATTTTTAAACACAGAAGGATGGGGGAAAACCATGAAGGATACGTTGCAGCAACTAGTAGCCAAGGTAAATAAGAAATTTGAGGATGATCCGAAATACAGGGAGAAACTGAAATCCCTCAGCAGAAGCATAAATCTTGAATTCGATGGAAAAGACAACTACCACTTTTACCTCAAGGACGCGCATCTAAGTGATGTTGAGGATGGAAAGATAGATGCTGATATCAACGTGATCGTTTCCTCAGACACGTTCAACAAGATACTCTCCAAGGAGACAGATCCGCTGACAGCTTACCTGACAAAGCAGATCAAGATAAAGGCATCGCTCATGGACAAGCTCCTCATCTCGGACCTGTTAAAGTGATTAATCTCCGATATTTCAGATCAAATCACGAAAACGCCATAATTTTTTATCTTTATGGACCGATAGAATATTGTTGTGGCAATCGTTGAACCATGCATGCCTGGATGCGTCAGGGTGATCGTCTCAGGGCATTTTGAATACAGGTGCCCTTTCTGCGGCCTTACCTTCAGATCGGAGGATGAATGTACAGGACATGTGATATCGGAACACACGAAGAGGTAGAGATCCGCAATAACTATTATTTCCGGATAACTACCTGTGGTATCAGGTGATCTTTCTTATGCCAATGATATCTTCATCCGGTGCCATCAGAGACATATCATCCATGATCAGAAAACTGAAACCCGGATACGAGATAGAGATGAAGACCTTCAAGAAAGACCGTGGAATCGAGATAGCGAAGGAAGAAGATGGATCGCTCAATATAAGGGAGTTCGGCTTCAGGACTGCTGAGTATCACGCGGCTTCGGATGACTTCGAGAAGATCTTCAAGGAGGTTTATCAACGCGAGTTTCCAAGGAGCCATGAGATAAGGTACTCCGTCAGGAGGATCAGATGAGAGATTACAATGGTGATCAGCCACGGGGAGGTCTATCGCTTCCATTTGAACCGGCACCGCAAAGGGTCCAGATCAAGAGAGGGATAAGGATCCTTGGCATAGACGATTCGCCATTCTCAAGGAACGATGCCGAGAGCAGCCTGATAGGCGTGCTTATGCGCATTGATGGATACATAGAGATGATCGAGAAGGAGAGGATCCATGTCGATGGAACGGACGTCAACGATGCCATGGAAAGACTGTTCTTCAAGACAGGCGGAGTTGCCAGGGTCATAATGATGAGTGGCATATCTTTCGCCGGCTTCAACATATGCGACATAGACGCTTTACACGAGAAAATCGGAATACCTGTCATATCAATATTTGAACAGGGTGGAAGCGTGGACCGGATGATCGATGCCATAGAAAAACATCTTGGTGATGATGAGAAGGTCAGGATACTGAGATCGCTTAGGCCCGTGGAGATAATCAACGGGCGATACCTGATAATGGCGAACCTGGCAGGAATAGATCCACAGAGCGCCAGAGAAATAATAACAAGAAATACCATCAGGGGCAAATTTCCAGAGGCAATAAGGGTGGCAGATCTCATCGGGAAGGTGGCAGGAAACTAGACCTTTCTGACCAGGGATCTCTTCTTGTCGTAGTGCCTCTTAACCTCATGCCCGCATATATCGCATACCTTTACTGGCTCCGGAAATATCTTCTTGCATCCAGTGCAGCGATAGACCCACGCTATCTGCTTTTCTATCCTCTTTATGTTAGCATTCATGAATCCAAGGTTCAGATATGATGCAACGTTCTGTATCGAATAGTCATCCGTAACGATCGTGGCATCGTACTGGAGCGCGATGGCCAGGACATCCTTATCTGTCTGGCTCAGATTCATCAGATCGCCTGTCTTCGAAGCGGTCTCCTCCACGATCCTCAGGAATTCCTGATCCGGGCTGGCCACCTTTATCATCGGCAACAGGGCGTCTATCATGTATCGGAGTTTTCCCTTCTTTATCTCGCCGATAACCGATGATGGGAATATCAGATCGCCCTCCAGCAGGTTCAGATTCCTTGAGATTATAGCGGAGGTATCTATCACATATATCATTCATGAAGCTATCAGTAATTGATATAAAATGTTTGACAATGCCATGGTCCTTGCAGGATGATCGTTTAGCTGACCTTGAATCCGTGATGAAAATGATAAAGTAAATTAATTAAGCGTATCTCAATTACAAATCAGGATGGACATAGATATAAATCAGATGGAAGAGAAATGGATAAAATACTGGGACGATAATGATGTTTACAGGTTTGAGCCCGCTGACCGAGACAGGGTATTCGCCATAGATACCCCGCCACCAACAGTATCCGGCAAGATGCACATGGGCCACTCATTCTCATACCCGCATCTCGATTTCATAGCGAGGTATAAGCGCATGCGGGGTTACCATGTGTTCTTCCCATGGGGCTTTGACGACAACGGCCTTCCGACTGAGAGATATGTTGAGAAGGAGACGGGAGTAAAGCCAACCGACAGCAACGTTGAAGAATTCATAAGGTTGTGCAGGGAGATAAGCGAGACCAGTGAAAAGAGCCTCCTTGAGGGATGGAAACGGATAGGGATGAGCTGCTATTTCAAAGATTATTACGTTACAAGCTCTCCTGAATCTATAAGGATATCACAATCGATGTTCCTTGACCTGGTCAGAAAGGGGCGGGTATACAGGGACCTCGCGCCTTCAATACGCTGCCCAACATGCAAGACATCGATATCGCAGATAGAGATGAAGGACCAGGAGATGCACACCAAACTCGTATACATTAATTTCAGTGTCGAGGGAAGGCCGCTGACCATAGCTACCACAAGGCCGGAGATGCTCGGATCCTGTGTTGCAGTGTTCGTTAACCCTGAAGATGCCAGGTACAGGGATCTTATAGGGAAAGAGGCCACCGTGCCGGTGTTCGGCAACCGTGTTAAGGTTATGACCGATGGATCCGTTGACATGAACTTTGGAACCGGCGCAGAGATGGTGTGCACCTTCGGCGATCAGAATGACCTCGACCTCTGGAAGAAATACAATCTGCCACTGAAGATGAGCATCGACAGGGATGGCCGGATGACCGATGAGGCCGGCCCATTGAAGGGTATGACCATACCTGACGCGAGAAAGCGGATCATAGAAATTCTCAGGGATGAAGGATACGTGGTGAAGGAGGAGAACATAAAGCACTCTGTGAATACGCACGAGAGGTGCGGCACGCCGATAGAGATATTCATAGAGAAGCAGTGGTTCATAAAGTACCTGGACATGAAGGACGCGTTTATCGAGAACGGCCGCAGGATAGAGTGGATACCTGATTATATGCGCGTAAGATATGAGAACTGGGTCAACGGTCTCAAGTGGGACTGGCTCATATCAAGGCAGAGGTACTATGGTGTTCCATTTCCAGTATGGTACTGTGCGGACTGTGGCAACACAATATACGCGGATGAGGCGGATCTTCCGGTTGATCCCAGGATACAGAAACCAGATAAGAGATGCGATAAGTGCGGATCGACCAACCTCGTGCCTGAACGTGATGTGATGGATACCTGGGCTACGTCCTCTCTAACGCCAAGGATCGCCCTGACGCACTTCGGCCTCTTCGACAGGTACTATCCAGAGGATCTCAGGGGGCAGGGCCATGACATAATATCATTCTGGGCTTTCACGACCATAGCCAGGTCAAAGATACACGATGACAGGATACCCTGGTACAAACTCATGATAAGCGGCAATGTCTACGACATGTACGGAGAAAAGATGAGCAAGAGCAAGGGAAACATAGTCGATATATACAGCGTTATAGATAAATATGGGGCTGACGCACTGCGTTTCTGGGCCTCAACCGTGTCCCAGGGAGACGACATAAGGATCAAGGAACAGGACTTCACAAGGGGGCGCAGGACTGTCATAAAGATGTACAACGCGAAGAAGCTCATCGACATACTGAAGGGGGACAGGAAAATACGGATGTTCCAGGATGTCTCAAATCCAGTGAACAGATGGATACTGACTGAGGAGTCCAGGGCAATGGAGGCCATAACATCGCATATGGAGAACTACGAGGTTTCAAAGGCGAGGACCTTGCTGGATACCTTCTTCTGGAACGTGTTCTGCGACAATTATCTTGAGATGATAAAGCCAATCGTACAGAAGTCTTCGGAATCCGGGCGCAGCGATGACGTTGATGAAACATTATACACCGCATCCAAGGTAATGATGGACGTGGCAAAGGCCTATGCTCCGATTATGCCGTTCATATCCGAGGAGATATACCAGACTCTTGATTTTCCTGGAAAGAAGATCAGCGTGCATGTTGATTCATGGCCAGAGGAAAAACGCAGGTATGGTGATGCAGAAGAGGTCTCATACATAGTGAGCGTGATCGACGCCATAAGATCTGCAAAATCAGCTGCCAAGGTCTCAGTTGGGACCAGGGTGAAAATCGCTTCGATAAAGGGGAGGAAGGCTGAGATAGAGAAATATCGCGATCTGATCTCTGGAATGCTGAGGATAGATCAGCTTGAAATCATGGATGGGGAGGCCGTGGAGGCCACGGTGATTCCATGATGTTAGCATGAAGGTGTTCTCCTTTTTCGGTTCCTCCTCGTCTGGAAAGACAACGGTCATCGAAACGCTGATACGTACGCTGCGCGATAAATACAAAATAGCGTATATAAAAAACATACCGCATGACAATCTTGACCTCGATACGCAGGGCAAGGACACTTGGAGAGCAGAGAATGCAGGATCCTACGAGACGATAGCTCTCTCGCCGACAAGGACATACAGGCTCACCAGGAAGAGAAGCGATATCGACGAGATCCTTGCATCGCTCGACTCTGATATCGTTTTCATCGAGGGCTTCGGTGGTTACGCTCGTTCGATAAAATTCCTTGTGATCGGCGATGAATCCTTCCTCAGATTCTCGCATGACTTCGTGATAAGAGCCAATAATTCCACGTATTCTGGAGATGCCATAATATTTCCGGAAGAAGCATCACGCATAGCGGACATAATAGAAGGACGTGCTTCCTCATAATAGAACAGGAATCCCTGCAATCGTTCTTGCATTAGTTTTCAAGTGGAAACAAAAACATTGTATAATACCTTCGTTATAGGACACGGATAAGACATGGCGGATGAGTTTAAGCTCAATAACAAGGAACAGCGTGCCGATGAATACAATGAGAGGGGCATATCGTATTTCAATATCAACAAGTATGATAAGGCCGTTGAGGAGTTCAGCAAGGCCATAGAGATAATTCCAGACGATCCTGACCTGTACCACAACAGGGGGATGGCCTACTATTCCATGAAGAAGTACGAGGAGGCTATCAAGGATCTGAAGAAGAGCATAAGCCTTGACAGTTCACAGCCAGACTACCACAACGTGCTCGGTTCTGTCTATGAGGACATGGGGCTTGTGGACAAGGCGATACAGGAGTTCACGGCAGCGATAAAGTTGGAGAACGATATACCGGATTATTACTACAACAGGGGCAACGCATACTGGAAGAAGGGCGATACAGAAAAGGCGCTTGAGGACTATTCGAAGGCTGCTGATCTGGATTCAACCGATCAGATATTCGTGTACAAGAAATACGAGGCGCTGATGGATCTTGGCAGGCTGGAGGACGCGCTCGCCACAGCTGAGAAAGCCATAAAGATCGTACCGGCAAACTACAACTACCTGCTTATGAAGGCTGACGTGCTCATAAGGATGGGAAGAAAGGATGAGGCTTCAGCGGTGCTGGAGGAGGTTGAGAAGCTCGATCCAGGAAATCAGGAGGCCGAAAGGCTCAGAAAGATGATAATGCAGGGGGATACTGTGCGCTGACGTTAACGCTAGGCCTTTTTGCCATTTGAACGTATTTTTGAAAAAAAAGTTATCCTTCCTCCCTGTATGTGTCGTTGTCCTCTCCACCGGTGAAGTAGAGCGCCATCTGAGAGTATATATCCTCGAAGCCGAATGAGTCCTTCGAAGATACCGGATAGATCTTTGTCATGATGTTGCTCTCCTTGAACGCTTCGAGTATTCCAATGAAGTAGTCCTTCTCCATCTGCCCCTTTTCCTCCATGAATGCATCGTTGAGCAGATCCGGGGATGATTCCCATTTCTTTACCTCCTGTATGTCCTCGTCCGAAACGAGGTCTATCTTGTTCAGGACGAACATCATTGGCCTGAAGAACCTTGAGAAAACTGAAGCGTAAAGCATCTTCTGTGCTATGAAGCCGGATGGATAGGTCGAAAGAGGCGCATCGGCTATGTAGGCCATCATTGACCTCTGGCCTGATACCTTCTCCACGATTTCAGTCGACGATGTCCTGAAGGTGAACAGCTCTATCTGGCCCGGCGTGTCCACTATGACGTAGTAATCATCGAGATCTTCAAGAAACTCCGTTATCTTGTCTGCGTAGCTCACTATCATATCTGCAGCAACTATCTGCGATCCGTTCGGCCCAAGATTGTAATCTGACATTATGGAGTCAAGGGATATGTATTCCCTTATATCAAAATCAGGTTCGTATGGCAGATAGTCCGCACCCGGATCAAGATTTATTATGGCAGAGTCAAACTCCATGTGCTTCAGCCATTCATTCAGCGATCCGGAGAATGTTGATTTGCCTGTACCTGCAGGACCAACAACGTAAAGTGCACCTATCATATCAGTACATATCAAGGCCGGTTATTTTAACTTCTTTGGCCTCTGGCTTCTCATCATCCTCCTCCGTGTCAGGAAACGTCTCCTTTATTGTCCTTGCCAGGTTGTCTATTCTTGCCCTCAGATAATCTGGAAGCCTGTAGTTCTCGGCTATCTTCAGTGTCTCATTGAGGTACTTGACAACGCTTCCCTTGTGTATGGTCAGCGTCAGGCTTGTGGATCCGCACTTCTGGCATCTGCCCGACAGCGGAATCCTGCGATACTTTGCGTTGCACTTAGTGCACCTGAACTCCTGGGAGAAGAACCTCCTGAAGTTTCCATACATATCCGGCAGGAAATGCGTCGATATGACCCTTGCAGCCACATCATCCGCATCGACCGCCCGGAGCTTCTTTGCGAGGCCAAGCTGCTCGTTTATCTTCTCGTCCATGGTTCCAAGTGTCTTATACGATGACACGAGAACGCCGCTGTTTATATCCGAGGTCTCCATCGTGTAAGATGAACCCATATACGTACCCGTCTTCTTTATCCTCACCTTCATGGTCATCATTGTATCCTCTATTTCGGACGGTGAGGCATGACGCTCCGCAGCCTCATAGAAAGGCAGAGGATAGCGTGAAAGCGTGTCCACATTAAGTGCCTCCTTATCTATTTCGTCTGGGTTTATGAGCACGGACAGAACCAGCGGTGCGTCCATAAGGCCCCCGCGCGTCGATGGCAGGTATCTGGCAGAGAAGTTGAGGAAACCGTCCATGAGCAGCATCACGCTGTCCTCATCGCCGTCACAGTTTCTCCTCTTGGCAGCATGGAAGAACGGATGCGCGTAGAACGCGTTAACATCGCTGAAACCTATGATCCTTCCCACGACGCCGCCAGACGTGTGCGGGGCCAGGCCTATCACCAGGTGACCTATCAGGTCCTCCTCGCTGTCCAGAGAGTAGAACGGGGGCATGTTGTAGTATTTGACCAGCAGATCATCAACGAATTTCGATACGTTGAACAGGTACTTCGCTGCTTTCCTCGGTATTATGACATCCTGCGGGAACAGCTCATTTACGTCCTTGACCGCATAACCGAGATCGAAGAGGGTCTTTTCGTCTATGCCGATCTCACTGTACCTGAAGTGCGTGATTGGGATATCCGACATATCGAAGCGGCAGGTGCCGTCCTTGTTTACAGAAATGTCATGAATGGCCCTGAGTATACCCTTTTCTATGGGTTCAGCAACCTTCTCCCTTGACATGAGCTTCTTCACGCCCTTGAACTCCTTGAGGTCGTCAAGGGATATGCCGAGCACAGATTCAGCCCTCTTAAGTATCGACTCCAGATCTATGCTTGCCGTCTTCTCGCCAACGGGGGAGCAGTGGCCGCCGCATCTCGGACAGACAGGCGTTGGCGTCTCGAATCCGCATGAATTGCACCTGTAGAAGAAAACCTCTGCCCTGTAGCTTCCCTCGCTGTTCCTGTTCGCACCCAGTATGGAACGTCTGGCCTCTCCATAGCTTTCCACAGGGAACAGCGAATGCACCATGGGCTTCATCTTCCTGTCCCCTGCCTTCTCCGGCCTTCCAAGCCTTGAACCAACCCTCGTCGGCGCCCTGGGCTTTATGATGAGGCCTGAGAGGTAGTTCACGGTCTCCAGCACACTGCTCTTTCTCTCATACTTTCTTGCCAGCACGATCGATCCGCCTGAGACGTCGTATCCCAGGGAAACCAGAATAGGATAGTAATCCCTTATCAGCAGGTATTCGCCCGATCTCCTGAACTGGACGCCAAGCCTTATGAATACGTCTGAAGCCTCGTATGGCACCTGCACGCCATCCCCCGTAATCTTCCATTCCCGCACATTCCTGACAAGAAATTCCAGATCTTCAAAGGATATGTCATGCCAGTAATAATCGTAGTCCGGGTGAAGCGGTATACCGTACTTTCTCGATATCTCCACCGCTGAGAACTGATCTATGTGGTCAGCGCGGACGCCATCCGGCAGGTACTGCTCCCACCATTCAACGGTGAATGAGGGCGTGGGAAGCGGGTAGTTGTTCTCAAGAAAGTCTCCATAGGCTATCAGTATCTCGCCGGCATCCGTTATCTCCACGATGTCCTCGTACACCTCCCTGGCCTTCTCCATATCGTTTATCCTGACATGGTCTCCGTTCTTAAGGAGCACCGTTGGGCCGTCTATAGTATCGCATGGAGTAACGGCCGCAGCCTTGCCGGGGAGTTCAACCTTTATCTGCGATCCTATCGCTATGAACTTCCCCATGATGTACATGGTCGCAGGGTTAAGCGAGGCTGCGGCAAGACCGTTCACCCTGCTCCTTCCGTACCTGAGCCTGAATCCGCCAGGCCTTGACGGATGTGAGAATACCGGCCTGCCTGCAACTATATCCTTCAGGAACTTGTCCGATTTCTTCGAGGTCTTTCCCTCTGCTTTCCCACCGAGGTTCGCCAGGAAGTTCCAGTCATCCAGATGCATTGAACTGGTGTACTTCAGTATCTTTCTCGCCTTCTGCACAAGGCCTTCGCAGAGCACAAGGCACATTCCGCCGCGTATCCTGTTCGTCTTTATCCTCTCCATGTCCCTGTGCCCCGACACCTCCTCCTCTTCGCTTCCCTCCCCGTCTATGCAGATCGGAGAGTTCCTAACAACAAGCTTTATCTCTTCCGGTGTGGGCATGTACTGTAGATGTTTTATTCGATCGTAGCTTTCGATCTCCTCTATGTATCTCTCTATCTCATCCTCCGTGGGCTGGAAGCGCGATATTCCGAGTTCCCTCCTCACAACGTCGCCTATGAGCACGCTCAGAGCCTGCGCCGTTCCACCTGCACCACGGATGGGCCCAGCGTATGATATACCGACGTATTCGCTTCCGTCCTGGTTCTTGCCTATATATACGTCAGCTATCCCCTCGAGAGGCGCCACCAGAATGCCCTCTGTCAGAATGGCAAGCCCAACCCTGATGGCCTTATCGAGGGCCTCCTTCCTGTTATCCCTGAACATTGAGGCGATGCGCCTGGACATCTCCAGCGATACCTCTTCCCTCGACATCCTGCTGCTGAGATCCCTAATCTCCTGCGCTATACCCTTTATGCCTATGAGCGCCTCTATCCTTTCGGCCATATCAGACGCAAGAGGTATCTCGACATGATCTGAAACGTCAAGGCCCTTGGCCCTGGCTTCCTGAGCCACATTGTAGGCCTGCCTGACCCTCTCGGATATATATTGCCTGTACCCTTCGAGATCGAAAACATTCTGGGACATCGTCAACTATCTGTAAAGAGAACAGGCATTAATAAAAATGATCTGGGTTCATAAGGCATGGCTTCCATTCCGACTGATCTGCGGTTTTGCAGAAGCCAACGAAAATATGTATTAACTATCATATCATGATCATGCATGGCTGATCTGTCTGAGCTGTTGATGATGGAGCATTCTGCCATAAGGATTCTTTCCAGGGTATCTTACGGTAAGGATTCGCTTGAAGCTTTCGAGGACTTCAACGATTACCTTGTGAAGGATCACGTGGAGGTTGAGGAGAGGATTCTTTTCCCTGTCATCGTCGATTTTGAATGGAATGACCGCAGGGATTTCGAGCAGACAGTAAACAGGATAAAGGCGGACCACAGGCTCATAGAGACCCTGGCTGACAATATGCTGAAATGGAAGAGATCGGGCAACGATGACCTTTACGATCTGAGGATGCCGCTGTTTTACAAGACGCTGACGGATCATAACCTTTCTGAAGAGGATCAGATATTTCCGAGATGGAAAAAACTGGAGGCTGAGGACAGGAAAAGGGCGCTGAAGGAGGCAATGAGTATAATAGTGGAGACAGGCCTGGACAGATACTCAAGGAACACAGGCATTTCAAGGGAGTTCCTGGCCTATATGGATCCGGGAGGAAGTGGAAGTATCCCATGAAGCATTGCCTCCTCCGACGCGATTGGCACTGAATTTAGTCTTCGTGGAAAATACGGCAGATATTTATGCCATCAGTGGATAACTTAGCATGCCAAGATACGAGGTTTCGGAAGACCTGTCGGAGAGAATAAAGGATCTTAGCAGGGCAAGGCAGTCCCTCATAGAGGAGATAGAAGCGATGATGTTCTACGATGAGCGCGCGGATGCCACGAAGGATGCAGACCTGAAGCACATAATGGAACACAACAGGGATGATGAAAAGGAGCACGCCGTCCTGCTTCTTGAATGGATAAGAAGGCATGATCCGGCTCTGGACAAGGAGCTGCACGAGATCCTCTATTCAAACAAACCCATAAAAGATCTGGGAGACTGAGGGGCAGTATTCAATATTTGAACTGATTTTTATCCGCGTGTCGTTGAAGCAGGAAGAAGCTCCGAAGCTTCAGCTGAGGAGTAGCTCACATATCCTCTATCTCTTCCTTTTCAACGTCTGAGATGTATTTCGTCGGGCATATCTTTATGTCGCAGTTGTTGCACAGGATCTGATCCACATCGGTGCTGACCCTGACTTCAAGAGACTTGACGCCATCGATCCTCCTTATCTGGTTCAGTATTTTCTCCGGGATCGGCCTGTAAAATATGATCCTTATGAAGCTCTCCTCCTGGCTGATGTTCCTTGAAAATACCTCCCTTATATAGCACCCGTACTTCGATATGGCATTGAATATCTCCCTGAAAACATAGGGGAAATGTCCGAGGCTTGTGTATGCGATCATTATCTGGTTTCCGGTCAGAAGAGCAACATCGGCGATATCGGCCATCGGTTTTATGGATAACATAACCTTCTTCAAGGAATCGTTTGATTCAACCATCTTTATGGTCTCGTAGACCGTCTTCCTGTTAACGTCGAATGCGTTCGCTATCTCGCTCACAGATATTTCAACGTCATTGGTGAAGAACCTGCCATCCCTTATTGATATGCCTGATCTGTAAAGTCCATCCACTATCCTCAGTTTTATCGGGTGTTCCTTGAAGTACTCGTCGAGGATAAGCAGCATGCGTCTACATTTTGATTATGTATAAATAGGTATCCAAATCTGACCAGTCAAAAAATATGTGGAATACCGGTATCCGCGACAGCCACAATGTTGAATTTTTCACTGAGACGCCGAAAACCAACAGTACTTCTCTATACGAAGGCTGGAGGAAGCTGTAGGACTCCATCTTCGGATATGAGATGAACGGGCTTCCGCCAATGGAAAAGTTATATAAAAGATTTAAGATATGATGGTGACTATCTGGGCGATCGGATCAGCTGCGTTGATGTTGGTCCGGAAGCGAGTGAAAACGGTTAGTTCGAATAGATGGTGAGCATGCGTGTAAATCTGAGGACGATATCCGCAATCGGTGCCTTAGTTGTTGTACTTTCCCTCGTCATATTTTCAGCTTCAGTTTTTTCCATATCCAGGGATACTAATGTTTACAGCATTTCATTGAACCCTGGTGAGTCAGAGAACATATCCAGGTATGCCGGCCTCAATGATTACATAACTTACAGGATAACATTCATCAACCTTACGCAGCCTCTTTCATCATACCTTATTTCTCCTTCCGGCTCACACAGCTCAGGTCATGGCATTCCGATAAACACTACGGGCAGCCTGGTTGCAGATGAAAGCGGGCCCTGGTCTCTATTCATACTTAACACAGGGAACCGGACAGTCTACCTGACCGTTGAATACACGGTTGTACCGGAAGGGATAATGTATGCTATTATAGCCGCATTCACTCTCCTTCCGATAGGTATCGTGATCATCATACTTAATCCATTGAAAAATAGGATAGATAAATGGAGAAAAAGAAGGCAGAAGATCTGATCATGGGCTTGCTATGAAGTATACAGTGGCCCCGTCCTCCTTCCTCTTCTCCACCTTTATGACCGTCTCCATGCCGACCTCTGGCTTCTGAATGGATTCATCGATCCATGCAAGTATGTTGAGATCCTCCTTGTCGAGATGTGCTATGCCCACAGTGTAATCTCCAAAGCTGGAGAATGACTTCGGTTTCGCGAATATCTTCGTGAACGTCATCAGATGCCCGTGGGTATCCAGGGGATAAAACTCCATCTCTCCAGAGTAACCGCAGTCCGAGCACCATGCCTGTGGCGGAAAGAATCTTGCGCCGCAGACAGGGCATTTAGTCCCCATTATTATGCCCTGGTCCAGGGCCTGGTAGAACTTTTCAATCCTAGAAACCGGTATCCTGTACTTTATGTCCAGTTCACGCAGGTCAAGAAGCACAGGGTTCTTTGTCTTTTCATCCTTCACAATGTATCCTGGCATTTTTTCACCTCATATCGAATAAACTGTCACGTATGCATAATGGCCCGTTCCGCCGACGTTGTGTGTCAGGAACCTTCCGTTCTTCACGTCTATCTGCCTTCCGGGTTCCGCTTTCCTCAGCAGCTGTTTTGATGCTTCCACAGCCATGGCCACACCGGTTGCACCTATGGGATGGCCCTTTGATATCAGACCGCCATCAACGTTCACGGGTATTTTTCCACCTATGTAGGTTTCCCCGTTCCTCAGCATATCAAGGCCCCTGCCCCTCTCAGCGAAGCCAAGATCCTCGTATGCCAGCACCTCGGCGATGGAGAAGCAGTCATGCACATCCGCACCGTCGATGAACCTGTATGGTTTTTCCGCATCTATCTTCGCCATCCTGTAGGCTTTCGATGCGGCTTCCCTTGCAGCCTCTATGTGCACAAAATCGTTCCTCTTGCTGAGATTGGCTGTTCCGAGGTTAGATCCTATGCTATCTATCCAGATCGGCGTATCAGTGTACTGCTTGGCGATATCCTCCGATGCCATGATAACAGCTGCGGACCCATCGGTTATTGGCGAAGAGTCATATAGCTTAAGCGGAGATGCTATGTATCTGCTCTTCATCACATCCTCAACCGTTATCTCATTTCCGAAATGGGCTATCGGGTTGAGATGCGCATAGTGGTGGTTCTTAACAGATACCAGCGCCAGATCCTCCTCCTTTCCAGAGTATCTATTAAGGTACGCGGTGGCGTACAGGGCATAATAACCTGGAAATGTGAGCCCAAAGAACTCGTATTCCCAGAGAAAATTGCCTGCCCTACCGATGAGTTCTATTGCGGTTTCGCTCTCCACCTCATTCATCTTCTCTATGCCGACTGCGATTGCGATCTTCGATCTCTCTGATCTTATGGCGTCATAAGCGGAGGCAATGGCTGAACTCCCACTCGCACATGCAGCCTCTACTCTGTGAAGCCCGGCGTTCTTTATACCCAAAACCTCTCCAGCCACTACTGCAGGGAGTTCCTCCGAGCTCCACATTCCCATGTTGGATACAACCATGTAATCGATGTCCTTCTTATCCACACCACTTGATCTTATAGCTTCTGATCCGGCCTCCCATATGAGGTCGTACATCGATGCATCCGTCCTTTTGCCGAATTTACTGATGCCATAACCGATGATTCCTACCCTGTTCATTGATCATTGTATGCCTTCTCAATATAAATAATACTATAGAAACAGAACGTGCACATGCTTTTATTCATAGCATAATACACAACGCTTAAATGCCGTTCATCAATATGAAAGGGATGCAAACAGCGGAGTTCGATGGCACCGGCGTAAAGGTATCCGTCATTGGCGTTGGCACATGGTCCCTGGAAGGCCCCAGGTCTGAGAATATCCGATCCATAAGATATGCCCTGGATCACGGCGTTAACTTCATTGATACAGCTGAAATGTATGGTACTGAAGACATCGTCGGCGAGGCCATAAAGGGTTATCGCAGGGAGGATCTCTTCATAGCCACGAAGGTATGGCCCACCCACTTTTCCTATCATGACGTCATAAAGTCCTGCAATGATAGTTTGAAAAAACTGGGTACAGATTACATTGATCTCTACCAGCTCCACTGGCCCAATTCGTCCATAAGCATTAAGGAGACCATGAGTGCCATGGAGAAACTGGTTGACGAGGGCCTGATCAGGTACATAGGTGTGAGCAATTTCTCTGTGGATGAGACGAAGGATGCAATGAAGGCTCTGGCTAAGAACAGGATAGTCTCAAACCAGCTCGAATACAACGTGGCAACAAGGGAGATCGAGGATGAAGGCATCTATGATTTCTGCAGGAAAAATGGAATGGCCATCATAGCCTACAGCCCGCTGTCCCATGGAAAGATCTTCGGGAATGCTATGATCTACAATGCGCTTGAGGAGATAGGCAGGAAATATGGTAAGAAACCTGCTCAGGTGGCACTCAACTGGATCATCAGGAAGGGTGCGTTTCCTATCCCGAAGGCCAGCAATCTGGATCACATGGCCGAAAACGTTGAATCAGCTGATTTCAACCTGTCCGATGATGACATGAAGATTCTCGATTCCCTTTACCGAAAGCACCCCATCAGATCCATAGCGAGCAGGTACAGGACCCACTGAAATTGCATCTGTATAGGATCATGGAGATGAATCGTTAGATTGCTGAATCCGGAAACAAGCGAAATTTCGAACTTCGGAAATAAAAATTTTAATACTGTATTGCACTAACTTGTCGTACCAGTTTCAAGACTGGTAGATGAGAATGGAAGAACTGCTAAACGTTGAGGCAAAACCCCCGGGGCGTACGCCCACAATAAAAGCGTATGCACTTGGGAAGAAGCTCCATCTGAACAGCCTTTTTTTGAAGTTCGAGGGAGCTAACGCAACAGGAACTCAGAAGGATCGTATCTCTGAGGCGCATGTTATAAATGCAATACGTGGAGACTACAACGGGATCGCCGTGGGTACATGTGGAAACTACGGTGCTTCCATAGCTTATTTTGCGCACAGATATGGCGTGAAGTCATACATCGGAATACCAAGATCGTATTCGCATGACAGGACAGACTTCATGCAGTCTGAGCAAGCAGAGATCCTCTACTATGACGGCAAATACGAGGAAACGGTTGATTACATCAGGGACTTTTCCAGGGACAACGGCCTGTATGATGCAAGCCCGGGATCCGTGAACTCGTCCATCGACAAGATGATGTACGCCACCATAGCCTTCGAGATATATGAGGCGCTTGTCAGCGTTCCTTCCTATGTCATAGTTCCTGTGGGAAACGGTACAACACTCGCAGGCATATATCATGGCTTCAGGAGGATGTACGATGAGGGTGTCATCGACCGCCTTCCGAGGATGGTCGGCGTAAGCACGTCTGGAGGAAATCCCATAGTTGATTCCTGGAAGCGTGGCTACAACAGGGTGGTCGATCTCAATCCTGATGAGATCAGGGAGACCAGCGTAAACGAACCGCTGGTATCATACAGATCGTTCGACGGACAGGATGCCCTCAGGGCAATAAGGGAAACCCACGGCAGGGCCATGTACGTCAGCGACGAGGAGATGGTTTACTACTCCAACCTCATATACAGGGAGGAGGGCCTTAACCCGCTGCCAGCTTCGGCTTCGGCGGTGGCTGCAATAGGCCATATCAAGATAAAGCCAGATGAAACTGTTGTCTCTGTCATAACTGGGAGGCAGATATAATGGAAACTGCAACAATTTTGTCAGAAGGTGTTTTTGGTACAACATACGGAAAGACCGCAAATGGGCTTGTCAGGTACAGCAAGCGCTACAAGATACTGTCAGTGATAGACTCAAGGCTGGCCGGACAGGACGCCGGCAACGTGCTCATGCACAGGTATGCAGGAATACCGATAATATCAGGCGTTGAGGAGGGCCTTCGGGGCGGCGCAGAGACGCTCATAGTCGGGATCGCTTCCGACGGAGGAGTGCTTCCGGACAGCTACAGGCCATACATAAAGACAGCCATAAACCACGGGATGAATATAGTGAGCGGCCTGCATGACTTCATAAGCGATGATCCTGAGTTCGCGAAGCTTGCAAAGCGCACCGGATCCAAGATAACCGATGTCAGGAAGATGTTCAAGGACAGGAAGTACTTCTTCACCGGAAACATAGAGAAGGTGAAGGCAAAGAAGATAGCTGTCCTGGGAACGGACAGCGCCATAGGGAAGCGTACAACGGCGATATACCTCAACCGCGCCATGAAGGCGATAGGCAAGAAGAGCGTCATGATCGGTACGGGCCAGACCTCGTGGATGCAGGGCTTCAAGTATACGGTGGTTATAGACGCCATAGTCAATGACTTTGTGGCAGGCGCTCTGGAATCCATAACATACGAGGCATGGGACGCTGAGAGGCCAGACTACATGTTCATAGAGGGCCAGGGTTCCGTCCTGCATCCTGCATACCCTGGAAGCTTTGAGATCATAGGCGCAACCAGGCCGGATGCCATAATACTCCAGCATGCACCGATGAGAAAGTACTTCGACGGCTTCCCCGGATATGAGATACCGCCACTTGAAAAGTTCATAAACATACTCGAGCTGCTGTCAAACAAGCGCGTCATAGCCATAGCTCTGAACACGGAGAATATGGATGAATCCATGATCAAGGAGGAGAAGTCGAGGCTCCAGGCCAAGTTCGGGATACCTGTTTTCGATCCATTGCAGAGGCTTTCCTCGGTAACAAGAGAGATAGACAGCTACAAGATCTGAATCATTTTTTTCAATTTTTGGTGATATATTTTGAATACAAGCGTTGAGAATTCAAGAAGTTACTACGAAAAGGTGCGACAGTTTGATACCATCGACGTCAGCATCGACTCCGTAACAGACAGGAGGATCAGGGCCAGGATCGATGCTGATAGACTTTCTTTCAATCTGTACTTTGATTATGATGAGGATGTACCACTGGATGAACGGGTTGCCGGAATGATTGCATCGCTTCCAGTGGTCAACTATGCATACTTCACAAGGGAGATAAGACTCAATTTCCCAGTATCGGAGAGCTTCCTTCATCAGGTCCGCGAGTTCGTAAGGATAAACAACATCGAGACGTTCATAAACAGCATAGTAAGGAGAAGGTACGAGTTCTTCAGGAAGCAGTACCTTCCTTGCGATAATGATATAACGCAGGAGAACGCCGAGGGACATACCCTAGTAAGTGCCAAGGATACTTACAGGGACAATGCAGTGAAGTTTGAACCGGATAGAAACATGGTGGCAGTCATGTCGTCTGGTGGCAAGGAGAGCCTTACCACGTTCGGTATGCTCAGGGAGATCGGCGCGGAAGTGTTTCCGGTGTTCTTCAACGAATCCGGGGGCCACTGGAAGACCGCCAAGGTGGCCTACGACTACATGAAAAAAAATTACAGCAACGTGCACAGGGTCTGGTCCAACGTCGACAGGTTCTATGCTTTCATGAACAGGAACATGCCGATGCTCGACCAGAGAGAGATAAGAAAGACCGCGGACAGTTACCCGATACAGATGTTCATATTCCCAGTCTACGTCTTTTCAATGCTGCCCTATATTCTGAAATACGGAATAGGAAACATAGCCCTCGGCGATGAATTTGACGATCCGCTGTATCAGGAAGATTACAGAGGCATAAGACACTTCTACGGCGTCTATGACCAGACGAATGAGTTCAATGATACCGTTTCGGATCTTCTGGCCAGAAACGGCATGCCTGTCAGGGTATTCTCCGCCGTCTATCCCATATTCGGTACGCTTGTCGAGAAGATACTTGTCAACCGCTATCCAGAACTGCTCAGGGTGCAGAGGTCATGCCACCTGTGCCATTATGAGGGCAACGAGGTCGTACCATGCGGCAGATGCACAAAGTGCCTGGGCGTCCTTCTGTTCATGATCAACGCTGGTGCCGATCCAACCGTTGCGGGCTACAGGCCAGACGCCGTCAGGGACCTGAGGAATAACCTTGAGAGCGCAAACATGCGCCTCGATCCAGTTGAACTTGAGTACCTAAAAAGATCGGTATTCCTCGGGCAGAAAGGAGAGAGCCATGTAGAAGGCATACATCTGATTCCAGGAGAAGATCGCCCATTTGCCAGCGTTCCTGACCAGTTTCGGGATGGCGTCATGCGCATAATAGCCCAGTACGCAAGCGGCATCTACAGGATCGATGGCGGGTCGTGGAGGAAGATCCGGGCACAGTAGTTCAGAAATAAGCCTTTTCTATCTCCGGAATTTTTTCCGGATCCGCCTCGCGGTATTCGTCAAGCGGGTTTCTGTTAAGCTGTATGAAGTTCATGCCCCAGGTGTACTTTGACAGGATCATGGATGCCTCGTCTCCATGGCCTGTTATATAAAGTGCTGCTGCAACGGCCTCTATTGATGATAACTTCTCAAGCTTCCCGTAGTTGACAGGATTTGCGGCAAGCAGCTTTGGGAGCCTGCGGCCGTGAGCGAAATGCATATCGATGAACGTCTCCTGCCTGTTCCATGATCCCTCGATCACGCATATTCCGTCTCTTTCCATCATCGGGCCGTCATACTTCGACAGTATCCTATCGGCAGAAGGCGTGAGCGTTATCTTTTCCCTTGCAGCGCTTGGGCTTATCCTCCTTGCCAGCCCGAACCTTTCTAGTTTCCTCATGGTTGATTTTTTCGGATCGTCCTGTCTGAGGTAGATGAAGTAGATCTGGATCATATGGTTATCAATTCGAGTGAATGTTCATCGACGTATTTCTTGACCATCTCCCTGACGTTTCCGCGTGTACCCTTCCTGTCCATTACGAAGCCCCTGCATCCCGGCGTCCTCTTCACGGCCATATCTATCTCCCAGGCCTCAAGAGCGTCGTGATCATGCTTCGATATTATGTGGCCTATGTTGACGCTGTTCTCCCTGAAATAATCCTTTATCTTAGGGGCGTAGTGGCCCCCGCCAACTCCAACGAAGTTATCGTAATCGCGTATATCCGGATTCATCACCGCATCCACCGTGGTGCTCAGGGCCTCAGGATCGTTCCATTCGTTTTCGGTCGTGCCTATCTCAACGTAGTAGTTCGGTATATCGAATATCGGCCCATGGTGAGTGGCCTCGAACGTTACTTCAAACTTGTTGCCGCTGTAAGATTCCATCATCTTCCTGAGCGTACCAGACATGATCTTTGGGCATGAGATGTTTATAGTCCTTGGCTTTCCGCCTAGATCTGCTGACGGGCCGAAGTTACCCGTGGGATGGGCGGTCACCGACTTCACATCAGCGGCTGAGGAATGCCTCGAAAGAACGACGACGTAATCATACTTTCCGGAAAGGGTCATATCGTGGAATATGTGCCTGTCCTCTATTACCATAAGATCGAAATCGCCATGGTTCAGAATTCCATCCCTCTCTGAGAACTCATACTTTTCAGTGAGGTAATCCAGCATCTTTACACTTGCAGGATCCGATCTGGAAGCTATTATCAGGTGCATTGCCACGAATATTTTTGCAAGCTATATGAGGATTGTCTATTTCTTCTTCTGCCAGAGAAAACCCATTTGATCCCTTTATTCGATTTGTTTTGAACAGGTTAAGAAAATGGCGGTGGCCAGTCTATCGTGAGCAATATCCATCTTATGATATCATGCCCATGTCAGAAAGTAGTTATTACGGATCTAAGAGCTTCTATCAGAATCCTATTCTCTGATCTCTCCCTTACGGCAACTCTGTAGCAGTTTTTGCCCAGATCCACATAGTCTGATAGATCTCTTATCAGTATTCCGTATTTCAAAAGACTATCTCTCAGATCCACATTGAATGGGGATCTGAAGGCTACGAAGTTGGCCCTTGGTCTTCCGAGTATCTCGAAGCCGAGATTCTCCAGTTCTTTTATCATATAAGCCCTTTCCCTATCAACCCTGGGCAGTGTTATCTTACTTATTGCTGAAAGATCCGTCTTCCTTAAGAATTCTATCGCAGGCTCACAGACCGACCACGGTTCTGTCTTATCTTTGATCATATTGAAAACGGATTCACTGACCATGATGTATCCTATCCTGAGCGAAGGCACTGCTAGGATCTTTGTGAGCGATCTACCTATGATCATGTTTCCTGTCTCCTCCGCTATCCTGACCGTTTCCTCGGCATGTCCCGGGACGAAATCGCCAAATGCCTGATCCACGAATAGTATGCCACCTATCCTGTTCATCTCATATGATATCTGGCGCAGAAGAGCAGTATCCACAATGTCTCCTGTTGGATTCACGGGTGAACATATGAAAACACAGTCCGGATTGTATGATCTTATGATCCTTGGATTCTTCTCAAGAACGCCGAGACTCAGCGATGAAACCTCTGCACCATATGCCGCCAGCGAAGATTCGTATTCATTGAAGTTGGGCGTGATCACAAGCGAACGCCTGATCCTGAGCCATGATGGTATTCTGTATATGAAATGCGTGAGGCCTGGACCGATAATGACCTTCATGGATCTTGATCCGGTGTACTTCATTATCTTCCTTTCAATATCCACCGCAGTGACCTCAGGGTACCTTGCCAGGGTACCTGTATCCAAGAAGGCGTTGACGTTTGCGCTGAAGTCGAGAATTTTGTCGGCCATATCGCCATATCTGTAGACATCCCCGCCGTGCTCTCTCATGGATGCACCCGTTTATCCTCTGCATATATCCCGCGGTTGATGTTCAACTTTTGCAGGAATATGCGATCAGGATCTTTTGTTCATGACCTGGATGGTTTGTACTCCGCAGCGTTTACCAATCTTTATTAAGGAATTAAAATTAGACCACCGGATATCATGGAAATGATAGAGATCAAGAAAGGTGGAAAGTACACGGTTGTATCCAACAGCGGAAACGATAAGCCCATGATAACAAAGGGCGAGTTCGTTGGCTACACGATCATAGGGGAGGAAGGTGCAGTGTGTTTCAGGACGATCGGAGAGGACGGCAAACCTATACTGAGGCTCATACCTGTATCAAACCTTATATCCATAGAGTTCTCAGAGGATGACCTAGTGACAACAAAGAAGACCGAGAAC
Source organism: Thermoplasma sp. (assembly GCF_008709555.1). Taxonomy (GTDB): domain Archaea; phylum Thermoplasmatota; class Thermoplasmata; order Thermoplasmatales; family Thermoplasmataceae; genus Thermoplasma. Next base: position 47,843 of record NZ_VYIJ01000009.1, read on the forward strand.
AACGAGAAGGATAAGACAACATACATAAGCTGAAGTATTCGCAGCAGCTGCGGATAGATCTCTTGTCAGGATGGGCCATCAGAATCCTGTTTGCCCAGCTGTTTGCAGCATATCTTCGTGTATATCGGCCCAGACGGCTTGAGATCACTTCTGAAAAGGCATATCTCGTCTATCCTGTATTTTTCGCTTTTTAATTCAATATTTGGCATGGATATCCTGTGTTTCACCCTGCCCACCGTTATGTGCGGTATGAAGTCCTTCTCTATGGGCACAAATTTTCCCACCTCAGCCACAAGTCGGTAGAGGCCGTCGGATCTGCATCCTATGTATATCACTCTGGGCCTCTCCATTGACGGAAATGCGCCTATGCCCTCGGTCTCCAAATCAAAGCTGTCTGAACCTATGCTTCTTATGCCGCTGCATATATCAGATGCTTTATCATCATCAATATCCCCGAGAAACTTGATTGTGAGATGGATGTTGCTGTACTCTGTGACCTTTATACCCTTTATTTCGCTGAATCTTCTGAACACGCTGGCCAGATAATCGCTCGGCTTAACCTGCACAGCTATGAACGCGCGCATCTTCAAACACCAGTTATGCTCTTAACTATGAATGCCAGCCCGGTGACCATGAAGTCTATGGCTATGGCCGCCAGCAGGAGACCCATTATCCTTGATATTATCAGGGATCCGGTCTTTCCCAGGTACTTGAAAAGGACAGAACTGTAGTGGAGTATCAGGTAGGATATCACAACGACCAGAGACACGGCTATGACAACAACGATCTTCTCCGGCACGTCAACGCTGTAGGAATTGAAGTATATGATCGCTGCAGTTATGGAGCCAGGACCGGCAAGCAGTGGCGTACCTATAGGCGCTATTCCTATTGATGTCCTCTCAATGCTCTCCTCCTTCTCTGTAGGCGTTAGTTTTGTTGTCGAAGTCCTGCCCTGCAGCATGTCGAACGCAACCTTGAAGAGCAGCACTCCACCTGCCACCTTGAAATCATTTATGTTTATGCCGAGGACCTCGAATATGTAGATGCCTATGAGCATGAAGCTGAACAGCATAAGCGCCTCTGACATCACTGCGTATCGGACGACCCTCTCGAAGTCCTCCTTTGAATAGCCCTCTGTCACGGATACAAGAACCGGAAGCGCACCTATGGGATTTACCATCGCGAAAAGTGCGACGAATACCGTGACTAGGTATAGTATTATATTCATCCTTACAGGGAGTGATTTTTAACACGGATAAAATTATATTGATCATCCCGCAACTTGATGGTATTCCAAGCATCAAAGATTTTTAAAAATATATATTGAAATAACGTTAAATATCCGTTGACAATAGGGGAAGAATGGTCAATTCTCACTTTTTGAAGAGGATAATATCTGTAGGTGAGAAGGATATACTGTCCCGATTAACCGATTACACGGAGCTCGCATACAAGGAGAGCGATATACTCATAGATATGCTTTCAAACAGGAATTCACTCGTTGAAAAGAACGAGGAGATAAAGGATATAGAGAAGGTTGGAGACGAGCTTGATATTTCCATAAGGCAGGATATAACCAAAGGAGCGATAAGCCCCACATTGATGAACAACCTCCTTCAGCTAGTTGAAAAATGCGATGACATAGTCGATACGGGATACTTCATAAGCAGGGAGATAAAGAGGATGTTCCTGGACTATGAAGGCGGAATGGAGAAGTGTATAAACCTTGTTACAAAGAGCTATGCTACGTTCATATCAATGCTGGAATACAACAAGGCTGCGTTGAAGCACCTTAACCAGATGCTGAATGCGTCAGAGGATGAGAAGATCAGGGACGAAAGAATTGCCATTGAAAAGCTTGAGGAGAAGGTCGATGAGCTGAAGGACGACACCTTTGATTACATATACAGGAACGCGGACGGCCTTCCGTATCTTGTGTTCTCACATCTCATAGATCTGACGCACAAGATCGACGATATGCTGGATGATTGCGAGGATGCTGCAGATCTAATAATAACGATAACAAGGTCGATAACCAGCTGATGTTGGCCATAATCGTATTCTCCTTCCTGCTCGTAATACTGGTGGCAGGCAACAACTCTTCAGCCGTGTCAGGTACGATAATAGGATCGAAGATGATGAACAGGTACGTGGCACTGGCCGTAACGGCTGGCGGCTACATCGCAGGATACCTTCTCGAAGGCCAATTCCTGCAGCACGCCGTCAATGAGCTTCTGCCGTTCAAACCAGAATACGTTCTTTATGCAATAATCGCCTCATTCATAATATTCACAATAGCCTTCTTCGTGAAGGTGCCAATATCGCTCACCATGGCGCTTGTCGGATCAGCGATAGGCCTCTCGCTGAAGCTTGGATACAGTTCAGATTTCAGGTTTCTGACGGAGATAATAATAGCATGGATAGCTGCACCTCTGATCTCCATAGGGGCCTCGTACATATTCAATGACTGGCTGTCCAGGATGCCGCACAGGAATCTTTGGTCATATGCCTCGGCAATAAAGGGGTTGCTCATAATCACTGCAATCTTCACAGCCTTCACACTCGGTGCAAATACCATAGGCTTTCTTGGCGACATATCGGGCACAGGCCTCATCAATGAGATCATGGTATCCGTAGGATCAATCATAGGGACTTTCTTCTTCAGTTCCGGCATAATGAAGAGCGTTTCACAGAACATGTACATGATGAAGTACACCAACGCGTTCAGTTCCCAGCTCGTATCGGCACTGGTAGTAGAGGTCTCTACCCTGTTCTCTATACCGATGTCTAACACTCAGACACTTACGTCCGCTGTGCTTGGATCTGGGCTATCATACAGGGCCAAGGCAATATACCTGAAGCCGTTCCTGTACATAGTGGTTATGTGGATTCTTTCCCCATTGATAGGGCTCGCATTCACCTACGTGCTCGCATGATCGGTGTCATATTCCGTCCAAGATAAAAAATAATGGGAAAAATTGATAAATGGATATACAATAAGCCCAAGCCCACACTACAAAATTGATATAAGTGCAGTTGTGGTGATCCCTCCTGATCCGGGCTTCGATCCTGAATTGAAGGGATTGGAAAAGAGCGGAGGTTGTCGAGACTGGTCAAAGGCGCCAGATTGAGGGTCTGGTTCCGTAGGGATGCGAGGGTTCAAATCCCTCCCTCCGCACTCATGCCTGTATTTTATCCGCGTGTCTTTGAAGCAGGAAGAAGCTCCTAAGCTTCAGCTAGGAGAGTATGTCTGCATGGCGGATTGATGAACAAGAAGGCCAGAAAGGCAATGAGAGCTCACGTTTCAGTGGTAACCCTTGACGGTGATGAATATCTCTTCGATCAGGCTCCAAAACCAAACGTAGCTCTCATAAAAAGATTTCTATGGATCGCCATAGTCAGGTGCATCATATAATATTACAAACATTTCATTGAAAGACAAAGACTCAGAAAAATTGAAAAATTAACGAAAATAATATTGAACAATTATAGACTCCGCGTGAAAATCATGGTATGATTGACGTGGCATTGAGGTAATCCTCTGGTGCATAGAAGAAATAGCTGTTTCCGTTCATATTCAGTATCATGGGCTGTCCGGTTAACATAACGGAGATACCGTAGCTGCTTCCTGGATTGATAAGTGCCTCGTTTGTTATACTGTATGCTATGCTGGCTATCTCTGTATCTGAAACGAAGCCCATGGATGATATGTCCCCGAGGATGGCGGAGCCCAGATCTGCAACCTTGTCTATGAGTTCCGCAGCAAGCAGGGCGGTTGCTGCCTCTCCAGCATCGAAATCTAGTATATTCAAGGCATTCAGCAGTTCAATGGTGGCAATACCCACGCCAAGGGCTGCGGAAAACGTGGTTAGAGCATTGTGCGCCTCTTTTACGGCGTCGGAAGCGTCCACATAGCCAGATAAATCGTATTCAACAGATGATGAATGGAGCGATGAAGAGTTCCCTGTGGTGTTCAGATCTAAGTGCTTGTAAATGGCGTCTGAATGCATAAGATATGATATTCCGTAGGCTATCTGGTTGGGTATGAGTTCTGCAACCAAGTTGAGCTGATTGTTGATCGTGGTCTGTATGTACGATATGGCGAGAGAGAAACCCTCACCATCGTATGTGGTTCCTACATAACTCGTCCCTTCGTTCTCCCTGTAAACGTGGCATATTGCAACTTTGCCATCAATCTCCTCATAGTACACGATTTCATGCCATTTCGTCCTGTATTCACTCGTATATTGATTGAAATCCTTTATGGCGTATGAGGCGTTGGTTATGGCAACGATGCCGGTTGTCCTGTTGTTGGCCTGTGAGACGTTGTATCCATTGTTTAGAGACATATCTAATGGAATTACTCCATAGCCCACAGATTCGGTTGATACTGATAGGTTTGCATTGTGTATGTAGGACGGATCCGAGCTCATTGTGGTTGTTACATCCCCAGAGTTTGGCTTGTAGGCCTGATCGGATTCTAGGCCCACAATACCATTTATTATCGTATAGGCACCGCTCATTATTATCATCGATTTTCCATCTGCAACATTCTTGGACATGTGAACGATCATTATCGGAAACGGACCGGTCAGGTTATGCGTTGCTGTTACTTTGTCGTACGTATCGTACGAATACGTGTAATAATCGAACTGGTACTCCTCGCAGTATGGATCCGCCCTTGACTGCACATCGACGTTGGTGAAAACGGATGCGTTTATGACCTGTATCGGCTTCTTCGAGAACGACAACGATACGTTGACGACGTACGGAGTGAACGTTATATTCGAGTAATTCCCAACATTGATGCCTGTGCCGTTGAAAACGTTAAGTGCAATTGATGCCTGAACCGATCTATCCTTTATCGCTGAGGTGAGATTGCTGGATGCCATGGAAACGATCTTGATGGCATAAGGATCGAATGGTATGTTGTTGTAGTATGAATAGATGTACACGCTTCCGTTTTCGTAAATATTTTCATACGCCTCAATCGTCAGCGATGGATACATGTTGAGATGGTGTGAGGATATGAACGATGACCATGCATTCGATACGTTGTAGAACTGTGGCGATAGAAAGATCGATCCGTTGAAAAAGTCGAGCGATGTGTTGGCGAGGACATACGTTTCATTGGAATCGGGATAAGAACCGAATATCTGCACATTGATGGTTGTGTTGTTTATGACGGATAACTCCCTTGATATGTTCGTCATATCGGTTATCGGATCATCGTAGATATGGTAGTTGACACGGGGACCAAGATCCAGATCCCCCTTAACTGCAGCATGGGACGGGTGCATGGCGAAGTACCCGAAGGAGAAGAGAGCGGAGACGACAAGAACAGAGACGAGTATGATGGAAACGAGTTTGTCCTTCTCCATTTCTCGCACTTAAATATATAAGATTAATTCTATATATTAAGTTTTCTGGAATATTCATCGGCATTGAAATAATGGTCATATCATATAATATGAGGACCTTTATCGATGTCTCTGGAACAACCTGCGGCATACTTCAACTGCATTATGGATAACCCATCATTTGATGAGATTTGATGGCCTATGTCCTCGTATTTCCTCTGGCAGTGAAAATGGAAAAGCCTCATACTGGCATATGAAAAAGAAACATTCCCGAAAAAGATATATCTTGCGCAGCCTACCATCATGGAAGTTATGTTCAAGGTGCAGTAACATTCAAACGAGAACTGGAGCTTTCGGACTGAGTATATCATTCTGGTGTCTGTGGCTTTGTCATGGACAGGGATCTGAAAGCAGCCATGAACATACTTAAAATCGGTCTGATCAAGGTAGGGCTGATGCACAATCGATAACTGTGGAGATGCTTCTATTCTACGGCATATGTCCGTAAAGGCAGAGGTCTCTTCGCTGAAAAGAAGCCCCGAAGCTTAGCTGATGAGTAGCTCACTCTATTTCTACTTTGCACACTTAAAGAGAATATAAAAATGAGTTTCGAAAGATTGCTGCGTGTGTTATGCAACAGTTTTCACCCACGCTTGAAATTACTGTTGAATCTTCGAATCTCTGAAAGAGATATTCCCATGAAGATAGCTGCAGCAGAAATGGAAGCAGCAAATGGATAGATATATATTGTTGAATCAGGTTTGATAAGGTTTGTTATGAAAATGCCAGAAATATTTCGCCATATTTCATACGGAATGCCGGAATCGTTTCTGCCATTCTCTATAGGTATGTTAATTCTGAACATCGCCTTTATGCTGTAAAAACCCGGCCTGAGTGATAGCCTCAAGTTCCCGTAACTGCCATAACTGAGGTTTTTTATTTCCAGCATGGTGCTTGAGGATGATGAGTTAACATAGATGATATATTCATTCCATGCATTCGTGATTGTGCCATTGATCCTGATCCCGTCATAATAGGAGATCGCACCTCCATTACCATATGAAACGGTCTGTTCTGTAACGGGCAGCGACAACGGTATGTTTTTAGAGAAGGTACTGTTATAGAAATCGAGATAAGTTGTGGTTTCTACCTTGATAGGAGAGCTTTGTGAACCAGAGTAATACCATAGACTTGAAAACAGCACGACGAATCCGAGTGAGATAACTGTCAGTCTCAGAAATTGCTTCCATCTCACGTTATCACCTCCTCATGGGTTTAAGGCTCCTTTTCCCAATGACCATTAGCGCCAGTGCAAACAGGACAGCACCTATAACAAATTCCAGCATGCCACCGTCCACAAACACACTCGAAAACGGTGCGTAAAGGCCTATGTGTGAGAATCCAGTGAGGGCGAATGAAAGAGGATTGGCATCGGCACTTTTACCAAAAAAGGTTGGTGAAACAAAGATGAAGAACGCTATTAGTGATCCTGCAGAAACGATTGGGCTTCTTATGGAAGTGGCGATAAGAAAGCCCCCGCCAGTGAACAGGACTGAGAACGAAGCAAGATAGAACACCATCTCTGCAAAGACCGCCGGCGATTCTGTGAATTCAAAGAAATAAACATTTGCAGTGAAAATCAGAGAAGTGATAACTGTTGAATACAGTACTGTCCAAAGGAACATGCAGGTTAGCACCCTCCTTGCACTCATACCAAATGCCACAAGCGTGAGAATCTTTCCGTTCTCCAGAAAAAGGGTTATCATGAAAATATTCAAGGATAGTATCAATACATATGGAAAGTAGATAGAATTCAAGATCGAACCAGTAAAATTATATAATTGTAGAGAGGAATCTCCAGGCTGCATGCCATACTCGTAGATCAGCGAATAGTTAGCTATAAAGACAGAGAAGATAATGATAAGCTCAGCTAGAAAGTATGGATCCATTTCCACACTGATCAATCTAAGAAGAGCAAATCTATTCATAGATTCTCGCCATTTCAGCTGGTATAAGAAAATAAGACATGATAACAATCCCATTTTCGGATGCTATTTCTGCGCATCTCTTTATTTCCAGCGATGTGAAAACAGCGTTATTGATCAGCACTGCACTGCTATCCATTTCCCTGACAGAAGCAAGCATTTGATTGTTGTTATTGGTGCGCAGTACGCTTACAAATGATACCTTTCCGGATTCCGCTGAAAACCTTACTGTGTGTTTGTCCAGCACCAGCATCCTATCATAGATCGTCAGCATTTCGTCTAGCACATGTGTAGAAATCAGGAACAGGCTGTTGGATTTATCAGCCTTTTGCCTAATCGCTTCAGATACCAGTGAACGCTTATGAACATCCACATTGGAATTTGGCTCATCAAAAATGAAAATTGACGATTCTGTGCTGAGATAGCATGCGATCATCACAAGCTGCATTTCACCCAAGCTCAGTGACTGAAAAGTGGCTGGCAATATATAATCGACCTGAAAGAAATGCAAGTAATCTATTATGCGTTCCATGCCGGTACCGTTCAAGGACGAGAACCAGTAGATATGTTCTCTCACGGATGTTCCCCCCAGCACGGAAGGTTTTTCAGGCATGAAGGAAACCTCTCTCATTGCCTGCCCATGGTTTTTCCAGGAGTCTATACCATTGAGCATGGCTATGCCGCTGTCCGGCTTCATTATGCCGCTGATGAGGTAGAAAAGGGTGCTCTTCCCTGCACCATTCTCACCAACAAGGACATTGACACCATCGCTGAGGGCGAAATTGACCTTGTCCAGAACCCTACGCTTTTTGAATGCTTTTGTGAGATTTCTGCAAACGATCGCCTCAACGGAGCCTGACACCATTCTATCTCCTCTGTTTCAATGAGACTCTTCTGTACAGAGATACCATGTAAACCACACTCAGAATCCACAGGATCACCACCACAGCAATGTAGTTCATCACATAATGCGATATATTCAAGGTTTCGACGGCAACATCTGTCTTTTCCAGTGAGATATAAATCAGAGTAACGTTGGAGACAGCCGATGAACCGAGCAAAGCAGAGAAGACGGTGGAATTGCCTGTGAACACGATGTAACTAAGGAAGGAATGCGACGGAGATTCAATGTAATAGACCGTGTTCGCATCGAAGTTGCGTGACAGATTTTCGTAGTAACCGGACGGCTGTCCCGGAACGTTGATAAGTTTCACCATCTGTGAGGTGGAGTAGAGAGTAGCTGTGCCAACGTTTACAGCTGAGAATGAGCTCACAGTGCCGTAATACTGGCCAGTGTTGTTGAACACGTTGACAAATTCTCCCTCCATCCCGAGTCCTGATGGAAAGAAGGACTCGAAGAGTCTGGAGTGATCACCGGCCTTCAGAATAAACGAATCTGCAAGGGTTACATTTTCTTCCGAGGACTCGCCATACAGCTTCACAGAGAATACTGCATAGCCATTTTCCATGGTGATATTTATGTAGCTCGTGGTGAAACCGAGATTGCCCAGGAGATTGCTGACTGAATTATTACGGTAAAAATTTATCGGGCCTAATGCGTTCATCTCGTAGCTGTAAGTGGCTCCTGGACATACCGCCCCGTCAACGAGTGAACTGTTCAGGCTGTATGCCTCGAGAAGAGGAGAGAGCAGGAGTATTATAGAGACAATTGCAAGCACGGACGTGAGCAATATCAGGAACCTTTTTAATTTCATTTTCAGCCCCTCACATTGTTGATATTCCAGCCGGGGTACCTTTCATTAAAAAAATTTGAGCAGATATAAAATTTTGTATCTCTTATCGATTCTCTTCATCTGCTATCTGCCGATGACCTACATTGGCCTTATCTATTGGCATTATTCTCCTCCAGTTATCCCCCACCGGATTGTGCGAACTCTTTCGCTAGATTGGTAATTGCCATCCAAGCGGCAACTTCTGAATTTATAACATTGTTATATGATACCCAGTACTTGATGTAGATATTTCCGTTACCCATTACCATGTAATCAACAAGTATATTCGTGTACATATTATTTACTGGCCCGTTTTCACCGGTTATTATCGCATAATTCACCATTTCAACATCAGAAGAGAAAATCTCATACTGGATGCCATCACTGTTTGTTCCATTAACGAATGAATACGGGCCATTCTTGTTCAAAACTGTTCCGCCAGGAAACCGTAACACGTAGGCCGTTAGCGATACTGAAGGAGGACTAGCTATTGTAGCGTCCCAATAATAATTCGTTACATTAAAGTAAGATATTTCATCAGAGTCCACTATGTACCAAAAGCCATACCAAGGTGTCTTGTTAACTATGTTAAATTCCATGGAAGCAGACGATATGGAGGGACCTCCTCCACCACCTAGCCCCCTTATCATGCTTGGCAAAACGCTCACACTCAAGGCGTTGCTGCCTATATTCTGGATTCCAGTAGCTGAAGTTAGGATTGCAAACATCCCTAAAAAATGCAAAAACCTCAACTACTGCTCCAAGAACATCTTTAAAGGAGATATTCTTATTCAGCACATCTTCATGGACCATGAAAAAATGTAATAAAACATCTAAATTTTTCTATCGTTTTCATTATCTCCCGTAGAGCCACGAATTTTATGCCAGGTACGATGAATTGCAATGTCGTACCAAACATAGAATATTTTATGGCATTTACATATCGTTCAGCCATATATTATATATTTTAATAAACAATGAATATATGTTATTATAAACATTTAAATAACATGAGATACATGCTATCTATCGCTATGACATATGATATCCCTGATTTTATAACAAAGAGCAAAGAAATAAAGATGGTTGAAGAGGAGAAGAGCCTTTCATTCTATAGATTGCTTGAGTTTTCTAAAAAAGATCCAGAGCGCTTCTGGGAGTCCGTTGCATCTGATCTTGTATGGAAGAAGAGATGGGATACAACCATGGAGGGATCGCTCCCTAACTTCAGATTCTTCACTGGTGGATACATAAATGTCGCTGAGAATCTCATAGACCGGCATCTGGATGATAGCTATAACAGGCTGGCCCTTATATTTGAAAGCGAGACTGGAAGAAGATCCGCCTATACATATGGTATGCTTAATTCCATAGTTAACAGGTTGGCCAACGGCCTTCGTTCAATTGGAGTGAAGAAGGGCGACAGAGTTTCTATATTTCTACCAAATATCCCCGAAACCCTGTTCAGCGTTCTTGCGTGTTACCGGTTAGGAGCAGTTTTCAATACCATATTCTCTGGTTTTTCCACTCAGGCCCTGGAAAACAGGATTTCGCACTTCAAGCCAAAGATAATAATAACGGCAGATGGAACATACAGAAGAGGCAGGCTCGTGGAGCTGAAAAAAGAGTTGACGAGATAAAATTTCAGTCCGTTGAGAAGGTGATAGTTGTAAGGAACGCCGGTAATGATGTAGATCTTAATCAAAGGGATGTTGAGTTTGATAAGATAGTATACTCAATGCCGGATAAAATCAAAATGGAATACCCGGAAGCCAACGATCCAGGGATCGTCTTCTATACATCAGGAACAACAGGAAGGCCAAAGGGTGTGGTTCTCTCCGGTGCGGGCTTCCTTGTGAACAACTACGTGTATGCAAGATACCATCTGGATCTTAGAAAATCCGACATACTGTGGTGCACGGCTGACATAGGATGGCTCACAATGCATATATGGGGTATAATCGGAGCCCTGTCAAACGGTACGACAACACTTTTCTATGAAGGTGCAATGGATCATCCTTCCATAGAAAACTTCTACAGGATAATAGAGAGGTACGGAGTGACAAAGATATTCACAGCACCCACACTCATAAGGATGCTGATGAGATACGGTTATCCTGAAGGTAAGTACGATCTGTCCTCGGTGAAGGTGATAGGATTAGTCGGTGAACCTCTGAATCCTGAAGCCTGGTATTGGATAAGGAAACATTTTGCATCAGCTTTCATAAACAACACATGGGGGCAGACAGAGACAGCCGGTACGCCGCTGGCCGGTTCCGCCTTTGCCACTGGAATGAAGGCTGGTTCAAGTGGTATAGAATTCCTGGGTGCGCATGTGGATGTTGTTGATGATCATGGAAATTCCGTTATCAATACACCAGGCAACCTGGTAATAAGAAGGCCGATACCCATGATGATCAGGGACCTGTGGGAGGAGCATGAAAGATTCCTGAATGAATACTATGGCAGAATACCCGGCGTTTACTACACATATGATGTCGCTCTCAAGGATGATGATGGGCATTTCTGGGTGCTCGGAAGAAACGATGATGTTATCAATGTTGCCGGGCACCGGCTGAGCACAATGGAAATGGAAAGCCTGATCGCTGAGGTGGATTCTGTGGCAGAATGCGCTGTCGTGGGTGTATCGGATGAGATCAAGGGACTTGTTCCAGTGGTTTTCGTCACTCCAAAGAACAGCGTAAACTCAGATGGCCTGGAAGCCGCCATTGTGAAGAAGATAGAAGACGGACTTGGAAAGTTTGCCAGACCGGCCGACGTAATCGTTGTCGATGAAATGCCAAAAACGCCAAGTGGAAAGATCCTGAGGCGTTTTCTCAGAGAGGTGTATATGAATGGTGATGTGGTTGGAGACCGAACAGGGCTTGAAAACCCATCATCCATAGAAAAACTGAAGCTGGCCCTTGAAAATAGGACGAATCAGAACACGTGAGCTGATCCTCAGCTGAATTTCAGATCTTCATTTTCCTTGAGGAAGGGTATTTTTCCCTCAATAGATCCTGAATCATGGATGAGAGATCATATTTCGATGAAAATGCAGCAAGATACGATGCATGGTACGAAGCGCATCCAGATGAATACAGGGACCAGGTCGGATTCATAGGAAGGCTGATGCCGCATGGAATTGGAGTGGAAATAGGCGTCGGTACCGGCCGCTTTGCATCAAAGCTCGGCATAAAAGTCGGTGTTGACGTCTCAGAGAGGATGCTTTCAGTGGCAGCCAGAAGAGGAATTTTACCCATACTGGCAAGTGCTGAGAACCTCCCGTTCATATCAGGCTATTTCCGTTTTCTGGGGCCTTGTACCCGTAGTATCCATACTTGTAGGTTTTCCATCGCC